>NZ_JBIQDE010000001.1:0-657350 GCF_045371305.1 Sphingomonas sp. 179-A 2A2 NHS | reverse complement strand
GGGGCGAAAAACGCTTGCCCAGCGAGCAAAATCAGGCGATCTTGAAGTCAAGCGGCAGGCCACTTGGGGAATGTCGGTTGACGTACGATGCGCGGCGCCTTCGCCCGCGATGATGGAGATCAGATTATCATGGGCATCATCACCACCACCGATGGCACGGAGATCTTCTACAAGGACTGGGGTCCCAAGGACGCGCAGACGATCATGTTCCATCACGGCTGGCCGCTGTCGGCCGACGATTGGGACAATCAGATGATGTTCTTCCTGGGCGAAGGGTTTCGCGTCATCGCGCACGATCGGCGCGGCCATGGCCGGTCGAGCCAGACGGACACCGGCAACGAGATGGACACTTATGCTGCCGACGTCGCCGAACTGGTGCGCGCGCTGGATCTGAGGAAAGTCATCCATGTCGGCCATTCGACCGGCGGCGGCGAGGTGGCGCATTATGTCGCGCGGGCAGAGCCCGGGCGGGTGGCCAAGGCGGCGCTGCTCGGCGCGGTGCCGCCGGTGATGGTGAAGTCGGACAGCAACCCCGATGGCGTGCCGATCGACGTGTTCGACGGCTTTCGCGCGTCGCTGATCGCCAACCGGCCGGAATTCTATCGCACGGTGGCTTCCGGGCCCTTCTACGGCTTCAATCGCGATGGGGCGACGGTGAGCCAGGGTCTGATCGACAATTGGTTCCGGCAGGGGATGACCGGCGGGGCCAAGGCGCATTACGACTGCATCAAGGCCTTCTCCGAGACCGACTTCACCGAGGATCTGAACGCGATCGACGTGCCGGTGCTGGTGATGCACGGCACTGACGACCAGGTCGTGCCCTTCGCCAATCACGGGCCGAAATCCGCCAAGCTGCTGAAGAACGGCAGCTTCAAATCCTATGACGGCTTCCCGCACGGCATGGCGCAGACCCATCCGGACGTCATCAATCCGGATCTGCTGGCCTTCTTCCGCAGCTGATCGCCAAGGCGGGTGGTGGGTGTCGCCGCCACCCGCCCGGTACTTGCACTCAGGCGGTGGCTTCGACCAGTTTGAGCAAGGTGTTCCAGTTGCGGCCGGTGGACGGCGGCAGCTTCGCCTTTGCCATCACCGAAGGCAGCTTCGACGTGCCGACGCCGTCGGGATAATCGACGTAGAGTTCGCGGCCCACCGCGTGGAGGCGCTCCGGCCCCGCATGATGCGTGAACAGCGCCTCGATGACCGCAGGTGCGATGGGTGCGTGGTGGAACAACACCTGCACCCGGTTCGGGCGTGTCGCGGTCGCGTCCGGGAAGGGGTTGGCGGCGGCCGTCGCGGCGAGATCGGCGTGGTTGCGCACGAACCACAAGGTGTCGAGTTTCAGCCTGTCGCGGGCGGCGGCGTGGAGCCGCGCCTCGAGCGCGGCGCCATCCTCCACGTCACAGGAGAAGATCGCATTGCCAGAGGCAAGCAGGGTCTTCACCTCGGCCATGCCCTCGGCCGCCAGGAACGCGCGCAGATCGGCCATGGCGAGCGGCTTGCCGGCGTTAATTGCACGCGGCAGCGCCGCCCAGCGCATTACCGCTCTTCCCGCAAGGGCCGTGCGAGCAGTTCGCCGATGATGTCGCTTGCAGCCGCGCCGGCGAGCAGGCGTGTGACGGCGGCTGTGATCGGCATGTCGATACCCGCCGCTAGCGCGATCTCGGCAAGTACCGGTGCGGTGAAGGCGCCTTCCGCGACCGTGCGGCGATCGGCCAGCAACTCGGATGCCGGACGGCCCTGGCCTAAGCCGAGGCCAAGCGAGAAATTGCGGCTGCTGGTCGAGGAACAGGTGAGGACGAGATCGCCCAGGCCTGACAGGCCCGCTAGCGTCTCGGCATTGGCGCCGCGCTCGATGCCGAAGCGGGTCATTTCCGCAAAACCGCGCGCGATCAGCGCCGCACGGGCATTCTGGCCGAGCCCGGCGCCCTCGACGACGCCGCAGGCGATGGCGAGGACGTTCTTCACCGCGCCGCCGATCTCCGCACCGATCACGTCGCTGGAGGCATAGGGGCGGAAGCTGGGGCTGGCGAGGCGGGCCGCGAGCCGCGCCTGCAGGTTCGGATCGGCGCACGCGAGGGTGACCGCGGTCGGCAAACCGGCGGCGACTTCATGCGCGAAGGTGGGCCCGGAGAGGACGGCAATCGGCGCATCCGGATGCGCGGCGCGCGCAATATCGCCTACCAGCCGCCGCGTGCCAGCCTCGATCCCCTTCGCGCACAGGACAAGCGGCGTCCCGCCGACCGGCGTCGCCGCGAGCACCGCGCCGACATGCTGCGCGGGCGCTACGACGAGAAGCGCATCCCGGTCCGCCAGATCATCGAGCGAGGCGGTGGCGTGGATTGCGGGCGACAGCGCGATGCCGGGCAGGAACAGGGTGTTCTCGCGGCGCTCGTTGACGCTTTCTACCACCTCCGGCTCGCGCGCCCAGAGGAGGACGTCGCCGCCGCGCGCCGCAACCTGTGCCAGGGCCGTGCCCCAGGCACCGCCGCCGATGACGCCGATCTTCATGCCTTCACCCCGGCGCCGCGCACCGCCTCCGCACCGGGATCGAGCGGCCAGCGCGGGCGCGCCGCCACATCCAGCGGATCGGTGAGCCCGGCGGCGAAACGCTCCGCCCCGGCCCAGGCGATCATCGCGGCATTGTCGGTACACAGCCAGAGAGGCGGCGCGACGAAGCGCAGGCCATTGTCGGCGGCCAGCGCGGACAGCGTGGCGCGGACCGCGCTGTTCGCCGCGACCCCGCCGGCGACGACCAGCGCCGTCGCGCCGGGCGCACGATTGATGGCGCGCGCGGTGCGATCGATCAGGCAATCGACGACGGCGGCCTGGAACGAGGCGGCAATATCTTCCGGCGCATAATGGCCGACGATCCGCGCCACCGCTGCCTTCAGGCCAGCGAACGAGAAGTGAGGTTCGGGTGAGCGGTACAGCGGGCGCGGCAGCGGCACGGCGGCAGGGTCTCCGGCGCGCGCGGCGCGCTCCACCGCCGGGCCGCCGGGGAAGCCGAGGCCGAGCAGCTTCGCCGTCTTGTCGAACGCTTCGCCAGCCGCGTCGTCGATCGTCGTGGCGAGCCGGCGGTAGCGATCGACGCCCTCCACCAGCAGCAATTGGCAATGCCCGCCCGAGACGAGCAGCAGCAGATAGGGTAACTCAAGGTCGGGATCGGACAGGCGCGGGCTCAGCGCGTGACCCTCCAGGTGGTTCACGGCGATCAGCGGCTTGCCGGCGGCATGGGCCAGCGCCTTGCCGGTGACGAGGCCGACCATGACGCCGCCGATGAGGCCCGGGCCTGCGGTCGCAGCAATCGCATCCACATCGCTGAGGCTGACGCCCGCATCGGCGAGCGCGCCGGCGACGAGCGGTTCCAGCGCCTCAACATGCGCGCGGGCGGCGATCTCTGGCACCACGCCGCCGAATGGCCGGTGCGCGGCTTCCTGCCCGGCGAGCCGGTGCGCCAGCACTTGCCGATCACCAGTGACGAGCGCCGCCGCGGTTTCATCGCACGAGGATTCAAGGCCGAGAATGAGCATGGCGCCGGCTTACCCGTTTGGCCCAACCTTGTCGCCAGCCTTGTCAAAGCTGGAGCTTGTCGAAGGGGAAGCGGGGGCCGATAGGGCTGTGGTTGTGAGCAAGACCTTCAAACTGGGAACCCGCGGCTCCCCGCTGGCGCTGACGCAGGCGGGCATGGTACGCGACGCGCTGATGGCCGCGCCGGGCTGGGCCGAACATGGCTTTGACGATGTCGAGATCGTCGAGATCCGCACCACCGGTGATCGTGTGCAGAACCGCGCACTGGCGGAGATCGGCGGCAAGGCTTTGTGGACCAAGGAACTCGATCGCGCGCTGCTTGCCGGCAAGGTTCATGCCTGCGTCCATTCGATGAAGGACGTGGAGACGATTCGTCCCGGCGAGATCGTGATCGCCGCCATGTTGCCGCGCGCTGACGTGCGCGACCGGCTGATCGGCGTCGATGCGATCGACGATCTGCCGCGAGGCGCGGTGGTGGGTTCGAGCTCGCCGCGGCGGCGCGCGCAGCTGCTGCGGCGGCGGCCGGATCTCAGCATCGTGCTGTTCCGCGGCAATGTCGACACGCGGCTGGGCAAACTGGCGACGGGCGAGGTGGACGCGACGCTGCTCGCGGCGGCAGGGCTGGAGCGGCTCGGCCGGCACGACACCGGCACGCCGATCCCCACTGACGTGATGCTGCCCGCGCCCGCTCAAGGCGCGATCGGGGTGGAGACGCTGGCCGACGGATCAGCACGCGCGCTTGTCGCCGCGATCGGCTGCGCCGACACAATGGCCTGCGTGCTGACGGAGCGCGCGTTGCTCGCCGCGCTGAAGGCGGACTGCCACTCGCCGGTCGGCGCGCTGGCGACGATCAACGACGGCACGATCACCCTCAAGGGTGAGCTGCTGGCGGAAGACGGCCACGCGCATGTCGCTGGCTGCCTGGGGGGCCGCGATGGCGCGGCGGTCGGCGCGGCACTGGCGGCCGATCTGCTTGGCCGTGCCGCGCCCGACGTGCGGCGGTTGTTCGAGGGGTGAGGGCGTGAGCGTGCGCGCCGCCCGGCGTCCGGCGCTGGTGCTTCGTCCCGCGCCCGGCGACGCCGCGACGGCGGGGCGGCTGGCGAACGCTGGTTTGGAAGCAATCCGGCTGCCGCTGTTCAAGGTGGTGCCGCTTCCCTGGTCGGTGCCGGAAGCCGCGTTCGACGCATTGCTGCTGACCAGCGCCAATGCGGTTCGCCAGGCGGGGGCGGGGCTGGAGGCGCTGAGCGGCCTGCCGGTGATCGCGGTGGGATCCGCGACGGCGGAGGCGGCGGAAGCGGCCGGACTTCACGTCGCGGTTACCGGCGATACGGATGGCGTGGCGGCGATCGCGCTAGCCCATGCGCGGGGTTGGCGCCGGATCCTGCGGCTGACGGGACGGGAGCGAACCGCACTTGGCGGGATCACCGACGTCGCCGTCTATGCCAGCGATCCGCTGCCGCTACCCGATGGCGCGCTGGATGTCGCACGCGGTGCGGTGGCGCTGCTTCATTCGACCCGCGCGGCGGAGCGCTTTTCCGAGTTGATCGGGCGCCATGGCGTGCCGCGCGGCGCGGTGCGGCTGGCGGCGATCAGCGACAAGGTGGCGCGCGCGCCGGGCAGGGGATGGGATGCGGTTTGCATCGCCGACGCGCCCAATGATGCCAGTCTCGTAGCGACTGCGACCACGCTCGCGATTGACCCCTGAGGCGCAGGCGGGGATAAGACCCCCCATGGACGATGCTGCGCCGCCGCAAGATGCCGCCCCGCGCCGATCCCGCATCGGCCCCTTCGCGCTCGCGGTTGGATTGATCTTTGCCATCGGACTGGCCCTGATGTGGGTCGGGATGCGCAACGATAATGCGTGGCTCACCAACGGCGCCGATCCCGCGGCCGAGCCCAGCCCCGCGATCGAGGCGCCCGTTCCGCCGGTGACGACGTCGGCGCGCCCCGTCGCGCCGACCGGCGGGGATGCCATGTCGCTGACGCGCGAGAATGCGCTGGCTGCACAGCTTGCGGCACTGGAGGCACGCGCCGCCGGCATCGGGGCGGACGTATCCAACGCGGCCGACCGCGCCGGGCGGGCGGAGGCGATCCTGGTCGCCTTTGCCGCGCGGCGCGCGATCGATCGCGGCACCTCGCTTGGCTATCTCGAGGATCAGTTGCGCATGCGCTTCGGCGCGACGCAGCCGGACGCCGTCGACACGGTGATCGAGGCTGGTCGCGAGCCGGTGACGATCGAGGCGCTGCGCCAGGCGCTGGATGCCAATGCGACAGTGCTCCTGAACCCGGGCGCCAACGGCTGGTTCGACGGCCTGCTGAACGAACTGCGCAGCCTCGTCGTGCTGCACGAGGCGACGACGCCGTCGCCCCTGCCCGCGGATCGGCTGGCGCGGGCACGGCGGATGCTGGACGCGGGGCAGGTCGAGCCGGCGCTGGAAGAGATCAGCCGGCTGCCTGGCGCTGCCCAGGCGACGAAATGGACGAGCGCTGCCGCGCGCTACGTGGCGGCCCGGCGCGCGCTCGATACGCTGGAGACCGCCGCGATCATCGGCACGATCCCCACTGCGCCGGTGCAGCAGAGCGCGCCGGTGCGCGGCGACGATGCGGCGCAGGCGGAGGAGGGGGCGGAGAAGCCCGCGGCAGCGGCGGCCGAGGGTCCGGTCTCGTCGACCTGAGGCTTCTTAGCGGCCATCATGCTCGCGCGGCGGCCAGCAGTTGAGCAGGAGGCGATGCTTGCATCACGCGGCACGCCCCGGCATCGGCGCGCCGGTGAGCGCCGTTCCTGCCACCGCCCCCACTGCCACTGACCCTACGGCACCGGGCAAGAGCCATTTCGTCATGCTCGACGGGCTGCGCGGGGTCGCGGCCTTGATGGTGGTGTTGTTCCACCTGTTCGAGCCTTATGCCCATGGCGATCCGCAGGTGCAGATCATCAATCACGGCTATCTGGCGGTCGACTTCTTCTTCCTGCTGTCGGGCTTCGTCATTGCCTATGCCTATGACGATCGCTGGGGGCGCCTGAGCCTTATCGGTTTCGTCAAACGGCGGGTGGTGCGGCTGCAACCCATGGTGATCCTGGGCAGCATCATCGGCGCGCTGCTGTTCGCCTTCCAGGGCTCCTCCGTGTTTCCCAAGATCGGCGAAGCGACCGGGGCACAAGTCGTCGGCGTGATGCTGCTGGCTTTCGTCATGATCCCGCTGCCCAAGAGCGGGGACGTGCGCGGCTGGGACGAGATCTATCCGCTCAACGGCCCGCAATGGTCGCTGTTCTACGAATATGTCGCGAACCTGCTCTATGCGATCGGGCTGCGTCGGCTGTCCAACCGCGCCATGGCAGTGTTCGTCGCCATCTGCGCCGGCGCGCTGGTCCATCTTGCAATGGCCGGCCCGCGCGGCGACCTGATCGGCGGATGGGCGCTCGATCCGAACGGCATCAGGATCGGGCTGACCCGCGTCATGTACCCGTTCTTCGCCGGGGTGCTGATGATGCGCCTGGGGCTGAGGATACGACTGCCGCACGCGTTCGCGATCAGCACCGCGCTCCTGGTGGTCGCGGTCAGCCTGCCGCGCTTCGGCGGACTGGATCGCCTGTGGCTGAACGGACTCTATGAGGCGGCGTGCGTGATCCTGCTGTTTCCGCTGATCGTCGCGATCGGGGCGGGGGACAAGGCAGCGGACGGGGTGGCGGTGCGGATCGCGCGCTTCTTCGGGGACTTGTCGCTCCCGCTCTACATCACGCACTTTCCGCTGGTGTATGTCTACACGGCTTGGGTGGCCAATACGCAGCCGTCCACGGTATCGGGCGCGCTGGTCGGTGCCGGCGTGCTCGCCGCGGCGCTGCTGATCGCCTTTGCCAGTCTCAAGCTCTACGACGAACCCGCCCGCCGGTGGCTCGCGACGCGCCTGCTTCGGCGCAAGCGGGATGCAGGATCCGCAGAGACGCATCGCCCCTCCGCGTAACCGCCGCGAGCGTGGTCGCATTCACAGGCAGATCACGCGGTAAACGCCAGCGACCTGCGTTATCTTGCCGCCGCTCGCTTGCCAGTAATCGGACCATTCCTCGTTGCCGCAGAGAACGAACCGCTGCAGTTCCGCTTCGGCCCAGCCTCCCCGTTCGGTCGAGAGCGTAAAGGCTTGTGCCCGCATGTCAGAGACGAGCCGGTGCTCCGGTCTACCCGGCTGGTACCGCGACGACACGCGCCGTTTGAACTCTGCGTCGCGTGCGCTCATGGCTCCGTTGAGCTTTTTGGCAATCGGAGGAAGGGACCATTCCGATGCGTTCCACGCAAGGGTTGCTGCAAGAGCGGCGAGTAGAAAGGATGGCATGGCGGCGACGATGATGAGGCAGCCGCGGGTCGACATCTCCGTCCATTACTATACGATCTGGCGAACGTCCGCAGACTTCTTTGCGGTTCTTGGTACGGTCTTCATGCCGACAGGCGCTCGATCATCGCCATGGCGCCGTGTGGTGCTCTTTCCTTGAACCCATTGATGAAGAACACGAACACGTCCCGCGGCGTGGTCGCGAGATGCTCGGCGACATAGGGCAGGCCATCAGGCCGGTCGCCCTTCGACCATAGCCGGGCAGCATCGGTCCATTTGTCCAGCGCGGCAGGTGAATAACCGGCCGGTTCCTCCTCCACCGCATCCTCCAGCCGGGCATAGACGAAGTCGGACGAGACGTCGGCGATCGCCGGATAATCGCGCGAATCCGCATAGACGATCGCCACGCCTGCCTTGCGGCACATGGCAACGAACTCCGGCACGGCGAAGCTTTCGTGGCGGACATGCACGGCGTGGCGGAGCGCGATCCCGTCCTGGCTGGCGGGCAGCAGTGCAAGGAAAGCGGCGAAATCCTCGGCGTCGAACTTCTTCGTGGCCATGAATTGCCACATGATCGGACCAAGCTTGTCGCCAAGCTCGGTAATCCCCTGGCTGACGAAGCGTTGGATCGAGTCCCCGCCTTCCGCCAGCACCTTGCGATTGGTGGCGTAGCGCGAGGCCTTGAGGGTGAAGACGAAATCCTCGGGAGCGGTCTTGGCCCAGCCGGCGAAGGTCGCCGGCTTGAAGCCGCTATAGTAGGTGCCGTTCACCTCGATCGCGGTGACATGGCGGCTGGCATATTCCAGCTCGCGCTTGATCGGCCATTTGGGCGGGAAGAACGTGCCGCGCCAGGGCTCGTAGGTCCAGCCGCCAATTCCGACGCGAATCGCTCTCTTCGTCATGGCCATGCTGTAGCAAGGTCGCAGCGTGGCCGCGAAATCCGCGTTTCCCGCCGGCTATAGAGGCGTTCCGCCCGCGCGGTGCGGAGCACGGTTCGTCGCCTCGGGGGAACGACAGCGGGGGCGGCTGCGTACCGACGTGCATGACGATAAGCCCCATCCGCCTCCGTCACGTTCTTCCTGTCCTGCTGTTCCTCGTCGCGTTCCTGCTCGCGCCCGCGCGGCTCCAGGCGCAGGCGGCGGACACGGCCAATGCCAGCGCACCGGCAGCGGCCGACCTTTATGGCCGCGGGACGCCGCGCGGCCTCGCGACCGGGCTGATCAACGCCCTGTCGGCGCAGGATTACGACCGGGCGAGCCAGTATCTAGACCTGTCACGGATCGCGCGCTCGCGCCGTGCCGCGGCGGGGCCGGAGGCGGCGCGGCGACTGCAGGCGGCGCTCGATGCCGGCGGATCGCTGATGCAGCCGGTCCAGCTGTCGAACGATGCGACGGGCCGGATCGATGACCAGCTGCCGATCGACGAGGAGCGGGTCGGCACGCTCCCCGGCAAGGACAAGGCGGCCGAGGTGCCGCTGATCGCCACCCAGTCCACCAACGACGACGGGCAGACGATCTGGCTGCTGAGTGCGGCAAGCATCGCGTCGCTGCCGGCGGCAAACGTCGAGGCGGCGGGCAGCCGGCTGCGCAGCCTGTTCCCCAGCGCGATGCGCGATACCGACATTGGCGGGGCGCCGCTGGCCGACTGGATCATCCTGATCGGCGGCGCGGTGCTGTTCTACCTCGCCATTCGGTTGATTGTCGCGCTGCTGATGAGCGGGCTCGGGCGGGTGAAGCGGCGAGAGGACGGGGGGCTGTTGTGGCGGCTCCTGTGCGCCGCGCCGACGCCGTTCAGCCTGTGGGTGTCGATGCTGCTTTTCCTCGCCACCACGCGCACGCTGGAGGTGGCGTTCGTCGCGCGGCAGCTGACCGGGCGGTTCGCCGGGGCGCTCGCCTTCGTCGGCTTCTGCTGGTTCCTGTGGCGGATGATCGGCATCGGCGCGGATCTCGTCGCGGCGCGGATGGAGCACAGCCAGCGCTTCCGCGCACGATCGATCATCATCTTCGTTCGCCGCGCGCTGAAGCTGCTGCTGCTGATGTTCGCGACCGTACAGGCGCTGAATATCCTGGGCGTGGACGTGACGACCGGCATCGCCGCACTCGGCATCGGCGGTATCGCCATTGCGCTGGGCGCGCAGAAGACGGTGGAGAATGTCGTCGGCTCGATTTCCGTCGTCGCCGACGAGCCGGTGCGGGTGGGTGATTTCTGCAAGGTGGGCGATGTCAGCGGCACGGTGGAGGACATCGGCATCCGGTCGACCCGCATCCGCACCAACGACCGCACGCGGATCACCATCCCGAACAGCGTCTTTTCCTCGCAGCAGATCGAGAACTTCGCTTGGCGAGATCGCTTCCTGTTCGCGCCGACGCTGAAGCTTGCCTACGGCATCGACGCCGACACGGTGGAGCGCGTGCTGGTCAGCATCCGCGAGGCGCTGGCGGAGGCGGAGTACCTGCTGGAAGGCGCGCGGGCGAGTCTCAAGGGCTTTGGTGAAAGCTCGATCGACATCGAGATCTTCAGCTACGTCGATCGATCGGACTTCAACGAATATGTCCGCCTGCAGGAGGGGCTGCTGCTGGAGCTGATGCGCCGCGTGGAGGCTGCCGGCGCGCGTTTCGCGGTGCCGGCGCGCTTCGTTCGCGTGGAGGGCGGCGCGGACGCCGCGGGAACGCAGGGGGCAAGCGCGCCGGCCTGATCCGGCGGCCGCTATCGATGCTGTTCGCGATGACGGTGACCCGTCCGGCAATGCAGTTCCGCTGCCTGATGCAGCAGGAACTGGAGCGGGCGAAGGGATTCGAACCCTCGACCCCAACCTTGGCAAGGTTGTGCTCTACCCCTGAGCTACGCCCGCTCTGGCGCCGTGTCCCGGATGCTTCCGGGCTGGGTGAGGCGCGGCCACTAGCAGCGACTTTTTGACCCCGCAACCCCCTTCAACAACAAAGTTGCGCAACATTGACCGAAGCGGCCCTGACCGCCTACCTCCATCCGTAGGATGACCGCCCCCACCATTCTTCTCGTCGAGGACGATCCGGCCCTCCGCATGCTCACGGCGCGTGCGCTTCAGGAAAATGGATTCGCGGTTCGGCCGGCTTCCGCGGCCCCGGAAATGTGGCTGGCGCTCGATTCGGGCCCGGTCGACCTGGTGCTGCTCGATATCATGCTGCCCGGCACCAGCGGGATCGACCTGTGCCGGTCGCTTCGCCAGAAGAGCGACGTCCCGATCATCTTCATCTCCGCGCGCTCGAGCGAGACGGACCGCGTCGTGGGCTTGGAGCTGGGCGCGGATGATTACATCGCGAAGCCGTTCGGCGTGCGCGAGCTGGTGGCGCGGGTGCGCGCCGTGCTTCGCCGCCCGGCGCTCGATCGCCGCTCGGGCGAGGGCGACCAGGGCGTGATGACGTTCGAGGGCTGGACCATCAACCTGCCGCGCCGAGAGCTTACCTCGCCGACCGGCGCCACCGTCGACCTGACCGGCGCCGAGTTCGACCTGCTGGTGGCGCTGGCGGATCATGCGCAGCGCGTGATCGCGCGCGAGCGGCTGATCGAGCTGTCGCGCACGCGGCTTGGCGACAGTTCGGATCGTTCGATCGATGTGCTCGTCAGCCGGCTCCGCCGCAAACTGTCGAGCGCAGGCGAGCAGGCGCCGATCATCACGGTGCGCGGCGTCGGCTACATGCTGAACGTGCCGGTGGAGCGCAGTTGAGGCGACTTCTCCCGTCGGTCGGCCTGCTCGGGCAGGTCCTCGCGATCCTGTTGCTGACGATGGTGATCGAGTTCGGTGTCTCGACACTGCTGTACGAGCGGGCGAGCGAATTCTCGGTGCGTGACGACGAGGCGCGGCGTCTGGCCGAGCATCTCGTCATCAGCCGGCGGCTGATCGAGGAGCGGACGCCCGAGCAGCGCCCGACGATGGCGGCGGATCTGACGACCGATCGATACGAGCTGCACTGGAACGGCACTGCCGACGTGCCGGTATTCGATCCCGCGCTCGATCAGATGCGGCGCCAGATCGTGGAGTGGGAGCCGTCGCTGCGCAGCGGTGACCTGAGATTGCGGCTGATCTCGCCGGGGCAAAGCTCCAAGGTGATCGGTGCGATCCGGCTGCGCGACGGAAGCTGGCTGCATTTCCGTACACTGGACGCCGTGGCGAAGCTCGATTTCGCGTTCGAGCGGATCGTGCTGGCGCTGGTGCCGGCCATCGCGCTGATGGTGATCGGCGGGTTGATGATCAGGCGGACGCTGCGGCCGCTGCGACAGCTCGCCGAGGCGGCTGACCGGATCGGCTACAATCCGGTGGTGACGGTGCCGGAGGACGGCCCTGGCGAAGTCCGCCGGCTGGTCGAGGCGTTCAACCGCATGCAGGCGCGCATTTCCGCACTGATCGATGCGCGTACGCAGGCGTTGGCTGCTGTGGGCCATGATCTGCGCACCCCGCTCGCCCGGCTGCGGCTGCGCACGGAGGCGATCGCCAGCGCCGACACACGTGCGGCGATCGGGCGCGACGTGGCCGAGATGGAAGCAATGATCGCCTCGCTGCTCGCGTTCCTGGGCGGCGATGCCGATCCCGAGGCGCCGACGTCGATCGACCTTGCCGTGCTGTGCGCCACGCTGGTCGATGACGCGATCGATCGCGGCCGCGACGCGACCTATGTCGGGCCGGACCATTTCGATCTCAGCGTCCGCCGCCTCGCGGTGAAGCGCGCGCTCACCAATCTCGTCGAGAACGCGCTCCATTACGGTCAGCGTGTGACGGTCGCGCTGGAGACGGACGCGGAGCAGGCGATCGTCCGCGTGACGGACGACGGGCCGGGCATCCCCGAGCATGAAATGGCGCATGTGCTGGAACCGTTCGTTCGCCTCGATCCGGCGCGCGGCCGCGACACGATCGGGTTCGGGCTTGGCTTGCCGATCGTGGTGCAGGCGATCGAGGCCGAAGGTGGCACCCTGACGTTGATCAACCGGCCATCCGGCGGGCTGGAGGCGTGCGTTGTCCTGCCGATCAAGAGATCTAACGGCAGACACAAAATTTAACACTGTCGCGGCGCTGCGGAAATATGCCGCGCGTAGATACGCTGCTCTGAAAGTTAGGAGCAGCGCACATGAACGAACTCATCGGTCGAGTGTTCGACTTCGAAAAGAAGGTCTTCGAAGACAGCCGCGCGCTCTATTCACAGCTCGCGACTGATGGCCAGAAGCCCAAGGCCTTGATGATCAGCTGTGCGGACTCGCGCGTGGTTCCCGAACAGATCATGCAGGCCCAGCCGGGTGATCTCTTTGTCTGCCGTAACGCCGGTAACATTGTTCCGCCGCATGCAACGCAGAACGGCGGCGTCACTTCCACTGTCGAATATGCCGTGATGGCGCTTGGCGTGCGTGACATCATTGTCTGCGGCCATTCGGACTGCGGCGCGATGAAGGCGCTGGTCAGCCCGGAAATGGTGGAAAAGATGCCGAATGTCGCGGCATGGCTGCGCCACAGCACCGCGGCGAAGAGCGTGCTCGACACGTCCTACCCCGATCTTGAGAATGGCGCCGCGGTCCGCGCTGCGAGCCTCGAGAACGTGGTGGTGCAGCTCAACCACCTGCGCACGCATCCGTCCGTGGCGGCGGGTATCGCGCGCGGCGAGATCGCGCTGCACGGCTGGTTCGTCGACATCCACGCCGGCCGCATGCTGGCGCTTGACGGCGAGACGGGCCGCTTCGTGCCGATCCGCGGCGATCAGCCGCTCCCGGTTGCGCAGCCGGCCTCGCGCCGCCTGGCGGCTGACTTCATGTATCAGGACGCTGCAGAATGAAGCAGGAAGCCATTGAGCGCCCCGGCGTCTCGATTCCATCGCTGAAATTCTTCGGGCGGGATTTCACCGCCTCGATCGTCGTTTTCCTGGTCGCGATGCCCTTGTGTATGGGCATCGCGGTCGCCTCGGGCGTCGCGCCCGAGAAGGGGCTGATCACCGGCATCATCGGCGGCATCGTGGTCGGCGCGCTCGCCGGCTCGCCGCTGCAGGTGTCGGGCCCGGCCGCGGGCCTCGCGGTGATCGTGTTCGAACTCGTCCGGGACAAGGGCCTGTCGGCGCTAGGCCCGATCCTGATTCTCGCCGGCATCATCCAGGTGGTGGCCGGCATATTCAAGCTTGGCGGCTGGTTCCGCGCGATCAGCCCTGCCGTGGTGCACGGCATGCTCGCGGGCATCGGCGTGCTGATCGTCGTCGGCCAGTTCCACGTGTTGTTCGACGCCAAGCCTTTCTCCTCGGGCCCTGAGAACCTGGCCGAAATGCCGGGCCGGCTGCTCGGCCTGTCGTTCAGCAACATCCAGGCGACCGAACTCGCCTTCTTCCTGGCGCTCGTCACCATCGGTGCGATGCTCGGCTGGGAGAAGTTCCGCCCGAACGCGCTGAAGCTGGTGCCCGCGGCGCTGGTCGGCGTCGTCGCCGCGACGCTGCTGTCGGTGGGCCTCGGCCTCGACGTCGCCAAGGTCGTCGTTCCCGAATCGATCCTCGGCGCGATCGCTCCGCCCGAAGCCGGCTTCATGTCGCGCTTCCTCGAACCGTCGATCATCGCGGCGGCGCTCGCCATCGCGTTCATCGCGTCGGCTGAGACGCTGCTGTCGGCAGCGGCGGTGGACAAGATGCACGATGGCGTGCGCACCGATTACAACAAGGAACTGCGCGCGCAGGGCGTCGGCAACCTGCTGTGCGGTTTTGCCGGCTCGCTGCCGATGACGGGCGTGATCGTGCGTAGCTCGGCCAACGTGCAGGCCGGCGCCGTCACGCGTGCCTCGGCCATGATGCACGGCGTGTGGATCCTCGGCTTCGTCGCGCTGCTGCCCTGGCTGCTGCGCTCGATCCCGATGGCGGCGCTTGGCGCCGTGCTGGTCGTCACTGGCTGGCGGCTCGTCAGCCTGAAGCATGCGCAGCACCTGTTCCGTGACTATGGCGTGCTGCCGGTCGCGATCTGGGCGGTGACGCTGATCATGGTGGTGGCGACTGACCTGCTGACGGGCGTGCTGATCGGCATCGCCTTGACGGTGCTCGAACTGATCCCGAACCTGCGCCGCCTGCGGCTCAAGGTGTTCGAAGAGCAGCAGGGCGATGCGCACTCCATCTCGCTGGATGGTGCGGCGACGTTCGTCACGCTGCCGAAGCTTTCGGCAACGCTCGATCGCGTGCCGCCGAACGTGCCGGTGCGGCTGGACGTCACCAAGGTGGAATCGGTCGATCACACCACGGCCGAGATGCTGCGGGACTGGTTCCAGCGGCGTAAGGCAGCGGGCAACCCGGTCGTGCTGCAGGGCCAACGTGGCCGCATGGCAACACTGGCAGCCTGATCCAGCCAGAAACACTTTGACGCAAATCGGAAACATTCAAGACGTCATGCTGCGATAGCGTTGTGTGGTCCGACCAGCCCGCGACCGCTCCCTCGGGGGGAGGAGGAGCGCGGGCGGATCGGACGCAGGAGGAGCCTCTTTCAACCAGGAGGTTCCATGACGTTCTTGAAGTATATCCCGGCCGCGGTGCTCGCGGTCCTCGCTCTTCCCGCCGCCGCGCAGGAGGAAGAGCCACCCAAGCCAGTCACCGTCAGCGGCAGCGTCGCTTTGGTCTCGGATTACCGTTTCCGCGGCGTATCCCAGACGGACAAGGAAATGGCGGTCCAGGGCGGCATCACCGTCAGCCACGAAAGCGGCGTTTATGCCGGCACCTGGGCCTCCAACCTTGCGGGCTGGGGCACGTTCGGCGGGTCGAACATGGAGCTCGACCTGTTCGGCGGCTTCCGCACCGAAGTGTCGCCCGGTGTCACGGTCGATGCCGGCCTCACGTGGTACATGTATCCCGGCGGCGCGGACAAGACGGACTTCGCCGAGCCTTATGTGAAGGTGTCAGGCACGTTTGGGCCGGCAAGCCTCCTCGTCGGCGTGGCTTATGCGCCCAAGCAGGAAGCGCTCGGTCGCTGGTATTTCAGCGGCGCTGACGCTGCGACCGGGATCTACAACGATCCGGGCGACAAGGAAGACAACCTCTACATCTGGGTTGACGGCTCGGCGGGCATCCCCAGCACGCCGCTGACGGTGAAGGGCCATGTCGGCTTCTCGGACGGCAACCGCGGCCTCGGGCCGAACGGCACCAGCATCGCGCCGACCGGCAAGTATCTCGACTACATGGTGGGCGTCGATTTCGCGGTGCCCACCACGCCGCTGACGCTGGGCGTCGCTTTCGTCGATACGAACATCAAGCGCAGCGACATCGGCTATCTACAGCCCAACTTCTCCTCGACGAAGAACGGCAGCCGGATCGACAAGGGCACGGTGGTCTTCTCGGTGACCGCCGCTTTCTGATCCTGGCACCCCAGGATTGATGCGCTAACCGGCGGGCCGGGGGTTTGCTTCCCCCGGCCCGTCACCACATAAGGGGCTGATCGCAATATCGGGAGCAGCCCTTGGCTACGCTGGGAATGAGTGCCGCGGAGAAGGATGCCGTCCAGGCGTTCCGCCGCGACGTGGTCGAACCGTCGATGACGAAGCTCGTCATCATCGATTTCTGGGCCGAATGGTGCGGGCCGTGCAAGGCGCTGACGCCCATCCTGGAAAAGGTGACGGCCGACTATGCCGACAAGGGCGTGGTGCTGGCGAAGGTCGATACCGACAAGAACCAGTTCATTGCCGCGCAATTCCAGATCCGCTCGATCCCGACCGTCTATGCGATGTTCCAGGGCCAGCTGGTCGCGGATCTGACCAGTGCGCGCACGGAATCGGCGCTGCGCACGACGATCGATCAATTGCTCCGCCAGTTGCCGATCGAAGGCGAGGCACAGGCGCAGGAGGCCGAGCTCGAGCCGCTGATCGCGATGGGCGAGCAGGTGCTGGGTGAGGGGGATGTCGAACGGGCCCTCTCGATTTTCGATCAATTGTTCGAGATGGCGCCGGAGCATCCCGGCGTTCTCTCGGGACGGGTCCGCGCGCTGATCGCTGCCGGGGCGCAGGAAGAAGCGGAAGCCGCGCTTGCCGCGCTGCCGGAGGACGTCGCCAAGCGGCCGGAGATTGAGCGCGCCCGTGCCGCGCTGGCGCTCGCCCAGTCGGCACCGGCGGTCGACGATCTCGCGCCGCTGGAGGCGGCGGTCGCGGCGAACCCGGATGATCTGCAGGCGCAGTTCGATCTTGCCAATGCCCAGATGGCGGCGGGCAACCGTGATGCCGCGGCGGACGGCTTCCTCGCCATCACCGCCAAGGATCGCGAGTGGAACGAGGGCGCCGCCCGCCAGCAGCTCCTCAAGCTGTTCGAAGTGGTCGGACTGGAGGACCCCTGGGTGTCGGCGCAGCGGCGGCGGCTCTCCGCGATCCTGTTCGGATGACGCGGATCTCGATCTTCCCGCTGCCGGGGGCGTTGTTGTTCCCCGGCATGCACCTGCCGTTGCATATCTTCGAGCCACGGTATCGCGCCATGGTGTCCGATGCGATGGCGCGCGACCGGCGGATCGGGATGATCCAGCCGCGGGCGATGGAGCAGGGCGCGGGCGACCGCCCGCCGCTCTACGACATCGGTTGCCTCGGGCGGATCGCGGAGATCGAGATGCTCGACGACGGGCGCTCGAACCTCGTACTCGAAGGGCTGGCGCTGTTCCGGGTCGAGCGCGAGCTGGAAGCGACCACGCTCTTCCGGCAGGTCGAGGCCGAACTGCTGCCGAATGCGGAGCCCGAGACGCTCTCGCTCGGCGCGCGCGCCGCGCTGGAAATGGAAGCACGCCGCTTCGCCGATCGGCAGGGTTATGCGGTCGACTGGGAAGCCGTCTCGCGGCTCGACGACCAGAGCCTCGTCAACGGCATCGCCCAGATCGCGCCGTTCGACGTCGCGGCGAAACAGGCGCTGCTCGAAGCGGACGGGATCGCGCCTCGCGCCGAGCTGATCGTGCAGCTGATGCAGTTCTTCGGCCGTCACGACGGCGATGATCGGGTGACGCTGCAGTGAGCAGCGCGTCGCCGTCGCATGCCTCGGAGACGATTGACCCGTGGCTGCTCGAACGGCTGGTCTGCCCCGTCACGCGCACGCCGCTGGTATATGATGCGGCAGCGGGGGAACTGCTGTCCGAAGCCGCTGGCCTTGCCTACCCGATCCGTGACGGCGTGCCCGTCCTGCTTGCGGATGAAGCGCGCCCGATCCAGCATGGGGCCGCCGGCACGCTAAACGCGTAGCCGACGTCGGCCGGGGCACGGTTCCCGCCGATACCCGGCTATCTTGCCCTTGCGGATAGCCGGACGCAGCCTATTGCGGGCCGGCGATCGAGCGACGGCAACATGGGTTATTAAACGATGTTCGGCTCTTCGACCCCGTCAGCGCCGGATTATCACGCGCTCTTCGCCGCGGCGCCGACGCCGATGCTGGTGGTGGCGCCGGACGCACCGCGCTTCACCATCGTAGAGGTGAATCAGGCGTATCTCACGGCCGTCATGCGGACCCGCGATGATCTGATCGGGCGCGGCGTGTTCGAAGCCATGCCGGACAATCCCGATGATCCGGTCGCCAACGGCGTCGCCAACCTCAGGGCCTCGCTGGAGCGGGCGCTGGCGGGCAAGCGGCCCGATACGATGTCGCTTCAGAAGTACGATATCCCGCACCCCGGTGGCGGCTTTGAGGAGCGCTGGTGGGATCCGGTGAACACCCCGGTTCTTGGCGCCGACGGCACCGTCACGGCGATCATCCACCGCGTCGAGGATGCGACGAGCCGGGTCGTCGCCGAAGCTGCGCTGCGCGAGAGCGAAGCGCGCATTCGTGCGCTTACCGACAACATCCCCTCCGGCCTCGTCTTCCAGGTCGAGGAGGGGCCGGAGCGCCGTTTCCTCCACGTGTCGCAAAGCCACGAGCAATTGACGGGCGTACCTGCCGATGCCGTCCTCGCCGATCATAGGATCCCTTATAATCTGATCCTTCCCGAAGATCGCCCGCGCCTGAAACAGGCTGAGGCGGAAGCGCTCGCGGCGCTTTCGACCATCGATGTGGAGCTCCGCTTCCGCCACGTCGACGGCGAGATTCGCTGGTGCCGGATCATCTCCGCGCCGCGCCTCCAGCCGAACGGGTCGGTGGTGTGGGACGGGATTCAGATCGACGTCACGCATCAGAAGGCGGTTGAGGCGGCGCTGCGCGACAATGAGGCGCGGCTGATCGCAGAGCGGAGCCGGCTCGCGACGCTCGTCGAGCATTTGCCGGTGGGAGTGATCGTGGTGGACGCGGATGCGCAGCTGTTGCTGTGCAATCCCGCCTACAGGCGCATCGTGCCGGAAGCGCAGATCCCCTCGCGCCTGCGCAACGCGCGCGATCGCTGGATCGGCTACGACGAAGAGGGGCGCCGCGTCGAACCTCATATGTTCCCCGGCGCGCGGGCGCTGCGCGGCGAGATGGTGCCGGGCGCCGAATTCCTTCACCTCTCCGACGAGGGCCACGAGACCTGGGTGCGCGTGAGCGGCGTGCCGTTGTTCGATGGCGAAGGCGATATCGCCGGCGCCTTGTGCGTCGTCGTCGACATCGATCGCCAGAAACGCACCGAGGAGCATCTGCGCGACCTGAACGAGACGCTCGAGGAGCGCGTCGCCGCTCGCACCGCGGAGCTCGAACAGGCGTACGAGCAGCTGCGCCAGAGCCAGAAGCTGGAGGCGATGGGGCAGCTGACCGGCGGCGTGAGCCATGATTTCAACAATCTCTTGTCGCCGATCATCGGCTCGCTCGATCTTCTCCATCGCAAGGGGATCGGCGGCGAGCGCGAGCAGCGGCTGATTACCGGCGCACTGCAATCGGCCGAGCGCGCGAAGGTGCTGGTCCAGCGGCTGCTCGCCTTCGCGCGCCGCCAGCCGCTCCAGCCGGTTGCGGTCGATGTCGGCGCATTGGTGACGGAGATGGCCGATCTCGTCGGCAGCACCACCGGCCCGCAGATCCAGGTCGTGCTTGACGTGGCGGAGCACCTGCCGGCGGCCACGGCTGATCCGAACCAGATCGAGATGGCGGTGCTGAACCTGTGCGTGAACGCACGCGACGCCATGCCCGACGGCGGCACGATCCGCATTTCCGTGTCGTGCGACGATGTTGCGGGCGATCATCGCTCGCGCCTTCTGCCCGGGCAGTACGTGCGCCTGTCGGTCGCGGACACCGGCACCGGCATGGACGCCGTGACGCTGAAGAAGGCGGTGGAGCCGTTCTTCTCGACGAAGGGCATCGGCCGCGGCACGGGCCTTGGCCTCTCGATGGTCCACGGCCTCGCCGCGCAACTCGGCGGCGCGATGACGATCCAGAGCCAACTCGGCCTTGGCACGAACGTCGACATATGGCTGCCGGTCAGCCGCACGGCTGCGCTTCAGCCCGAACAGCGGGAAGAGGAAGCGATCGGCCCTGCCGCCGGCACGGTGCTGCTGGTCGACGACGAGGAACTGGTGCGCGCCAGCACCGCCGACATGCTGGCTGATCTTGGCTATATGGTCGTGGAAGCCGCCTCGGCCGCCGAGGCGCTGCAGCTGATCGACGGCGGGCTCGGCATCGACGTGCTCGTCACCGATCACCTGATGCCCGGCATGACCGGGCCGGAGCTGGCCCGCGAAGTGCGGCTCCGCCAGCCGGACGTAAGGATCCTCGTCATTTCGGGCTATGCCGAGCTCGACGGGATCGGGGCCGATCTCAGCCGGCTGACCAAGCCCTTCCGCCAGACGGATCTTGCCGCCAAGCTCGCTGACCTCGACTTGCCGGCCTCCTGATCGCATCTGCCGAGCCCGGCCTCAAAGCGTCAGCGATGCCTTCAGGCCGATCACCACGACGTCGCGCGCATCCCTGAACCCGCCGGGATTGGCGATATATTGCACGTTCGGCCTCAACGTCAGCCAGTCGATTGCGTGGATGCAATAGGCGAGTTCGGCCGCGTATTCCGCATCGGGTCGCGCCGCGCCGGGCGCCAGCGCCAGCAGCGCCCGCGCGTTCACATTGGTGCGCGCCAGTGCGAACGTCACCTCGTCCAGCGGCCGGCTCGGCAACATGCCCTTGTAGGAAAGCCCGGCGGCGACCTGATTGTCGGTCACCGTGGTGCGCCGGTCGGTCTGGGTGACGTTCAGGAACGCCGTCAGCCCACGGGTGGTCGTCGCGCCGCCGGGCCCATCTTCCGCGCTGCCGGTGAGCTGCTGCTGGAACTGCGCGTAGACGCCATAGCGTCCCTGGCGCTGCAAGGGGGCAAGGCCGGTCACGCCAATCGGCGCGCGGTTGATGTCCAGCCCGACATCGTCCGCCTTGGCGCTGTTGTACCAGGCGCCGACGCGATAGCTGCCCGGCAGGCCGCCAGGCCCAAGGCGCGGCGTATAGCCGACCTCGACCGGCACCAATACGCCCTTCGCGCCATGAAAGTGGCCGATGGTGAAGCGATTGGAGAGGTTGCGCGGGTTCACCTCATAGGCGCCCACCATGGCATAGAAACGCTCGTTCTTAACGCGCAACCGCGCGCCCCATTGGCTGATCGGCCAGTTGTACCAGTAATCACCCGCCAGATTGCCCGGCGGCGAACCGCAGAAGCTCAGGTTCTGGAGGTCGCACGAGAAGGCCGCGAAATCCTCGCCCTGGGTCAGCCGCCCCAGCTTCACGTCGGCATGGCCATTGGCGAAGGCCTGCTGATACCAGAATTGCGTCAGCCGCCACGTCTGCCCGCGGCCATAAACCTCCTGCACCTGCTGCAGCACGCCCAGCCCCGCGGCAGCGCCGAGGTCCTTCCCCCGCCGGTAGGTGACCGTCGCCTGAAACGTCCCACCTTCCAGCCCGATCAGCTTGCCGGTGTCGATCGTCGCGCCGATCGCGAGCTGCCCGGTCTCGCGCACCCGCTCGCGTTCGCCGCCGCGCGGGTTCCATGCGGTCTCGGAGACATAGCCGATCGTCAGGTCGACGCCGTCGTCGCGCAGCCGTGCGCGCAGCCCGCCCCATTCCCCGGTGAGCGACGTTGGCGCGTCGGTGCCGTGCTGGTGCGCGACCGGATCGTGCTCCATTCGGCGCGCTGGTTCGCTTTGTGCGCTGGCCTGTGCCGCGAGGGACGATCCGAGCACCAGGCCCAGCAGCCAGGAGAGGCGGCGCATCTCAGCCCTCCACCGGCTGGCGCGCGGATCGGCCAAAGCCGGCGATCGCGAGGTAGCACAGGGCGGGCAGGATCAGCGCGCCGGAGATGCTGAGCGCGTCCGCCAGCCCGCCGGTTAGGATCGGCACCACTGCGCCGCCGACGATCGCCATGCACAGCAGCCCCGATGCCTCCGCCGCCTTGTCGCCCTGCCCCTGCAGCGACAGCGAGAAGATCGTCGGGAACATGATCGAATTGAACAGTCCGACCGCGATGAGCGAGCCGCCCGCCGCCGCCCCGCTCGTCGCCATGGAAAGGAGCACGAGCGCTGCGGCCGCCGCGGCGAACACCGACAGCAGCTTGCCCGGGTTGATCCGCCGCAGCAGCCATGCGCCGAGGAACCGCCCCAGCATCGCGCCGCCCCAGTAGAGCGACAGGAGCTCGCCGGCGCGGTGTGCGCTCAGCGCCAGCGTGTCCGGCTGTTCGAGATAGCTCACCAGCAGGCTGCCGATCGAAACCTCGGCACCGACATAGAGGAACAGCGCGATCGTGCCGAAGCGCAGCCGTGGCTGGCCAAGCAGGGAAAGGCTGTCGGCGAACCCGATCCCCGTCGGCCGGCGCGTCGGCAGCACGTTGCGCCTGGTCCAGAACACCGCCGCGACGAACGCCAGCACCGCGGCGATGCCAAGGTAGATATGGCCGACGATCGCCGTCTCGGCGCTGCGAAAGGCGGCTGCCTGGGCCGCCTCTGTCGGTGCCGGTGCGGCCGCCACCGATCCCAGGATCAGCTGCGCACCGATATAGGGCCAGATGGTCGTGCCGAGCGAGTTGAACGCCTGGGCGAAGGTCAGCCGGCTGCTTGCCCCGTCCGCCCGGCCCAGCGTCGCGATCAGCGGATTGGCCGCCACTTGCAGCACGGTGATCCCGGCGGCGAGGACGAACAGCGCGATCAGGAACGGCCAGTAAGCGCCCGAAAGCCCCGCCGGCCAGAACAGCAGCGCGCCCGCCGCCATCACCGCAAGGCCGATTACCAGCCCGCGGACATAGCCGACACGCGACACCATCTGCCCGGCGGGAATGGAGAACAGGAAATAGGCGCCGAAGAAGGCGAATTGCGTCAGCATCGCCTCGGCATAGGTGAGCGCGAACAGGCCCTTCAGCTTCGGGATGAGGACGTCGTTGAGGCTGGTCGCACCACCCCAGATGAAGAAGACGGCGAAGACGAGCCAGACGAGCGACCGCCCGGTTGGCCCTGCACCGCCTTCGTCCGGCATCGCTGAAGCACGCATCCAGAAAGCTCCGTCGCCTGTCGTGTGCGACGGAAAATCGTGGCGCGCGGATCCCCGCGCCATCATACCAACGTCTAGCCGGTTGTGGTCGGTCCCATCACCGCGTCAGCTGCGCAGCTTCTGCGTCAGCTCCTTCAGCTTCAGCAGCGTCGCGTCGCTCACGTGGTGCTCGATCCCTTCCGAATCGGCGTGGGCGATCGATTCCTCCAGCCCCAGCGCGCGGAGGAATTCGAAGACGATGCGGTGCCGCTCGCGCGAGGCATCGGCCATCTCGCGGCCGCGTTCGGTGAGGAAGATCGATCGGTAGCGGGCGTTCTCGACCAGCCCGTCGCGTCGCAGCCGCGCGATCACCTTCGATGCGGTGGCCTGGGCGACACCCAGTCGCTCGGCGATGTCGGTCAGGCGCGCTTCGCCGCGCTGCGCGATGAGATCGCCGATCAACTCGACATAATCTTCGGCAATCTCGGTCAGGCTCGCCTCTCGGGTCTTGCGGAAGGCGGCAGCACGATCGGCGGCGGAAAGCGTCATCGCGCCACCTTAGGGCCTGATCCCGCCAAGTTGAACTGCCGTACCGCTGCCGACTTGCGCTCACGCAACAAACACAGCAAAGACTAACTATCTTAGGGCTGGAAGAGCATGTGATCACACTGGCCCTCGCCGTGGCAGCAGCCAGCGATCAGCGCCCGGTGGAGCCGGCGGGGGAGTCGGCGCAGGACGGCACGCTCGTCGTCACCGGCACCCGCACACCGCGTACGATCCGCGAGGCGCCAGTGCGCACCGACGTGATCGGCCCGGCCATCCTCCGTCGCGCCGCGCCGCGGAACCTTGCCGATGCGATCGATTTCCTCCCGGCCGCCCGGTCGGAGAGCAATTGCCAGAACTGCAACACCACCGAGATCCAGCTGCTCGGCCTGCCCGGCGCCTACAACCAGATCCTGCTCGATGGCCTGCCGCTCGTGACGGGGGTGGCCGCCGTTTATGGCGTCGAGCAGATCCCCGCGATCCTGGTCGAGCGGATCGAGGTGGTGAAGGGCGGTGCCTCGGTGCTTTACGGCCCCGGCGCGGTGGCCGGCGTCGTCAACGTGATCCCGGTTCGCCCCGCGCGCGACGGGATTCAGGCGACGATCGACAGCCAGCTCATCGCCGGGACACCCGCGGTGTTCGGCTCGCTGCTCGGCGCCAAGACATTCGAGCACGGCTTCGCGAACCTCTTCGCCCAGGCGGAATACAGCCCCGCCGTCGACCTCAACGATGATGGCTATAGCGAGCTCGCCCGCCGCCGCATGGTCACCGCCGGCACGCGCGGCGAATGGCAGCCCGGGCCCGAAACCACCATCGGCATGGATTACCAGTTCACCGCCGAGCGGCGGCGCGGCGGCAACTTGCTCGATCGCCCGGCTTATCTCGCGAACATCGCCGAACAGATCGACAGTGATCTTCATCGCGGCTCGATCACCATCACGCAGCAGCTTGGGGCCGACACGCGGCTCGTCGGCAGCTATGCCGTTGCGGCGCTGAAGCGACGCAGCTTCTACGGCGGGCTTGGCGACGTAGAGACCAATCCGGGCGCGCCCGGATACGATCCCGCCGCACTGTCGGATGCGATCGCAGCGAGCCGCCGGCAATATGGCCGCACCAGCAACACCTTCCACTACGGCGAGGCACGGCTCGAAACTCTGGCCGGCGCACACGCGCTGCTCGCCGGCGTGCAATATCGCCATGAGAAGGTGGTCGACCGGAGCGAGGATGTGCGCGCGCAGCCGCTCGCGACGATCGTCGACGATCGCTTCAGCACGCTCGGTGCCTTCGTGCAGGACGAATGGACGCTAAGCGAGGCGTTGCGGCTCGTGATCGGTGCGCGCGCCGACAAGAGCTCGGAACTGGACGATGTGGTCGTCTCTCCCCGCATCGGCGTCTGGGCCTCCCCCAACCCTACGCTGGTGCTGCGCGCCAATTACTCCACCGGCTATCGCGCGCCGGAGGTGTTCAGCGAGGACATTCATGTCGACGTGCTCGGCAGCGATCCGATCCGGGTGGTCAATGCGCCGGGCCTCCAGCCGGAACGGGCGCACAGTGTCGCACTCGGCTTCGACTGGCGGCCGACCTGGGCTGACGGCGCCTTCACGCTCGACGGCCAGGCCTATCTCACCCGCCTGCGCGACACCTTCTTCCTCGGCCCGATCGAGGAGGGTGCGGGCGCCGGCCTGCTGCGCACCCGCTCGAACGCGGGTGGCAGCCGCGTCGCCGGCGCGGAGATGAGCGCGTCCTATCGCTTCTCGCCTACGCTGAACGCCAGCATCGGCGGCGCCTATATCGACGCCCGCTATGACGATGCGCAGGCGGTGTTCGAGGATGAGGACAGGCTGCTCACCACGCGGCGCTACCTGAAATCCCCGCGCGTCTCGGCCGTCGCCCAGATGGTATGGCGGGCGGCGCCCCGGTTCGATGCACTGCTCGCCGCGCGCTACACGGGCTCGATGCGCGTCCTGAACAATCGTCTCGGGGCGATCCGGCGCAGCGACGATCACCTGGTGCTCGATCTCACCGGAACGCGCCACTTCCCGATCGGCGATGGCGAACGTGAAGTGGACATTACCGTCGGGATCAAGAACCTGACGGACGTTCGCCAGCGCGATCTGGAGGTCGGCGCCAATCGCGACAGCGACTATGTCTATGGCCCGCGCCTCCCGCGGACCTTCTTTGTGCGGATCAATGCGCATCTTTAGCCCGCGCGCGCTGCTGGCCTGCGGGCTCCTCTCGCTCGCGTCAGCGCCACCGACGGCCGCCCGTCCCGTAGAGCCTGCAGTGGGCGGCGCCGCCGCTCCGCTCGGCTCACGCTTCCATCGGCTGGATCAGGGACGGATCACGACCGCAATGCTCCCGCCCGGGACGAAGGCGATCGCGATCTATTATGGCGCCAGCTGGTGCGGCCCGTGCCGCGCCTTCGTGCCCGAACTGATCGCCGCTTACCCCCGGCTGCGCGCCGCTGGTATCGAGGTGCTCTTCGTCAGCGATGACGCGACCTGTCCGGCGGCGCTCGATTACGCCCGCACCAGCCGCATGCCCTGGCTGCTGCTCCCGTGCGATCGCCGCCGCCGGCACGCCCTGCGCGCGCTCGGTGGCGAGGCGCTGCCGGGCATTGTCGTGGTCAGCCCGGCAGGAATCCCGCTCACCACCAGCTGGGGTCCGGGCGGTGAGAGCCAGCCGCGCCGCATCCTGCGCCAGCTTCTCGCGGGCCAGATCAGCCGGTAGCAGCCGCCCGGTCCACCACCAGCTCGCACCCGCGCAGCTCGTACCCCGTGACCAGCGGGTTCCAGCTGATGTCGGGCACCCGTTCGAGTCGCAGCCCCGGCACACGCAACAGACGGTCGAGTAACACTTCGGCCTCCGCCAGCGCGACGCCCGCGCCGGGGCAGCGATGCTCGCCGTCGCCAAAGGCAAGCCCCGCGCCCGGCACACGCTCACCTCGGGTGCGATCGGCACGCAGCTGGAACGGGCATTCGCCCATCGCCGCGGCGTCGGTGTTGGCGGCGCGGATGTCCAGCGCCAGCGGCGTGCCGGCGCCATCCTCCTTGCGATAGAGGATGCCCACCACCGGCTCGAGACGCAGAATCTCCTCCAGGATCGCGATCCGTCCCGCGCGGTCGGTTTCCAGGAAGTCGCGGCGCAGCGCGTCATTCTCCAGCAAATGCCAGCCGGCCATGGTGATGAACTCGCGCGTCGTCACCATGCCGGCCGCGCCATAGGTGACGCATTCCACCAGGATATCGAGATCGCGATAGCCGTCGCCGATCAGGTGCGAGATCACGTCCTCGCGCGGTTCCGCCCGCCGCGCCTTGATCGCAGGCCGAACGTCGCGCCAGTGGAAGTGGAGCATGCGCAGCTGGCCGAGGATCGCGGTGATCGCGCGATGCCCCGCGTCGGTCCGCCCGCTGCTGCCGATCGACAGGAAACCGTCGATCCGCCGGATCATCCCCGCCTTGTCGCTCTCGGTCAGTCCGACGATCTGCGCCGCGACACTCACGGCAAGGTCCAGCGCCAGCGTGTCGAGCGTCGCCCGCCCGCTCCGCCGCAGATCCTCGATCAGCCGGTCGGCATTCTCCGCAATGAACGGGCGGTGCTTCTCGTCGACTACCTTGGGCGCGAAGAACCGCGCCGCGGCGGCGCGCTGGCGACGATGCGCGGGGCCGTGGAGGTAAAGCACCGGCGGGCGAGTCGGGTTGCCGCGACGATGAACCAGCTCCGCCTTGAACCCCGCCTGCCGCATATCCGGCTGCCGCAGCACGTCGCGCGCATCGGCATAGCTCGTCACCGGCTGTGCATCCGGCACGCTGCCGGGCCCCGCGGCGCGGCGGGACTTGCTGTCGCCCGCCGCATGGAATGGGCAGGCCTCGACTTGTGCTGGCGCTGTTGGCATGCTTCGCCTCCAGTTATGATCAGTATCTTATCATAAGATCGGAACGAGCGTGGCAGAGTCAAGGGCCGGGCGGCCGGATGCGAGAGTCCTGCGGTCACGCGCAGCGATGCAGCAGGCGCTCTTGTCGCTCCTCGCGGAGATGCCGCTCGACCAGATCACCGGCGCGATGATCGCCGCCCGCGCCGGCATCGGCTACGCCACCTTCTTCCGCCATTACGCGGACGTGCGCGCGCTGCTGATCGATACGGTGGCGCAGGTCACCGACGAGATCGCCGCCACGATGATGCCCGCCCTGCTCGCGGCGGACAGCGGCAGGGCGTCCGCGGCGCTGGTGGACGCAGTCGCCGCCCGCCGCACCGTGTTCCACGCCCTTCTCGTCGGGGCCGGGGATGCCCTTCGCGGCGAAGTCGCGCGTCAGGCGATGGCGCGGGTCGCCAGCCTGCCAGACCTGTCGCCCGCGTGGCTGCCGCGCACGCTCGCCATTCGCGTCGCGGTGACGAGCACGATCGAGATCCTCGACTGGTGGCTGCGCGAGGCACCGGACAATCCGCCCGCCGCCGTCGCCGCGCTGCTCGACCGGCTTGTCATCGCCCGCTTTGCGCTGGATGGCTGACCGGACGCCGCTCTAAAGAAGAAGGGCGCCGATCCCGCGACCGGCGCCCTTTTGGTTCACTCCACCGTGACCTTCGCGGCCCGGCCCTTACGCTTCGGCTTCTTGGGCGCTGCGCCGACGATCTCGAACGTCAGCGCATTGTCCTTCAGCTTCACGACGACCTCGCCGCCATGGACGAGCTTGCCGAACAGCAATTCCTCGGCCAGCGGCTGCTTGATCTTCTCCTGGATCAGGCGGCCCATCGGGCGCGCGCCATAGAGCTTGTCATAACCCTTGGTGGTGAGCCACTGGCGCGCCTCGTCGTCGAGCTTGATGTGGACGTCGCGGTCCGCCAGCTGCAGCTCCAGCTGGAGGATGAACTTGTCCACCACCCGGGCGACCACTTCGGTCGGCAGGTAGCTGAACGGCACGATCGCATCGAGACGGTTGCGGAATTCCGGCGTGAACAGCCGCTGCACCGCCTGCTCGTCCTCGCCCTCGCGGGAAAGATTGCCGAAGCCCAGCGTCTCGCGTGCCATGTCGCTGGCGCCCGCATTGGTCGTCATGATCAGGATGACGTTGCGGAAATCCACCGTCTTGCCGTGCTGGTCGGTCAGGCGCCCGTTGTCCATCACCTGCAAGAGGATGTTGAACAGGTCGGGATGCGCCTTCTCGATCTCGTCGAGCAGCAGCACGCAATGCGGGTTCTGATCGACCGCGTCGGTCAGCAGACCGCCCTGGTCGAAGCCGACATAGCCCGGAGGCGCACCGATCAGCCGGCTGACCGAGTGGCGCTCCATGTACTCGGACATGTCGAACCGCTGCAGCGGGATGCCCATGATCGTCGCAAGCTGCTTGGCGACTTCCGTCTTGCCGACGCCGGTGGGGCCGGTGAAGAGGTAATTGCCGATCGGCTTTTCCGGATCGCGCAGACCAGCGCGGCTGAGCTTGATCGCGCTCGCCAGGTTCTCGATCGCCTTGTTCTGGCCGAACACGACGCGCTTCAGATCGGTCTCGAGCGTCTCGAGCACCTTCTTGTCGTCGGTCGACACGCTCTTCGGCGGGATGCGCGCCATCGTCGCGATGACCTGCTCGATCTCCTTGGGCGTGATCGTCTTCTTCCGCTTCGACGGCGCCACCAGCATCTGCATCGCGCCAACCTCGTCGATCACGTCGATCGCCTTGTCCGGCAGCTTGCGGTCGTTGATGTAGCGCGCCGACAGCTCCACCGCCGACTTGATCGCGTCGGGCGTGTACTTGACGTCATGGTGCGTCTCGAATGCGGAGCGCAGGCCAGCGAGGATCTTGATCGTATCCTCGATCGTCGGCTCGTTCACGTCGATCTTCTGGAACCGGCGCAGCAGCGCGCGATCCTTCTCGAAGTGGTTGCGGAACTCCTTGTAGGTGGTCGATCCGATGCAGCGGATCGTGCCGCCCGACAGCGCCGGCTTCAGCAGGTTCGATGCATCCATCGCGCCGCCGCTGGTCGCGCCGGCACCGATCACGGTGTGGATCTCGTCGATGAAGAGCACCGCATGCGGCATCTTCTCGAGCTCGTTGACGACCTGCTTCAGCCGCTCCTCGAAATCGCCGCGGTAGCGCGTGCCGGCGAGCAGCGCGCCCATGTCGAGCGAATAGATCACGGCGGGCTTCAGCACGTCGGGCACGTCGCCCTCGACGATCTTGCGCGCCAGGCCTTCCGCGATCGCCGTCTTGCCGACGCCCGGATCGCCCACATAGAGCGGGTTGTTCTTCGAGCGGCGGCACAGGATCTGCACCGTGCGGTCTACCTCCGGCCCGCGGCCGATCAGCGGATCGACCTTGCCGTTCCGCGCCTTCTCGTTGAGGTCGACGGTGAACTGCTTGAGCGCGCTTTCGCCCTTGCCGGCCTTCTCCGCCGGCTTCTTCTCTTCCTTGTCCTCGGCGCCCTTGGGCGTGGAGGCTTCCGGCGCGGACACGCCCTTGCCGACGCCATGGCTGATGTAGCTGACGGCATCGAGGCGGCTCATGTCCTGCTGCTGCAGGAAATAAACGGCATAGCTTTCGCGTTCGGAGAACAGCGCGACCAGCACGTTGGCGCCAGTCACTTCGTCGCGGCCGGAGGACTGGACGTGCAGGATCGCGCGCTGGACGACGCGCTGGAAGCCGCTGGTGGGCGAGGGGTCGGTCTGCTGGTCGACCTTCAGTGCGCCAAGCTCGGTGTCGAGATAGTGCGCGACCGTGGTCTTGAGTTCGCCGAGATCGACGCCGCACGCGGTCATCACCTGGCTGGCGTGCTCGTCATCGACGAGCGCGAACAGCAGGTGTTCGAGCGTGGCATATTCGTGACGCCGGGATGATGCGGCCTCGAGTGCCTTGTGCAGCGTGGTCTCGAGAGCGCTGGCAAAGGATGGCATTCAGGATACTCCTAGCGGACCACAGGCAGAAGCTGGGTCCTTTCCGACAATGTCGTGATGGGAGGGCCCGGCATCAAGCGCTGGGGCTTCCACACTGGGAGCGATTGGCCAGCCCAGTGTGCCAGCGTTCATCGCTTGAATAACGCGTCGGCGCTTGCCCGGTGATTAACCGCGCTGTCGATCTTCCGCCGGCAGCGATCGATTTCGCCTTCCAGCGCGCCAATTCTCGCTTCGAGTTCGGTAACGGATAGACGATCGAGATCCTCGCGCAGTAACGCGGGCAGGGGATCGTCGGGCCGGGACCCAAGGATATCATCCAGATCCATGGGCTGCATCGTTGACCGCTGCAGGTGCGAAGTCAATAAGGCCGACGCCTACCAACCGGGCGGGGAAACCCGGGAAGCGGCGAGGGGATAGCAATGCACGATGTTCCGACGACGATGCTGGCGATTGATCCGGAGGCGCCAGGCGCGCCGGAGGTGCTGGTGCCCGTCGAACGGCCCGTGCCGACGCCCGCGGCGGGCGAGGTGCTGATTCGCGTCGCCGCCGCCGGGGTGAACCGGCCCGATGTATTGCAGCGCAAGGGCGGCTATCCGCCGCCGCCCGGCGCGCCCTCGATCCTCGGGCTGGAACTCGCCGGGGAAATCGTCGCGCTCGGCCCCGATGTCGGGCGCGAGATGCTTGGCCAGCGGGTCTGCGCGCTCGTCGCCGGCGGCGGCTATGCCGAATATGCCGTCGCACCCGCCGGCCAGTGCCTCCCGGTGCCGGAGGTGCTGTCGATGGAGGAAGCGGCGGCGCTGCCCGAAACGCTTTTCACCGTCTGGACCAACCTGTTCGAACGCGCCTTCGCGGTCGAGGGAGACACCGTGCTCGTCCACGGCGGCACCAGCGGCATCGGCACCATGGCGATCGCGCTCGCCAACATCTTCGGGCTGACGATCATCGTCACCGCCGGCTCCGACGACAAGGTCGCCGCGGCCAAGGCGCTGGGGGCCGATCACGCGATCAATTACAAGACCGAGGATTTCGTTACGCGCGTCGCCGAGATCACCGGCGGCAAGGGGTGCGCCGCGGTGCTCGACATGGTCGGGGGTGATTACGTCCCGCGCAACCTGAAGTGCCTCGCGGACGACGGTCGCCATGTCTCGATCGCGGTGCAGGGCGGGGCCACCGCCACCATCCCGATCTTCGAGGTGATGCGCCGCCGCCTGACGCTCACCGGCTCCACGCTTCGCGGCCGCGATACGGCGTTCAAGACGATGGTCGCGGACGAGCTTTCCCGCACCGTCTGGCCGCATGTCGAGGCGGGCAGGCTCCGCCCGGTGCTCGATCGCTGCTACCCGCTGGCCGAAGCTGCCGAGGCGCACCGCCGGATGGAGGCGGGCGATCATGTCGGCAAGATCGTCCTGACGATGAAGTGAGCGGGACGGTGGGTGCGCTGATCCTCCACGAAGACCCGGTCTCGGGCAATTGCTACAAGATCCGCCTCACCGCCGCGCATCTCGGCATCCCGATCGAGCGGCGCGCCTATGACATCCGCCGCGGGGAGACGCGCACCGCTTCGTTCCTGACTGGTGTGGACGCCGCCGGCCGGATCCCGGTCCTCCAGGTGGGAGATCGCTTCCTCCCCGAAAGCAATGCCGCCTGCGCCTATCTGGCGCACGGCAGCGCCCTGGCGCCCAGCGATCGCTTCGAGCATGCCGACATGCTCCGCTGGATGTTCTGGGAACAATATAGCCACGAACCCAATATCGCGACGCTTCGCTTCTGGCGGCACCTGGTCGGCGAGGCGAACCTCTCGCCCGCGCAGGCTGCGCTGGTGCCGGCCAAGGAAGTCGCCGGTCGCGAAGCGCTGAGCCTGATGGATCGGCACCTCGCCACTCGCGGCTGGTTCGTCGGCGAGCGCCTCACGCTCGCGGACATCACGCTCTACGCCTACACGCATCTGGCGGGCGAGGGCGGCTTCGACCTGTCGGCCCATCCCGCGCTCCGCGCCTGGCTCGCCCGCGTGGCGGCACAGCCGGGGCATATCGCCTTCGACGCCTGACTCGAAACCGTCACCGTGCTGTGACGTGGGCGTCACGGGGCGCCGCTATCGGCATCCGGCAGGGAGGGCCCCGCCATGCCGATGCAACCAACGCTCGCACCAGTGACGCTTGCCCCGATCTCCATGGCAGACGTCGCCGACCTCGCCGATTTCGCCAATTCGCGCCCGCATCTGCCCGAACGGATCGTCGAGCGGACCCGCTACCGCACGATCTGGATCAGCGACGTCCATCTCGGCACCCGCGGCTGCAACGCGCAGATGCTGATCGACTTCCTCGACCATGTCGACAGCGACACGATGTATCTGGTCGGCGACATCGTCGACGGGTGGCGACTGCGGCGGCGCTTCTTCTGGCCGGCGGCGCACAACGACGTCGTCTGGCGGCTGCTGAAGCGTGCCGGCCGCGGCACGCGGATGGTCTTCATCCCCGGCAACCACGACGAGGTGTTCCGCCAGTTCTGTGGCCTCGATTTCGGCGGCATCGCGATCCGCCGCAACGCCGTGCACGAGACCGCGGACGGGCGCCGCCTGCTGGTGCTCCACGGCGACGAGTTCGACGCGATCACCCTCGCGCACCGCTGGCTCGCGCATGTTGGGGACGGCGCCTACACGCTGCTGATGGCGGCGAACCGGCTGCTGAACGGCTGCCGCCGCCGCCTTGGCCTGCCTTATTGGTCGCTCAGCAAGCACGCCAAGGCGCGGGTGAAGAACGCCGTCGCCTTCATCTCCCGCTTCGAGGAGATCGTGGCGGAGGCCGCCGGCGCGCGAGGCGTCGACGGGGTGGTCTGCGGCCATATCCATACCGCGGAGATCCGCGAGATCGGCGGCGTCGCTTACTACAACGACGGTGACTGGGTGGAGAGCGCGACGGCGCTGGTCGAGCACGTGGACGGCCGGATGGAAATTCTCCACTGGGCGGACGTGATCGCCGCGCGCGATCGCACGCAGTCCCTCCTGCTGGCAGCCTGATCGCCATGCGGATCGCGATCGTCACGGATGCGTGGGCGCCGCAGGTCAATGGCGTCGTGCGCACGCTCGAATCGGTGATCGGCGAGCTTCGCGCGATGGGGCACGAGGTGCTGGCGATCACCCCCGCCGGCTTCCGCTCACTGCCTTGCCCGACCTATCCGGAAATCCGCCTCGCGATCGCGAATGCGGCCAGCGTCGGCCGCCGGATCGCGGCGTTCGGCGCTGAGGCGGTTCATATCGCTACCGAGGGGCCGCTCGGGCTCGCCGCGCGGCGTTCATGTCTCGACCATCGCCGGCCATTCACGACCGCTTATCACACACAATTTCCCGAATATGTACGGGCGCGCACGGGTGCTGACCCCGCCTGGGTATGGCGTTTCATCCGCTGGTTCCACCAGCCGGCCGACGCGATCCTCGTCTCCACCCCCACGATAGAGGCCGTGCTGAGGGCGCAGGGCCTCCACCGCATCCGCCGCTGGGGCCGCGGCGTCTCCTCCGATTTCACACCTGATGGCAAGGTTGATCCCACCCTCGCCGTGCTCCCTCGTCCGCTGCTGTTGTACGTTGGCCGGGTCGCGGTGGAGAAAAATATTGAGGCTTTCCTGCGTGTTGCCGTTACGGGCAGCAAGGCCGTGGTCGGCGACGGCCCGGCGCTCGCTGGCCTGCGCCAGCGATTCCCCACCGCCCATTTCCTCGGCCCCCGCACCGGCACCGCTCTCGCCGCCTGCTACCGCACCGCCGACGTCCTCGTCTTCCCCAGCCGCACCGACACGTTCGGCCTCGTGATGATCGAGGCCCTCGCCTGCGGCACCCCCGTCGCCGCTTATCCCGTACCCGGCCCCCTCGACGTCCTGACGCCGGAAACGGGCGCGATGCACCCGGATCTAGCTCAGGCGATCGCGCAGGCACTGGCACTGGATCGCACCGCTTGCGCGGTGGCCGGCGCCGGCTTCACCTGGCGCGCGAGCGCCGAACAGTTCCTGTCCGCGCTGATCCCGATCAAGATCCCGCGGGCTGCGTGACTTGCAACGCTTGCCCTTAGCGGCCCACCGCATTAGATCATCGCAGGTTAAGCGGCCGCTCCGGTAAGGGGCGGCCCTATTTGTTTATACCGAAAGGCTTTTCGCATGGCCCAGCCGCTCATGCCCCACGCGACCGCTTCGTGGCTGGTCGACAATACGTCGCTCACCTTTGAGCAGATTGCGGAGTTCTGCGGGCTTCACATTCTTGAAGTGCAGGCGATCGCCGACGACACGGCCGCTACGAAGCTGACCGGCCGTGATCCCGTCCGTGCCCACGAAGTGACCCAGGACGAGATCGAGCGCGGTCAGGCGGATCCCAACTATCGCCTGAAGATGACCAAGGGGCCCGAGCAGGTCCGCCGCACCAAGGGCCCGCGCTACACGCCGGTCTCCAAGCGACAGGACAAGCCGGACGGCATCGCCTGGATCATTCGCAACCATCCGGAAATCAGCGACGGCGCAATCTCCAACCTGATCGGCACCACCCGCACGACCATCGCGGCGATTCGCGATCGCTCGCACTGGAACATCAGCAACATCACGCCGAAGGATCCGGTGACGCTGGGCCTCACCACCCAGCGCGAGCTGGATGCTGCGGTCGCCAAGGCCGCCAAGAGCGCCGGCGTCGAGGCGCAGCCGGTCGACACGCGCCTCGATGGCGATCGCGAAGCGCTGATCGAACAGTTGCGTGCCGAGCGCCAGCAGGCGGCGCGCGACGCGGAGCTCGCGGGCGACGAAGGCGTGCCCACTGCCAAGTCGCTGTTCGACGATCCTTTCCGCCGCTAATTGGTTTGTCCGCGGCGCGCAGATGATCGGCCAGCGCCGCGGACCGCAAAAGACACGAACGGCAACAATCCTCTCGACGTAACGAATGTTATGCTGATAGCGTTGCCTGCATGGCAACGGCATATCTACGCACGTTGATCGGGGATGAGGGGCTGACGCCCACCAGTTGGGCCGGTCTTACCTTTCCATTCGGCGATCGTGGACCGCAGCCGGGCGAATTGCTGACCGTGATGGACGGCATTCGCTGGTGGCGCGTGCCGATGTCCGGGCCGCTGAAGCACGTCAATGGCCTGATCCTGGACGATGGCCTTGATCTGCTGGCGATCGATACCGGCACAGCCAGCCCGCGCTCGACCGAGGCGTGGCGAACGATCCTCGATGGTCCGCTCAGCGGCAGTCGGATCGGGCGGATCCTTTGCACCCATATGCATCCCGATCACGTCGGCCTGGCGGGCTGGCTGTCCCGTCGCTTCGACGATGCCGCTATCGTCATGACCCGCACCGAATGGCTGATGGTGCGGATGCTGGCGGCCGATGCGCAGCCGGAGGTGCCGGCCGAGCAGATCGCCTTCTGGCGTGGCGCCGGGTGGGACGAGGAGCAGGTGGCGCACGGCACGTCGCGCGGCTGGTCCAGCTTCGGCAAGTCGATCGCGCGCATGCCGGTGGCATACACTCGCATCCAGGACGGCGAGGTGATGCGCATCGGTGGCAGCGACTGGCACGTCGTTACCGGAAGCGGCCACAGCCCCGAGCATGCGTGCCTCATCGATTACGATCGGCGGGTGCTGATCGCTGGCGATCAGGTGCTGCCGAAGATCAGTTCGAACGTGTCGATGCACGTCAGCCAGACCAACGAGGACCCGCTGGGTGACTGGCTGCGCTCGATCGAGCGGTTCAAGCAACTGCCGGACGATCTGCTCGTCCTGCCGGGGCACGGTGATCCCTTCTACGGGCTCCACACGCGGCTGGACGCGCTCGCGACCGAGCATCTCGATCGACTCGATGCGATCGTCGACCTGATGGCGGCCGGACCGGTGCGCGCCGTCGACTGCTTCAAGGTTCTCTTCCGCCGGCCAATCGGCCTCGACGTCATCGGCATGGCGACCGGGGAAGCGCTGGCGCACCTTCGGCGATTGGAACTCGAAGGCCGCGCGATCCGCGAGGAGCGCGACGGCACCTGGTGGTTCGCCCGCAGCTAGACGCTGCTTGCCGTCACGCCGGAGACAGCCCGGAGTGACGGCTGGTCAAGCGGCGCCTCAGTGGCGGAAGTGGCGCATGCCGGTGAAGATCATTGCGAGGCCAGCTTCGTCGGCGGCAGCGATCACTTCCGCGTCGCGGATCGAGCCGCCCGGCTGGATCACAGCCGTCGCGCCCGCTTCGACCGCCGCAAGCAGGCCGTCGGCGAAGGGGAAGAAAGCGTCCGAGGCCACGGCCGACCCGATCGTGCGCGGCTCGCTCCACCCGGCCTTGTCGGCCGCGTCCTTCGCCTTCCATGCGGCGATGCGCGCGGATTCGAGCCGGTTCATCTGCCCCGCGCCGACCCCCGCCGTGCTGCCGTCCTTGGCATAGACGATCGCGTTCGACTTGACGTGCTTCGCCACCGTCCAGGCGAAGCGGCAGTCGGCCAGCTCCTGCGGCGTCGGCTGACGCTTGGTCACCACCTTCAGCATGTCTTCCGACAGCAGGCCGTTGTCGCGCGACTGGACCAGCCAGCCGCCGGTGATCGTCTTCGCGGTCAGCCCGGCCCGCTTCGGATCGGGCAGCGCGCCCGTCAGCAGCAAGCGGAGGTTCTTCTTCGCCGCAAACAGCGCGATCGCTTCCTCATCGGCTTCCGGCGCCACCACCACTTCGGTGAAGATGCCGGTGATCGCCTTGGCAGTCGCGGCATCCAGCGGCCGATTGAGGGCAATGATCCCGCCGAACGCAGACACGGTGTCGCAAGCAAACGCCGCCTCATAGGCTTCGGCCAACGTGGCGCCGGTCGCCACGCCACACGGGTTGGCGTGTTTGACGATGACGCAGGTCGGGTCCGCATCGCGGAACTCGCTGACGAGTTCCAGCGCGGCGTCGGCATCGTTGAGGTTGTTGTAGCTCAGCTCCTTGCCCTGGACCTGGCGGGCTTGACCGATGCCCGGGGTGGACAAGCCAGCGTGGCGATAGAAGGCAGCCTGCTGATGCGGGTTCTCGCCATAACGCAATACGGTGGGTGCCTCGAGCGTGAAGGGCAGGGTAGCCGGGAACTGCTCGCCCTGATCCGACAGACCGAACCAGCTGGCGATCATCGAATCGTAAGTGGCGGTCGCCGCGAATGCCTTGGCCGCGAGGCGCTTGCGCTCCTCCAGCGTCGTCTCGCCGCGCGCCACGATTGCGTAGTCGGCCGGATCGGTGACGATCGCGACATAAGCGTGGTTCTTGGCGGCCGAGCGCACCATGCTGGGCCCGCCGATGTCGATATTCTCGATCACTTCCGGACGATCGGCGCCCTTCGCGACCGTCTGGGCGAAAGGATAGAGATTCACGACGACCAGATCGATCGCGCCGATGCCATGCTCTTCCATTGCTGCGGCATGGGCCGCGTCATCGCGCACCGCGAGCAGCCCGCCGTGAACCATCGGGTGCAGCGTCTTCACGCGGCCGTCCATCATCTCGGGAAAGCCGGTGAGATCCGATACGTCACGCACCTCCAGACCGGCCTCGCGCAGTGCCTTGGCCGTGCCGCCGGTGGAAACCAGCTCGACCCCCTTGGCAGAAAGCGTGGTGGCGAATTCGACGATGCCGCTCTTGTCGGATACGGACAGCAGGGCGCGGCGAATGGGAATGGTGGTCATGACACTCTTTTCCGCTTCTCCCGTCGGGGAGCAGCAAGGGGTGGGTGAGCGGCGATCGAGCAGCAGGCCCGGTGCGTCGCATTCGACGCGCGCTCCCCTAGCGGGCCGGAGCCGTTGCCCCAAGCCTCGACAAGCATTGACGGACGAGAAAAGCGCCTAGCGCGCTCGCTTCAGGCTCCAGCTGACGGTCGCGCCGCCTGCCTCGGCAGCCCCCGCGATCACCAATTGCTGAGTGGCGACCGGTCGGCCGTCCGAGTCGATCCACAGGCTTTCCTCGATCGCGAGCGATTCGCCGCGGCTGCGGAACTGCCAGATTGCGCCGCCCGGTACGCGCAGCACGGCGCCCAGGCTGTCTGCGGTCGGTGAAGCCTCGACGCCCGGGCCAAGATGGAAGCGGATCGTGAACGGCGTCGTACCCGTCCGGCGGCGGCGCCCCTGAGGCAGGAGAACGTCGTCGCCGCGCAATTCACGTCCCTCGGCGGTCAGGATCAGCTGTCGTCGATGCACGAAACCGAAGCGACGCACATAGCCGTCGTGGCTGGCCTCGATCCGGCTGGCATTTTCCGATTCCTGGCGGCTGAGCTCAAGCTCGGCTACCCCGCGGCCCAGCGTGCCGTCGGAGTGGATCGCGGTGGAGTTGCTGTCGGCAAGTGTCAGCGTCGAGTGGGCGGCGGTCGTGCGCAGCCCCTCGATCAGCGGCGTCGGCAGGCGGGCGTCCGCCGCGCGCGCGCCGCCGCAGTTGACGATGATGCGTGCCGCGCCGTCCGAGAACTCGAAGGCGAGGGTGGACGCGCAGCCGCCCTCCACGACGCGGGCAACCGGCGGGGGCGCTGCGTCCATGATGAGGACGGTGGTGCCGGCGGTCAGCCGCTGATAGCCCCAGTCGCGCGCCTGGCGCAGCGGGCGGGTGCGCACGCCGCTGGCGGTAATCACTTGGGCGACCTGCTCCGCCGGAACGGGGCCGCCACCCTGCCAGCTCGAAAGCCCACGATCCGCGTGGCAGACGCCGAGCAATGCCGGGACCATGCGGGCGAGCGCTTCCTCCATGACCTCGGGCAGGAGAAGCCGGCGCGCCGCGTAGGTTTCCCGCAGCATGGCGAGCAGCATGACGATGTCGAGCAACGCTTCTGGCGAGCGGCTGACGACTCCGCCATCCTCGAACAAGGCGGAGCCGAGTGCACGGGATAGGCCGCTTTCGCCAAATGCGCGACGAGGGTCGCCGCCCGGGATCAACAGCCCGGCCGCGATCACGCCGCACCACGCTGCGACGCGGGCATTGCCGGCCGGCGCCTTGTCCGCGCTGCCGTCGATGTGCCGGGCCCCACGCGCGAGGGCGTTCAGCACCTTCGAGCGGTAGATGAGGTCGGTCGAGGAAAGGATCAGCGGGGCATGCGCGGTCCAGAACAGGATGCGGCGGCCCCACAGGTCCGGGCGCCAAGCCTGCGCGGTGATCTTCTCACCGTGCGCCGCCAGCCAGCGCTCCATCAGCCCTTCTGCGACTGGCGCCGCCTGGGCGCGGGTCGCCACACTGGAGAGGTCCCGAAGCCACGCAAAGCTGTGGACATAATCGGCCATGGCTGGTCGCGGCGCGAAGCTGCGCAGGTCCAGACCCTCGATGACATGGCTTTCGCCGCGGAACGAAAGCTTGCCCGCAAGCAGCGCCTGCCCTCGCTCCACGTCACCGAACAGCGGATCGTCCGGCACAGCGATCAGCTTCAGCGGGTACCGCCCCTTCAGACGGATGCTGTGGATCGGCGTGCGCCAGGTCAGGCGGTGGAAGCGATCCGTCAGCCGTTCGGCGAGCGACAGGCCCTTGTCGCCGCCAGCCCGCACCAGCCGCTTGCCTTCGTCGATCCCGTCGGCGGCAGGAGTCTCCGCGGTTGGTTTCATCCGCCTCGCAGCGTCCGGATATTGTCGGCGTAGGCGGACGGCCCGCCACGGAAGGTGGCGGTGCCCGCGACGAGCGCGTCGGCGCCGGCGCTGATCGCCAGCGGCGCCGTGCGCTGATCGATCCCGCCATCCACCTCAAGGTCGATATCCCGGCCACTCGCGTCGATCATCCGGCGGATCGCCTCGATCTTGCGCAACTGGTTGTCGATGAAGCTCTGGCCGCCGAAGCCGGGATTGACGCTCATCACCAGCACTAAATCGACCATGTCGATAAGGTAATCCAGCATCTTGGCCGGCGTGCCCGGATTCAGCACCACGCCCGCCCGCTTGCCCAGCGACTTGATGTGCTGAAGCGAGCGGTGGATGTGCGGGCCCGCCTCCGGGTGGATGGTGATCGTGTCGGCGCCCGCCTCCGCAAAGGCATCGAGATAGGCGTCGATCGGCGAGATCATCAGGTGGACGTCGAACGGCTTGGTCGTATGCGGGCGAAGCGCCTTCACCACGGCGGGGCCGATGGTGATGTTGGGCACGAAATGGCCGTCCATGACATCGACATGGATCCAATCGGCCCCAGCCGCATCGATCGCGCGGATTTCCTCGCCCAGTTTCGCAAAGTCGGCGGACAGGATCGAGGGGGCAATACGGACAGGCTTCAACGGTCTACTCGCAATGTGTTTCGATCGTGCTTGCACCGGCTGCGCACCGGGAGCGGCGGCGCAATCGACAGGGCAAGACCCGAACGTCGGGATGACGTTCAATGCTTAACGTGCGTTTCGATCAGGCGGAAGCGCGCACGAGCCGGACAATGAAAAAGCCGTCGCATCCGCCAAGGCCGGCAAGGGTCCCAGGGAGGGTGCGGATGAACCCGTCGGCCTGCGCGGTGATGCCGTCGGGAAGCTCACTGGGCTCGGGCGCCTGGACACGATAGTCCGGATGGTTGGTAAGGAAGCGGGCCAGTTGCTCTTCGCCTTCCGCCGGCTCAAGCGAGCAGGTGGCATAAACCAGTCGGCCGCCCGGGCGGACCCAGGACGCGGCACGCGTGAGCAGTTTTGTCTGGAGTGCGGCCATTTCCGCAATGACGCCGTGGTGAGCGCGGTACAGCACGTCCGGATGGCGCCGGAAAATGCCGGTTGCGCTGCATGGTGCGTCGAGCAGCAGGGCATCGACCGGGGCTTCCGGTTCCCACGCCAGCGCGTCGGCGATCACCACCTTCGCTTTCAGCTGCGTGCGGGCGAGGTTCTCATGAAGACGCGCCGCACGTGCCGGAGCGATCTCCAGCGCCGTCACGTCCCACCCGGCAGCCGCGAGTTGCATCGTCTTTCCGCCCGGCGCGGCGCACAGATCGAGCGCGGCGCCCGGCCCGCGCCCCAGCAACCGCGCCGGCAGCGATGCGGCGAGATCCTGCACCCACCAGTTCCCTTCGGCGAACCCCGGCAACTGCGTAACGGGCGGAGCATTGTGCAGGCGGCGATGATTCGGCGCGAGCGAAACCCCGTCAGGCGAAGTGCCGTCTGGAGCAGCGAGGGTGATGTCGAGCGGTGGCGGTGTCGCGATCGCCTGTGCGGCTGCCTCGATCATGTCACTGCCCCAGGCGCTCCGCCAGCGGTCCTCGACCGCGTCCGGAAGCGTCGGCGCGGGCGGCAGGGCGCCGCCGCCGCGGGTGAGGGAGCCGAACACGCCATGGACGAGCTTGCGCGGCCCCCCGTCCACCAATGGCAGGACGGTAGCGATGGCAGCATGCGGCGGTGTGCCGAGTGCGAGCGTCTGCACCAGGGCGATCCGCAGCGCGGCCCGCGCCTTGGCGTCGTGCGGAAGCCGCTGACGAGTGGCGGAGTCGATCAGCGCATCAAGATCCGGCAGGCGCCGCAGCGTCTCTGCGGCAATGGCGTGGGCCAGGCCGCGATCATTGGCTTCCTTCAGGTCACGCGTCGCCGCGGGCAACGCCGCCTCGAGCGGGTCGCCCCGGCGAAGCACTGCGTCAAGCAGTCGAAGTGCCGCGCGACGGGCGGGAGTACCCGGCGGATCGGCCGGACGACGGGCATTGCGGTTGGTGGCGTCCTGAGAGGGGCGGCGTGGGGGCTTGGCGGTGACCGACATCGCGCCCATGTGGCGGTTGAACGCCGCAACCGGAAGAGCCGATGTCAAAACGCCCGCCCCATGTGAAACCGCCAGCGTATCTGACGCCTAACAAACCGGTGCCCAAGCCTGCGGAAGCTCCACGGCCGGCGGAGGATCCTCTGGGTCGCGACCCCGTGCGCTATGGCGATTGGGAGAAGAAGGGAATTGCCGTCGATTTCTAGGCTGGGACGCTTGCGGGCTGAAGGGGGGCTTCGACCAGCGATCGGACCAGATCGAGGTCCGCCGGCTTGTCGACATCGACTGCCGCAAGGCCCCAACGGCTCGGCACCATCGCGATGCGGGCACCTAGACGGTCGCCCACGTGGTCCAGCGCCGTGGCGATCGATAATCGACCGGTGATGTACCGCAGAAGCAAGCGCGGGCCGAGCCGCCGGACGATGCGCCACGGTTTCTTCCGATCCGCCTCGACACCTTGCCAGAAATCGATCACGCGCATGGCGTGCGGCGTCGCGAGATAGAAGAGATTGCACCCCGACCAGGCGCCATCGGCAAACCGCAGATAGGTGCGTTCCGTACCGGGCACATCGCGCTCGATCACCGCCCGCTCAGCGAGGAGCATGGCCACGTCAGCGTCCGATGGGACTCGCCCGAGAAAGTCGCTCACCAATCGCGCCTCGAGCAACGCGTGATCGGCCGTCGTGACGAGCAGCGGCGCGCCGAGCAGCTCAAATCCCAGCGCCGCGCTTCGGCTCGGGCCCGGGGCAGCGTCCACCGCTTCGGCACCGAGCGTTGCCGCATGATCCTTCACCGCGGTTGACGAGGCGACGATAAGAATTCGGCTGGCGCCCGCCTCGCGCAGCGCGTCGGTTACCCGGTGCAGCATCGTGCGCCCGCCGACCTCGATCATCGCCTTGTCCGCGACGCCGGCATAAGCGGCTGCCGGATCCGCCCCGCCGCGTGACCCGGCGAGGACCAACGCATTGAATGTCATAATGTCCGCGCGCGAAGCACCCGCCAGATAACGGAGAACGACGCCAGGATCGGATGCCGCTCACGCCAGGGCGTCAACTCGATCGCGACGCCGGTATGGCGATGCACCTTCCACGCGCCGTAACGCGCGGCACCATCGAACGTGAAGGCAGCCTTGATCAGGCGCGCCACGTTGAGAAGCTTGCCCGTGTCGGCCCGGTAGAGCCATGCCTGTGCCGTGGCCCGGCCCAGATCGAAGGCGAAGCCCGGCGCCAGCAAACCGTCCGCTTCCTCGAACTCCACGCCGGCCGCCTCCCAGGCAATCGGTAGCAGGCGGGTGTAGCGATCCGGATCGTGCATCAGGATCACTGCCTCGCGCCCGGGCGGCTCGACCCGAAGCTCGGCACGATAGGTTTCGCGGAACAGCGCCAGCCAGAAATCCCGCGGCTCACCCCGCGACGGGCCGAGCACTGCCGCAAACCGCGCAGCCGTCATGATCGAATCGGCGACGGCCCGAACGACGCGGTGCTTGATCGTTGGATCGGCCTGCCACACCAAGGCGGCGGGCTGGACGAATCGCGTCCAGATCGTCGTATCCAGCATGTGGCCGCGCGCCGCCATTTCGAACGTGCTGATCGGCATGGTGGCGACCTTGGCGCGGATCGTACGACCGTCGACGACGACCTCGTGATAGCTGACGTCCGGCCAAAGCCAGCGGATCCCAAGGCGGCGGATCGCCTTGCCGACAGGCTGGCTGGTCAGCACGTAGAAATCGAGCACCCCGTCGAAGTCGCCGGTGCGCAGCGTCGAGCCATAATAGAGGATCGCGACGCCATGGAGATCGCGCGCCAGCTGGCTCGCCACGGCCTCCACTTCGGGCTCGACATGCACGTCGAGTTCGCCCGTGACGAAGGTGATGAGGGCGGCGTCCGTCATGGCACCACAAATGCCACAGGGGCGCCCTGCCGCAAGATTAGGTCACCGCCCGGAAAGGTCTCCCCGTCGAGGACGAAGCCGCCCTCCATCGAAAGCTGCAGCTGCCGCATGTCATGCCGGTGGTAGCCGGCACGCTCGAGCCATGCCCATTGCGCGCCGGTCAGGATGGCAGGAAGGGCGCGCAGTACATGCGAAGCCGGCGCGTCGATGCGCAGCATCTTCATGCCCAGTCGCTCTTGGCCGAACGGCTTGATGCGCAGCGGCATCCGTCCAAGCGTGGAGGCGAGGATCAGATATTGCGGGCCGTCGACTGCCTCCTCCGCATCCCATGCGAGGCGCATATGCTCTCCGCTCCGCCAGGGGTTGTGCGGCTTGCCGAATACCGTTTGTCCCACGCCCGCGGCGATCGACATGCCGACCGCCAACCCATTGAAGGCACCGATCCGATGCGCTCCCTGGGCGGTCTTCGTAGCACGCAGATAGGCGCCGGCCCCGAAAATGAACCCACACAGATCGACACGGCCATCACGGATGATCTCGATCGGCGTCCGCTCCGCCGTCCGGCCGGTGGCAGCCGCGGCCACCGCATCGTCCAGGGTCCAGCGTGAGGAGATGCCAAGGTCCAGCGCCAGCGCGTTCGTCTTGCCGGACGGCACGATCGCCATGCTCGGTCGAAAGCGGGGAAAGTGGCGCGCGATGATCGACAGTATGTCCCGAACGGTGCCGTCCCCGCCCTCGACGATCAGCGTGTCGATGCCTTTGTCGACAAAGCTGCCGAGCACGGAGTGAAGTTCGTCATGGGTGCGGGGGATGACGCGGTCACATCCGTCGATCACCAACGGGAAGTCCCGGCCGATGTTGTGGCGGGCGCGTGCGTTATGAATCACGCCGATACGCGGAGTTCGGCCGGTCTTAATGGAACCGGGTTTGACCTGCGGGGGAGTGCGACGATCCGCTGACATGGCGGCGCTCAACTTGGATGCCGATGGCATCGGGGACGCCTCGGCCCTATCCAAAACAGTGGCCACAGAGGCACTTCCAAGGCATCAGCAGTGAGACTCGTTCAAGGCACCGAGCATCCGCTGGTGCGGTTTTTTGCTTGTTGCTAATATGTTGCAACACGTATGAAGGTCCAGCCAGATTTCAATGCAAGCCGTCGCGAATGTTGAGGGTGGAGGCCCGCAGGGGCACCCGCCGCAGAATCACCATGGCCGGGGAGAATGGACGCCACGGGCACGCCGCCTGGCCCTGTCCGCCGCCATTGTCGTCCTGCTGATGATGCTGGGACGGCTGTGGTGGCTTCCAGCGCACGCCTCGCTGAACGTCAACGAAGGCTGGAACGCTGGCCATGTGGCCCGGGCCTTTGGTGAAGGCTTGCTCTATCCCTCGCCGGACGCATTGTTCGCGAACAATTACCCTCCGCTGTCATTTTTCGTCGTCAGCTTGGTAGAGCCGATCGTCGGCGACGCAATCCTCGCTGGCCGGATCGTGTCGCTGTTGAGCCAGATGGCGGTCGGCGTGGCAATTTACATCATTGCCGGACGATTGGTGCCAGATCGGCTTTTTGCCGCCGCCGCCGCGGGATTGTTCGCCGCGCTGAGCGTCACCATCCTACGCAAGTATCTCGCGATGAATGATCCGCAGTGGCTGGGCCAGGCGTTCATGGCCTGGGCTCTGGTGTTGATGGTGCCGCGTCGTGCCGATGCAGGGCTTAGTGCCGGCACGGTGATCGCAGCCGCCGCTCTCGTGGTTGCTGGCGGCCTGGTGAAGCACAACCTCGTCGCCATCCCCATCGCCGTAACGTTGTGGCTCTGGTTCACGGATCGCCGCTCGCTTTGGATCTGGGTCTCGTCGGGCGCGGTCATTGCCGCTGCGGCGCTGGGGGGGCTCTACGTGATCTGGGGCGAAGATGTGTTCGCGCAGGTGCTGGGGCCTGCGCGGAGCTATTCGCTGCGCCGAATGCTCGTCCACGGCGTTCCGTTGCTGATGTTCATTCTGCCCGGTGTGCTCGCGGCGCGTCCACTGCTCGCCGCTTGGCGGTCTGACACCCGGCTCCTGTTGCCGTTGCTGTTTCTTGGTGCCGCCGTGCCCACGGCTTTCCTCCAGCGTTCGGGCGCCGGCGTGGACATCAATGCGATGTTCGAAACGATGATTGCCTTTTCGATCGTCGTGCCGATCGGGTCTTCATTGCGGACGGAAAGGCCATGGCGGTGGTTTGCACTGGCGCTGGTCCCGCCGATTGCCTTCCTCCCCGTGGCGGCAGCGGCGGATGTGAGGGAACTCGCCGGGCGCGGCGAGTCAGAGCGCCATTGGCGCCCCTTCATCGAGCAGATCGCCCGGGCAGACGGACCCGTGGCGTGTGACGATCAATCGATCTGCCATTGGGCGGGCCGGCAAAGTGCGCTCGATTTCTTCGCGCTCAAGCAGCGCCTGGTGAAGGGGGACCAGCCGGCACTCACCGAGGCACTAGCGCGCAAGGAGATCGCGATGATCGCGATGCGCAGCAGCAATCCGGGGTGGCACGAGAATCGCCTGATCCCCGCGATCCGCAAGCACTATCGTACGGTCTACGAGGCAGACGGTACCGAACTGCTGGTGCCGAGATAGAGCGTCGCCAGCTCAGCAAGCCGGCTGCGGATGTCATCAGGCAGTGCAAAGGTATCGCGTGCGTAGCTGAACTTGCCTGAAGCGTTGCGCGCGACGAGATCGTCGTGGAACTGCCCCATCAGGCCGTTCAGCGTCGCAAGCCACCGGGCCATGGTTTGATGCTCTTCCGCCGGATAGAGCGTGCGCATGTCGTCGTGGAAGGAAACCTGACGGCTGATCACCTTGCGGCCGGCGTGGAACGCGTGTGCGCCGATGGTGGGCGCTGCCAGCAGCGGCTGGAGCGATGCCATCTCCGCCAAGGTGAAGCGCCGGAAGCCCGCCGCACCGCTGGGCACGAAGCGATCCGCTTCGCGCGTCAGCAGCCGCCATGTCGGCGCCTTCAGGAGGAAGGACAGCCTGCTCGCCTGTTGCTGCACCTCGGCAGGGCCCTTCACTTTGACGGCGTCCTGCAGCTCACCCATCACGAGGGTTACCAGCGACAGCATCTTGGGGGAGCGATGCTGTTGCGAATAGAGGAAGAAGGCAAAGCGCAGGTGTTTGAAGCGCGCGCGCACCTGCTTGAACCAGTGCCGCTGCGCTTCATCGATGGTCTCGCCCCGCCGCAGCCGCGCGGCGAGCGCGATCAGGCCCGCACGATCGAAGCCGAGCTGCCATAGCTGCCGCGACAGGCGGAAGCCTTCGATAAAGCGCTCCGGCGGGTAGTCGAGCGTCACGGCTCGGGGCAGCGCCGCTTGCAGATCGATCAGGTCGTTGACGTCGATGGCTGAGACGAGCGCGTCGAGCGTCTGCGCGCCATAGGCTCCTTCTTCCAACGCGGCGCGGCGCAACGGCGTCATGCCGGCACGGCCCAAGGCAGGCTGGCGCGATGACGGTAGGCACTGATCGTCGGCACCAGCATGCACAGCGCGACCGCGATGCTGCCGGCGAGGTAGGCGACACCCGCCCCCTCCAGGCCGTAGGCATGGGTCAGGCCCGCAAGCAGGGCGAGGTAGATGATCACCGCCACCAGTTGGGCGAGGAATGCGGCCGTCTGACGCTGCGCCATGTAGAGCAGCGATTCCAACGGGAAGAAGGCCATCGCGACGACGAGAGAGACCGCCATCAGCTTCAACAGGTCATAGGCCTCAAGGTACCGTTGCCCGAAGACGAGGCCGATGAGCGGCTTTCCGCCGATCAGCACCAGCCCGACGATGGCCAGGCCGGTCAGCCCGGCCAGGGCACCGGCGCGCACCCCCAGCAGCCAGGGGCGCGGCTCGCGGGGATCGAGGCGCATGATCTCCGGGTAATAGCCGCGGCGAAGAAGGTCCGCCGGCTTAGCCGCGGAGTCGAGCAGGGTGCTGGCGATCTTGTAGAGGCCGGCGGCGACCGGGCCGAGGATGGCAGCGACCACGAGATTGCTGAGCGGGCCCCATGCGGCATAGACCGAGTGGGCCGCATTGGTCGTCCAGACGAACGCCCATGCGCCCGGCAGACGTCGCGCGGTGCCGAACAATCCCGGCTTCAGCGCGTCCAGCATATCGCGCCGCTTCAGCTCACGAACGGCATAGGCCCAAAGCACGAGATCGCCGAGCAGGTCGGACAAATACCAGGTGATGACGAACCCGACGAAGCCGAGATCGGCAAAATAGGAGAGGACGGCGCCTGCAGCCCGCAGCACGGGGGTGACGATCTGCTGGCCGGCGATGAGGTCGAACCGGTCAAGCACGCGAAGCGCGCCTGTGGCGGTTGCCGCGGACATGGTCGGCACCAGGGTGCAATATGCGATCGCCAGCGGCAGCATGCGTTGGTCGATGCCGAACCGTTCCGCCAGCCAGGGCAAGGCGATGATCGCACCGACCATGCCGATCAAGCCGCTCGCAATGTCGAGGCCGAACGAGAAGCGGATGACGTCGCGCGCCTTGTCAACGTTGCCATGGTGAAGCGCCGGCGTCGCTTCCCGCACGATGAACTGCCACGTCTGAAACTTTGCGAGACCGCCCGCCGTATGGGCGTAGCTGTGAACGATCATCAGCACGCCGAAGATGGTGGGTGTCAGCGCGCGGCCGGCGCAGGCAAAAGCGAGCAGGCTGAACAACGCGCCTGCCAGCTTGCCGGAAATGAGATAGCCCGCGTTGCGCAGCACTGTGCGGAAGACGCCATCGGCGAACCACTTTCTCATCGGCGCAGAACGGGCGCGATCGCCGCCTTCGCCTGCGCGATCACCTCATCCAGCGGCAGCGTGGAATCGATATCGACGATCGGCGCGCCATTGAAGGTGAGGCGCGGCACGTCCGCGATCTTCGTCTCGAGCGAGGAGGGTCGATGATCGGGCTTGCGCTTGAGCGCAGTGGCAAGATCAACGTTCAGCCGCACGACCAGATCGGGGCGATATTGCTCCATCCACTCGTAATGCGCCCGCTCGCGGCGTGCGAGCAGCGCGGGAAGGCCGGTGGGATGAGCCCGGGCGAGGCCAAGTCCATCCATCGGACCAGGCACGGCGATCTGCGGGAAGCGATCGGCAAGGATCGCGATCCCGCGCCGACGCGCGGCGAGCATGCGGCGGAACCGGCGCACGCGGCGCATCGAGAAGGCGAAGATCACCATTGCGGCCAGCGTATCCGGCCGATCGCTGTCAGGCGCGATCCCGGCCTTCTTCACGATCGTCTTGTCGAGGCGCTTGCCAACCAGCGGCCACCGCGCGATCGCCCGCCCGATGTGCCCGGTCTGCTTGCCGAGATGATGGAGTTCGGTGGGGCGCTGCTCCTGCATCCATGGCAGCAGCGCATTGGCGACGGTCGACTTGCCCGATCCATCGGTTCCCACGATGGCGATCAATGGCGCCAGGCTCGGTTCGGTCATTGCATCTCTGTTCGGCAGGATCGCGCGGTTCAGGCGATGGCGGCGCGAACCGCATCGAGCGCCTGCTGGCGCAGCTGCTCATAAGGAGCGCGCGCGTCCAGATCAACAATAGGGGCGCCGCCGAAGCGGAGCAGCGGCGTCGCTGCCACCTTGCGGGCGAGCAGCGCGCGATCATGATCCGGCTTGCGCGCTGCGGCCGTCTCCACGTCGACATTGAGGCGAATCACCAATGTGGGGCGATAGCTCGCCATCCACTCGTACATCCGCCGCTCGCGCGCCGCTAGCCGGGCGACGGCGGGGCTATCCGCCTTGGCTGCCGACAGTCCGGGGCCGTCATAGAAACCGGGCACTTCGACCTGCGGATAGCGATCGGTGATCACGGTGACGCCGCTGTCGCGCATGGCGAGCGCACGGCGAAAACGGCGGCGACGGAGCAGAGAGAACCCGTAGACGACCAACGCGGTAGCCAGCCCGGGAATACGATCCTCCTTCGAACGCGTCCGCTCAGCCTTCTTTGCCAGCCGCTTCTCGATCGGCGCACCGATCACGGGAAGTTCGCGGATACGCGCGCCGAGGGTTCCGGAGCCAAGGCCGAGATACGTCGTGCCCACCAGGCGCTCGTTGCCGAGGACACGAAGTAGATCCGCCGTCAGGGTCGTCTTGCCGGATCCGTCGCAACCGACAATCGCGATTAACGGCGCAGGCATCGCAGGTCCGCGCAGCTTAGAAATGTAACCTGAACAAACCAAGGCGTCGGCCCGCGGGCGCGATGTGCCGTCCCTGCTGGCCATGATCTGATCGAAGGATGGGCCGCGCGCGACATGTGCGCCATATAGTGCCGCCGCGGGGCAGCGCTACTACCGCATTGCAGCATTCACCATTGGTGCTCAGGTCGATCAGCGGAGCACCCGCGCGGAGAGCCGCTCGCAATCCGCGTCCTGCGCCACCGGCCCTTGTCGGCCTGTAATCGCGCGGCCGAGTGCCTTGAACACGTTGCCGACAGACTTGACCTCGGGCGGAACGACGATGTCAGGCCTGCTGAGCGTGCCCGTCATCGTCGCTGACCCAGGCAGGCGGAGGATGGCGTCGCGTTTCGGCGCGCCGGTCAGGCGGATCGATAATGCTTCCTGCGGGAACGTGAGCGTTCCGGTGCCGTCAAGGCGGCTTTGTGCGGTGTCGGCCACGAATGGGCCCGCGCGGCCGCGCCCGCCGCGAAGCGTGAAGCCCGCGACCACGCAGCGCAGCGCCGCGCGATCATCGCTGCCGGCAAGGATCGCGCGCCCGGCGTCGAAGCCAAGCGCAGCGGCGATCTCGGTTGGCAAGGCACCGTCCCGTGCGACGATCCCGATGCGCCCGTCCGCTTTTCCGACCGCCTCGCGGATTGTGCTGCCGCGGCCGGCGAGCACTGCCCGGCCGTCGACACGGCCGGTCACGGTGCCGCCGCCCCCGCCAAGCGCGGGAATGCTGCTGTCGATGAGCTTCAGATCGAGCCGAACGAGCGGGACGGGCCCATTATCACCTTGGTCGACCACCGCGCGTCCCGTGATGTAGCCGCGGCGCAGGCCAATCCTCAACGGGGCGATCGTCAGCACGCGATGGTCGAGTACCAACGTCCCCGCCATGTTCGTCAACGAGGACGGCCCCTCGCGACTGACGATCCTGTCCACACGAAAGTTTATGCGCCCGTCAGTGCGCCCCACCTTCGCGAGGTTCACCCGGGTGTCCGGGACGATGCGTGGGCCGAGCGCCTGTTCCTTCGCGGCCGCTCGGGCCAGGCCTTCGTCCGACGACAGGTCGGCAAAATCCATCTGACGCGAGCGGACGGTCCCGTCGAGCTTGCTGCGCCCGTCGACCTTGTTGACAGTGAGCGTGCCGCTGATGTCGGATCGCCCGATCCGTCCGTTCAGCCGGTCGATCAGCCAGCGTTGCGGTTCGCGCCGCACGTGCGCCGACAGGGACACCGGCTGGCTCTGAAACAGGCCCGCCTCGATCACCGCATCGATCAAGGCGAGGTCTGCTGCTTCTGCCGTCACATCAAGCGTCATGCGGCTGGTATCCAGCGGAGCGGCCATCACGCCCTTGGCATGCATGCGGAGTTGATCGCCGGCGATCCGCGCGTCGAACGGCCAGCCACCCTGACGATTGCCTGTCACGGCCGGCGCGCGAAGCGTCACGTCCACCTTCGCGCCGCGAACTACGCCTGGCCCGGAAAGACGAAGACCCTGCGTGTCCGAAGTGACCGCTAGGTTCACCTGTCGCTCCCGTTTCGCGTCGCGATATATCAGGCGCGATCGCCGAACGGTCAGGCCCTCGAGCGTGCTCTGCCCGGATTTACCTGTGCGTCTCTCATCACGCCAGTTTTCGCGTCCGTCCTTTGCGCGAACGAGGTGGACCTGCGCTCCATCGACGGTGATCTCGCGCGGGCTCAACTTACCGATCAGAAGGGGGAGCGCCGGGAAGCTGACCTGGATTTGCTCTGCGCGAACCAGATCGTTCCTGCCCGCCCAGCCCGGACCAGGAATGCGCACGTCACGCAGGGCAATCGTCGGGGTGAAACCGAAGCGGTCGACGCGCTCCATCGCGCCGATCCGCACCGGGCGTTCGAACCGCGCGGTCAGGCGCTGTTCGGCGATCCTCTTGAAGATTCCCCACGGGAACGCGGCGAGAAGCAGTGCAAGCGCGGCCAGCGTGATGGCAAAGAACCCGATCGCGAGATGGACGCGACGGTCGAAAAAGTGGCGGCGCATCGCAGCGAGACGCGCCTCATCGTGGTTCGTTCCGGTGGTGAAAGGAAAATGCGGCTCGAGCGGCTTGCCGCGTAAGGGTTGACCCGGTGTTGCGCCAACTCGTACCTCGATCTCGGATAAGCGAGGCGGCGCCGATCAGATCGCGACCGGCTTTGTCCAGGAGAGGCGGCCATGGTTTGGCCGAACTGTCCTTCACTTCACTTTTCCGGAGTAGGGTTCGCTGGCGGACGGGAACGGTTGCCTTTGGACCGCCATGATACCTATGTCGTCTACGATGTCAGTTGAGGATGCCGCCGAGCGCAGGGTTGCGCTTCTGCGCGGGGTGGTTGCCGATCACGGCGGCGCGATGGTCGCCGCCTTTTACGACAAGCTGCTGGAAGATGAGCAGGCGCAGGCATTTCTGAACCATTCGGTCGTGCATAGTCGGCTCAGTGCCTCCTTGCTGGAATGGTTGTCAGCGCTGTTCGATGCCGATGACATTCGCTCGTCCGCCGCATTGCAGGAGCGGCAGAAGGTGATCGGCGAGGTTCATGCGCGGATCAAGATCCCCATTCATCTGGTGATGGAGGGGGCGATGGCGATCAAGGCGGATTGCGCGCGCCTGCTGGCCGCCCGCGCGGCCACCCCGCGCGAGGCGCTGGGGGCGCTTCAACTTGCATATGAACGGATCGACACCTCGATTCTGTTGATGAGCCAGGCCTACGTCAACGACACTGCGGCCCGTGCTCGGCTCGATGAAGCCTATCGCCTGTTTTCGATCGATCAGGACGTGTCGACGGAAAAGGAGGCGCAGAAGGCCAGCCTCATGGAATGGAGCCAGAAAACGCTCTTCACATTGCTGCGCGGCGGCGACGGCGGTTTGGAACGGCTGGCGGAATCGCCGTTTGGCCTGTGGCTTCGGCACCGCGCGAGCTTCATGTTCGACAAGTCCGGCCTGTTTCAGGATCTGATGGCCGAGACGCAGAAGATCGATCGACTGCTGCTCCCCCAATTGGAAGGCGACGCTCGCACCAATCGCCAGGTGGAGACGCTGACCGCGCTTCAGGCCGCCGTCGGCCGGGTATCATTTCTGCTCAACGAGTTGTTTCAAAGCTTGGCCGCCATGGAGAGCGGGCGTGATCCGCTGACCCGTGCGCTCAATCGCCGGTTCCTCCCAGCGATCCTCGGACGGGAGATCGCCTTTTCCAACGAACACGACAGTCCCTTGTGCATTATCCTGCTGGACGTGGATCACTTCAAGCAGATCAACGATCGTTTCGGCCATCAGACGGGCGACATGGTGCTGCGCGAAGTGGCGCAGATCGTGATGGATCAGGTGCGGCCGAGCGACTTCGTCTTCCGCTATGGCGGAGAGGAATTCCTCATCGTGCTGAACGAGACGGGTGTCGAGCAGGCGAGGGCTGTTGCCGAGCGGATACGTTGCGCGCTGCAACAGAGCGCAATCGAGGCGAGCGCCGGCGAAGAATTGCGTGTCACCGCTTCGTTCGGGGTGGCGGCGCACGGCGGACACCCTGATCAGAAGTACCTGATCAAGGTTGCCGATGACGCCCTTTATGCCGCCAAGGCGGAAGGCCGAAACCGGGTCGTCGTGTCGGATAACTGCCACTAGGCACCGCCTGCCGAAGCTGGCAGCCAAGCCACTGAATTCGTTACGATAGCGAACCGATTCGAATTGTTTACGGGGTCTCCCGTTCTTTCGCGTCGCTATCCTCACTGATAAACGAGCGTCTCCAACCTGGAGTGTATGTGCGTGTCTGATCGTATTGCCTGTGTCCCGCTTCGTTCCCGTGTGACGGATGCCGAAACAGCGGCTGCCCTGATCCAGCCGGGTGAGACGGTGGGCGCCAGCGGCTTCACCGGGTCGGGCTATCCCAAGGCGGTGCCCCAGGCGCTTGCCCGCCGGATTGCGGCGGAGCACGAGGCAGGTCGGGATTTCCGCATCAATCTGTGGACGGGCGCATCCACCGGTCCGGAGCTAGATGGTGCGCTGGCCGCCGTCGACGGCATCGCGCAGCGCCTGCCGTACAGTTCGGATCCGGTTGCACGAGAGAAGATCAACCGCGGCGAGATCGATTATCTCGACATGCATCTCAGCCAGGTTGCACCGATGGCTTGGGAAGGCGTGATCGGAACGCTCGACACCGCGGTCGTGGAGGTCACCGGAATTCGGCCGGATGGATCGCTGATTCCCTCGTCCTCCGTTGGCAATAACAAGACGTGGCTCGACCGCGCGAAGCGCGTGATTCTCGAGGTCAACCGCTGGCAGAATGCCGCGCTCGAGGGGATGCACGACATCTACTACGGCACGCGCTTGCCGCCGGATCGCGTGCCCATTCCGCTCGTTCGTCCGGACGATCGCATCGGCACCCCTTATCTCGCCTGTGACCCGGACAAGATCGTCGCGATTGTCGAAACGGACTCGCCGGATCGTAATCTGCCGTTCGCCGCGCCGGACGACACTGCGCTGGCCATCGCTGGCCATATCATCGAGTTCCTGACTCATGAAGTGAGGCGCGGACGGTTGCCCGCATCGCTGCTGCCGATCCAGTCGGGCGTCGGCAACATTGCCAATGCAGTGCTCTCGGGCCTGATCGATGCACCGTTCGAACCGATGACTGCCTATACCGAGGTCATTCAGGACGGGATGCTCGACCTGCTCGATTCCGGAAAGTTGCGCATGGCGTCAGCGACGGCCTTCTCGCTTAGTCCTCAGGCCGCCGAGCGGCTGAATGCGGACATGGCGCATTATGCTGATCGCATGATCCTGCGCCCGCAGGAAATCAGCAATCACCCGGAGCTCGTTCGACGGCTCGGCTGCATCGCCATGAACGGCCTGATTGAGGCTGACATATACGGCAACGTCAACTCGACGCTGGTGATGGGCTCGCGAATCCAGAACGGGATCGGGGGCTCGGGCGATTTCGCGCGCAACGCCTATGTGTCGATCTTCATGACGCCGTCGACCGCCAAGGGCGGCAAGATCTCCGCAATCGTGCCGCAGGTTAGCCACGTCGATCACATCATGCAGGACGTGCAGGTGATCGTCACGGAACAGGGACTTGCCGATCTGCGCGGGCTGAGTCCGCGGCAGCGGGCCGACGTCGTCATCGAACGCTGCGCCCATCCGGATTTCCGGCCCGAGTTGCACCATTATGCGCAGCGTGCGCGTGAAGGCGCCTATGGTCTTCATGCGCCGTCGCTCCTCAGCGAGGCGCTCTCCTGGCATCGCCGTTTCATCGAAACCGGAACGATGCGTTCCGCCTGAGGTTCGTTGCACGCGCCTGGCGGTGGATCGCGGATCTGCTGCCAGGTATCTCAGGTGTCGTCTTCCGAAGCGCGACGCGCCGCCGCATCACCGCCACCCGGCTTTGCAGGAGCTTGAGATTGTCTGACGACGTGCCTTCTCTACGATCCCCATTCGCCGGTCGGTCCGGAATTGTCGGTCGCGCGATGCTCTGCGCTTCGCTGGTCGGCGCTGCACTGTTCGCCGGCATGCCTGCCGCCGCAAAGGAATATGCCACTCGCGACGTCGGCGCATGGAAAGTCGCGCCTAGCACCGACAAGCAAGGCTGCTTCATCACGCGAACCTTTGACGGCGCGCGCAATACCACGCTGCTACTCGGGCTGGACACCGATGGCAGCAACCGCCTGTCGCTCCTCAATCCGAATTGGTCGATCCGCCCCAAGGAGCAGCTGAAGCTGAACTTCCGGCTCTCCAACGCCGCTTTCCCGCGGCATCTGGCGGTGGGCATCGTCGCTGACGGCAAGCGGGGCTTCGTCACCAGCTTTGGCGGATCGTTCCCCAAGGTCTTTGCCGCCTCGGCCTTCCTCCACGTCAGCCGCGGCGACGTGCCGGTCGAGGAACTGCGGTTGGACGGCAGCGGCGCCGCGGTCGCTGAATTGCGCAAATGCGTCGATGCCTATCGCGGTGGCCCGGCTGTGGCTCCACGCGCGCCCGCCAACGACGGCCGCATTCCCGTGGATCCGTTCGCTGCAGATAAGAAGCGCGATTCGCGCAAGTAACGATCCGCCCCATTCTGTTCATCGCCGGTTAAGAGTAATGCGCACTGAAGCAAATGATCTGAGCGTGATCAGTTTAGTGCGATTACCATCAAGCTAAAACGCTCCATTTGGCTCATGATAGCCTCGGTCTGCCGCCGCGTCTATTGCCGCAAGGTAGCGATACGCGCTCCTTCGCGCGGCTACATAACCAAATGGATAGAGCGATGCTTCAAATTACCAAACTCGCCCCCGCAGCTGTGGTTCTGGTCGCCGCCACCGCGCTCGGCGGCTGTGCCACCAAATCCTATGTGCGTGAGCAGATCGCGCCGGTGAGCCAGCGCGTCGACGCGATCGAGACGCAGCTCCAGGCGACTGACGGCACTGCGAAGCAGGCGCTTGCCGAAGCGCAGGCGGCCTCCGGCCAGGCACAGCAGAACGGCCAGCGGCTAGACCAGATCAATGGCCGCGTCGACAGTGTCGAACAGCGCATGCAGGAGCAGGAGCGGCGGGGTAAGCGCCCGCGGCACTGATACAGCACCCACGCGTTTGCGAATTGCAGTCTGACTGAAGGGGGTGGCCGTCCTCAGGGAGGGGGCGGCCACCCTTTCACATGGGTAAAGATGATCAAGTTTCTACCGCTTCTCGCCGCCACCGCACTGATCGCCACTGCGGCCGATGCCGCACCGACCAAGAAGGCCAGTGCCAAATCCAAGAAGGCGTCACGGCCGCCTGCCGCGGCCAGTCGCCCAGTTGAGGTCAATCCCTCGCCGGATGCGCGGGTGGTCGCCGACTGGATATCCGCGTCGGGTGACAATCGCGGCTTGCCTTACGCTGTCCTCGACAAGAAGACGGCTTCGCTGATCCTCTATGACGCAAACGGGAAGCCGCTGGATCAGGTGCCGGTGCTGATCGGCATCGCCGCCGGCGACGATGCAAGCCCCGGGGTGGGCAGCAAGAAGCTAAGCGATCTCGGCCCGGCGGAGAAGACGACGCCCGCCGGCCGCTTCCTCGCGAAGTTCGGCTATGCCGCCGGGCGCCAGCGCGTGCTGTGGGTCGATTATACCAACAGTGTTGCGATACACCCGATCCCCGCAGACGCAGCGAAGAAGGAAAACAGACGCGGTCGCATGCTGTCGGAGACGCCGGATGACAACCGAATTACCTTTGGATGCATCAACGTGCCGCGCGCCTTTTACGGCAAACATGTCCAGCCCGTCTTCCAGAAGAAGGGCGGTTATGTGTACGTTCTACCTGACACGAAGCCCCTCGAAGAGGTTTTCCCGCGCCTACGCGTTCATAGCCTCGCGGTGCAGGCTGCGTCCTGAGCCTGACGGCGCCAGTCTATGCCTTCTTCGGCTGAGAACTGGGTTTGGCCTGACGCTTGTCAAATCGGTCGTCAGCGCAGAGCAAATAGCTCTTGATGAAAACGGCTGGCAGGCAGTCCTCTGGCCAGCATCGCCGCGCGTATCGATTCGCAGAAGTCGGCCGGCCCGCAGAACCATACCTCCGCGCCGCGCCAATCCGGCACCATCTCTTCAAGGTTTTGTACCGTGAGTTGCGGATCGGGCGGCGTAACCAGAAGATGAACGCGCGCTCCAGTTCGCCCCGCGAGCCTCGCCAGCCGCTTGAGCAAGCCTTCGTCTCTGTGGCGGGTTGAGTAGATCAGATCGATTTGCGGCCGTTCCTTCTGCTCCGCATAGCGTTCCAGTCCGGCAACAAAGGGCGCGATCCCGATGCCGCCCGCGATCCACAGCTGGCGGCGACCGCGATCGAAGTCGAAGCTGCCGTACGGCCCTTCGATCGTCACGGTCTGACCGGGGAAGAGCCGCTCGGGAAGCACGCGCGTGTAATCGCCCAGTTCCTTGATGCCAAAATGGAGCCGCCCATCATGGTGCCAGGCAGAAGCGATGGTGAAGGGATGCGGTGGCTCCCCGTCACCAAAATCGATGTAGGCGAACTGGCCGGCACGGTGCCCGGGCCAGGCGGTGGCCAGCGCGATCGTCAGTTCAAGAACGCCGCTGTCGCCATGATAGTTGACGTCCGCGATCGTGCCGGATGCCCGCCGATCCTTTCCGATGCGGCGAAAGAGGGACGCTAGCGCCGCGAGCGACGCTGCCGCCATCAATATGCCGATCACCGGACCAATCGGCGCCTGCCAATAGGCTCGCCCCATGAGGATCACGGCGTGAAAGACGAGCACGATGAAGACGATCGATAGCAGGCGATGCGTGCGGAGAAACAGGCGGTAGGGAAAGCGTTTCCACAGCGCGATGATGACGAGCGCGAGCAGAAAGTAGAGCGCTGGCTCAGCGACGCTAACCGCCGGTTCGCGCAGATTCCGGAAAAGATCGAACCCCGCTGTCGGGTCGATGGCAGGTCGCGGCCCACGGATCCGCGGCGCCAGCCACCCCCAACGGACAAAGCTGCGGGGAAGAATTTCGATCAACCAGTGAACGACGCCCAAGCTGGCGCCGGCAACGCCGAACCATTTGTGGAGCCGGTAGAATTTATCGAGCCCGCCTAGCGTGCTCTCGAACTGGACTGGCCGTGCCGCCAGAATAACCGCGGCCGACATGAAGCCGATCGCAAGGCAGCCAGTGTAATATAGGGCGTAGTTGCGGATCGCCCAGAAGGCGTCAGGGTTGTTGTTAGCCTGAACGCTCAGCGCCCATAGCAGGGTAAGCACGAGGAAGAGCAGAGCGAAGGCAAACGCAAGGCGCGTCCGGTACGGCAATGCGTCTCACCTCCCTGACCCGGACAGCGATGGTCGATCGAAGGAGTGACATGCGCCCATCGCAGGTGCGATCAGCAATTTTACGGAGCCCGCAGTGACGTCATGCTCTCCCCGGTTAATCAGGGCCGCAATCAAACCTACGGGATTCGGGACGGTGTGTGGCGGAGCGGGAGGGAGGCGAACTCTCACGGAAAACGTGGCCTAGATAGCGGAAGTCGGGTGAAGAGGGCGGAATTTCACCCGAGATGACAGCCGCGTGGATCGCCTGTCATTCCCGCTCAATCGTTCCCTTTTTGGGTCTGATGCAGGCACCACCCGCAGAGCTTGGTCTCGAAATACTCCTCGCGTTCCTCGAACTCCGGCAGATTGCCGCAGCGAATGCAAGCATAGCCCTCCGTCACAGCAACGTGCTTCCACCGGGCAGCGCTACTGCCTTGGTCGTCCATCTGCTTGTTCTTTGCGCCGCCCATCACCGACTCTCCTTCTGCATCATTGCGTGAACCGATGATGATGTCGCTTTCGCCGGTTGACCATCCCTCAACGACGATGTCTCGTGCCTTGAATTAGAAGAGGGGTCGATAATGGCAGCGCCACCGGGGATGAACGATCAATTTCGAGAGGATGGATTGTGGTGGCTGCCCGGCGGTGAGGACGATAAGGTGGCCGGTGAGCTAACCTTCAATCAAGAGGACGGGGCGGTACTCAAGCTTCTTGGCTCATTCGAGGGGAAGCCGTTCCGCCCCTTCCAGTCCGATCTGAAAGATCATCCGGTAATCTTGGGCGCGCTCAAGGACGGAAAAGCAGTTACACTTCTTGATTCACTGAACACCGGGAGACATGGCGCATTCTTCGGCGGTTTCGTTCGAGAAACGCACAAGCCTCACCTGACAGCGATAGGCTTGCATTTCGACAGCGAAGAAGAGGCTATTTTCACGAAGGGATATGTGCGGTTCGAGGATATTGAGGCTTGGCTGGGCGACCGCTTTTTCGACCTAGAGTTTCGAGACGATCACACAAGCTTAGACCTACACGTCAACCGCCGACGAGAAGCGCCACTCGGCAGCTTTGAAGAAGGTATTCTCACGTTCGGATCGAGCCTTTACACCGACCAAAGTGAAACCGACTATACGATCACGGCTCATAGTTACGTCAGCATAGAACCCTCTGAAAAGCGGTCGCTTGCATGGTTCTTTTCCGCCGCCAGCAAGATACAGAGCCTTGCGTCACTCTGTACCGGCAGGCACCTTCCTTTGCTCTCGTTGACCTTGGATGGGCCAGAAAAGAGAGTGTCGCCGGACAGGACACATCCAGCCGACGTTCGTGTGTACGCGCAGATGTCTCATTCGGAGTCACAGAAGGCGCGTCGCCATGACGTTCCATTGATTCGCGCCCATAATCTGACTGCGTACAACAGCAATGCATTTAAGGTCTGGTTCTCTTCCTATGATGAGATCGCCTCCGCGTTGCATTTGTTTTTCGCGGTTCAAGGCGCGAAGTGGATGTACATCAACGTGCGGTTCTTATTAGCGATCCAAGCGCTTGAGGTATTCCATCGATTGACGTGCGACGACACAATCATGGACGAAGCTGAGCATCAGGCTCTTCAAATCGCATTGTTGAAGGCCATCCCGCAGGGAACGCCGCCGAGGATGCGGAATAAGCTCGAGGGAACCTTACAGTTCTCCAATGAACCTAGTCTCATGCAACGCCTCAAGTCGATAATGACACAAGTGAGAGCAGAGTTCGGCGAGACGCCCGGGGGTTTCAGCAACTCATACTTGCACGCACTTGTGACTACGCGAAACTATTACACTCACTACTCCCCCGGCCTTGAAGGCAAAACGCTCGAGGGGACTGATATGCATTATGCCACGCGGCGGATTATTCTGCTCCTGACGGTGCTGCTATTGCTTCGACTGGGTATCGGCGCAGAGGGAGTGCGCGGCGCTCTCACGAATCATCGCGAGTTTCGAACGCTCTGGGACAAAGCAGGCGTTCCCAAATAAAGCGACGGGCGGGCAGTCCGCTGATCCCGGACGCCCGCCCATAGCCCTAGCTCACCACGGTAGTGGCCGCGATCAGGCGGCGACGCGCAGCAGCCGGATCGCGAATGGGTCGAGCACACCGCCGCCCACGCGCTTGGTGACGTAGAAGTTCACGTAAGGCTTGTTGGTGTACGGGTCGCGCAGCACGCGGGTGCCGATGCGGTCGTTGATGAGATACCCTGCCCGGAAGTCACCGAAGGCGATTGCGAGGTTGCCAGCCGTCGGCGCGGGCATCCCTTCGTCAATCTCCACCGGACGGCCCAGCAGCGTCGCGGGCTGGCCCACGATGAGGCTCTCGCGCCAGATCGGGCGACCATCGGCGTCCTTGATCTTGGCGATGAACGCCGCCGTCTGGCTGCTCATCAGCCAGGTCGCATTTTGGCGATAGGGAGCACCCAGCCCATAGAGGAAGTCGGTCAGAGCATCGAGGTCGATGTCAGCTTCCACGACTTCCAGCGCGCCGCCGGGGTGGGTGTTCTCGTTCGCGCCGCCGTCCACGTAGGTCAGGAACCCGGCGGGCTTGTTGGAGCCGTCGCCGGAGAGGAAGGCGATGCCCTCCTGACGGTTGAACTCGCGCTCGACGCTCTCCGCCAGCCAGTTCTCGACGTTGAGCGCCGCGTCGTCCAGCAGCCGCTGCGTCGCCGCCGGCATGGCGTAGATTTCGCCCGCCGCGAAGATGATGGGCGCGAGGCTCGTGGCGGTCGTGTTCGGGCGCGCCGCCGTCTCTCCCACCCAGCCCGATCCCCACTGGTCGAGGTTCCAGAGGGTGGAGTACGCGCCCACCGTGGTCGTGCGGACGGTCGCGAGGCGACGCATGGGCGAGGTCGCCCGCTGGCGCTCCTGCAACTTGCGATCCCATTCGACCGGCGCGAGATAGCCGCCGTCCGTGTTCGTGCCGACCGACATGGCGTTCTGCACGATGGCGCGGTCGCCCGTCGCGTTCGCGACCTTGAGCGCATCCTCACCGTCGCCCCGGCGGAAGTAGCTGGCGAAGGCGGTGGTGTAACTCGGGTCCACCGGGAGGGGCGAACCGATCAGGCCGACAGCGCCCGCGCCGCCGTTGATCTGCGCCTGCACGGCTTCCAGCGCCGCTTCGAGGTTGTCGGCCCGTTCGCGCTGCTGCGTGAAGTTGGTGCGGAGCGTTTCGTTCAGTTCGTTGAACATCCGCTCTTCGGTCGAAATGGCCAGAACGCGACCGCCGGAGCGGGCGAGCGCGATGGCAATGCCGTGGGTACGCATGAAGTCCTCCTTGATCGCGGAGGAGGATCGGCGCGCGGCGCTGACCTTTCGCGGTTTTAGGTCAAACGACGCGAAATAAGTCGCGCGGGATTGCGCTGGCGCGCCGTTGCGCCATTCTGCGAGCATGGTTCAAGCGATAGCAACTTGGGGGACATTAGCGGCAACCATCGCCACGGCGCTGGCGACGTTCTTCCTTTGGCGTGTCACGAAGATACTTGCCGTGGAAACCAAGCGCATGGCGGACGCGGCGGCGCAGCCGCAGGTGGTCGCCAATATCGTGCCTAACCCTTGGTCCACGATCCACCTGGACCTGAATGTGGAGAACACCGGCAACGCAACCGCGTTCGATATTGAGATCACCTTCGATCCGCCGTTGGAGAACGGCGAAGCCCGATCCGACGAAATGCCGATCCCGTTTCAGAAGATCAGCATTCTCAAACCGGGGCAGGAATTGAAGAGCTACCTCAGTGGCGTTGGTGATTATCTCGATAAGACGTTCACCGTGACGATCAGTTGGAAGATACATCCCGCAGGCGAGCGGGAGGCGCTTTCCTATTTGCTCAACATGGGGGACTACAAGGGAGTGAGCTTCCTCGGCGCGCGTGACCCGATAGTTCAGGTGGCGGATCAGTTGAAGAAGCTGCGTGAAGATTGGAGCAAAGTCGCCAGCGGCACCCGACGCATCCGCGCTGAGACGTATGATGCCGACGACCGCCAGCGCGAGACGGACGCGATCAATGAGCGCTACCGTCGCGTCATGAAGGAAGATGGCGTTGATGAACCATCCGGCGATCAGGTTACGCCGGACCGCGAAGGTGCTTGAGGTAGCGCAGCGCCAACCTGCTCTCCACCGCCGCGAAGGCGGCGCTGACCTCTGCCTGCTCATCGACCGGGGACAACGGGCACCCGTTACGGTTGCGAAGCTGCTCCACCCGCGCTTCCACGTACAAGGCGAGCGTATCAACGTCCGGGTCGGTCGCGAGCATGGTTGCGGGGGTGGGGAAAGCCCGTCGCAGCTTCTCGCTCACCGCCGCCATCATCGGATCGCTACCCTCCGCCACGAGTTCGCGCAGATGATCGACCACCCGCGCCGCGAGCGCGCGCGATCGGCGCGCGTGGGGTGTCCGGCTTCGCCAAGGATCGGGCGAACTCACGCACTAGGCGGCGCTCCGCCGCCGGTCGCGCGGGCCTGCCGGGGGAGAGGGTGAACGCGCTCATGCTCGCGTCACCGCGATGACGTTGAGGGTCTTGAGCACCTTCGTGACCCGGCGGGCTTCGCCTCGGCTGTACCCGGCGTCCTGTATGGCGCGGTCCAGTTCGCGCGGCCCGAGCGGGGTGCTGATCTGGTCGAGCAACTCTAGCACCGGCGCGCGAACGTGCGGGGGGAGGTTACGGAGCTTTTCGAGCGGACTCATTGTAGGGTTTCCACATTGAGAGGCAGACCTTCCTCCATCACGTCCAGCGCGCGCCGGAGCCACGCGATGGCGGAGGCGGGATCGCCCGTATGATGCTGCGCCAGATCGGCGGCGCTGTACGCGGCGGCGATGGCGATGTCCTCGGCACGAATGCCGAGTGCGACGTACTGACGTGCCGCCTTTCGGTTCATGTCGCGGCAAAACTCGATCACCTGCATGGAGCAGGCTTCGTCGGTGCTGGTCATGTCAGCCTCCCTCGCGCGGGCGCGCGCGGCGCATCCAGGTCGCGAAAATGGTGTTTGCATTCGTTTTCGTGGCCACCGCCGGTCTGGGCGTTGTGGCTGCGAGAACTTTTCGACCCCCCGGCCCCGTCCTCATGGCCGTCCTTGGCCAGCGGTGGGTGAGGAGTGGCTTTGGCGGCGAGCCGGTAGCGATACGCTGCGGCGTCCCAAACCAAGCCAGGATCACACGCCGCCGCCTGCCGGTCGGCTCGATCAAGGCTCAGCGCCGGTCGAGAGGTCGCGAGGTAGCGCAGATGGTCGCGGCTCTTCGGCTTCCCGTTGGCCGCGAGGGAGGGAGCGACCAGCTCACCATTGCGAGGATCGCGAACCGGCGACTTGCCCTTGAGCGCGCGTGGGGAGCGAACGTCCGCACCGTCGAAAAGGGGACGGGGGACGGGCGAAGTCCCAATTTCCTCTTTCCCCCTTTTTAATACGAAGCTCTCTTCTTCCGGCCGGTTACAAAAACCAGTCGAAGAGGAAAATTGGCTTTCGCCCGTCCCCCGTCCCCCTCCTTCGGACGGGCTTCGTGGGTTTTCACATCGGGGCATCGGCGTTCACTCCTTCAATAGTCGTGAGGCGGCTCTTGATTTCAGGCCAGCCAGCCCCCTCTTCAGGTCGGAAGTTCATGACGACCGCCTCGCGGGTCGCGCCGAACTTGGGGCGCATCTTGTCCGCCCAAACGGTGATCCCATCGACCGCCTTCATCGCGGCAAGGATGGTGGCGGGCTTCTCTAAGCGCCGCTCCCCAAGGTCCGGCTCACCGCCTCTGACGAAACCCCGGTGCACCGCGATCCACCGGCGAATATCGCTGATCCGCAGGATCACCGGCTCAGGCCAGTCGCGTAGATGCTCCGCAAGGGAGTTGGCGAGGTTCTGCCCCTCCGACCGCGAACCCTCCACGATGAGTTCCTTGCGCGCGGACCCCGGCGCGCGGTCGCCGGTCTGCACATGGTTGCCGTCGCGCACGTAATCGCGCGCCCACTGGAGAATGATGCCCGTGCCGTCGCCGCGCAGCCAACGGTACAAGTCGTTCCACCATTCTCGCGGCTTCACGTTCTCCGCGACGGTCGGCACGAACCAGCGTCGATCCTCCTTGTCGAGATGAAGGGCGGCGAGCGAATTGGAACAGGCTATCACGGTCGCCCAGTTCGCCAGCTTGTACGGCTTCACCCGCTTCTCGTTGATCGTGCAAATGTCGTCGGTCACGACCGACTTCATCTTGTCGTAGGCGGCGCGGCTCGTGCCGGAGTATATTTCCGCGACGAACACCAATCGCTTGCGCGCAAGCCAATCATTGAACTGGCTTTCGACCACCGCCTGTTCGGAGGGAAAGCTGACGTTGTCCGCGCCCAACAGGGGCGTCAGCACGTGCGAGAGCGTATTCTTGCCGACGCCTTGCGTGGTCGAGATGAGCAGCAGCCCGTACCGCATTCTGATCTGCGGCATCGCGATCAGCGTGGCGAGCCACTTCTTGACCTCCTCCCGCTCGGCTTCGTCCGGGAACAGATGCGCGAGGAACGCGAGCCACCGACCGGGATCACCCTTAATCGGCTTCACGCGCGTCGGCTGGAACACGTTCCAGTCGCGCCGCCCGTCCACGATCAGCGGACCCGGCGCGTGGGCGCAATCGTACTGGAGTCGTTCGTGCTGGCAGGTGATCTGCTCCAACACCTTCGCCGCCGTTCGCATCGGCGCGTGCGAGAACGGCGCGGTGAGCGCGTTGAACTCTTCGGCTGAGTAGGCGCGGCTAGGCCGGTTGCGGAAGATGAAGGTGGGCGGGATAACGGTGAAAGCCACCCGCTCCGCGAAGGAGCGCGTGATATGCGACGGAGGGCGGCCGCGCTGCCCGTCCGGCACCTCACCTTCCTCGGTCGCCTGCATCGCGGAGCGCAGACAATCGTCCATCGTCGGGCCGATGTACGCGCCGCCTTCCTCGAACAGAGTGGCGGGCCAATCGTCGCCGCAGTCGAAGCCCTCTTTGAACCGCTGATCGAACGTCACGGTGGAAACGTCGCCGGGGAAGTGTCGCGCGATCCGGTGTGCCGCGACGATGCCGTTCTGGTCGTTGTCCGCGACGATGACGACGCGCTTCCAGTTCTTGGCCGCGAGTGCCGCCCAATCGGAGCGTCCGACCGCGAACACGCCGCCTACCCAACCGACATGGTGTCCCCAGCGCATTTCCTCGCGCCAAGGGAAGTCCGCCTTGTCTTCGCCCGCGAGGATGCGCTTCACCCGCGCCGCCGCTCCCGCGCCTTCGTGCAGGAAGAGGGTGCTATGCTCCTGCCAGCCGGGAAGGCCGAAGAACGGGAGCGTGTCCGGCTCCATCTGTCGCCAGCACCCGTCCGACCAGTAGGTGTAAGTCAGGAAGCCCTTGCCCCCGTCGCGGTTGTCGTACCGCTTCTGAAGCATCGTGATCTGACCGTCGAAGTCATGGAACACGAAGACGTTCGGATCGGAGGCAACCACGTCCGGCGGGAGCGCGGCCAGCGCCGCGAGCTTGGACGTTTTGGGGAACTGCGCCCGCTCGAAGTCGCGCTTGATCGCCGCTGCTTCTTCTTCGGTCGGAGGTTCCACATTGCCCCGCGACGTGACGCAGCCGTCCGGCGCAAAGGTGATCGTGCCGACCGAGCGGGGATAGCCGCTGGCGACTTCCTCCACCTTGGCGAGCTTGAAGTTGATCGCCCGCGCGCCGACGCGGCGGAGGTAAGCCGCCACCGAACGAATATCGTCCAGGCTGGCGATCAGGCCGATGCGCGGTAGCTGTTCCGTCTGACGCGGAGCGGAGGCAGTTTGATTCTGCGTCGGCCCCGACGTGGCGCCCGCCTTGGTCCCCTCCGAGGCGGGCGCATTCGTTTCCGCCTCACTCGGCATCTTCGCCCCCGATCCGCCGCCCGTAGGTGGCGAACACGTGGTTCACGCCGTCCCACATCCCGGCGATGTCGAGGGTGACGCGCAAAGCGGACGGACCTGCCGCGCGGCTGGCGTCGCTGCGCTCGAAGGAGAGGTCATCGCGCTCCACGGCGTAGAAGGCGTTGTAGCCGTTCTCGTGGCACTCGATCACCACGGCCCCCGAGTCCGGGTGAAGGAACAGTTCCTCCGTGATGCGCGTCACGAGCTTGCCCGCCGCCGGGATCGACAAGCCCAGTCGCATGAGCTTCGTATGGAGCGCCAGCGCGAGGTACTGATGCCGATTGTAGGGGCGCATCTTGCCGACGCCCACGATGGCGGGCAGGAAAGTGGCGCAGTTCGGGTCGGCCTGAACCTGATAGATGTTCGCGCCGCAGCGGCTATGCTCCGCCGCCTCTTTGGAGTTGATATGTAGTTCTTGCATCCCGGTATCCTTTCGGGATTTCCTAAAGACTGCGGCTAGTTCAAAGCCGACAACTATTCTTCGGAAGGCTTCCGCGTTGACCAAGTCTGACCAGATCGGAAGGTTGTCGTGTCCAAGAAGCCAAGCCGGAACTCGCACCATAGTTCGCGAGCGTAGGACCACGCGCAGTCTTTGAAGGAGAAGTCGCGCCGGTGATCGCCGGTTGGCAAAGGCGGGTCGATCTTGACCGCTACCATGCCAGCTTCGGCGCTCATCACGACGCGCGGGCCGGACGGCTCCTCGCCGTACTCGTCATCCCGCTCCACGGTTCAAGCCGCGTCGCGAGCGGCCTTCCGCTCCTCGATCCACTGCTCGATCTCGCTGACGAGCCAGCCGCGCGCCTTGGTCGAGAGGGGGACGGGCTTGGGAAAGGTGCCCGCGCGCATCGCGTCCTCGCGAGCTTTCCGCGAGAGGCTGGTCACGGCCTGAAGCTCGCGCTCGCGGTAGATGAGCGGCTTGGGAAGGGCGCGGCGCGGAGAGGCGGCGCTGGTTGGGACGGTCACGGTGGTCTCCTGAGTGTTGTTCGAGGCGCTCAGGAATCACGAGAGAAGCGGATAAGATCGCCGCCGGTATATCGGCTATTTTTGGGCGGTGATCCGGTCCATGCGCCGCGCCGTTGGACGCCTCATCTGGTCGTCAAGCGCCTGCCGGTTCACGCCGTGCCGGGCGGCGGCGATTTGATGGGGATGCAACGGCGGGCGGGGGCGCGGGGTCGCCGGGTTCAGCGACCGCCATAGGCTCTTGAGCCGATCAGCATCGCGCGCGGCGCGCCACAGCGGTTCATCGGCGCGCTCTTCCGATGCGCGGTTGGGCCTGCCGCGCCGCCCCCTACGCTCACGCGCCGCGTCGATCTGACTGAACTCCTCCCACGTCATGCCGGGGAAAGCCTGCCGCGCGTGCTGGTATCGTGAGAAAAGGTCGATGAAGAGGTCAGCGTTCGGCTGTTCGAAAGCCAGCGCCTCCATGTCAGCCTCGTCGCACCGTTCTAGGTGCTGGAGAGCGAGCGCGCGGAACTCGTCGGCGGTCACTGCTCCGCGCTCCGGCAATAGGCCGCCCAACGCTCCATCAGCGCGCGGCGCGTATTGAAGTAATCGCCGCGCTGGTATGCGCCTTCCACGCCGCCCACGGTATGCGCCAGCGCCGCTTCCGCAATCTCACGCGGCACGTCCAAGCATTCCTCCGCCACCCAGGTGCGGAACGTGGATCGGAAACCGTGAATCGTCACCCCGTCCTTGCGGTCCATTCGTTTCAACACGGCGGTCATCGCCATATCGGACAGCGGCTCACCCGGCTTACTGGCGCTGATGAAGATGTAATCGCCGTCGCGGTCGCGAGGCATGGCCTTCAACACGACGATAGCGTCCGGGGAGAGAGGGACGCGGTGAGCGCGCCCAGCCTTCATGTTTTCCTCGGGCGCGTTCCAGACGGCTTCCTTGAAGTCGATCTGATCCCACGTCGCCAACCGCACTTCCTTCGCTCGTGCGGCGGTCAGGATGAGGAAGTCCAGCGCGGCGGCGGCGACACCGACCCGCCCGCGAAGCTCGGGCACGAACTCCGGCATCTGTTGATAGGGCATCGAATCATGGCCCTTCACGATGTGGACGCGCTTCGCCTTCGGTAGCAGCTTGTCCAGCTTGCCGCCGGTGCGCGTGAGGTCCACGTCAGGGCGGAGGTCGAGGGCGGCGGCGTAGGCGAGGACGGCTCCGATCCGCCATCTGATCTTCTTCGCGGTCGGATGCTTTGTGAGCCAGATCGGACTGAGGACGGCGTGAACGTCCTTCACGTCGATGTCCTTCACGTCCTTCTCGCCAAGGACCGCATATGCGTGGTCGCGGAGGCTGTTGCGCCACAGGCTCTCCGCCTTGTCGGGATCGCGCCAGCTATCCTTGTGCTCGGACAGATAGCGTTCGTTCAACTGCGCGAAGGTGCGGCCCTCTTCTTTCTTCCTCACAGCGCCGCGAGCGACTGGCGGTTCGATGCCCTGCCGGAGCAGCGCCCGGTACTCCGCCGCCTTCTCGCGTGCTTCGTCCAAGCTGACATGGCGATAGGAACCCAGCCCGCGCATTCGGTCGCTACCCATCCGGCGATAGATGAAAAGCCAGCTTTTAGAGCCGTTCGGCCCCACCTGAAGGTAGAGGTTGCGCCCGTCGCTATATTTCCCCGGCTCCTTGAGCCGGTCGATCATCTTCACGTTGAGCTGGGTGGACTTCACCGTCGCCTCCGGGTGCTGTTTTTCTTCACCCGACTATCCCCTGAGTTGGTAAAAAAGGGAACAGAAAACGCAACGGAGCGGATAAGCCCCACCAGATCGCGCGAAAATGGCAGATTTCTGCGGTTCTGACGCAGGCGAAAGAGCGCGTAAAGACGCGCTAAATCGGTGTATAAAATGGTAAGTGGCGGAGCGGGAGGGATTCGAACCCTCGATACGGTTTTGCCGTATACTCACTTTCCAGGCGAGCGCCTTCGACCACTCGGCCACCGCTCCGCATACCCTGGGGTGGAGCGCCCCTAGGCGGCTTGGCGGCTTCGCGCAAGCGCCGAGGCATTGCGTATCGGCTCGACGGCGCGCACCAAGGAGCCATGATCGCAACGCTGCTCTCCATTCTCGCCCAAGCTGCAGCCGCCCAGGCTAGTGGGCGCGCCGCGCCCGACCCGGTTTCACCGGCTGAGGTTGCAGCCAGTGCGTCCGCCAGCGAGTGGGTGACCATCCCGGCGGAGGAACTGCTGGTGATGCGGCTGCCGGCGGCCCGAGGTGGTGAACCGCGACAAGTAGTGATCCAGTTGATCCCGGCGCCTTTCGCGCGGCCGTGGGTGGCCAATATTCGTTCGCTCGCCGGCGCCCGGTGGTGGGACGGCACCAGCGTCAACCGCGTTCAGGATAATTACGTGGTGCAATGGGGCGATGCGAGCGAGAAGAAGCCGCTTCCGGCGATCCTCTCCGTCGCCGCAGAGAAAGACTATTCTGTTGGCGCATCAGTGTTTTCTGCTGCGGAACTGGCTCCCGGTCCCGCCGACGTTTATGCCGCCGCCACGATGTTTTACCGCGGTTGGCCCGTTGCTGCCGATGCGCCCGGCACCGTATCGCGCCAAGTGTGGCCTGTTCATTGCTACGGCACGGTCGGGGTTGGACGTGACGTGTCGCCGAACACAGGGACGGGGGCGGAGCTTTATGCGGTGATTGGGCATGCGCCGCGGCATCTGGATCGGAATATCGCGGTTGTGGGGCGGGTGGTGGAGGGCATGGAGCATCTGTCCAGCCTGCCGCGGGGGACGCTTGGGCTGGGGTTCTATGAGCGCGCCGAGCAACGGGTGCCGGTGACCAGCCTGCGCCTCGCAAGCGACCTACCTAAAGGCGAACGGCCGCGTTTTCAGTATCTTGCGACCAACGGGCCGACCTGGGCGCGCTACGCCGCGGCGCGTGCCAACCGGCACGATTCCTTCTTCATCCGGCCCGCGGGGGCGGCGGATATCTGCAACATTCCGGTGCCGATCCGCCGCCAATAGGCGCGCGAGCGATCAGTTGACGAGGCGCCAACCCAGGGTCTCGCCGGCATGAAAAGGTACAAGCGCGGTATCGCCTTGTCCAATAATGGTCGGCACTGGCGTCTCACCGCGCACCAGTGTGATCGTACCGGCGTTCAATGGAAGGCCATAGAAGCGAGCGCCGTTTTCGCTGACAAAGGCTTCGAACTTGTCGAGCGCGCCTTCCTGGTCGAACACCCGAAGATAGGCTTCGAGCGCAAAGGGGGCGTTGAAGATGCCGGCGCAGCCGCAGCCCGATTCCTTGGCACCGACGACATGCGGCGCGCTATCCGTGCCGAGGAAGAACTTGGGCGACCCCGAGACGGCGGCGGCACGGACGGCGAGACGGTGCTTCTCGCGCTTCACGACCGGCAGGCAGTACGCGTGCGGGCGAAGGCCGCCATCGAACAGCGCGTTACGGTTGATGATGAGATGCTGCGGCGTGATCGTTGCCGCGAGCGTGGCAGGGCCTTCCGAAACGAAGGCGGCGGCTTCTGCCGTGGTGATGTGTTCGAGCACGATCTTGAGCGCGGGGAATTCGCGCACCAGCCGCGACAGGATACGATCGACGAACACCGCCTCCCGATCGAAGATGTCGATGTCACGATCGGTGACCTCGCCGTGGATGAGGAGCGGCATGCCGATCGCCTGCATCCGTTCGAGCACCGGGGCGAGGCGAAAGATATCGGTGACGCCATGCGCCGAGTTTGTCGTCGCATGAGCGGGATAGAGCTTGCACGCGGTGAAGACGCCCGCGGCGTGCGCGTCCGCGATGGCGGCCGCATCCGCCGCGTCAGTGAGATAGCAGGTCATCAGCGGGGTGAAATCCGCGTCTGCCGGGAGTGCGGCCATGATCCGTTCACGATAGGCGACGGCGGCGGCGGCGTCCGTCACCGGCGGCGTCAGGTTCGGCATCACGATCGCGCGGGCGAACTGGCGCGCGGTATGCGCGGCCACCGCCTGCAGCATCGCCCCGTCACGCAGATGGACGTGCCAGTCATCGGGGCGGCGGATGGTGATGCGGTCAGTCATGACGATTCCGGAGCTTGGAAAGGGGCGCCGACGCCCTAGCTTGTCCCCATGACCGATGCCACCATGCTTGCTGCCACCACACTGACCGATCGCGCCATCATCCGCCTTTCGGGGGAGGACGTTCGCGGTTTCCTGCAAGGGCTGGTGACCAATGACGTGGCGGGCCCGCTGCCGGTGTGGGCCGGGCTGCTGACGCCGCAGGGCAAGGCATTGTTCGACTTCATCGTCTGGGAGGACGGCGAGGACCTGCTGATCGATTGCGAGGCGAGCCACGCGGAAGCGCTGGCGAAGCGGCTGACCATGTATCGCCTGCGCCGCCCGATCACGATCGCACGCGATGATTCGCTGGCGGTGCACTGGTCGCGTGAGGGCGACGCGGGCGTGCCGGATCCGCGGCTGGCGGCGCTGGGGCGGCGCTGGATCGGCGAACCCGGCGGGCCGGCGGCCGAAGGCTGGGTGGCGCATCGTTTGTCGCTGGGCGTGACCGAGGGCGTGGGCGAACTGGGATCGGGCGAGACGCTGTGGCTGGAGTGCAATGCCGGGGAGCTTGGCGGCGTGAGCTTCACCAAGGGCTGCTATGTCGGCCAGGAGAATACCGCGCGGATGAACTATCGCGCCAAGGTGAACCGCCGGCTGGTGGTGGCTCCGCTGGGCGAGCCGGGTGACCGGACGCGCGCCGTCTATCCCGAACTGGGCCTGATGGTGGAACATCGCCGCGTCGAAGCGTTGGGCGATGCGCTGATGCCGGACTGGTTGCGCGCAGCGCTGGGCTGAAAGGGCGCGCTGGCGCGCCCGCTTCAGGCCATGCCGAAGGGCACGACCCGGTTCGTCTGGGTATGGCCGATCAGCGCGGTGCCGAGATACGGCACGCCCATGTCGCGGCACCAGCGCTGGATCATGACGTCCAGCGTCTCGCCCCAGCGCGGTGTGTTTTCCTTGATGTCGGTCACCGCACCAAGCCGCACGCCGGCAATGCCGCGGAGCTGCGCGGCATTGGCCATGGTGAAGAGCAGCCGATCGACATTGTAGAGCGGTTCCGACACTTCCTCGATCAGCAGTTCGTGATCAGCGAGATCGGGCAGCCAGGGCGTACCGATCAGCGAGCCGAGGATCGCGAGGTTGAAGGCCGCGGCGGGGCGCTGGCCAAGGCCGGGCTCCAGCCCGTGGCGCTCACCGCGGGCGATCCAGCCGAGCGAGCGGGCGACGGTTTCGTCGCCGCCCCCTGAGCGACGCATGACGTCGATCGGCATCGGGCCATGCGCGACCTGGCCGATGCGCCGGGCGTACAGCGCGCCGAGCAGGAACCCCATGTCGGAATAGCCGACATATTTCTTCGAGCGGGCGGCGGCGTTCAGCTGCGGCATGACGGTGGCGAGGATCCGGTTCGAGCCATAACCGCCACGCGCAAACCAGATCGCCGAGAAGCCGGGATCATTGGCGAATTCGAGGAAGGCGGCGGCGCGGCGCGCATCGGACCCGGCAAAATGCCCGTCATTCTCGAAGCATTGCGGGTGGAAGACGAGATCCACCTCCGGATAGGCGAGCGCCGCGTAAGCGGTGAGCGGCGCGACCATATCGGGGTTGGCGGTATTCGCCGGGGCGACGATGCCGATCTTCATATCGCCCGCTTCTTCATCTGATTGGCCGCCTTCGCCTTGCCCCGTGCCCATCGCGGCGATAGCGCGCGGCCATGCAGGACGGCAACATCGCAGGAAAGCGCTTCTTCTTCGTCGGCGTCGGCGGATCGGGCATGATGCCGCTGGCCATGATCCTGGCCGGGCGGGGCGCAAGCGTCGCAGGTTCGGATCGCGGGCTGGACCAGGGCCGGGTGCCGGCCAAATTCGCGGACCTGGAGGCGAAGGGCGTGGCGCTGTTCCCGCAGGACGGCAGCGGCGTGGTTTCCGCCGAGCAGATCGTGGTCGCGTCCGCTGCGGTGGAAGCGACGGTCGCGGATATCGTGGCGGCGGAGCGGCTTGGCTGCCGGAGGATGAGCCGCGCGGAGCTGAACGCTGCGCTGTTCAACGAGAGCCGGCTGCCGATCGGTGTGGCGGGGACCAGCGGCAAATCGACGGTGACGGGAATGATCGCGCGCATCCTGAGCGATGCCGGCCAGGACCCGACGGTGATGAACGGCGCGGTGATGAAGGATTTCGCCGCGCCCGACCGACCCTTCGCCAGCGCACTGGTCGGCGCCGGGGCGCCCTATGTCAGCGAAGTGGACGAGAGCGACGGATCGATCGCGCTTTATGCGCCGCGGATCGCGGTGCTGAACAACGTCAGCCTCGATCACAAATCGCTGGAGGAACTGAACACGCTGTTCGGCGACTTCATCGGAAAGGCCGGAACCGCGATCGTCAATGCCGACAATGCGGATGCGCGCGCGCTGGCGATGCAGCTGCCGCGCGAGCGGGTGACGACATTCTCGCTGATCGGCGACGCCGATCTGGTGGCGGAGGATATCGTCGAGGCGCCGTTTGCCGCGCGCTTCTCGCTACGTGGCACGACCGTCGCGCTTCAGGTGCCGGGGCGGCACAATATCGGCAATGCGCTGGCTGCGATCGGCGCGACCCTGGCGGCGGGCGTGTCGTTCGACGTGGCGGTGGGCGCGATCGGCCGCTTCACCGGGCTGAAGCGCCGGTTCGACCTGGTCGGCGAGGCGGGCGGCGTCGCCGTGATCGATGATTTCGGACATAACCCGGACAAGATTGCCGCGACGCTGGATACGCTTCATGCCTTTCCGGGCCGGTTGCTGATCCTGTTCCAACCGCATGGGTTTGGGCCATTGAAGACGATGCGACGCGAATTGGTGGAGAGTTTCGTCGAGCGGCTTCGGCCGGACGATCTGCTCGTCCTGCCGGATCCCGTCTATCAGGGCGGCACGGTGACGCGCGACGTGACCAGCGCCGATATCGTGCGCGACATCGAGATCGCCGGCCACACGGCGCGGCATATTCCCGACCGCGCGGCGGCGGCGGCACATCTGGTGGCATCGGCACGACCGGGCGACCGGATCGTGGTGATGGGCGCGCGGGACGACACCTTGCCGCTGCTGGCCGCCGACATGGTGGCGCAGCTAGGTGGCGCGGCCGGCGCCAAGTGCTAATCTCCCCCTCATCCTAACGGAGCCTTGATGATGATCCGCCGCCTGTTCCTCGATCACCCCGCATCCGTCGGTGAGAGCTATGCCGAGCACTTCGGTGTCGCGACCCGTTTCGGCGCGCTGATGGTGGCGGGCGGGATCGGGGCGCTGATTCACGGCGTGCTGCCGTTCGCGTTCAAGACCACCGGGAGCCGCACGATCGCCAAGCTGCACGCCGAAATGGTCGCCAAGCGGACCGCAAAGCGTGACGCGGAGACCCAGCTTCGCACCGTCGAATATGTGATCTGAGCGGCGGCGGGGGGCGCTTCGCGCCTTTCGCCCGGGGCGTTCCGCCCCTACATCGCGGCCCATGACCTTGCAGCGCCCGCGTCTTGCCTATCACCTGACCGAGGGCGCCGGCCCGACGATCGTGTTCCTTCCCGGCTATGCCTCCGACATGACCGGCGCCAAGGCGCTGGCGCTGGAGGAATGGGCGAAATCGGCCGGCCGCGCCTTCCTGCGTTTCGATTATGCCGGGTGCGGCGCAAGCGAGGGATCGTTCGAGGAGCAATCGCTGACCGACTGGCGCGATGACGCGCTGGCGATGATCGACCAGGCCGTCGAAGGCCCGGTGGTGCTGGTCGGATCGTCGATGGGCGGGTGGATCATGCTGCTGGCGGCGCTGGCGCGGCCGGAGCGGGTGGCCGCGCTGGTCGGCATCGCGGCGGCGCCCGACTTCACCGACTGGGGCTTCAGCCAGGAAGAGAAGCTCTACATCCTGCAGCACGGGCGGCTGGAGCGGCCCAACCCTTATGGCCCGGCGCCGACCGTCTATACCCGCCGCTTCTGGCAGGCGGGCGAGGCCAGCCGGCTAATGCACAAGCCGGTGGAGATCGACTGCCCGGTGCGGCTGATCCACGGCCAGCGTGACCCTGACGTGCCCTGGGCGCAATCGGTGCGGCTGGCGGAGCTGATCCGGTCCGAGGATGTGCAGGTGACTTTGGTGAAGGGCGGGGATCATCGCCTGTCGCAAGAGGCGGACATTGCGCTGCTGATCCGCACCGTCGAGGACGTGCTGCCGTGATGCTGCTTTTGATCGCAGGCGCGCTACAGGCCGCGGCACCCGCCGAACCGCCGACCATGCCGCCGACGGTAGCGGCATTGCCGGCGGGCGACAGCTGTGCCGCGCTGATCCGCGAGGACCCGGTCGCGGCCGAGCGGCGGGCAAGCGTCGATCGCAGCGTGGAGGGGCGGGCGTGCCTTGGCCTCGCGCTGACGGCGCAGAACCGCTTTGCCGCGGCGGCGGCGGCATTCGAGGAAGCGGCGCGCACCGCGGAGCTGGCGCGGACCGGCGAGGCGGCGCGCTTCTGGGCGCAGGCCGGCAATGCCTGGCTCGCCGGCGAGGACCCGGTGAAGGCACGCGCGGCGCTGGATGCGGCGCTGGCGGCGGGCACGCTGAGCGGCCTGGAGCGCGGCGAGGCGATGCTGGACCGGGCCCGCGCGCTGGTGGCGACGGGGGATTTGAAGGCGGCGCGCGTCGACCTCGACGGGGCGGTAGTGGATGCGGCGGACGATCCGCTCGCCTGGCTCCTGTCGGCGACGCTGGCGCGGCGCACCGGCGATCTGACGCGCGCCAAGGCCGATATCGCGCAGGCGCTGCGCCGCTCCGCCGACGATGCGCAGGTGCAGCTGGAGGCCGGCAATATCGCCGCGCTCGATGGCGACGAGGCCGGCGCCAAGGCCGCCTGGACCGCCGCGATGCGGATCGCGCCGGATCGGCCGGCGGGCCAGGCCGCGGCGCGCGCGCTGACGCAATTCAATGCCGACGGGCAGAAGTAACGGAGGAATGATGCGGTATCTGCACACCATGATCCGGGTGAGTGACCCGGACGAGACGATCAAATTCTTCGAGGTGCTTGGCCTGAAGGAAGTGCGCCGGATGGAGAATGAGGCGGGGCGCTTCACGCTGATCTTCCTCGCCACGCCCGACGACATGCGCGGGCCGGGCGAGCGCGCGCATGCCGAGGTGGAGCTGACCTACAACTGGCCGCCCGAGGACGGCAGCGCGCCGGAGGAATATACCGGCGGGCGCAACTTCGGGCATCTCGCCTATGATTGCGACGATATCTACGCGACGTGCCAGGCGGTGCTCGACGCCGGTTACACCGTCCACCGCCCTCCGAGGGACGGGTACATGGCGTTCGTGAAGACGCCGGACGGCATCTCGATCGAGCTGCTGCAGCTCAACGGACCGAAGCCGCCGCAGGAGCCCTGGGCGTCGATGCCGAACACCGGGACCTGGTAAGAAGGAGAAGACCATGACCTCGCCGCTGGAGATCGTGCGCGTGCCGGTGCTGAGCGACAATTACAGCTGGCTGGCGCATGATCCCGCCAGCGGCGAGACGATGGTGATCGATCCCGGCGAGGCGCAGCCGTTGCTGGATGCGGCGGCGGCGCGCGGCTGGCGGATCACGCAGGTGTGGAACACTCACTGGCACCCCGATCATGTCGGCGGCAATGGCGCGATTGTCGCCGCGACCGGCGCGACGGTGATCGGCCCGGAGGCGGAGCGCGGCAAGATCGGCGGGCTGGATGTCGGCGTTGGCGAGGGCGATACCGTGCCGCTCGGCACTCACGAGGCGCGGGTGATGAGCGTGCCGGGGCACACCCAGGGGCACATCGCCTTTCACTTCGCCGAGGATCGCGCGATCTTCACCGGCGACACCTTGTTCGCGATGGGCTGCGGCCGGCTGTTCGAAGGCACGCCGGACGACATGTTCGGGAACATGCAGCGCTACGCCACGCTGTCGCCGGAGACGCGCGTTTATTGCGGGCATGAATATACCCAGTCGAACGGCCGCTACGCCTTGGTCGCGGAGCCGGACAACGCGGCGATCCGGGAGCGGATGGCGCGGGTGGACGCGATGCGCGCGGCGGGCGAGCCGACCATCCCGACGACGATCGGCGAGGAACTGGCGACCAATCCGTTTTTGCGGGCGAGCGACGCGGCGGAGCTGGGCAAGCGACGCGCCGAGAAGGATAGTTTTCGCGGCTAGGTGCGTTGTGCGCGTGAAACGAATGGAGTGACGAGGATGCGCAAGGCCCTGATCTCATTCGCCTTGTCGGCCGCTGCCGGCGCCGCGGCCATCACCGCCGCGAGTGCTGCGGACAAGCCGCGCAACTCGCAGCAGCGGCTGGAGGAGCGGCTGCAGAAGGAACTGGCGCAGCTGAAGCCGCAGGCGCCGGTGGAATGTATCGACACGCGTTTCCGCAACATCAGCCTGACGGCGATCGGTAACAAGCTGATCTACCGTGAGAGCCGCAACAAGATCTACGTCAGCGACACGACCGGCGGGTGCGAGAATGTCGCGCGCGGTGACGTGCTGGTGACGCGCCAGTTCGGCACCCGGCTGTGCCGCGGCGATATCGCCACCACGATGGACCGCGTCGGCCGCTTCTATACCGGCAGCTGCGCCATCGGGACCTTCACGCCGTACACGAAGGGCTGATGGTCGCAGCATCAGGCATCGCTTGCGGGCCGAGCGCGTTACGTTAGTAACGAGCGATACGATCCTGAGTGGAGCAGCAGCATGACCAAAGAGACGGAAGCCGACCTGACCGGCGTCGCCCCGCGCGTATCGCCCAAACCGGCGGTTGACGAGATCGGCGGGCGCAAGCTGAAGCCGGCGACGCTGATGATGGGCCATGGCTATGACCCGGCGCTGTCCGAGGGATCGCTGAAGCCGCCGATCTTCCTCACCTCCACCTTCGTCTTCCCCAATGCCGCTGCCGGCAAGCGCCATTTCGAAGGCGTGACGGGCAAGCGCCCCGGCGGGGCAGAGGGCCTCGTCTATTCGCGCTTCAACGGGCCGAACCAGGAGATCCTGGAAGACCGCCTGAGCGTGTGGGAAGATGCCGAGGATGCGCTGACCTTCTCCAGCGGCATGTCGGCCATCGCCACGCTGTTCCTGTCGATGACCAAGCCCGGCGACACGATCGTCCATTCCGGGCCACTGTATGCGGCGACCGAGACGCTGATCGCGCGCATCCTGGGCAAGTTCGGGGTGAAGTGGCTCGACTTCCCGGCCGGTGCGACGCGCGAGGAAATCGATGCCGTGCTGACCGAGGCGGCGACCGGCAACGTCGCGCTGATCTATCTCGAAAGCCCGGCCAACCCGACCAATGCGCTGGTCGACGTGGAGGCCGTCGCGGCGAGCCGTGACGCGATCTTCACGGGTGAGAACAAGCCGCCGATCGCGATCGACAACACGTTCCTTGGGCCGCTGTGGGCCAAGCCGCTCAAGCAGGGCGCGGACATCGTTGTCTATTCGCTGACCAAATATGCCGGCGGCCATTCGGACCTGGTGGCCGGCGGCGTGCTGGGATCGAAGGAGCACATCAACACCATCCGGCTGATGCGCAACACGATCGGCACGATCTGCGACCCGAACACGTCGTGGATGCTGCTGCGCAGCCTTGAGACGCTGGAACTGCGCATGAGCCGCGCGGGTGAGAATGCCGCCAAGGTGTGCGAATTCCTGGCTGCGCATCCCAAGGTGGAAAAGGTCGGCTACCTCGGCTTCCTGGAGCGGGGCGAGGACAAGCGCCAAGCCGACATCTATCGTCGCCATTGCAGCGGCGCGGGGTCGACCTTCTCGCTGTACCTGAAGGGCGGGGAGACGGAGGCGTTCGCGTTCCTCGACGCGCTGAAGATCGCCAAGCTGGCGGTGAGCCTGGGTGGCACCGAGACGCTGGCAAGCCACCCGGCGGGGATGACTCACCTGTCGGTCGCCGATGAGCGCAAGGCGGCGCTGGGCATCACCGACAATCTGGTGCGTATCTCGATCGGCGTCGAGGATGCCGACGACCTGATCGCCGATTTCGAGCAGGCACTGGCCGCGATTGCGTAGCCGCGCGGAACTGATGAGTTGAGAGGGGCGGCGCGCCGGGGACGATCGAATGTCCCGGCGCGCCAGTCCTCAGGCGGCGGCGGGCTTGGCGCGCTGCCGCAGCAGATCGCGCTGGTACCCGAGCAGGCGCGCTTCGATCTGTGAAGCATGCGTGCTGGTCGCCGCGCCACGCAACGCCAGGGCATAGCCATAGCCGACATGCGCCTCGAGATCGCGCACGTCGATCGCGCCGAGCACCCAGGCCAGCATCGCGGAAACGAACACCGAGTCTAGCGCGACCAGAAGCGGATCGAGCGCGATATCGGCGAGCAACGTGCCGTCCGCCCGCGCTTCCCCAAGCAACGCTTCCCAGAAACTGTAGCGTTGCGATGATTGCAGTTCGCCGCGCAGCTCCTTGCTGTCGAAGCGGAGCGCCTCCGTCCACAAGGTGCGATAGAAATCGGGATCGTCGGCCAAATAGGCGAGGGTGATCGACACCGCCTCGAAGATACGGTCAATCGCGCTGGCACGTTCGAGCTGGGAGAAACGCTCGTGAAACTCCCGCACGTCTTCGAGCAGCGCGATGACGATGGCGCGCTTCGATCCGAACAGATTGTACGGCGTCGTCAGCGATACACCGGCGCGCGCCGCGATCGCCCGCATCGACAGGCCCGCGTCCCCGGTTTCCTTGATGAGATCACGCGCCGCAGCGACGATGCGTCGACGGCGCTCCGCCTTCGCGTCTTCGCGCCGGCTCAACTTGCGTTCCTCTTCACCTGATCTTTCCTACGAGCGGGCGGCCATTGCCGCAATCACCCGCGGGAGGCGACAGCGGCGATATTCATAACGTGTTCGCAAAATCCGCATTGCTCTCGATCAGGGGGCAGGCGTAGCATCGCGGCAAACAGAAATGAGGAGAGACTCAGTGCCCGCGAAGATCAGGTTCGGTGCGTTCATCGCCCCGTTTCACCCGCTCAATGAGAACCCGACGCTGGCGCTGGAGCGCGATCTCGATCTCGTCGTCCACATGGACAAGCTGGGCTATGATGAGGCCTGGATCGGCGAGCATCATTCTGCCGGTTACGAACTGATTGCCAGCCCGGAGCTGTTCATCGCGACGGTCGCGGAGCGCACGCGCAACATCCGGCTTGGCACCGGCGTCTCATCGCTTCCCTATCACCATCCGCTGATGCTGGCGGACCGGATCAACCAGCTGGATCACATCACGCGCGGGCGCGTGATGTTCGGGGTCGGCCCCGGGGCGCTGCCGTCCGACGCGTTCATGATGGGCATTCCGGTCGCCAAGCAGCGGGACCGGATGGACGAGGCGCTGGATGTGCTGGTGCCGCTGCTGCGCGGCGAACAGGTGACGAAGAAGACCGACTGGTTCGAGCTGAACGAGGCGCGGCTGCAGATGCTGCCGTACAGCCATCCGTCGGTCGAGATCAGCGTGGCGAGCCAGGTATCGCCGTCGGGTGCGACGGCGGCGGGGCGGCATGGGCTTGGCCTGCTCTCGATCGGGGCGACGCAGACGGGCGGGTTCAATGCGCTCGCCTCCAACTGGGCGATCGCGGAGAACCAGGCGGCCGACAGCGGCACGCGGGTGGATCGCAACCAGTGGCGGCTGGTCGGCCCGATGCACGTGGCCGCGACGCGGGAGGAAGCGCGGGCGCAGGTGCGCTTCGGGTTGGAGAAGTGGCTGTATTATTTCCGCGAGGTGGCGGCACTGCCGCTGGCGCCGACCGATGGCAGCGATCCGGTGGATGCGCTGGTCAATTCCGGCATGGCGGTGATCGGCACGCCCGAGGATGCGGTGAAGCAGATCGAGCGGCTGCGCGAGCAATCGGGCGGGTTCGGCGCGTTCCTGATGATGGATCACAACTGGGCGGAATGGGACGACAAGAAGAAGTCCTATGAGCTGATCGCGCGCTACGTGATTCCCGAGGTGAACGGCGTGAATGCGAACCGCCATGCGTCGATCGAATGGGCCGCGGCGAACAGGCCGCGCTTCATCGGCGAGGCGCAGGCAGCGGTCGGCGCGCGGCTGGCCGAACACATCCAGAAGAAGGGGACGGAGAATATCCGGCCGGAGATCCTGGCGGCCATGGGCCTCGGCAAGAAGCCGGAGGCGGCGGAATGAGCGGCGAGGCCGGGACGGCCGGGGGCCGCAAGTCGATCTTCATCACCGGCGCGGCATCGGGCATGGGGCTCGCCACCGCGCGGCGCTTTGCGGGCGAGGGCTGGTTCGTCGGCGGCTATGACGTGAACCAGGTGGGGCTGGAGCGGCTGCGCGACGAACTGGGCGCGGAGAACTGCATCGTCCGCCGGCTCGATGTGACCGACCGCGAGGATTATCGCGCCGCAATCGAGGAATTCGCCGCAGCGACCGACGGGCGGATGGACGTGCTGTACAACAATGCCGGCATCGGTCGTGGCGGGCCCTTCGCGGACCAGCCGTGGGAGGACGTGCTGGCGGTGGTGCAGGTGAATTTCGTCGGCGTGCTGACCGGCATCCACCTCGCCATCCCGCTGCTGAAGGCGACGCCGGGGTCGCTCTGCTTCACCACCTCATCCTCGTCGGCCACCTACGGCATGCCGATGATCGCGGTCTATTCGGCGACCAAGCACGCGGTGAAGGGGCTGACCGAGGCGCTGGCGATCGAGCTAAAGCCTTATGGCATTCGCGTTGCCGACGTGCTGCCGGCGCTGATCGACACGCCCATCCTGCCGGAAGGGGCAGCGGCGGCGGCGCCCAAGACCGGGGTGTTCCGGGCGATCCCGCCGAGCGACGTCGCCGATACGGTGTGGGAGGCGTATCATTCGGACAAGCTGCACTGGTACGTGCCGCCCGAGCTCGTCGCGCTGGATCATATGGCGACGCTGGAGCCGGAGCGGACGCGTGACGAGATGGCGGCGGGCACGCTGTTCGCGACGATCGATGCGAGGAATGCGGCGGCGACGGTGCTGCCGGTGGCGGCGACGGCGGGCTGAGGGTGCGGGGGCGGGTTGTCCCGCTCCCCTGCGGCCCGATCAGGCGGCGAGCATGTCTGCCTGCGGATCAAGCCCGAGCGTCGCCATCAGCTGCGGTCGATCGGGGCCGGGCTTGGGCGCATAGGCCGCCTCGTTCAGGCGCCGGCCGCGCGCCCAATAGCCGAGCACCTTGCTGAGGTTCTGCGGCCGCTTCAGCCATGCCTCGGGATGTTCGAGCATGTGGAAGCCGCGCATCATCGCCCGCATCAGCCGGATATCGGAGCGGGCGGCGATGGTAATCCCATCCTCGACGAAGCTCTTGGCGACGCGCGCCTTGAGACGCGGTCGATGGGCCGGGCTGAGCGTGGCGCGGGCGCGGCGGATCGCCGAGCGATCCTGCTTCAGCATGAGATCGTAATAGGGCTTCACCTCGCGCGTGATGCCCTCGTCATAGGCGAGGATACGGGCGGCGGAATCCTTGCTGCCGTCAAGCGCACCGCGCAGCACGCCTGCGCTGACCGCCGCGAGCGAACAGCCGCGGCCGTAGAGCGGATTGGTGCGCACCAGCGCGTCGCCGATCGCGAAATAGCCGAGCACCGCCGGGCGACTGCCGGTGACGAGGCTGCGCCAGCGGCTGTGCAGATCGCCCATGCCGATCACCTTGCCGACCGGGCTCGACCTGGCGGGATCCACCCAGGGTGCCATGCCGGGCATCTGTTCGCAGATGCGCTGGAACATGTCGCCATCCATCACCGCGCGGCGCAGGCCGTTCTCGATCTCGGGCACGCATAACGTGATCGAGAAGCGCTGATTGTCTGCCGGGAAGACGCCGAACTTGAGATAGCCAAGATCGCCCGAGGCAGCGATTTCGCCGCGCGGCGGCTCCTCCTGCCCGTCGTGGAGGCGATAGTGGCGGGTGAAGTAGAGGACGCCAGCGGTTTCCGACGTTTCGGCGATCGGCGCGCCGGCCTTGATCAGCTGCTCGATCAAGTTCGCGGCCTTGCCGCCGGCGTCGACCACCATGTCGGCGGTGATCTCCTCCCGCCCGTCCGTGGTGTCTGCGAGGACCCCGGTGACGACGAAGGTGCCGCTCGCGTCCTTGTGGCTGAGCAGCTCGCGCACCTTGACGCCGCTGCGGATCGCGACACCGGGCAGGCGCTCGACGTAGCGGCGGATCACGAGTTCCAGCGTCGTGCGGCGGCTGGTGAGGATCGTCAGGTCCTCGTCGCCGGGCACCGGCACGTAGCGCGCGCGCAGCTTGGGCGGGAGCATATCGACGAAAGCGATGTCGCGGCAGCCGGCGGCGTAGAGATCGGCGAGCAGTTCAGGATGCTCGTCACGGATGATGTTGCGTAGGCGCGCGAGGAAGGCGTGGCTCTGGCGCAGCTGGCTGACGCCGCGGCGCTGCCATTGATCGAACGCGGCATCCGGGCCGCCGGGGGGCGGTGCCTCATCACGTTCGAGCAGCGTGACGCGCCGGCTGCCGCCGCCCAGCCGCAGCGCCGTACACAGGCCGGCAATGCCCGCGCCCACGACGATCACGTCTTCCTGTGGCGCGGCGTGGGTGGTGGTGGCGACCATGAACATCCTCCGGATCTCGTCGCGCCGGCATTTACCTGAGACCAACGGCACTCGCAAGAAATACAAACGCGTTATGGTTTTCGCTATTGCCTCGTGCGGCGGCGCGGGCCACGATGCGGCAAGAGCCGGTGGTGAACGCCGGCCGGTGGGGAGGATGGCGGCGATGCGCGCAGTGGTGAGACGCAACAAGAAGCTGGTGCTGGACGAGATCGCCGAGCCGACGCCGGGCGCGGGCGAGGTGCTGGTGAAGACGCTGGCCTGCGGCATCTGCGGATCCGATCTTCACGCCGTCCACTCGTTCGAGAACATGCTGGAGCTTGGCGCGCGCACCGGCGAGAAGCCGAAGACGGATCCGGCGCGTGACATGGTGTTCGGCCATGAATTCTCCGCCGAAATCCTGGACCATGGCCCAGGTTCGGCGAAGGCGCTGAAGGCCGGCACGCGCGTCGTCTCCATGCCGATCGCGATGAAGGCCGATGGCTATGAGGCGATCGGTTATTCGAACACGTACCCGGGCGGATATAGCGAGCGGATGGTGCTGAGCGAGGCCTTGCTGCTGCCGGTGCCGAACGGCCTCAGTGACGTGCAGGCGGCGATGACCGAGCCGTTCGCGGTGGGCGAACATGCCGTCGCGATGTCGGCCGCCGGAGCGGACACGGTGAACCTCGTCATCGGCTGCGGGCCGGTTGGCCTGGCCGTGATCGCGGCGCTGAAATCGCGCGGGCTGGGCCCCGTCCTCGCGTCCGACTTCTCGCCGGCGCGCCGTGCGGTGGCGGAGAAGATGGGGGCGGACATCATCGTCGACCCGGCCAGGGAATCGCCGCACACGCGCTGGAGCGATCTTGGCGTGCCGCGCACGTCGAGCGAGCGGATGGCGGCGATGATGACTGGGCAGAGCGGCAAGCGCGCGATCGTCTTCGAATGCGTCGGCGTGCCGGGCGTCATCAACAATATCGTCGAATCGGTACCGGTCGGCACGCAGGTGATCGTCGTCGGCGTGTGCATGGAAACCGACAAGATCGAGCCGTTCCTGTGCATCAGCAAGCAGATCGATTTCCGTTTCGTGCTTGGTTACAGCGCGGAGGAATTCGCCGCGACGCTGGGCAATATCGCGGAAGGCACGATCGACGTACTGCCGGCGGTGACGGACGAAGTGGGGCTGGACGGAGTGGCCGCCGCCTTCGCCGCGCTCGCGGACCCGGAGCAGCAGTGCAAGGTGGTCGTGCGGCCCGACAAGGTGAGCTGACGCAAACGAGGTGGATCAGAGCCGAGGGGGCGGGCGTTCCTCGGTGCATGACGGCGCCGATCCTCAGCCCGATGGAAGCCAAGCTGGTCGCCGACCTGCCGGAGGAGGCGGGCTGGCAGTTCGAACCCAAGTGGGACGGCTTTCGCGCCTTGGGGTTTCGCGACGGCAAGCATGTCGAGATCCTGTCCAAATCCGGCAAGTCGCTGGCGCGCTATTTCCCCGAAATCGTCGCGATGATCGCGGCGGTGAAGCGCGAGCGCTTCACGCTGGACGGCGAGCTGATCCTGCCGATCGGCGGGATCCTGTCCTTCGATGCGTTGCAGGCGCGGCTGCATCCGGCGGCGAGCCGGATCGAGAAACTATCCCGTGAGACGCCGGCGCAGCTGATGCTGTTCGACTGCCTGATGCTGGATGGCGTGGATCTGGCGGGCGAGCCGCTGGCCAAGCGACGGCTGGCGCTGGAGCGCTTCCATGCCAGGCACGGCAGCGCCGCACTGCTGCTGTCGGATCGAACCGAGAAGATCGATACGGCGCAAGCATGGCTGGCGCGGAGCGGCGGGGCGCTTGATGGCGTGGTGGCGAAACGGATCGACGAACCCTATCGGCCCGGCGAGCGCGCGATGCTGAAGGTGAAACAGCATCGTTCGGCCGATTGCGTCGTGGGCGGCTTTCGCCGCGCCAAGGACGGGGCAGGCGTCGCATCGTTGCTGCTTGGGCTCTACGATGACGCCGGGCTGCTGAACCATGTCGGCTTCACCTCCGGCATCGCGGCGGAGGAGCGGCTGGCGCTCGCCGAGCGGCTGGAGCCGCTGATCGAGGCGCCCGGCTTCACTGGCAAGGCGCCCGGCGGGCCAAGCCGCTGGAACGACGGCAAGGAAAGTGCGTGGGAGCCGCTGCGCCCCGAGCTGGTGGTCGAGGTGCTGTACGATCAGGTGACGGGCAAGCGGTTCCGCCATGGTACGCGGCTGCTGCGCTGGCGACCGGACAAGGCGCCGGCGCAATGCCGGATGGAGCAGTTGGTCCATGAGTTGCGCCCGGCGGAGCTGGCCACGATCACGCGCTGATCAGCGCGCGTGGGTGACCTCGCCGGGACGATAGCGGCGCTCGACATGGCCGGCGAGCTCGTCGGGATAGAAATAGACCGGGCGCAGGTTGCCTTGCGCATAACGCTGGATCTGATCGGCGAAGTGCGGCGAGGCGGGGTCACCGCTCTGGCCACCCGCCATCACCGCCTTGGCCCTCACTCGCGGGCCGAATTCGACCACCGCGACGAAGCTGTTCCCGCTGGTGCCATAATAGCGCTTCGTACCCGCCCACGCCTTGGCGCCGAACGAGGCGAGGCCGCCCCATTGCGCCGAGGTGAAGGGCACCGGCACCGACGGCCTCGAATCATCAAAGTGCGGCTTCAGGGAATTATCCAGCCGCTGGAAGCGGTTGATCGCGCCCCAAGGCGTTCGCCAGCTGCCGAAATCGCGGTTGAGGCGATCGATCGCTGCCGACAGCGCAGCGATGCGCTGCTCCGCGGGCACATGGGCGGCGATGTAATCGGGCACGTTCATCCGTGCTGCCTGCGCGGCGGCGCCGACTTCGCCCCACAGATGATCGCCCCAGAAGACCGCAAGGCTGGTCGCGACCGAATCATAGCCCCAGCGGTGATCCCAGCGTTCGATAAGGTGGATCGGCTCGGCCAGCGCGGCGCGGCGCGGATCGCCGGCAGGCAGCGCGCGCCACGCGGCGACGAGATCCGGCATCAGCCGCGCGAAGGCGGGGAGATAAGGATCATAGGCCGCGGCTTGCAGGCGATCGAGCGTCCAGCCGCGCTTCCCGGTAAGCAGCAGATCGGCGTGTACGCCGCGGGCGTTGGAGCCGGTCTGATCCATGTAACGCGGATAATCCTTTGCCTTCGGGCTGTCCGGCCCGGCGGCGCTCCACGGCCAGTCATTGGTGTTGTGGACCCAGCCGACGCGCGGATTGGCGACATTGGGCAGGCTGGCGAGGGTGTGCAGCCCCTTCCAGTCGGTCGCCGGATCGCTGCCGTCGACGGCACGGGTATAATCGAAGCGGTCGTCGCGCAGCGGCATGAACTGCGGCATCAGGAACGCGATCGCGCCCTTGCTGTCGGCAAAGAGCGTGGCGTTCGACGAATTTGCCTTGCGCTCGGCGATCTTCATGTAGCCGACAAGGTCAGTCGCCTTGGTGCGCAAGTAGCTTTGCTCGAGCGCCGAGATCGGGCGCCACATCAGCGCGGTCGCGATCCAGCGGCCGTCACGCGACGCAACGATCGGGCCGTGATGGGTGCGCCAGGTTGTGAAGCGCTGCTCGGCGAGGCGGCCATTACTCTGGCGGACGCGTAGCGTGACGATCTTCTCGGTGACCGGGCGAAGCTCCGTCCCGTAGCGATAGGCAAAGCCTTTGCCGCGCGGCACGATCCGCTCGGCGAAGTCATCGACATTGTCGACGGTGGCGGAGGTGTGCATCCAGCCGGCCTTGGCGTTGAAGCCCTGGTAGATGAAGAACTGGCCCCACGTGCTGGCGCCATAAGCGTCGAGGCCCTCGTCGCTTGTCACCTGCGCTTCGGAGCGAAAGTAGAAGCTGGTGTGCGGGTTGATGAGCAGCAGCGCGCGGCCATTGCTGGTGAGGCTGCGCGCGATGGCGATCCCGTTCGATCCGGACGGCTCGCGCGGCGTGGCACCGGTCTCCTGCGACGTCGGCGGAGTGGGGCGGCCGTAAAAGGTCTTGAGCTCGCTGAGTGAAATGCGCTCGATGTCGCCGCCGATGCTGCCTTCGGTGAAGCTGAGCGCCATCCACGGTTCGAAGCGGGTGAGGACGCGCGGCTTCACTTGCGGGTGTGTCGCGAGATAGAAGTTCAGTCCGTCGGCCCAGGCGTCCATCAGCGCACGTAGCCAGGCCGGGCTGCCGGCATATTGCCGCTTGAGCTCTGCCGGATCGACGAACAGGCGCTGGCGAAGATCGGCCCAGACGGCTTCTTCCCCATCAGCCTCCGCCGTGCGGCCGAGCGCAGTGAGGTAATTGGCCTCGATCCGGGCGAAATCATCTTCGGCCTGGGCATACATCATGCCGAACACCGCATTGGCATCAGTGCGGGCGCGGATGTGCGGGATACCCCAGTCGTCGCGTGTGATGGTGACGTCGGCAGCCCGCGTTTCCCAGCGTGCGCGCTCCCGATCGGGCGCGGCTGCTGTCGTGGCGGCGAACGCCAGCAGGATCATCGGCGTGCGGACGCGGCGCGGGAAGAAGTGCATGGTTGCCCCGTAGAACGACGGGCCGCGTATGGCCATGTAGTGACTGCATGGCCGGCGCGACGCGGGGCCGCTTGCCGCGTAATGTCGTATGGCGGCCTCAGTTCCTGTTCTCGCCGGTCGCCACCCGCGATGGCTGGCGATCCGACGTCTGCTTGCCGCTGAGATTGATGCCGACGAACGATACCAGCCAGATCAGTGCGGCCAGTACAAGGACGATGACCGCGACACTCGCCAGACGAGAGTTCGAGGGCCTATCCACGCCGCCGCAAACGCGCAGGAGCGGCTTTCGCACCGCACGCTGTGCCTAATCCATGTCAGGCGCCAAATCGAGCGCGCGGGCGGCGGCCAGCGAGAATCAGCGGCGAAGGATGATGGGTGTTTCAGCTTCACTGGCGGCTACCGGATCCTGATGATCCGGATAGCCTGCCAGTGAGTGAAATGGTGCGGTCGAGAAGACTCGAACTTCCACGGCCTTTCGGCCACAACGACCTCAACGTTGCGCGTCTACCAGTTCCGCCACGACCGCACGTGATGTCCACCGGGCTGGCCCGGCGGCTGGCAGGAGCGGGCCACTAGCAAGGGTTTTGCGGGCTGGCAATGCCCGCGTCGCACCGCTAGCGCGAAAAGATGCGAGGGGGCAGCGGCAGCATGGCGCGGGGCGGCGAACTGGGGCGGATCCTGGCGCTTGCCTGGCCGGTGATGCTGACCAGCCTCAACTGGACGGTGCTTCACGTGACCGACGTGGTCGTCGTCGGGCTCGTCAGCGTGCACGAGGTGGCCGCGCTGTCCGCCAGCCGGGCGATCACCTTCGTCGGGATCGTCGCGTCCTTGTCCTGGCTGTCGGGGGTGCTGGTCTTCGCCTCGCGGGCAGATGGCGCGGGCGATCTGCGGCGGACCGGGGCGGTGCTGCGCGAAGGGTTAGTGTTCGCTGTATCGCTGGGCGCGGTGATGGCGGCGATCCTCTTCTTCGGCGCCGAATCCCTGCTGCGCATGGTGGGCGTGGCCGAACCGCTGGTGGTGCCCGGCGCTGCCGTGGTGCGGGCGATTGCGCTCAGTTATCCCTTTCAGCTGGCGCTGGTGGCAGCGAGCTTCTTCCTCGAGGGGATCAGCCGGCCAAGAATGGTGGCGGCGGTGAACCTCTCAGTGATGCCGATCAACGCCTTGCTGGCCTGGGTGCTGGCGACGGGGCAGGCGGGCCTGCCGGCGCTGGGCGCCGTCGGCGCCGGGATCGCGACGACGCTGGCGTCCCTGGTGGGCGGGGTCGCAATGGTGGCTGCGGCGCTGGCGACCCCGCAAGCGCGCGAGCGCGGGTTGCGCGACTGGGGTATCGCCGCGTGGCGCGGCACGCTGCGCGGTGCAGGGCGGATCGCCTGGTTCGGCATCGTGCCGGCAATTGCCGCCGGGCTGGAACTGGCGGGATTCTCCATCCTGATCGCGCTGTCGACCCAACTTGGCGAAGCCGCAGCGCATGCCTTCCAGATCGTCTTTTCGATCCACAATGTGACCTTCTCGATCGCGATCGGCTTTGCCTCGGCGGCTGGCGTCAGGACTGGGAATGCGGTGGGCGAGGGGGTGCCGCAGGAGGCGGGGCGCCGGGTGGCGATCGCGGCCGGCGCGACGGCGGCGGCGCTGGGGCTGGTGGCGATGACGCTGATCCTGCTGCGCGCGCAGGTGGTGGCCCTGTTCCCGGCGGAGGCGGCGGTGGCCGTGTTGGCGGCGACGATGTTGTTGCCGTGGCTACCCTTCGTCGTGTTCGACGGGCTGCAGGTGGTGTTCGTCTATGCGCTACGTTCGCTGGGTGATCAGGTGGCGGCGGGCGTGAACGGGATCATCGCCTTCTTCATCGTCACCGGCGGCGCAGGCTGGTGGTTCGTCACGCGCGGCGATGGGCCGATGGCGCTCGTATGGGCGTCGGCGCTGGGTATGGTTGCGGCCGCGGCGCTGAACGGCGGCCGCTTCGCGCTGGTCAGCCGCCGTCTTCGCCGACGAAGCTGAGCTCGAGCCGCTTGGAGGTGGCGGGTACGTCGAGCTTTGCCGAGTTGAAGTCGATCGCGCTCTTGGGCGAGAGGCTGCGCTGCTGCGGGATGATCGTCCAGCTGTAGACGATCCGGCCCTGCGCATCGCGCAGATCGGCGCGGATGTCCGGCACGCGCTGCCGCTCGTTCGAGGGGTTCAGCACCTTGCCGCTGACCGCGAACAATTCGCTGCCATTGTTGATCTCGCGCCGCTCGATCGGATTGTCGATCAGGCGAAGCGGCGATTCTTCCGGGCCGAAGGAGAAGCCGAGCTGAGTCGCCAGGCCGGGTGCGCTGGTCCACAGGATTGCGGCGACGGCGACGAGCATCAGCAGCGCCGCGGCGACGGCGGCGATCGTCCAGCGGCGCGCGGGGTTGATGCGCGGGCGGGTGGAGGGGCGATTGCCGAGTGGGTCGAGATCAGTGCCGGGAGCCGTCGGCGTGGCGGCGGCCGGTGGGGTGACCGGCGGCAGCGGCGGCGTTGGCGTGGCTGCTGTTGCGGGGCCGGGGCCGGGTGCAGGCCGAGCTACGGGGGCTGCAGGTGCCGCAGCGGCGGGCGGCGGCGCAGGGGTGGATGAGGCCTCGGCCTCGGCGGGAGCAGGTTCGGCGGGCGGTGTCGCGGCGAGGGCCTCGACGGCGCGGGCGTCGGGCTCCTGATGCCAGCTGTGGCGACAGTTGGCGCAGCGCACGGTCCGACCCTCCGTCCCGATTGAGCTGTCGGGCACCAGATAGCGGGTGCGGCATTCGGGACATTCGAGGATCATGAAGCGACGCTGCCGGAAACTGGATCAGGGGCTGGTAACATCGCGAATCTAAACACGGCCCGTGCGTTGCATGCAAGCGGAGGTTGATGCAGCGGCACCGCTCGTGCGATGGCTGCGACGGGGCATGGGTGCGTAGGGATGACGGCGCCGCAATGGCGAACATCGTGCAGTTCGAGAATGTGGGGCTGCGGTACGGCGACGGGCCCGAGACGCTGTCCGACATCAGCTTCTCGCTGGCGGCCGGTTCCTTCTACTTCCTGACGGGAGCGAGCGGGGCGGGAAAGACGTCGCTGCTGCGGCTGCTCTACCTCGCGCAGCGGCCGACGCGGGGCGTGATCAAGCTGTTCGGCGAGGACGCGGTGATGATGCCGCGCGGGCGCCTGCCGGGCTTCCGACGGCGTATCGGCGTGGTGTTTCAGGATTTCCGGCTGGTGCCGCACCTGTCCGCGGCAGACAATATTGCCCTGCCGCTGCGGATTGCCGGGATGCCCGAGGCAGAGGTGGCGGGGCCGGTGGGCGAGATGCTGGCCTGGGTGGGCCTGGCGGATCGCGCCGACGCGCGGCCGGCGACCCTGTCGGGCGGCGAGCAGCAGCGCGTGGCGATCGCCCGCGCGGTAATCGCACGGCCCGAGATGCTGGTGGCGGACGAGCCGACGGGCAACGTCGACCCGGAAATGGCCGAGCGTCTGCTGCTGCTGTTCGATTCGCTCAATCGCCTGGGCACGACCGTGGTGGTGGCGACCCACGACCTGCACCTCATGCAGCGCATTCCAAGCGCGCAGATGATGCGCCTGTCCAAGGGGCAGCTGCATGATCCCGCGGGCACGCTGCGGCACCCGCCGGCGCGGCCGTCCTGATGGGGCAGGGGCGATGAAGGGCGAGCGGACGCGGCGCGTCCTCGATGATGCACATGGCGTGCGGGCAATGATCTGGATCATCGCCATCATGCTGTTCCTGACCATCCTGGGCGGCGCGCTGGGAATCGCGATGCGCAACGCGGCGGACGGACTGGAAACAGAACTGACCGGGCGGGCGACGGTGCAAATCGCCGCTGGCGATCCGGCGCAGCGTGAAGCGCAGGCCGCGCGGGTGCTTTCCGAGGTGCGCAAGCTGCGGGAGGTGCGGGCGGCGGCGCCTGTGGACCGGGCGCAGCTCGCCACCCTGCTGGAGCCGTGGCTTGGCGACGACGCAGGCGATCCGGAACTGCCGGTGCCGGCGATGATCGACCTTGAGCTGGCCAGCGACGACGCCACCACGGTGAGCCGCGTGCGCGAGGCCGTGCGGCGCGTGGCGCCGGAGGCGCGGGTCGACGCGCATGAGGCGTGGATGGCGCCGGTGGCGGATTTCCTCGACCTCGTCGTGCTGATCGCGGCGGTTCTCGTGCTGCTAATGGCGGCGGCAACCGCGGCGGTCGTGGTGCTGGCGGCGCGGGCCGGGCTCGACGCGCATCGCCAGACGATCGACGTGATGCACATGCTGGGATCGACCGACGTGCAGATCGCGCGGCTGTTCCAGCGGCGGATCGCGCGGGATGCGGCGATCGGCGCCACCATCGGCGGCCTCGCCGCGGTGGCGCTGGTGGCGCTGGTGGGCAGCCGGGCGGCGGCGCTGGGATCGGGATTGCTTGGCGGCGCGGTGCTGGGCCCGGCGGGCTGGATCGCGTTGCTGATGCTGCCGGTGTTCTTCGTCCTCCTGGCGGCGCTGGCCGCGCGGCTTGCGGTCGTGAGTGCCCTGAGGAACGTGCTGTGATCTCTCGGTTATTTGCGTTGGTGGCGATCGCCTGGGGCTTGGGCTTCGCGATCTTCATGCTGGCGCTTGCCCAGCCGGCGGATGACCTACTAGTCACCGACGCGATCGTCGTACCGACGGGCGGCGCGGGGCGGATCCCTCGCGGTCTGGCACTGATCGAGGCAGAGCGCGCGAAGCGGATGCTTGTGAGCGGGGTGGCGACGGGGCTGCGCAAGGTGGACCTGATCGCCGCCAACGGCCACGCGCAGGCGATCATCTGCTGCGTCGATCTTGGGAGCGAAGCGGTCGATACCCGGTCAAATGCCGAGGAAACGGCGCGCTGGGTGCGCGAGCATGGCTATCGCTCGGTGCGGCTGGTGACGTCCGACTGGCATATGGCGCGTGCGCGGATGGAACTGGGCGCGGCGCTGGACCCCAACGTGCGGATCGTGCGTGACGGCGTGCCGACCGAGCAGCGGCTGGGCCCGCTGGTAAACGAATATAACAAGCTGATCCTGCGGCGGGTTGCGTTGTGGGCGGGACTGGACGGATGAACGACTGGCTGCGCACGATCCTCTATCGGCTGGTGTTCTACGCCGGATCGACCGCGATCGTGATCGCCGTGCTGTTCGTCGCGCCGTTCGGCGAACGGGCGGTGATCGTGCATGCGCATCGCTGGGCCGCGTTCAACCGCTGGTGCGCGCGCATGATCCTGGGTGTGACGACACGCGTGGAGGGCACCATCCCCGAGGGCCAGTTCCTCTACGCCGCCAAGCACCAGGCGATGTATGAAACGACCGAGCTTCAGCTGATCCTGAATGGGCCGGCAATGGTGCTGAAGCGCGAATTGACCCGCATTCCGGTGTGGGGCTGGGCAACGCGGCTGTACGGCGCGATCGCTGTGGACCGGGAAGCGTCCGCCAAGGCACTGCGCCAATTGATGAGCGAGGGTGCGGCCGTCCGCGCGCGTGGCCGCTCGGTGATCGTTTATCCGGAAGGGACGCGCGTGCCGCCGGGCGAGACGCCGCCGCTGCGGTCCGGCTTCGCAGGGCTTTACAAGGCGCTTGGCCTGCCGGTGGTGCCGATCGCGCTCGACAGTGGCCGCCTGCTGCCGAAGAAGGGCGCAAAGCATCCCGGCATCGTGACGGTGCGGATCGGCGAGGTGATCCCGCCGGGGCTGCCGCGCAAGGAAGCCGAGCAGCGCGTGTGGGCGGCGATCAACGCGCTGGAACTGGAGGCGAAGGCGCCGGAAGGCAGCCCGCCGGCCTGACCAGAATCAGCCGTGCTTGCGGCCGAAGTCCGCCGCGGCGTCGTCCTGCCCCTGATCGACGATCGAGCGGCGGATCGTGCGAGTGCGGGAGAAGAGATCGAACAACGTGTCGCCATCGTCCCAGCGGATCGCGCGCTGGAGGTGCGACAGATCCTCGCTGAACCGCTGCAGCATCTCGAGCACGGCTTCCTTGTTGGCGAGGAAGACGTCGCGCCACATCGTCGGATCCGACGCGGCGATGCGGGTGAAATCGCGAAAGCCGCCGGCGGAGAATTTGATCACTTCCGATTGGGTGACCTCGGCGAGATCGTTGGCGGTGCCGACGATCGTATACGCGATGAGGTGCGGCAGGTGGCTGGTGACGGCGAGCACGCGATCGTGATGATCGGGCGCCATCGTCTCCACCATGCTGCCAAGGCGGCGCCAGAATTCGGCGACTCTCTCGGTCGCGGTGGGATCGCCGTCAGGCAGCGGGGTGACGATGCACCAGCGGCCCTGGAAGAGGGTCGCGAAGCCGGCCTCGGGCCCGCTCTGCTCCGTGCCCGCGACGGGATGCGCGGGAACGATGGTGGCGCCAGGTAGCGCGGCGGTGAGCGCGCGGACTACCTCTGCCTTGCAACTGCCGACATCGCTGACGATCGCATCGGCTGGAAGACCGGCGGCCATTTCGGCCGCGGCCGTGCCCATGGCGCCGACCGGCACGCAAAGGATCACCAGATCGGCGTCCTGAACCGCAGCACCGATCGTGTCGGTCACATCGTCGACGATCCCCAGCCCGTCGGCACGCTGCCGCACGTCCGGATCGGCATCATGGCCAATGAGCCGGACGGTCGGCATGTTCGCCCGCACCGCGCGAGCGATTGAGGAGCCGATCAGGCCGAGGCCGACGATCGTGACGCGGGCGAAGGGCAGCATCTAGCGGAGGTCCATCCTAAGCGCGCTCGTCACGCCGCGGCCGTCATCTTGCGAAGCGCGGCAATGACGCCCCTGGTCTCGTCTTCGGTGCCGATCGTGATCCGCAGGCCGTGCGGCAAACCCTGTCCGGGCAGCCACCGGACGATGTAGCCGGCGTCCATGAGGCCCTTGTACGCGGCTTCCGCCGTCAGCGCGCCTTCGAATACGACGAGGACGAAGTTCGCCTGGCTGGGGATCGCGCGAAGGCCGGCGTTGCCGAGCTTGGCAATCTCTTCCGCGAACCAGGTGCGCCACTTGGCGTTATGCGCCGCCGTGTGGGCGACGAAATCGGTATCGCCAAGCGCGGCTACGGCGGCGGCGGTGCCGGCGATGGTGATTGAGAAAGGCAGCCGGATGCGGTGCATCGCCTCGGTGATCGGCGCGGCGGCATAGCCCCAGCCGATCCGCTCCGCGGCGAGCCCGTACATCTTTGAGAAGGTGCGCGTGACGAGCACGTTCGAGGCGCGCGCAGCGAGCGCCATGCCGCCATCATCGTCACCACCTTCGATATACTCAGCATAGGCGTGGTCGAGGACGAGCAGGATGTCGTCGCGAAGGCCTGCGTGCAGCCGCTCGATCTCGCCGCGCGGCGCGTACGTGCCCGTGGGATTGTTGGGGTTGGCGACGAACACGATCTTCGTGCGCTCGGTGACGGCGGCGAGGATCGCGTCGACGTCGGTCGCGTAATCCTTGTCCGGGGCGATCACCGGGGTGGCGCCGACGCGGCGGATCGCGATCGGGTACACGGCGAACCCGTAGTTGACGTAGATTGCCTCGTCGCCCGGGCCGGCGAAGGCGCCAGCGGCAAGGTGAAGTACCTCGTCCGAGCCGTTGCCGTAGATGATGCGAGCCGGATCAAGGCCGTGGCGGGCGGCCAGCGCCTCGCGCAACTCATTGGCGCTGGCATCGGGATAGCGTTCCAGGTTGTTGGCCGCCGAAGCAAAGGCTTCGCGCGCCTTGGGGCTGGTGCCGAGCGGATTTTCGTTGGAGGAAAGCTTGGCGACCTTGCGCCCGTCGTCCGTGGTCGAGCGACCGGGAACGTAGGGCGCGATCTCCATGATCCACGGCTTGGGAGTGGGGCCTGTCATGGTGCGGGCGCATAGCGGCGGCGGATCACGCTTGGCAATTGTAGCCTTCATCGCGCGGCGTGGTGCTGATCTGCAACAAATGGCGCGATGCCGCGGGTTTGCTTGGGACGCGCGCGATGCTAGCGCCGCCATCATGTCAGCCGACGACCAGCGTTTCGGTCTCCAGCGCCATGTGATCCTGCCCAGCCCGCTGCCGCTCGACGGCGGGGGGCAGCTGACGCCGGTCGAAATCGCGTACGAAACCTATGGCACGCTGGCGCCGGACGGCAGCAATGCAGTGCTCGTATGCCACGCGCTCACCATGGACCAGCATGTCGCAGGCGCGAATCCGCGTACCGGAAAGGCGGGCTGGTGGACCCAGATGGTCGGTCCTGGTCGCCCGGTGGATACAAACCGGTTCTTCGTGGTGTGCGCGAACGTGCTCGGGAGCTGCATGGGATCGTCGGGCCCCGCGACGGTGAACCCGGCGACCGGGCGGCCGTGGGGCATGACCTTCCCCGTGATCACGATCCGCGACATGGTGCGCGCGCAGGCGATGCTGCTTGACCACCTGGGCGTGGGGCGGCTGAAGGCGGTGATCGGCGGGTCCATGGGAGGGATGCAGGCGCTGAGCTGGCCCGCGACCTTCCCCGACCGGGTGGAGGCGGTGGTGGTGATCGCATCCGCCGCGCGGCATTCGGCGCAGAACATTGCCTTCCACGAAGTCGGACGGCAGGCAGTGATGGCCGATCCCAACTGGCGCGGCGGGGATTATTACGGCCATTCCACGCCGGCGGCCGGGCTGGCGGTGGCGCGAATGGCGGCGCATATCACCTATCTGTCCGAGGCTGGCCTCACCGAGAAGTTCGGGCGCAAGCTGCAGGCGCGTGAGGCCAAGACCTTCGGGTTCGACGCGGATTTCCAGGTGGAGAGCTATCTGCGCCACCAGGGCATCACCTTCGTCGACCGGTTCGACGCCAACTCCTATCTCTATATCACGCGGGCGATGGACTATTTCGATCTGGCGGAGGAACATGGCGGGCTGCTCGCCAATGCCTTCCGTCAGTCGCGCGCGCGGTTCGCCCTGGTGAGTTTCGATACCGACTGGCTGTATCCGACCCGCGAATCGCGCAGCATCGTGCAGGCGCTGAATGCCGCCGGCGCACCCGTCAGCTTCGTCGAGCTGTCCAGCCCCTATGGGCATGACGCGTTCCTGCTCGATTCGCCCGAAATGAACCGGGTGGTCGCGGGTTTCCTGGGGACGGCGGCATGAGCTTGCGCGCGGACCTCGCCATCATCGCCGATCATGTCGCGCCTGGCAGCCGGGTGCTGGACGTCGGCTGCGGCGACGGTGCGCTGATGGCGGCGCTGCGCGACGGCAAGCAAGCTGACGCGCGTGGGCTGGAGCTGGAGCCGCACAATGTCGCAGCGGCGGTAGGGCGCGGGCTTAGCGTGATCCAGGGCGACGCTGATGTCGACCTCGCGGGCTATCCGGATGCGAGCTTCGACTATGCGATCCTGAGCCAGACGCTGCAGACGTGCCGGGCGCCCGACGCGGTGCTCGATCACCTGCTGCGGATCGGGCGGCGGGCGTTCGTGAGCTTTCCCAACTTCGCGCATTGGCGCGTGCGACTGTCACTTCTTTGGGGAGGACGGATGCCGGTGACCCGGCTGCTGCCGGAGCGCTGGTATGACACGCCCAACATCCATCATCTGACGATCGACGATTTTCGCGCCTACCTGAAGGACAGGGGAGTCGTAGTGGAAGGCGCGTGGTTTCTGTCGGGTGACAAAAAAACCACATCGGCGGCGGCAAACTTCCTCGCTGAGCACGCAATCTTCCTCTTGCGGGGAACGAAATCTAGTTAACCGGGTTGCCCCACGACTATTATGAGCAAAACTGCACTCATCATTGAAGACGAGATCTTCGTTGCGCTCGACTTGGAGCGAATTCTTACCGACGCAGGATATCAGGTCGCGGCCATTGCCGCCGATAGCGAGCAGGCACTGGCCGCTGCGCCTGGATGCGCCTTCGCCTTTGTCGACATCAACCTTCGGGACGGTGCGACCGGCCCGCAGATCGCGGAGCGGATCGCGCGCGATTACGGCGTGAAGGTCGTGTTCGTCACGGCCAATCCGTCACAGATCGGCGCCGGGGTCGATGCGCTGGGCTATATTCGCAAGCCGTTCAGCGACAAGGCGATCCTGGCGGCGGCGGCGCTGGCCAGCGGGGAGCAACTCGCCGCCAATGACGACGTCATCCGGCTCGACGCGCTCGGCTGAACGAACCGCGCGGCGCCTGGATCGTCATCTCCAGGCCCTCTTGCTGCCAATTGCGCGTCACCGAGCCGCCAAGCTGACGAACCGCGCTAAGCTCGATCAAGTGGCTGCCGAAGCCTGACGGCTCCGCAGCGCCGGTGAGCGGCGGACCACCACGCTCACGCCACACAATCGTTGCGTTTTCCCCATCGGTTCCGATCTGGATCGTCACGTGACCTTCCGGCGTGGAGAGCGCGCCGTACTTGCTCGCGTTGGTGGCCAGTTCGTGGAACAGGAGAGCGAGCGGCGTGGCGGCGCGATCGTCGATCGCGACGTCCACGCCATCGATCGTCACGCGCTCCCCGGGCGTGTTCTGATAAGGCGCCAGCAATTCGCCCAACAGACCGCGCAGGCTGTCCTGCTGCGCTGACGGGCGCGAATTGGAGCTGTGCGGACGGACGAAATCATGCGCCCGCCCAAGCGCCGCGATCCGCTCGCGCAGATCCGCCGCCAGCGGCGCGATCTCCGGCCGGGTGCGGGCGGCGAGATGGATGAGGCCGCTCATCACCGCGAAGATGTTCTTGATGCGGTGCGACAGCTCCTGGCTGATGACCTCCCGCTCCTCGAGCGCGAGTTTCTGCTCGTGGATGTCGGTGCAGGTGCCGAACCAACGGGTAATCCGCCCGTGCTGGTCACGGATCGGCTGCGCGCGGCCGAGCACCCAGCGATAGGTGCCGTCGAAATGCCGCAGCCGGTATTCGATCTGGTAGGGCGCGCCGGTTTCCAGGCTGTGGCGCCACACCTGCCATGCGCGTTCCTGATCGTCGGGATGGAACATGTTGTTCCAGCCTTCGCCGTCAGTGGTGCCGGAGGGCGCGCCGGTGAACTCGTACCAGCGCGCGTTGTAGTAATCGTGATAGCCGTCCGGCTGCGTCGACCACACCATCTGCGGCATGGTATCCGCGAGGGTGCGGAAGCGGATCTCGCTATCCTGCAGCGCGGCGCGCGTTTCGGCGACGGCTTCGCGTTCCTTGCGCTGTTCGCGTGCGACGCGCCGCGCATCAAGGCGCGACATGACGCTGGTGGCGAGGATTTCGAGCCCGCGGGTCTGGAAGGCGGTGAGGCCATCGCGCGGCGTCACGTCGATGACGCAAATCGCACCCAGCGGTACGCCTTCTCGCGACACCAGCGGCGCGCCGGCATAGAAGCGGATGAACGGCTCCCCGGTGACCAGCGGGTTATCCGCAAAGCGCACGTCGCGCGTCGCGTCCGGCACTTCCATCACATGGTGGCCGTGCATGGCATAGGCGCAGAAGGACTGGGACCGCGGCGTGCCGGAAAGCTCGGTGCCGGTGCGCGAGAGGAAGGTCTGGAACTCCTCCTCGACCAGACTGACCACCGCGACGGGGGCGGCGCACAATTCCGAGGCGAACGATGCCAGATCGTCCAGCACGCCTTCTTCGCGTGCGCCGGCAAGATCGTAGAGCGCCATCACACGGGCGCGATCGACCTCGTCGAGCAGTGATGGATGGGCGTGCGTAACGGCTCCTGGCAACGATGGTCGGTGTCCGGCGCTAACGCCTGAAGGACGCGTCGTCAAAAAGGACGCGCCGGCGGGAAGGTTCCGGCACGCCTGGCGTCAATTCCGTGGAGCTTAGAACGGCACGTCGTCGTCAAGGTCGTCCGCGAAGCCGCCGCGCGACTGGCCGAAACCACCGGCAGCACCGCCGCCGCTGCGACTGCCGCTGCCGCCACGGTTGCCACCGCCAAAGCCACCGCCGCCGCCGCTGAAATCATCGCCGCCGCCGAAGTCATCACGGCTGCCGCCGCCGCCCCCCGAGTTCCCGCCGGGGCCGTCGAGCATGGTGAGGACGCTGTTGAAGCCTTGAAGCACCACTTCGGTGGAATACCGGTCCTGACCGTTCTGATCCTGCCATTTGCGGGTCTGCAGTTGGCCTTCGATATAGACCTTCGACCCCTTGCGCAGGAAGCGCTCGGCGACGTTGGCGAGGCCTTCGTTGAAGATTGCGACCGAGTGCCACTCGGTCTTTTCCTTGCGCTCGCCCGTATTGCGATCCTTCCAGCTCTCGCTGGTGGCGATGCGCAGGTTCACGACCTTGCCGCCGTTCTGGAACGAGCGCGATTCGGGATCGCGGCCGAGATTGCCGACGAGGATGACCTTGTTGACGCTGCCCGCCATTCAGTGATGCCTTTGTTCAGAGGCCCAGCGCAACGGCGAGCCAGTAAGTGATTCCGGCCATGATGTAAGCGGCGGCGAACAGATAGCCAACCATGAACAGCGGCCACTTCCAGCCATTTGTCTCCCGCCGGGTGATGGCGATGGTGGAGACACATTGCGGGGCGAAGACGAACCACATGAGGAAGGCGAGTGCCGTGGGCAGCGACCAGCGTTCGCGCAGCTTCTCGATGATCGTTTGCTCGCCCGAAGCCTCGTCTGGGTTGTCGACGGCGTAGGCGGTGCCGATCGCCGCGACGGCGACTTCGCGGGCGGCCATGGCGGGGATCAGCGCAAGCGCGATATCGTGATTGAAGCCGATCGGCTTCACGACGACCTCGATGCCGCTGGCGATCCGGCCGGCAATCGAATGCTCCACCTGGCTCTGGCCCTCGGTTGCGCGCGGGAAGCTGAGCAGCGCCCAGAGGATGATCGTGGTCAGTGCGATGATGGTGCCGGCACGCTTCAGGAAGATGATGGCGCGGGTCCAAAGGCCGAGCAGAATGTCGCTGAGACGCGGCATCTGGTATTTCGGCATCTCCATCATGAAGCCCGAGGAATCGCCCTTGGTGACCGTTCGACGCAGGAGAAGCGCGGCGACGAACGCGCCCGCGATGCCGGCAAGATAGAGGCCGAGGAGGATGAGGCCTTGCAGCCCGACCCCGGGCAGCACGGTCCGCGCCGGAATGAAGGCGCCGATGATGATCGTATAGACCGGCAGGCGCGCCGAGCAGGTCATCAAAGGGGCGATCAGGATCGTCGTCAGCCGATCCTTTTCGTCGCTGATCGTGCGCGTCGCCATGATGCCGGGAACGGCGCAGGCGAAGCTCGAAAGCAGGGGAATGAAGGCCCGGCCCGAGAGACCGACGCCGGCCATCAGCCGATCCATCAGGAAGGCGGCGCGGACCATATAGCCCGATGCCTCCAGCACCAGGATGAAGGCGAAGAGGATCAGGATCTGCGGCAGGAAGACGACCACCGCGCCGACGCCGGCGATGATGCCGTCGGTGATCATCGATCGCAAAAGACCATCCGGCATCGCGCCGCGGACGACCTCGTCAATCGCGGCAAAGCCGTCCTCGATCCAGCCGATCGGTGCTTCCGACCAGCTGAATACCGCCTGGAACATGACGAACATCAAGGCGACGAGCAGCAGCGGCCCGATGACCGCGTGGAGGGCGACGCTATCGAGCGCATGATTCCAGCGGCGCATCGGCGTTTCGGAGACGATAGCGGCAGCGGCAATGTCACGCGCGCGACGCTGCAGCGCGGTGAGCGGCTGGTCGGCGAGGTCTGCCGACACTGGCGCGGGGCGGTTGCCGCCGCCGTCGACCGCGGTGGTCAGTGCAGCGCGCAGCACGTCGAGGCCACGTTTGCGGACCGCGACGGTGGCGACGACCGGCACGCCCAGTTCGCGCGACAGCGCCTCGGGCGACAGGATGAGCCCGTCACGCTCGGCCAGATCGACCATATTGAGCGCGACGACCACGGGGAGGCCGAGCGCGATCAGTTGAAGCGCGAAGCGGAGGTGAAGATCGAGGTTCGCGGCGTCGACAACGACGATCAGCGCGTCGGGCCGCCGCTCCCCCGCCTGTTTGCCGAACAGCACATCGCGGGTGACCTGCTCGTCGGGCGAGGAAGGATCGAGACTGTAGGTGCCGGGCAGATCGACGAGCTCAACCGGGCGGCCGTCGTCAAGCGCTAGGCGGCCGGAGTGGCGTTCGACGGTGACGCCCGGATAATTCCCGACCTTCTGCCGTGCGCCGGTCAAAGCGTTGAACAGGGCGGATTTGCCGGCATTGGGGTTGCCGACGAGCGCGACCAGCGGAAGATTGCTCATGTCAGTCGGTCAGCACCGTGATCGCCGACGCGACGCCGCGGCGAAGCGCCACCGTCATCCGGCCGATGCGGCAGGCCAGCGGCCCGCGGAAAAGCGTCGCCCGGTGAAGGATTTCGACGTGCACACCGACGTCAAAGCCGAATTCACGCAAGCGGCGCGCCTCGGGGGGCGCGAGGCGATCCCAGGCAATGTCAGTGATCGTGGCGCGGCGGTGAACCGGGAGCGTTTCTAGCGGCAAGGAAGCAGGAGCAAGCACGCTCCTGCCCTTACCGATTCTGCGAACGATTATCAATTCCCGTCAGGCGACGGGATAGCGCAGGCGCCCGACGAAACGGCTGAGGCTGGGTCGATGCCGCGTCCGGCGGATGAAGCCGGCCTTGGCTTTCTCGATCTGCATGATGTTGTCGATGCGGCGCGAGAGGAAGGCCTTGGTATCGACGTAGCCGTCGCTTTCATCGTCGAGGAAGACGGTGATCGTTGCGGCATAGACGCCGAGCAGCATCGTCCGCTTGGTATAGTGATTATAGTCGGTCGCCGTGTCGCCGGCGGCGCGCCACATCGCATCGGCGCTGCGCCAGCCGAGCTTGGCGGCAGTGGCCACGTTCTGCGGCATGGCGAGGATGGCCAGCGCACGGCGAAGTGCCTCACGGTGAGGAGCCAGTGCGTCGAGCCGTGCCTCCACCAGCGACGTGATGCGCTGGCGGATCTTCATCACGGCAAGATGCTCTGGCGGGACGGCGAGGAGCATGGCCGCGTCGATCGATGCGAACCAGGCGTCGATCATCGCGACCGCGCCACCCTCGAACGCGAGTGCCGCGACATCGCGATCGATGCCGGCCAACTCCGCCGCCATGTCGCGCGCGGCATCGCCCCAGCCGTCGAACGCCGCATTCTCGGCGATCGACGGGGCAAGCGCGAGGCGGATCTCGTCGAGGGTCATGTCTGCGGTGTCGGTCATGCTGCCTTATACCCTTGGCGACGTCTCTTGTGCCACTCCCGCGTTTCCGGGGCGAGCGGGGGCGCGCTCCGGCGCGATGCGGACGAGGACGAGTGCGATGGCGACCAACACTGCGCCGATCACGTCGGCAAGGCCAAGCGCTTCGCCATAAACGATCCAGCCGACCGCAGCGGCGACCACCGGCTGGGTGAGCAGGGCAAGTCCGATCACCAGCGGGCTGAAGCGGCCGAGCGCATAGATCATCAACCCCTGGCCGATCACCTGGCTGAGCAAGGCGAGTGCAATCAGCGGCGTCCAGTTGGTCGGCATCACCTTTTCGCCGAGGAGTATTGCCGACAGGAGCAGCGGGAGCGTGGCGGCGGCGGACGACAGACCAAGCGCGGGCAGCGGTGCCATTGTCGTGCGCGCGCGCGACATCAGGATGAAGTATCCCGCATACAGGATGCCCGCCAGCAAGCAGAGAAGGTCGCCGACCAGGTTTTGGGGGGCGAGTTGATAGGAACGCCCCATCAGTAGCGCGGCGCCTACCGCGGCCAGCCCGAGCGCCAGGCCCTGCACCCGTGTCGGCCAGGCGCGGGCGACGAGAAAGCCGTAGAGCGGGAACACGAACGTCGCCGCATTGCCGAACAATGTGGCGTTGGCGAGCTTCGTATGGTGGATGCCGACATGCCAGCTGGCGAGATCGCCGGCGAAGAGCACACCCGATCCGACGAGGACCCAGCCGAGGCCACGGGCGCTGGCGAGGACGTGGCGTGTCGTCATCGCGGCGATGGCGAGCAACAGCGGCGTCGCGAGCGCAATCCGCCAGAAACCGGCGGCGACTGGACCCACGTCGGCGAGGCGGACGAACCAAGGCCCAAAGGCGAGCGCAAGGTTGCCGCCGAGCAGCGCGGCGAAGGCGACCGGACCACCGCTTGGCTGCGGTGTAGCTTTTCTTGGGGCAGGAGCCTCGTGCATGGTGCCACCTAACCGCCTAGATCGCGCAAGTCGCGTAGCAAAGCGCAACGGAAAGGGAGATGAATGCCAAGCCTCTTTGACCCAATCGAACTGGGCGCGATTCGCGCCGCCAATCGTATCCTCATGGCACCGCTTACCCGCACCCGGGCCGATGCGGATCATGTGCCGACCGAGATGATGATCGAATACTATCGGCAGCGGGCCAGCGCCGGGCTGATCATTTCGGAAGCGACGGGGATCAGCCGGCAGGGACTGGGCTGGCCCAATGCGCCGGGCATATGGACCGAGGCGCAGACCGAGGCGTGGAAGCCGATCACCGAGGCAGTGCACAAGGCGGGCGGCAAGATCATCGCCCAGCTGTGGCACCAGGGCCGGCTCGCGCGCCCGGACGTGAACAAGCTGCAGCCGCTGTCCGCCTCAGCAACCCGGGCGCCCTATCCGATTCCGGAGAAAAACCCCTATGGCGAGGCGCGCGCCGCGACGATCGACGAGATCAAGGAGGCGATCGAGCAATATGCCGATGCCGCGCGCAATGCGATTGCGGCCGGCTTCGACGGTGTGCAGTTGCACGGCGCCAATGGTTATCTGATCGACCAGTTCCTGCGCGACAACACGAACCTGCGCGACGATGATTACGGCGGTTCGCCCGAGAATCGTATCCGCTTCATGAAGGAAGCGGTGCAGGCGGTGATCGCGGTGGCAGGCGCCGAGCGCACCTCGATCCGCCTGTCACCCAATGGCGAGACGCAAGGCGCCGACGACAGCAACCCGCAAGCGGTGTTCATCCCGGCCGCAAAGGTGCTGGACGAGCTTGGCATCGCCTTCCTCGAGCTGCGCGAGCAATCGCCTGACGGCACGTTCGGCGCGTCGAGCGTGCCCAAGCTCAGCCCCCAGATCCGCAAGGTCTTCTCGCGCCCGCTGGTGCTGAACCAGGATTACACGCTGGAGAAGGCGCAGGCCGACCTTGATTCGGGCGTAGCGGATGCGATTGCGTTTGGCCGGGCGTTCATCGGCAACCCGGATCTGGTCGAGCGGCTGCGCACCGGGGCGCCGCTGAACCAGGACAATCCGAAGACCTGGTACACGAAGGGGCCGGAAGGTTACATCGACTATCCGGCGCTGAGCGAGCAGGCCGCCGCCTGATCGTCATCGCCTGAAGGCATCTCAGGGCCGTTCCTGCCGCCGGTGGGGGCGGCCCTGTTGTTGTTCAGGCGACGGGGGCGACGTCGACCGAGACGTCCATCTTCTGCGCGCTGGAGCCGAGCACGATGCCGTCGACAGGCGCGATCTCGGCATAATCCCGGCCAACCGCCACGATGATGTGGTCGCTCGCCATCCAGATGCCATTGGTGGGATCGAAGCCGACCCAGCCGCGCTCCGGCCCGCACCACAACAACAACCAGGCGTGGGTGGCGTCGGCGCCGACCAGTCGTTCCTGCCCCTCGGGCGGCAGGGTGCGGATGTAGCCGGAGGCATAGGCGGCAGGGAGGCCGGCGGCGCGCAGACCGGTGATCATGATCTGCGCAAAATCCTGGCACACGCCGCGCCGCTTGGCGAACGCCTCGTGCGGCGGTGTATCGACCAGCGTCGCGGTGTTATCGAACTCAAAATCGGCCTGGATGCGCCGGGCAAGCGCTATGCCGGCCTCCAACGCGTTGCGGCCGGGGTCGAGATCAGGTGCGCAATAATCGGCGATCGCGCGATCGAGTGGAATGAGCGGCGAGGGGAAGAGGTAGCTTGCCGGCCCCGCGGCGCTGAGATCGCGGCTGGCGCGGGCGAGACTGGCCACATCGCCAAGCGTCGGATCGCCGGCATCGGGCACGGGAACCAAGCGGTCGACCGCAACGCGGGCGATGCTCTCGATCGTCAGGCGGCGGACGGGTTCGTCCACCACCAGCCGCGTGACATGCGCGAGGCCGGCCTCGGCGCGCGCAGGAGTGGTGCGGCCGGCGGGCGAGACGTGGAGAGCATAAGATTCCACCCGCTGCCCCGGCCAGTCGATCGGCTGGAGCCTGAGGTTGCACCGCGCGAACTTGACCTGCGCCCCGTAATCGAAGCGCGTCACATGGACGATGTCGTAAATCACGCGAGCGTCAGGCCTCCGGCGCGCAACGGCTCGGCGCCCTGCAGGAAATAGCGACGCGCAATGGCATCCGAAAGGCCGGCGAGATGCTGTTCAATCCGGCTGAGGGTTTCCCAATCGAGGGTGGCGGCCTGGGCGATCGACACCATCGCCTTCAACTCGGTCGCTTGCGTCTGCTGCGGCTCGGCCATGCCATCATCGTTCAGCGTGGGAAGCGCGGCGAGATGCTCACAGATACGCTCTACCTGGAACGCGAGCGCGCGCGGATTGCCGGGATCGAGCACCACGAGGTCGATGACCGGCACACGGGCGAGGCCAGTGAGATAACGCTGGCGATAGCTGATCTGGCTGTCGGCAAGATCAAGCAGGGTGGAAAGATCGTCGAGCGAGGCGCCGGGCATGCCGAAGGTGCGAACGGCGCGCGCGATGGCCGCGGCGCGCTCGACCCGGCGGCCGAGATCGTGGAAGCGCCATGCGGCGGTGCGGCTCATATGTTCCGCCGACAGGCCGGCGATCGCGGCGTAGCGGCGCTGAAGCGAGCCGGCGCGATCGAGCATGCCGCGATGCGTGGGGAAAGGCGCGTCGAGCAGGCGTACCATGTCTGCCGACAGGCGGTCGCGGGAGCCTTCGCCGACGCGGCGCGCCTGTCGGTTGATCTCCGCGACCGACTGCCAACCGTCGCCGGCCTCCATGGCGGTGCGCGCCATCTGGCGTAGATCAGCGCGAGTTAGCGAAGGCGGAGCAGGGGCTGCGCCGGATGTCGCGACCAGATTGGCGAGGCGGCTGACGGTATCCGGGCCGAGCGCCGCGCCGCCATCGGCGTCGATCGAGTTGCCGAGCATGACGCGGATGATCGCGAGCAGAGCCTCGCCGCGCTCCAGATAGCGGCCAAGCCAGTAAAAATTGTCGGCAACGCGGCTTGGCAATGTGCCCGGATTGCGACGCACATGGTGCGAATCCGGTGCCGGAAGGAGCGAAATGGGCGCGACTGGTACCCGCCCGTGCACGACCACATCGGCCGACCAGCTGCCTTCGCCCATGACCGCGGCGCGCGGATCGGGATGCTCGCCGATCCGCGCGAAGCCGCCGGGCAGCACCGTCCAGCTGCCATCCGCGCCGCGCGCGGCGAAGACCCTCAGGGTGAAGGGGCGGGCAACGAGCGTGTCGCCGGCCACCACCGGCATCGTGGAGAGACGAACCACTTCCTGCCCGACATAATCCTGTGGACGGCGCGCCATATCGGCGAGAAGTGCGGCGCGCTGATCAGGGGAGAGATCGCTGCCGGTGACGGGGGCGTCCGCGGGCAGGCCGAGCGTGCCGCCGCCGAAGGCCGGTGCGATCTGCAGGTTGGTGAGATCCTCCTCGACCCGCTCGCGCTCCGACGGCTGCCCGCACCACCAGGTGGCAATGTTGGGCAGCGTCAAGTCAGCGCCGGTGAGCCGGGTGGAGAGTTGCGGCAGAAAGGCGTTCCACGCGGTTGCTTCCAGCACGCCGACGCCCGGCGCGTTGGATAGGACGACGTTGCCGGCGGCATAGGCGTCGATCAGGCCAGGGACGCCGATCTGCGAATGGGTGTCGAACGCCAACGGATCAAGGAAGCGCGGATCGAGGCGGCGCCATAAAGCATCGATCCGCTTCAGCCCGCCGATGGTGCGGATATAGACCTTGTCCTCAAGCGCGGCGAGATCGGCGCCCTCGACGAGCAGGAAGCCGAGGTAGCGCGCGAGATGCGCCTGTTCGGGGTAGCTGGGATTGTAACGCCCGGGCGTGAGGAGGCCGATGCGCGGATCGGCGCGGCGGCAGAGCGCGGCAATGCCATCACGAAAGGCGGCGAAGAAGGGCGCGTGACGGGCGACGTTGAGCCGCGCCTGGAGACCACCCAGAGTGCGGCTGATCGCTAGCCGGTTCTCCAGCGCATAGCCGGCCCCGGCGGGGGTGCGCAGGTGATCGGCAAGGACGCGCCATTCGCCGGTCGGGCCACGGCCGAGATCGACCGCGACGAAATGGAGGTGGTGGCCACCGGGCGGGGCCAGCCTGACGAGCTGTCGAAGGAAGAACTGGCTACCCGTGACAAGCGCTGCGGGAATGAGGCCGCGCTGGACGAGCTTCGCCTCGCCATAAAGATCGCTGAGGATCGTTTCGAAGAGCGAGGCGCGCTGCACCACGCCGCGTTCGATCCGGGCCCATTCGTCGCTGTCGATCAGCAGCGGGACGGGGGAAACCGGCCAGGGACGTTCCTCGGCCTCACCCGGGATGCGAAAGCCAGTGCCCATGTCCGCGGCGTGCCGCTGGACGCGTTCACGCGCATGGCCGAGGTCGTCGCCAACGACGCCGGCCAGCTCCTCGAGCATGGCGAGCCAAGGTGCCTTGTCGGCGCTGCACAGCACATCGCCGCCGGCCCCGGCGTGCGTGCAGTAATCGTCGACCCAGCGGCGCGCGTGCGTCGCGGCATCGAACAGGGCAGGCTGCGTCGCCACGTCGTCGGGCTCCCCCCAATCAGCGCGGCGGACCCTAGCTGCGCGCAACCCAGGTGCAATAACTAAGTCGCTGGTGCCCGTTCGCCGTCGCTATTCAGAGATCGGGGAGCGTCTGATCGGCCACACCCCAACCGGCCAGCGCGCGGCTGCCAGCGCGCGCGATCAGTTCGTCCCCGTCCGTGACGTGCCAGCGCGCGGCGGTGTCGATGTCGCGAAGCTCTGTCCACGAGACGGGGGCGGCGACGGGCGCGCCGGCGCGGGCGCGGGCGGCATAGGGCATGATTGCGGTGGCGCCGCGCTGGTTGCGCAGCCAATCGATGAAGATCCGGCCCTTGCGCTTCGCCTTCGACATGGTGGCGACGAAGCGGTCGGGCTCCGCCTGCGCGAGGGCGCGCGCGAAGCGATCGGCAAAGCTCTTCACTGCCGGCCAATCGGCCTTTGGCGTTAGCGGCACGACGACATGGACGCCCTTGCCGCCCGAGAGCATGGGGAAGCTGACGAGGCCGACTTCGGCAAGCTGGTTCTTGAGGTGCTCCGCGGCCTTCTTGGTGTCGCCAAAATCCAAGCCCTCGTCGGGATCGAGATCGAACACCAGCCGGTCGGGCTGCTCGAGATGATCGATGGTCGAGCCCCAGCCGTGGAACTCGATCGTGCCCATCTGGATGCAGGCGACTAGGCCGTCAGCGTCATCGACCCACAGGTAATTCTCCGTCGAGCCGTCCTTTTCCGTGACCGGCACTTGATGGACGTGTTCCCCAAACGAGCCAGCGTCATGTTTCTGGAAGAAGCATTTCTTGGCGCGCCCCTGCGGGCAGCGGACGAGGCTGATGGGGCGGCGTGCGGACCAGGGCAGCATGATCGGCGCGACCTTCGCGTAATAGTCGGCGAGGTCGCCCTTCGTCACACTTGATTCGGGGAAGATCAGGCGATCGCGGCTGCTCACCTTCACGCTGACTTCCGGTGCCGCGGCGGCGGCAGGAAGCGGCTGCGGCGTTTCGATCACCACGTCCTTCGCGTCCTTGTCACCGCGCAGGCCAAGGAAGCTCGGGTGGCGCAGCACGTTATCCGGCGTCGTCTCGGTATAGGCGATCTCGGCGACGAGCTTCGGCGTGACCCAGTGCGCGCCGCGGACCGCCGCGCGCAGGTTTCGCGGCACCTCGACGGTCGGCGTCTTGCGTTTGAGCTTCGCAAGCTTCTCGCCAAGATCGATCATCAACTGGTTGGAAAAGCCTGTGCCCACCTTGCCGGCGTAACGCAGCTTGCCATCCTCATGCACGCCGAGCAGCAGCGAGCGGAAGCCGCGCGACTTGTCCGATGGTGTCCAGCCGATGATGATGAACTCCTGCCGGCGGGTGCATTTGATCTTGAGCCAGGCCTTGGTGCGCCCCGAACGATAGGGGGCATCGGCTTGTTTGGAGACGACGCCCTCCAGCCCCTGTTCGCACATCGTGTCGAGCAGTTTCTCGCCCGAGCCGATGACGTGCTCGCTGAACTGGATCCGGTCTGCGCCGGGGATGAGCGGGCGCAGCCGCTCCTTGCGATCGATCGTCGGAAGCGCGCGCAGATCCCCGCCATTCAGCTCCAGAAGGTCGAAGGCGAAGAACGTCATGTCGCCGCCGGCGGAGATCGCGTCCTTCAGCGTCGAGAAATCGGGTCGGCCATCCTTGAAGGCGACGATCTCCCCGTCGATCAGCGCATCCTCGACATCGAGCGTGGCGGCTGCCTCCGCAATGGCGGCGAACTTGTCCGTCCAGTCGAGGCCGTTGCGGGTATAGACCCTGGCCGAGCCGCCGCCGATCGCGATCAGCGCACGATAGCCGTCGTATTTCACTTCGTGCAGCCAGTTGCTGCCGGCGGGGACTGCATCGACCAGGGTGCAGAGTTGGGGCTCGTGAAAGGCGGGGGGCGTGCCGGAGGCTTTTCGTGACGCCCTGCCTGCGCGCTTTGCGGACGCCTTTCCCTTAGCCGGCTCCGTCCTGGCTGTTCGCTTGGTCTTTGCAGGCGGTTTCTTGCCCTCGGCGATCTCCTGCATCGTGCGACCGGTCTCGATGCTGGTGAGTGCGGTCTCGACCAATGTGTCGGTGCCGCCGGCATTGGCATCATCGATCTTGCGAAGCAGCCAGTTCTCGTTCTTCTCCTTGCCGCGCGGCTTCAGGCGGATGAGCAGCCATTCGCCCTTCATCCGCTCGCCATCGAGGACGAAGTGGAGATGGCCCTTTTCCAGATCCTTGGGCGATTTGCCCTTGATCACGGACCAGGTGCCGCGATCCCACAGCATCACGGTGCCGCCGCCATATTCGCCCTTCGGGATGGTGCCTTCGAAGGTTGCGTAGCTGAGCGGGTGATCCTCGGTGCGGACGGCGAGGCGTTTCTCGTTCGGATCGAGGCTGGGCCCGCGCGTTACTGCCCAGCTCTTGAGGACGCCGTCGAGCTCCAGCCGGAAATCCCAGTGGAGGCGTGTCGCATCATGCTTCTGCACCATGAAGCTGTTGCCGTTGCCGGGCGCAAGCGTGCCGGCAGGCTCCGCCGTCTTCGAGAAATCGCGCTTGGCATTGTAGCGGGCAAGAGGATCGGTGCTCATGCGACCTCTCCCGGGCAGCGCGCGATCACGCCCGCTTCCTCGCCGGCGCCTTCTTGGCCGTGGTGGTCGACGAGGCCGCGCGCGTCGCCGGCTTCTTTGCCGGAGCCTTTTTCGCGGTCGGCTTCTTTGTGGTGGATTTGGCGGCAGGCGCGCTGCCGCCGCTCTTTTCCATCGATTTCTTCAGCGCCGCCATGAGGTCGACGACGTTCGAGGCGGAGCGGCCGCCGCCGCTGTCCTTGTCCTCGATGATCTTGCGATTGCTCTTCTGCTTGCGCTTGCGCTCGATGAGGTCCTTCAGCGCATCGACGTAGCGATCGTGGAATTCCTTCGGATCGAAGGCTCCGCTCTTCTTCTCGATCAGCGCCTCGGCGAGTTCGAGCAGATCCTCGTCCGGTTTCGCGTCGGGAATGTCGCGGAAGTAGCTTTGCGCGCGGTTCACTTCGTCGGCGTAGCGCAGGGTTTCGAGGATCATCCCGCGGCCGCACGGCTTCAGGCTGACGACATACTCGCGGCCGCGCATCGCGAGTTGACCGAGCCCGACCTTCTTCGTGCGGCGCAGCGCCTCCCGCAGGACGATGAAGGCTTCTTCCGCCAGATCGTCCGCCGGGACGACGAAATACGGTTTCTCGTAATATAGGACGTCGATGTCGGTGGCGTCGACGAACTGGGTGAGCTCCAGCGTCTTCTTCGATTCGAGTTTCACCGAATCGATCTCGTCCTGATCGAGCAGAACGTACTCGCCCTTTTCGATCTGGTAGCCCTTCACGATATCGTCCGGGTTCACTGGGCCGACGCCGTCCGCGACCTTTTCGTAATGGATCGGCTGACCGCTTGGCTCATGGATCTGGCGGAAGGAGACCGCGGCGCCAGACTTGGTGGCGGAGTAGATCTCGACCGGGATCGATACCAGGGCGAGCCTTATCTGTCCCTGCCAATAGGCGCGCGCCGCCATGGTTGCTGCCCCTGTCCTTGAAAACTGTCGTTGCGAGGCCGATTCAATTCACGGACGCGGGAGTCGTTCCGCGAAGCATCCGGTGCTAAGGCGCGCGGCATGGCCGATGATCCCTTCACGCTGTTCGAGACCTGGTTTGCCGAAGCGCGCGAGAGCGAGCCGAACGACCCCAATGCGATGGCGCTCGCCACGGCGGATTCGCGTGGGCGGCCGTCGGCGCGGATGGTGCTGCTGAAGGGGCACGGGCCGGACGGCTTCGTCTTCTACACCAACCGCGAGAGCCGAAAGGCGGCGGACCTGGCGGAGAACATGCAGGCGGCATTGCTGTTTCACTGGAAATCGCTTCGCCGACAGGTGCGGATCGAGGGCGTGGTGAGCCTCGTGAGTGATGCCGAGAGTGACGCCTATTTCGCGTCCCGCGGTCGCGACTCGCAGCTTGGCGCCTGGGCCTCCGAACAATCCCGTCCGCTTGCCGCGCGATCAATCTTCGAAGGGCGTTTCGAGGCGATGCAGTTCCGCTTCGAGGGGCATGACGTGCCCCGGCCGCCGCACTGGGGCGGCTATCGCGTCGTGCCCGACCGGATCGAGTTCTGGCAGGATCGCGCGCACCGCCTACATGAGCGGCGACTATTCACGCGCGCCGATGCCGGGGCGGACTGGACCGAGGGCCTGTTGTACCCATGACACGTGACGAACGCCGGCGCGTCATTCCGCTTGCGATGCGCGCGGCGCTGGCGAGCGTCGCGACCGCCTTTTTCCTGCTGGTGATGAAGGGCTATGCAGCCTGGCACACCGGGTCGGTGGCGATGCTGGGCAGCCTTGCCGATACCGGGCTCGACCTTCTGGCGAGCCTGGTGACGCTGTACGGTGTGAAGCTGGCGGCAGAGCCGGCGGATCACGATCATCGCTTCGGCCACGGCAAGGCGGAGGCGCTGGCGGCGCTGTTCCAGGTGGTGCTGATCACCGCGTCCGCCATCGGCATCGCGGCGCGGGCGATCGAGCGCTTTACCAACCCGCAGGTGAACGAGGATGCGGCGCTCGGCATCGGCGTGTCGGTCGTGGCAATCGTCGCTACCTTCGCGCTGCTCGCCTATCAGCGGAGCATCATCCGCAAGACCGGATCCGTCGCGATCCTGGCCGACAATGTCCATTACCAGTCGGACGTGCTGCTCAACGTCGCAGTGATCGCCGCGCTTGTGCTTGACCAGTTCGCGGGGCTGTCAGGCGCGGATCCGGTGTTCGGCATCGCGATTGCGCTGTGGCTGGCATGGGGTGCGTTCAAGGCTTCGAGCCAGGCGATCGACATGCTGATGGACAAGGAATGGCCGGACGAGCAGCGCGCTGCCTTCATCGAGGTTGCCGCGCGCCAGCCGGGCATCCGCGGCATCCATGATTTCCGCACGCGGCGCGCGGGGACGCATGAGTTTGCCCAATTCCACATGGAGGTAGATCGCAACCTGACGGTGGCAGCGGCGCACGACATCGTCGAAAGCGTCGAGCGCCGGCTGCGCGACGTGTTCCCGCGCGTCGAGGTGCTGATCCACCTCGATCCCGAGGGACATGTCGATACCGATAATCCGCTAGTGGAGGCGGATGTGACGCCGCACTGGTTCGGCAAGCGGGTCTAGCGACCCGCCCCCGGCGGCGCAGGAGAATGAGCGGGAACGTATGAGAATTCCATTTGCGCAGATCGATGCGTTTGCCGACGCGCCGTTTACCGGCAATCCGGCGGCGGTGATGCCGCTGTCGTCTTGGCTGGACGATGCCACGCTTCAGAGCATCGCTAGCGAGAACAACCTGTCCGAGACGGCCTTCATCGTGCCGGCGAGCGGTGAAGACGCGGATTTCGAGTTGCGCTGGTTCACCCCGGCGGCCGAAGTCGCGCTATGCGGCCATGCGACGCTCGCCAGCGGGCATTTCGTGCTGTCGTCCGACCCCACGCTGGACGTCGTTCGTTTTTCGACGCGGCAGGCCGGGGTGCTGGAAGTCGCGCGGCGTGGGGCAGGGTACGAAATGGCGCTGCCCGCTTGGACGCCGCATCCCAAGCCGCTCGACGCGATCGTCGCGGCGTTGGGTGTGACGGCGCGAGAGACGCTTTGGCACGACAAAGGCTATGCGCTGGTCGTGGTCGAGGACGACGCGGCGGTGCGGGCAGCGACGCCGGACGGACGCGCGGTGAAGGCGCTGGGCCCTTATGTGCTGATCGTCGCCGCGCGCGGCGATACGGCGGATATCGTCAGCCGGGTGTTCACCGACTATTTCGACATTCCGGAGGATCCGGTGACCGGGTCAGCACATGCGGTGATGGTGCCGTATTGGGCGGAGGTGCTCGGCCGCGACAGCTTCACGGCTTATCAGGCGAGCGCGCGGGGTGGGCGACTGGGATGCCGGCTTGCCGGTGATCGCGTGCTGCTGACGGGCGCGTGTGTCACCACGATCGAGGGGGCGTTTCTGCTGCCGTGAGTACAGGCGGCAACGATCACGCTTGAATTCCTACTTCATCCATGTAGATTGATTCGGGACGCGGCGGATCGTCGCGATGCGATCTCATAATGAGGGGGAAATGCGGATGAAGAAGCTCGTTTCCGGATTGGCGATTGTGTTGGTGTCTGCCGGCCTTGCTGCATGCGGTTCGCCGGCCAATGACGCGGGCGGCAACACCGTGATCAGCAATGAAACGGTGCTCGACGACGAGATTCCCGCGGACGACAATCTGACGGTTACCGACAACGGCCTCGTCGGTAACGATCTCGATCTCGGCAACGATATCGCGACCAACGCGCTGTGATGCTTGGCGGCGCGGGTCGATCGCGCTGCGGCGATTTTCCGCCCGGATAGCTCCCAGGCGAACCTAGGGCCCGGCGCCACTCGCGTCGGGCCTTCTTCTGTCAGGCGGCGAGAAGCGCCGGCTCGGTCGCGGCGATCCAGCCGCCGCCGAGGACGCGGTTTCCGGCATAGAGCACGGCGGCCTGCCCCGGGGAGACGCCATATTCGGGCGATCCGAATACCAGCCGGTCCCCGTCGAGGCGCGCGGGCACGGGCTTTGCCATGGAGCGCACCTTCGCACTGAGCGGCCCATCAAGCGGGCCGAGTACGTTGAGATCGGTCAGCCGGGCCGCAGATACGGCGAGCGCGGCACGCGGACCAACTACGACACGGTTCTCCTCCGGCTCGAGGCGAACGACGTAGAGCGGCTCTGCCTGGCCGCCGATCTCCAGCCCGCGACGCTGGCCGACGGTGTAATGAATGATGCCGGCATGGCGGCCGAGTTGGCGACCCGCGAGGTCGACGATCTCGCCATCCTGCGCGGCTTCAGGGCGGAGCTTCTTGACGAGGCCGGCATAGTCACCGTCCGGCACGAAACAGATGTTTTGGCTGTCGGGCTTTGCTGCAACGCCTAGATCCATTTCGGCGGCAATCGCGCGGACCCGATCCTTGGGCATGCCGCCCAGCGGGAAGCGCAGGTAATCGAGTTGAGCGCGGGTGGTGGCGAAGAGAAAATAGCTCTGGTCGCGCGCAGGATCGATCGCGCGGTGCAACTCGGCCCCTTCAGCGCCCATCAGGCGGCGGACATAATGGCCGGTGGCAAGGCAGTCGGCGCCGAGATCGTGGGCGAGCGCGAAAAGATCGGTGAACTTCGGCCCCATGTTGCACTGGACGCAGGGAATTGGTGTTCGTCCGGCGAGATACTCGTCGGCGAACCGATCCACCACCTGGCTGCGGAAGCTCGTTTCGTGATCGAACACGTAATGGGCGATCCCCAGTCGATCGCACACGGCGCGCGCGTCTCGAATGTCGCGGCCCGCACAGCAGGCGCCAGGCCGCGCCGTCGCCTCGCCATGATCATACAATTGCAGCGTGATGCCGATCGTCTCGGCGCCGCTCGCCGCGGCAAGCGCGGCCACGACCGAGCTGTCGACGCCGCCGGACATGGCGACAACGATGCGGCGGCCGGCAAGATCGGGGCCGAGCTGGAAATCTGCGATATCGTTCACGATCCCCTATCTAGGACGGGGGGGCGGGAGGCGAAAGCCGGACGAACCGACCTAACGCCGCGCCATGCCGCAAAAATTCTTCCGCCGCGGTTTACGGTGCCTTCACCACGTTGACCTAGACCGATGCAGCCAAAGGACACTGCACAGGAACAAAGCACCGCGTGGATCTGAGTTTCACCCGTTTCGACCGCCACAGCCCCATCGTCACGCTGCCAACCGACCTGGCGGTGCTGATGGTGGAAATGACTGCGCGGCAGGCGGCTTCTCCGACGGCGACAATTTACGCCAAATCGGCGCGAATTAGGCTCGATTCGGCGCTTTTTGCCCCTGTCGATGGTGCGTTTAATGGCCCTATGGCCAAGGCGATGGCACGGTGGAGTGACGAATGAAGAGGCTGTTTACCGTTGGCCTTTAGTGGCCGTTCAACCGTGCAGTCGCATCAAGGCTGCGGGACTGGAGAGGGGGCCCCCGCCCCGAACCGAGGTTAAGGAATGATCGAGAATCAGAAAATTCGCCCGGCACGAGTGATTGGCCCGCTAGGCGAGCCGCTGACGCTCGACAGCCTGCCGCCGGCGAACACCACGCGCTGGGTCGTGCGGCGCAAGGCCGAAGTGGTGGCCGCCGTTAATGGCGGTCTGCTGACCGTCGACGAAGTGTGCCAGCGGTACAATCTGACCGTCGAGGAATTCGCCAGCTGGCAGCGGGCGATCGACCGTTCCGGCATGCCGGGACTGCGGGTGACGCGGATCCAGCATTACAAGTCGTTGTACGAGCGCCAGCAGAAGTTCTGATACGCGGGCGGAACAAGAGGGCCTTGTCAAGAGTATTTTCCCCAGCGCCCGGCCGTTCGGGCCGTTAACGCAGGGGAGTTAGTTATGGGTATCATTCTCTGGTTGATCGTCGGCGGTGTGATCGGCTGGCTGGCCAGCATCATCATGCGCACGGATGCTCAGCAGGGCATCTTTCTGAATATCGTCGTGGGTATCGTCGGCGCCTTCATCGGTGGCCTGATCGTTTCGGGTGGTTCGATCAATAGCGCGCCGCTGACCCTGACGTCGTTCCTGGTGTCGCTGCTTGGTGCGATCGTCCTGCTCGGGATCGTCAACCTCGTTCGTCGTGGTAGCGTGCGTTAATCAGCGCAACGCTCCAGTACTAGAACTTGAACGGCCGCCCGATCGCTCGGGCGGCCGCTTTCGTTTGTGCTTAAGGTCGACCGCTACTTCAGCAGGAACCGGACAGCGACTGTCACGCTCACCGGCGTTTCGCCCGGCATCACATCGGTTGCAGCCTCGCGCTTTGCGGACTGGACGTAGAGCACCGGCGGGCGCGGGCCGCCGCCTGCGTTCTCCCCATTCTCCTCGATTGCGGCAATCCGATCGACGCGCATCCCGGCGGCCCGGGCATATAGTTCCGCGCGAGCGCGGGCGCGGGCAATCGCGTTGGTACGCGCCTCATCCAGCGCCGCTTCGGGTTGATCGATCGACAATTGCGGCCCATCGATCTGGTTCGCCCCGGCCTTCACCAGCGCGTCAAGCGCAGCGCCGCTCTTGGCGATGTCGCGGAACTTGATCGAGACGGTGTTGTTCGCCTGATAACCCGTGATCACGGGCGGTTGATTGTCCGCATAGCGATATTGCGGCGACAGGCCGACGCTGGCGGTCGCGATATCACGCGAGGCGATGCCGGCGGCGCGAAGCGCGGCAACGATCTTTTCCATCCGCGCCGCGTTTTCGCTGAGCGCAGCGGCGGCGGTGGGTGCCTGAGTGACCACACCGGCTCGCACGGTTGCCACATCCGGCACACGGGTGACCTCGCCGGTGGCGACCACGTCGAGCACGGTCGCGTCGGGGAGGATCGGCGTCGCGGCCGGAATCTGCGCCGCCGCCGGGACCGCGGCTTGCGCGGCTGCGACCAGGGCCAGTGTTGCAATCGTGTAACGCATAGGAAACAATCCTCCTGTTCGACCAGTGGCGCCCTTCTGCAAGCCGGCCGGACAACGCACGATGAACGGACGCTCGCTTGAGGTGAAACGCTGAATCTGCCAATTGCACGGCGGTTCCGACTGGCTCTTGAGGCCGGTGACTTATTTCGATAACACAGCTGAACAATCAAGACAGCGGACGGCCTCTGTCGAGGGCCGGATGGGATGACGAGGCGCATGAATTACGAAGCCGGCAATCTGCAGGGCGAGACCTTGGCGATCGAGGGGCCCGCAGACGACAGGGCACGGCGCCGGCGGCGCATGTTCATCATCATTATTGTCGTGGTAGCTCTGGCCGCAGGGGCGTGGTTCTTCCTGCGTGGCGGCGAAGAGGGGCCAAAGCAGGCCGCATCCGACCAGGCACCAACCGTCACCGTCGTCGTTCCGGGCCGCGCGTCGGTCGAGCGCCAGGTGAACGCTACCGGTACTCTGGCGGCGCGGCGCGAGATGCCGGTCGGCGTCGCGGGTGAAGGCGGCATGGTGACTCGCGTGCTGGTCGAACCCGGCGAGTGGGTGCGTGAGGGGCAGGTCCTCGCGCTGGTCGATCGCTCGGTTCAGACGCAGACGGCGGCGAGCCTTGCGGCCCAGGTGAATGTCGCGCGTGCGGACCTGACGCTGGCGCAGTCTGAACTGGAACGTGCCCAGCAACTGGTTGGCCGCGGCTTCATCAGCCAGGCCGATGTGCAGCGGCGCATCGCGACGCGCGACGCAGCGGCGGCGCGCGTGAAGGTTGCGACTGCGGCAGCGTCCGAGCAGCGCGCGCGCAACGGCCGGCTCGACATCCGTGCGCCTGCCGCGGGACTCGTGCTGACGCGGCAGGTGGAGCCGGGCCAGATCATCAGCTCCGCTTCGGGCACCTTGTTCCGCATGGCGAAGGGCGGCGAGATGGAAATGCGCGCGCAACTGGCGGAAAGCGACCTCGTCACGGTTCGGACCGGCGCGCAGGCCAAGGTGACCCCGGTGGGCGAGGCGCGCTCCTTCGACGGCCAGGTCTGGCAGGTGTCGCCGGTGATCGATCCGCAGACCAGGCAGGGGATCGCGCGCATCGCGCTGAAGTATGATCAGGCGCTTCGCCCGGGTGGTTTTGCCTCCGCAGTGATCGTCAGTGGCGCCGCGAATGTGCCGGAACTGCCGCAGTCTGCGATCTTGAGCGACGAGAAGGGCAATTACGTTTATATCGCCGACAAGGACAATGTCGTGCGGCGGCGTGACGTGCGCCTTGGCACGGTGAACGACACCTCGGTCGCGATTGCCGAGGGGCTCGATGGCACGGAGCGCGTGGTCGTGTCGGCAGGTGCTTTCCTGAACCCCGGACAGAAGATCGCACCGGTGCTCGCCAAGACAAAGGGCTGACGATGGGCTTCCAGAATATCTCGGCCTGGTCGATCCGGAACCCGGTTCCATCGATCGTCCTGTTCGTCATCCTGACCGTGGCTGGCATCGTCAGTTTCGTGAGGATGGACATTAACCGGGAGCCGGACATCGACTTCCCGATGGTGGCGGTCGAGATCACGCAGCCGGGCGCCGCGCCAAGCGAGCTTGAGACCCAGATCACCCAGCGCGTCGAGGCGGCGGTGCGCACCGTCGAGGGCGTGGACGAGATCCAGTCCTACGTCTCCGAAGGCAATTCAACGACGATGATCCAGCTGGACATCGGCACGCCAGTCGATCGCGCGGTCAACGAGGTGCGCGACGCCGTCACCCAGATCCGTTCCAATCTGCCCGAAGGCATCCTGGAGCCGCAGATCAGCCGGGTGAAGATCAACGACGACGATCTCGGCAGCTATTCCGCGATCGGCACGGACATGACGATCGAGCAGCTGAGTTGGTACATCGACAATACGGTGTCCAAGGAACTGCTCAGCATCGAGGGCATGGGCGGCGTTGAGCGCAACGGCGGCGTCGATCGCGAGATCCGCGTGATCCTCGATCCGGCGAAGCTCGCAGCCTATGGCCTGACGGCGACGCAGATCAACCAGCAGCTGCGGCAGGTGAATCTGAACGCCGCCGGCGGCCGCGCGGAGATCGCCGGCACCGAGCAATCGGTGCGCGTGCTGGGCAATGCGCGCGACGCCTATGAACTTGGCCAGACGCAGATCTCGATCGGCAACGGCCGCACGATCAAGCTCAGCAGCGTCGCCACCGTGCGGGACCTTTATGCGGAGCAGCGGACCGCCGCGGCGGTGAACGGCCGCCCGGTGCTGACGTTCGATTTCAAGCGGGCCAAGGGCTATTCGGAAGTCACCGTCTTCCGCGAGGCGAAGAAAAAGCTGGAGGAGCTCGAGAAGCGCAATCCGCAGGTGAAGTTCCAGCTGCGCATCGACGGTTCAAAATACGCGCTGGAACAGTACAAGAGCGCGATCCACGCGATGATCGAGGGCGCGGTGCTCGCGGTGTTCATCGTATTCCTGTTCCTGCGCGACTGGCGTGCGACAGTCATTTCCGCGCTGGCCATCCCGCTGTCGGCAATCCCGGCCTTCTGGTTCATGGACATGCTGGGCTTCTCGCTGAACAGCATGACGCTGCTGGCGCTTAGTTTGGTGGCAGGCGTGCTGGTCGACGATGCGATCGTGGAGATCGAGAACATCGTCCGGCACATGCGGATGGGCAAATCGGCATATCAGGCCGCGATCGACGCAGCGGATGAGATCGGCCTTGCCGTTCTGGCGACGACCATGTCGATCGTCGCAGTGTTCCTGCCGGTCGGCCTGATGCCGGGCGTGTCGGGCCAGTTCTTCAAGAACTTCGGCCTGACCGTGGTGGTCGCAGTGCTGATGAGCCTCGCGGTCGCCCGTTTGATCACGCCGATGATCGCAGCCTATTTTCTGAAATCCGCCGGGCCCGAAGCGCATGGCGAAGGCCGGCTCATGGACATCTACATGGCCGTGCTTCGCTGGACGCTGGAGCCCGGCAAGTCGCTTGCGGTGCGCGCACGCGGCGGGATGCGGCGCGTGACCGGCTATTTCTACGATCATCGTATCTGGACGATGGGGATCGGCGCCTTTGCCTTCCTGTTGACGGTCCTGGGCTTTGCCTCGCTGCCGATGCAGTTCCAGCCGTCCACCGACCAGGAGCGTTCGACCGTCACCATCACCATGGCGCCGGGCACCACGCTCGCACAGACCCAGGCAACGGTGGATCAGGTGTACGAACTGATCCGTCAGCAGCCGGAGGCCGACACGGTCTATACCCGTACCGGAGTCGGCACTGGCCGTGTAACGGTGCAGTTCAAGGAGAAGCCGACGCTGAATGATCGCATCCGCGCGATCTTCGGCGGCGACATTTCGCATCTCAGGACGAAGAGCTCGACCGAGTTCGAGCGCGCGCTGGCGCCGGAGCTGGCCAAGATCCCGGACGCGCGCGTGAATTTCCAGTCGCAGTTCGGCTGGGGCGATAACAACCGCGACGTGTCCGTGACGCTGGGCGGCGACGATCCGGTGCTGCTGCGCCAGACCGCCGACAAGATCGTCGCCGAGATGGCGAAGATCCCCGGCTTCCTGGCGCCGCGTATCGCGGGCGACCTCAACCGGCCTGAGATCGTGATCAAGCCACGGCTCGACTTGGCAGCCGATCTTGGCGTGACGACCAGCGCGCTGTCCAATGCGATCCGCATCGCGACGTTGGGTGATATCGACCAGAACAGCGCGCGCTTCTCGCTGAACGATCGGCAGATCCCGATCCGGGTAGCGCTGGAGCAATCGTCGCGGTCGCGCATGGCGACGATCCGAAACCTGCCGGTGCAGACGCAGAATGGCGGATCGGTGCCGCTGTCGGTGGTGGCGGAGATCGGCTTCGGCTCCGGCCCGACCAAGATCAATCGCCTCAACCAGCAGCGCCAGCTGACGATCGGTGCGGATCTTGCGCCGGGCCTGGTGCTGTCGAACGCGATGCAGCAGGTGAACGCGCTGCCGATCATGAAGAACCTGCCGCTGGGCGTGCAGAAGATGAGCGTCGGTCAGGCAAAGTGGCAGATGGAGATGCTGATCAACTTCGTCTTCGCAGTGATCGCGGGCGTGTTCCTCGTCTTCTCTGTGCTGGTGCTGCTGTACCGCCGCTTGTTGCCGCCGCTGGTCAACATGGGCTCGCTGCTGCTGGCGCCCCTCGGCGGCGTGCTGGCGCTGATGCTCACCGGCAATCCGCTGTCGATGCCGGTGTTCATCGGGTTGCTCATGCTGCTGGGTATCGTGGCCAAGAACTCGATCCTGCTGATCGACTTCGCGCTGGAGGAGATGAACGCGGGCGTGCCGATCTATGACGCGATCGTCGATGCCGGGCACAAGCGAGCTCAACCGATCGTGATGACGACGGTGGCGATGGTCGCCGGCATGGTGCCGACCGCGCTTGCACTGACCGGCGACGGCGCGTGGCGCGCGCCGATGGGGATCGTGGTGATTGGCGGCCTGACCGTGTCGACAGTGCTGACCCTCCTGATCGTTCCGGCGTCGTTCAGCCTGGCGGTTGGCGTCGAGCGGCGGATCGGACCGTGGCTCGGGCGCAAGCTGCTGACCTATCGTCCGGGCGATGACGGTACGCCGGTGATCGACCATGTGCCGGGCGGCGGGCCGCTGCCCGCACCGCATGGCCGGATCGGCTTCCGCGACGGCGAGGCGCCAGCGGAGTGACGCGCCGGGGAGGCTGGCGAATGAGCAATGCGGGGGATGCGCCGTAAAGCGCGTGAACTATCCGTCGCTTTGCGTATTGTTCGCGGCATGACCCCCGACGCGCTTCGGCGCCCAGCCAGAATGCGCCCGCCGCCCGGGCTGGTACGCATGCGCGTCATCGCGACGGGCATGCTGATCGTGATGGCCGCGACCTTCCTCGTCGCGCGTCATCTGGAGAACGGACACGCCGCCTGGGGCTTCGTACGCGCTTTCGCTGAGGCGGCGATGGTGGGCGGCCTGGCAGACTGGTTTGCAGTGACTGCGCTGTTCCGCCACCCGCTGGGGCTGCCGATCCCGCACACCGCAATCATCCCGCGCAACAAGGACCGGATCGGCGACCAGCTCGCCAGCTTTTTGCGGGATTATTTCCTGATTCCGGTGGTGGTTGCGCGGCGGATGCGCCGCATGGACGTGGCGGGCGCGCTCGGCCGCTGGTTGAGCAATCCGACGGGCGGCAGCAAGCGGGTGACGCGCGGTGCCTCGCGGCTCGCCGTCGAAGTGCTGCAGTCGCTCGATCAGGAGCGACTGGGCGGGATGGTGCGCGGCGCCATGGTGCAGCAGGTGCGCGCGATCGACCTCTCGCCGATGCTGGGCCGTGCGCTGGAGGCGGCAATGGCCGAGGACCGGCACCTGCCGCTGCTGGACGGGGTGGTGCGCTGGGCACGCAAGGTGCTGGAAGCGAACGACAGCATGGTGCGCGCGATGGTGCATGAACGCGCCGGCACGATCCTGCGCTGGACAGGCCTCGACGAGACGCTCGCCAACAAGATCATCGATGGCCTCGACAAGATGCTCACCGACATGGCGGAGCAGCCCGACCACCCGATGCGCGCCAAGGTGGAAGAGGCGCTGGTGACGCTCGCGGCCGATCTGCAGCACAAGCCGGAGATGCGCGAGCGGGTGGAGGCTCTGAAGCTGGGGCTGCTCGAGAATCCGGCGATGCAGGACTGGATCAATGGCCTGTGGGAGCAGGCGCGCCAGGCAATGCTGCGGATGGCGCGCGATCCGGAGGCGCTGCTTGCAGGCAAGATGGGCGAGATGATGCGCCAGCTGGGCGAGACGCTTGAAAGCGATGTGCGCCTGCGTGCGACGATCAATCGCTTCACGCGCCGTGTCGCGGTTGGTGCAGCGGCGGATTACGGCGATGTGATCGTCGGCCTCGTATCGGAAACCGTTCGTGGGTGGGACGCGCGAACGATCACGCAGCGGCTGGAACATGCGGTCGGCAAGGATCTGCAGTTCATCCGCATCAACGGCACGCTGGTCGGCGGCCTCGTCGGTCTTGCGATCCACGCCGTCGACGTTGCCCTGTGACCCAGGCCGATACAGTTCCAGCAGAATGTCTATGTGTGTGACAACGGTGGGTTTCTGCACCTGTGCCTTGCCGTCGTGCAGGCTTTCACGCAAGGAAGCGGACGATGGCCGGGCTCACCGACTTTAAAGAGGACGGAGACGTCCTGCGCTTCACCGGGGACCTTTCGCTCGCGCGGCTGGGAGACTTGCCGAACCGGCTGCAGAGCTTCGACGGCAGCGTGTCCAAGATCGATCTGTCGGGGATTGATCGGATGGACACGATCGGGGCCTGGGTAGTCCATCGGTTCGCGCGTGATCATCAGGCGACGATCGAAGGGCTGACGCCGCCACAGCAGCATTTGCTGGACCAGGTGCAGACCGCTGACACTGCCGCACCAGTACGCGCGCCGCATATTCGGCCGTTCAGCCGCGTTCTCGGCGAAGTCGGCGATGCGGTGGTGACCTCGGGTCGAACGCTCGTAGGCCTGCTCGGCTTCCTTGGCGCGACGATCATCGCGTTCGGAAATGTCATTCGCCATCCCCGCCGATTCCGATTCAACGCCACGGTGCAGCGGTTCGAGGTCGTCGGTGTGTCGGCGCTTGGCATCATCGGCCTGATGAGCTTCCTGATCGGGATCGTCATTGCACAGCAGGGCGCGGTTCAGCTGCGGCAGTTTGGTGCGGAAGTGTTCACGATCAACCTGATCGGCCGGATCACGCTGCGTGAGCTTGGCGTGCTGATGACCGCAATCATGGTCGCGGGCCGATCGGGATCGGCCTTTGCGGCGCAGCTTGGCACCATGAAGCTGACCGAGGAGATCGATGCGATGCGCACGATCGGCGTATCGCCGATGGAGGCGCTGGTGGTGCCACGCACGCTGGCGGCGGTGCTGATGATGCCGCTGCTTGGCTTCTATTCCTCGTTGATTGCCATCATCGGCGGCGGCCTGCTGTGCTGGTGGCAGCTGGAGATCCCGCCGGTCACCTTCGTCGCTCGGCTGCGCGAAGTGGTGCCGATCACCGACCTCTACGTCGGCCTGATCAAGGCGCCGGTATTCGGGACCATCATCGCGGTCGCTGGTTGCTTTCAGGGCATGCAGGTGAAGGGTGACGCGGAACAGGTGGGTACCCGCACGACCGCCGCCGTCGTGCAGGCGATCTTCCTCGTCATCGTGCTCGACGCGTTCTTCGCGGTGTTCTTCGAACGGATCGGCTGGATCTGATGACGGGGACGGACAACATCATTGAAGTGCGCGGCCTGAAGAACGCATTTGGCGATCAGGTGGTGCACGAGGATCTGGACCTCGACGTCAAGCGCGGGGAGATCCTGGGCGTTGTGGGCGGATCGGGCACTGGCAAATCGGTGCTGATGCGCTCGATCATTGGCCTGCAGACGCCGCTGGCGGGCGAGGTCACCGTGTTCGGCGAACCGACCCTCGGCCGCGAGGAAACCGAGGCGATCGAGATCCGAAAGCGCTGGGGCGTGCTGTTCCAGGGCGGGGCCTTGTTCTCCACGCTGACCGTGGCGGAGAATGTGCAAGTGCCGCTGCGCGAGTTCTATCGCGAACTGGACATGTCGCTGCTCGACGAGATTGCGTCGTTTAAGGTGACGATGACGGGTCTGCCGGCGGACGCCGGGCCGAAATACCCGGCGGAGCTGTCCGGCGGCATGAAGAAGCGTGCCGGACTTGCGCGGGCGCTGGCGCTGGACCCGGAACTGTTGTTTCTCGACGAGCCGACGGCGGGCCTCGACCCGATCGGCGCCGCGGCGTTCGACGAACTGACGCGATCCTTGCAGCGCACGCTTGGCCTTACGGTCTTCTTGATCACCCACGATCTGGATACGCTCTACTCGATCTGCGACCGTGTGGCGGTGCTCGCGGACAAGCGGGTGATCGCCGTTGGGACCATCGACGAGTTGCTGGCGTTGGATCATCCGTGGATTCAGGAGTATTTCAGGGGGCCGCGCGGCCGCGCCGCGCTCGCGACACAGGAAGCGCGCGAGCACGTGGGCGAACACGAACACGACGGTACCTCGACCGATGTGTCGACAAGCACGGCGCCAGGCACGCCACGAAGTTCAGGGGCTGATTGATGGAAACCCGTTCCAACCACGTCCTTGTCGGTGCCGTGGTACTGATCCTTCTTGCGGTCCTCGCGCTGTTCACGGTGTGGATCGCGCGCCTCGGTGGTACGAAGGAGAAGGAATATGACATCTTCTTCAAACAGTCGGTCGACGGCCTGGCGAAGGGTTCGTCGGTCACGTATTCGGGCGTGCCATCCGGCCAGGTGAAATCGATCCAGCTGTGGCGCAACGATCCGCAATTCGTGCGCGTGCGGATCAGCGTGAATGAAGACACGCCGATCCTGCAGGGCACCGCCGCGACCATCCAGGGCAGTTTCACGGGCACCAGCACGATCAGCCTCGACGGTGCGCGAAAAGGCGCGCCGCCGATCGTGTGTCCTGAGAACGACATGGCGAGCCAGTGTCCCTATGGCGTGCCGGTGATCCCGACGCGCACCGGCGGACTGGGCGCGATCCTCAATTCCGCGCCGCAGCTGCTCGAGCGACTGTCGACCCTGACGGAGCGTCTGACGGGGCTGCTGACGGACAAGAACCAGGCGTCGATCGCGGGCATCCTGGAGAATACCGATCGTTTGACCGCCGCACTTGCCGATCGCGGGCCGGAAATCGCGGCAACGCTGGCGCAGACGCGGATCGCGATTGCGCAGGCTGGCACGGCGGCGGAGCAGATCGGGGCGTTGGCGGAAACCACCAACGGCATCCTGGCGGACGACGTGAAGCCGACGATGGTAACGCTGAACGAGACGATCCGCTCGGCACGGCAGAGTGCCGACACGCTGAACGGCGCGATCCAGGATGCACGGCCGGGCCTGCAGACCTTCTCCAAGCAGACGGTACCCGAGATCAACAAGCTGGTCTTCGATCTGCGCCAGATGTCGGCAGCGCTGGCGTCGGTCGCGGAAAAGGTTGACCAGCAGGGCGCAGGCTCGCTGATCGGGCAGCAGAAGCTGCCGGATTATAAGGGCAAATGAGCGGCGAAATGAGGATGGACATGAAGAAGATCCTGATTGGTCTTGCCCTGCTGCCGCTCGCTGGCTGCATCAGCTTCGGTGCGAAGCCGCCGAACGCACTGCTGACCCTGAGCTCTGCCGAACAGGTTCCGGTCGGCCAGACGCAAAGTTCGGCCGGTGCGCGTACGGTGACGATCCAGGTGCCGACGGTGCCTCAGGCGCTGGCAAACAACCGGGTGCCGGTGCGCGCGAGTGCGACGGAGATCGCCTATATTAAGGACGCGCAATGGGCCGAGTTGCCGGCGCGCCAGTTCGCGCGTGTTCTTTCCGACACCGTCAGCGCCCGCACCGGGCGGGTGGTTTTGTCCGGCGCGCAGTCGCTGGCGGAGCCGGGCGCGCAACTCGCCGGGCAGTTGAGCTGGTTCGGCGTGGATGCCGCGTCGCGTAACGCGGTGGTGACGTTCGACGCGGCGCTGGTGCGGGACGAGGGCGGCACGCTGGAGAAGCGACGGTTCGAGGCGCGGGTGCCCGTGTCGGAGATCGAGGCGGCACCGGTTGGTGTCGCGCTGAACCAGGCAGCGAACCAAGTGGCGGGCGAGGTCGCCGACTGGCTCGGCCGGTGATAGCGTCGCTGCCAAGCATGAAGAAGCGGGTCCTCGGATCAAGTCCGGGGTGACTAAACGTCGGGTGCGCTTCAGCCGCTACCTCTAGCTGGCGAGCGTCTTTGCCAGGTCGAAGAGATAGTCGCGGCCTTCATACAGCGCGCTGACCCGCACCCGTTCGTTGAGGCCGTGGACGCCGTTCAGATCGGATTCGAGGAAGATGCCCGGCACGCCGTAGACCGGCATGTTGAGCGTGCCGAAGAACACGCCATCGGTCGCCCCCGTGGACATCATCGGCACGACGGGCACGTTGGGGAAATGCTTAGCCGCGATCGTCTTGATCGGCCCCATGATCTTGGGATCGAGCGGTGGGGGAACGGCGATCGGGCGAACCGGTTGGTTGGCGGTGACTGTCACCTTCGGGCCGGCAAGCTCCTTCAGCTTGGCGAGCGTGCCGTCCACCGTTTCACCTGGGAAGATGCGACAATTGACGTTGGCTGTCGCACGTTGCGGCAGCGCGTTTTCGGCATGGCCGGCGTTCACCAGCGTGGCGACGCAGGTGGTGCGAAGCGTGGAGTGCATGGTCTTGTCGCGGCTGACGATGGCGTCGGCTTGTGCATCAGCGGGGTTGGCCAGCAGGCGCTTGATAGCCGGGCCGGTGGGCGCGGGGAGCGCCTGGGACGTCGCCGCGAAGAAGGCGCGCGTGGTGTCAGTGAACTTGATCGGGAATTCATAGGCCTGCACCGCCTTGATGGCATCGGCCAGTTCGTAGATCGCATTGTCTGGCGTCGGCGCCGAACTGTGCCCGCCGGGATTGGTGGCGGCAAAAGTGAAGTTCTGCGCAGCCTTCTCGCCCACCTGAACGGCGAGTGCCTGGCGCCGGCCGTTCACATCCAGCCTTCCGCCACCGCCTTCGTTCAGGACGAATTCGGCGCGCACGAGTTCGGGGCGGTTGCGCGCCAGCCAGTCGGCGCCGTTGAAGGCGTAGGTCGTTTCCTCGCCGCAGGTGAGCGCCAGCTTGACCGTGCGGCGGGGCGTGAACTTGTCCTGCGCAAAGCGGATCATCGTATCCGCCCAGACGGCGGACATCGCCTTGTCGTCGACGGTGCCACGGGCGTAGTAGAAGCCGTCCTCCTCGACGAGCTTAAACGGATCGCGCACCCAATCCTCGCGCTTGGCCGCCACGACATCGAGATGGCCGAGCAGCAGCATCGCGCCGATGGAAGGATCACTCCCCTTGAGCGTGACGACGATGCCGCCGTCATCAGGGTGCTCAGGCGTGCTGAACAGCGTGACGGCGCTATCGGGATAGCCGGCGGCTTTCATCCGCGTGGCGATCTGCTGCGCAGCGCGGGTGCAACTGCCCTGGCCGACGACCGTGTTCGTCTCGACCAGTTCCTTGTAGAGCGTGAAGAAGGCCTTCTGATCAGGCCGGGCCTGTGCCTGCACCGCCATCGGCGCGGCAAGCGGCGCGAGCGCGACCATGGTTGCCAATTCCCGTGCCCCAAACCGCATCCCGCTCTCCCCTGCTCATGTCAGATGCAATGGTTGCAGGGAAAGGGTACCCGCGCAATGGAGCGGGTGTGCATGCGGTGCGAAAGCTATTTCTAGCCGCGTCGGCTTCCGTAACGCGGAAGGCTGAGCCGCAGTTCGCGATTGGCAAAGTCGATCTGCACGCGGGTGAAGAGCTTCAACGCATCCATGCCCAGGAGCAGCGCCGGGCGCCGTTCCAGGCCAAAGGAGCGGAACGGTGGCACGTCCGCGAAGGCGACGGGCATGTCCTGAATCTCGATGTCGCCAATCTTGATCGAGCCGATCGTGCTGTAATCGGCGGTAAGCTGCCCGCCGGTGACGCTGACCAGCGATACCGGCGTGCCTTTGCTCCGGCGCGCGAGCTTGCGACGCAGAGCGGAGTTGCCCATCGTGACGGCGCTGCCGGTATCAAGGATCACGCGTACGCGTTCCCCGGCGACGCGAGCATCGGTGACGACCAGCTGGCCGAACAGGCTCTTCGCCTGGATCACGATTTCATCGGGCGCGCGGCGAACGCGCTCGCCGCGCTTGCGCGCCGGGGCGACAGTCATGCGCTGATTGTCGAAGTCGATTGCCAGCGCATGGCCCTGCAGCGCATCGATCCCGAGCATGCCGGGCGCGCCGAGGTGCGCGGCAGCAAGCGCCGGGGCTTCGATCCGCTCGCCGCCTAAAGTGCTTACCGAGATGGAGGGGATGACGACTGTCCCGACATTCTCCGTCCCGGTCATGCCAGTGAGGCGGACGTTGCGACCGCCGGCAAGCCCCAGCTTCCCGGCCAGCTCCCGGCTGATGACCGTGCGCTGCGCACCAGTGTCGATAATGAATTCGTACGGCCCGGCGCCCGCAATCTCGACCGGCACCGTCATCCGCAAGCCATTATGGCCGAAGGCAAGTTCGTCGATCAACGAAGGAAGCGTCGGCTCGCTGATCGGCGCGGGCGGCACAAGCGGCTGCTGCGGCGCCGCGTTTGCCAGAAGCGGTAGCAATGCAAGGGAGAACCAGCGGCGCATTACGTGAGGGAACGCCCGTTTCGGCCCTTTGTCAAAGGAATTGCTGCGCAGCATGTCGCCTTCGTCGCAAAGGCAGCGCAGCGAACATCATTCGACGCGCATCGCCTCCGCGGCGAGCGACTCCGCCTCGATCAGCAACGCATCGTCGGCGCTGCCAGTGGCGACTCGTTCACGCCCGATCAGCACCAGCACCGGTACCGCGAGCGGCGACACGCGGGGGAGATCGACATGGAGCATCGTGCCGGCCGCGCGGTCGAGCAGGTCGGCGAGACGGCCAACGTCGGTCATGCGCGCCCGCGCGTCGGCCCAGGCAGCCTCCAGCAGGATATGGCCGGGTTCGTACTTGCGCAGCACGTCGTAGATGAGGTCGGTGGAGAAGGTCACCTGCTTGCCGGTCTTGCGCTTGCCCGGATGCTGCCGCTCCACCAGCCCGCCGATCACCGCCACCTCGCGAAAGGCGCGCTTCAGCAGGTGCGATTGCTGCACCCAGTCGACGAATTCATGCTCAAGGATGTCGGGCGAAAAGAGCGCCGCCGGATCGGTCACGGGATCAATCGAATAGGTGGCGATGGCATAATCGTTGGCGACGAAGCCGAGCGGCTTCAGCCCCGCCGTTTCCATCCGCCGGGTGATCAGCATGCCGAGCGATTGGTGCGCGTTCCACCCCTCGAAACTATAGGCGACCATGTAGTTGCGCCCTTCGCGCGGGAAGGTTTCGACCAATAGCTGATCGGGGTGCGGCAGCGCGGAGCGGCGCGCCTGGATTTCGAGCCATTCGCGCACGTCGTCGGGAAAGCGCGACCATTCGGCCGGCGTATCGAGGAAGCCGCGCACGCGATCGGCAAGGTTGGTCGAGAGCGGCATCCGGCTGCCGCCATAGGTGGGGATGCGCGCGGGCCGGGCGGTGGCGCGGACGATCAGATCCTCGGTATCGATCTTCTCGACCTCAAGGCTCATCCCGGCGAAGAAGAAGGTATCGCCATGGCTGAGCGTGGAGGCGAACGCCTCCTCCACCTTGCCCAGCGCGCGCCCGTTGCGGAAGCGCACCTTGAGCATCGTCGCCTCGACGATGATACCGGCGTTGAGGCGGTGCTGCGCGATGAACCTGGGGTGGCTCACGCGCCAGCGGCCGTTGGCATCCTGCGTCAGCCGCTTGAAGCGATCGTAGGCCCGTAGCGAATAGCCGCCGTCGCGGATGAAGCCGAGCACCTTGTCGAACAGTTCATCGGTCAGCGCCGAATAGGGCAAGGCCGAGCGGACCTCGTCGAGCAATTCGGCCTGATCAAAGGGCGCGGCACAGGCGCAGGCCATGACATGCTGCGCCAGCACGTCGAGCGCGCCCATGCGGAATATGTCGGTATCGAGCTCGCCCGCCTCCACCGCGTCGAGCGCGGCGCGCGCCTCGAGATACTCGAAGCGATTGCCCGGGACGACAATTGCCTCCGACGGCTCATCGAGGCGGTGGTTGCTGCGGCCGATCCGCTGGAGAAGGCGCGACGAGCCCTTGGGGGCGCCCATCTGGATCACGCAATCGACATCGCCCCAGTCCACCCCGAGGTCGAGGCTGGCGGTCGCGACCAGCGCGCGCAACCGGCCGCCGGCCATTGCGGCCTCCACCTTGCGCCGCGCCTCTTTCTCCAGGCTGCCGTGATGGATGCCGATCGGCAGCTGCATCTCGTTCGCCTTCCACAGATCCTGGAAGATCAGTTCGGCAAGGCTGCGCGTGTTGCAGAAGACGATGGTGGTCTTGTGAGTCTCGATCTCCGCCATGACCTGCGCCGCGGCGTAGCGGCCGGAATGACCCGCCCAGGGCACGCGATCCTCGGGCAGCAGGATGGCGATGTTGGGATCGACGCCAGTTTCGCCCTGCACCAGGCTGACGCTGTCGATATCGCCGTCCGGCGCGAGCCAGGCGCGATAGCCATCGGCGTCGGCAACGGTGGCGGAGAGCGCGACGCGGCGCAGGCCGGGCGCAATCGCCTGTAGCCGCGCCATGCACAGCGACAGGAGATCGCCGCGCTTGCCCGTGGCGAAGGCGTGAACTTCGTCGATCACGATCGTGCGCAGGCCAGCGAACATGGTGAAACTGTCGGGATAGCTCAGCAGCAGCGAGAGCGATTCGGGCGTGGTGAGCAGGATCTGCGGGGGCTTCACCCGCTGACGCGCCTTGCGATCGGAGGGCGTGTCGCCGGTGCGGGTTTCGACGCGAATGTCGATGCCCATTTCATCGAGCGGCGTGACGAGATTCCGCTGGATGTCGACCGCCAGCGCCTTGAGGGGCGAGACGTAAAGGGTGTGCAGCCCCTCAGTCGGCTGCTCGATCAATTCGGCGAGTGTCGGCAGGAAACCGGCGAGCGTCTTGCCGGCCCCAGTGGCCGCAACGAGAAGTGCGTGTTGACCGGCTCGTCCCTCAGCCAGCATGTCAAGCTGATGGCGACGCGGGGACCAGCCCCGTGACGCGAACCAGTCAGTCAGCGGGGCGGGAAGGACAGAATTCATCGGGAGGCGATATAGGAACGCCTGCGCCGCGACAGAACAAGCGTCGCCTGCCTGTCCTCCCCATCAAAGTCGATTAGCCGCGTGCCGCGTCGTCGCGGGCCTGTTCCTTGTACAGATCGTGTGTCGCCTGTTCGGTGCGGCGCTCCTGCGCAGGCGTTGCCTTGTTGCGCAGCTTGGCAATTGCGATCGCGAGCCCGAGAACGAGGAAGCCGCCGATCACCACGATCGCCCAGAGGCTGTCGCCGAATGACGAATGTTCCATGCCTAATCCCTCCTGGTGTTTGATTGCAGAACGAGGCGATGCGGCGATTTGATCCGATCATGCGTACTGCCCGGCATGGCGAAGCTTGGCGACTGGCTGGAACCCCATCCGCACGGCATTTACATTCGGCCCGCCGATGCGTGGGTTGATCCCTCGATCCCTCAGCCTCGCGCGCTGGTCACGCACGGCCATGCGGATCACGCCAGGGGAGGGCACGCCGCGGTATGGGCGACGCCCGAGACGCTGGCGATCATGGACACGCGCTATGGCGAACAGGCTGGGCATCCGGTGGCTTATGGCGAAACGATCCGGCTGGGCGAGGTGGAGGCGAGCTTTGCGCCTGCAGGTCATGTGCTCGGTTCCGCGCAGATACTGCTGGAGTATCGCGGCGAGCGGATCGTCGTCTCGGGTGATTACAAGCGGCGGCCGGATCCGACGTGCGCGCCGTTCGAGCCGATCGCGTGCGACGTGTTCATTACCGAAGCGACGTTCGGCCTGCCGGTGTTCCGCCATCCGGATACGGGGGACGAGATCGACAAGCTGGTGGAGCGGCTGCACGCCAATCCGGACCGCTGCGTGCTTGTCGGTGCCTATGCTCTGGGCAAGGCGCAGCGAGTGATCGCGGAGCTGCGGGAGCGCGGGCATGAGGCGCCGATCTATATCCATGGCGCGCTGCAGCGCCTGTGCGACCTTTATGCCGAGCAGGGCGTACGGCTGGGCGAGCTGGTCCCGGTCGCCGACGTGCCAAAGGCCGCGATGGTGGGCCATGTCGTGATGTGCCCTCCCGGCGCGCTCAACGATCGCTGGTCACGCCGCTTGCCGGATCCCATCACGGCGATGGCGAGCGGGTGGATGCGGGTGCGCCAGCGCGCGCGGCAGAAGCTGGTCGAACTGCCGCTGATCATGTCGGACCACGCCGATTGGGACGAACTGACGCAGACGATCGAGGAGATCGCGCCGAGGGAAGTATGGGTGACCCACGGGCGCGAGGATGCGCTGATCCACTGGTGCGAAATGCGCCAGATCAAGGCCAGGGCGCTGGCCTTGCTTGGCTTCGAGGACGAGGATGATTGAGAGGTCTGGCGCCGTCACCTGCGCGTTGAGCTGAGTGACGGCGCGCAGTTGGTTTGTCGCTACACCCCCGCCGAAGCTGCGGGACGGGCACGCATCTCGTCGGCCCATCGCGCGACATTTGTCAGTTCGGCGGGCGGCGCGAATTTGATCATCCGAGCGAAATCCATCGCGGTAAAGGCGAGGATGTCCGCGATCGTCACGCGTTCCGCGGCAATGAACGGACTCTCGCCGAGGCGCCGATCGAGCAGCTTCAAGGCACGGGTAGCGGAGGCGGCATTCGCTTCGGCGATAGCCGGTACCTGCGTGTCGAGCGCGGCCAGCGCCGGGTGCGTGTGTCGCACAGCCATCATCAGCGGATTGGCGACGAGCAATTCGGTGCGCCGCGCCCACATCTCGATCTCCGCGATCTCGCGCGCGTCCCGGCCGAACATGTTGGGCTCGGGATAGACGCTTTCGAGGTAGCGGCAGATCGCGACCGACTCAGTGATCGTCGTGCCGTCGTCGAGCTCCAGCGCGGGCACATTCGCGAGCCCGACACGCGCGAGATATTCCGGCGTCTTGTGCTCGCCCTTGAACACGTCGACCTGGACGATCTCGATATCCTCGGCGCCCTTTTCAGCGAGAAACCAGCGGACGCGACGGGGATTGGGGGCACGCGTGCTGTCGTAAAGCTTCATGCTGCGGGCTCCTGTGCGCCGATCTTGTCCTGCGTCTTTGTGTCGAAGTCGCTGGCATCGTGGCGCTCGTGGAGCTGGCTTGCGGGATCACCCATCACGCGATTGACCATTCGGCCGCGCTTCACCGCCGGGCGTTCCGCGATTTGGTCAGTCCAGCGCTGGACGTTCTTGTAATCCTGTACCTGGAGGAAGGTGCCCGCCTCATAGACGAGGCCTTTCACGAGCGCGCCATACCACGGCCACACCGCCATATCGGCGATCGTATATTCGTCGCCGCCGAGATATTCGCTTTCAGCAAGCCGCCGGTCGAGCACGTCCAACTGACGCTTCACCTCCATGGCAAAGCGATCGATCGCGTATTCGATCTTGAACGGGGCGTAGGCGTAGAAGTGGCCGAAGCCGCCGCCGAGGTAAGGCGCGCTGCCCATCTGCCAGAACAGCCAGGAGAGGCATTCCGCGCGCTTGGCAGGGTCGGTGGGAAGGAACGCGCCGAACTTCTCGGCGAGATAAAGCAGGATCGCGCCGGATTCGAAGACGCGGATCGGCGTATCGCCGCTACGATCCAGCAGTGCAGGGATCTTCGAGTTCGGGTTCACCGAGACGAAGCCGCTGGAGAATTGATCGCCTTCGTTGATGCGGATCAACCATGCGTCATACTCCGCGCCGCTGTGGCCGCCGGCGAGCAGTTCCTCCAGCATCACCGTGACCTTCACGCCGTTCGGCGTGGCGAGCGAATAGAGCTGCAGCGGGTGCTTGCCGAGCGGCAGATCCTTGTCGTGCGTCGGTCCGGCGATCGGGCGGTTGATATTGGCGAAGCGCCCGCCGCTTTCCTTGTTCCAGGTCCACACTTCGGGCGGCGTGTACGTCGGCTCGGTCATGCTCGGCTCTCCTTTGGTGGCGGCATACACGCCGGGTTGGGGAGGACCAAGGCCGGCTCTGCGGCGCGACACAGTCAGCCGGGTAGCAACGCCGTTACGTGAAGATCGGCAATTGTGATCGCCTCGGCCGCGGTGAAGCCGCCCGGGGTCAGGCAGAGTTCCAGCCATAGGCCATCGACAAGGGCAGTGATCGAGATGGCGGCAATGCGGCAGTCGGGCTGGGGCAGCCCGCAGGCCGCGAGCAGCCGCTCCAGATCCTCGCGGTAGGTGGCGTAGCTTCGATCATGCTCCGCCGCGACGCCGGGGTTGCTGCGGACGAGGCCCCAGAAGGCGGTCCATGTGGCGAGCAGCGCCGGGTCGGCGATTGGTGGGGCGAAGCTTGCGCGAACATAGGCGTCGAGCCGTGCCCGGGGATCCTCGCCTGCTCGAGCCACCGCATCGGCAAGGGCGCGATCCACTCGCGCCGCGACATGAGCGTAGGTCTGCGCAATCAGCGTGTCGACGCTGGCGAAATGGTGCGTGACGAGCCCCGGGGAGACGCCCGCCTCTGCAGCGATGGCGCGTACCGACGCGCCGGCGGTGCCGCGCTCGGCGAGCACGCGGGCGGTGGCCTCGATCAGGCTGGTGCGGCGGCTGTCGGCATCGACGCGGGCGAAGCGCTTGCGCATGTGAGAGGCTTATAATACGATCGTACAACAAGCAATCTGAGGCTCGCCATGGCGCATCGTCCGATCGATCTTCCGCTGCCCGATCGCGATGCGGACTGGAGCCTGCCCGGCTGGCTCTACACCGATCGCGAGTTTTTCGACCTTGAGGTGGAGCGGGTGATCCGCCCCTCGTGGCAGATCGTTTGCCACGAGAGCGACATTCCGGCCGCGGGCGACTGGCACACGCTCGAGTATCTTGGGGAGAGCGTCGTCGTGGTGCGGGGCGAGGACGGTGCGATCCGGGCCTTTCACAACGTATGCCGTCACCGCGCGATGCGGCTGGTGGAGGGCGCAGCGGGCTGCGCGAGGAAGCTGGTCTGCCCCTATCACGCCTGGGTCTATGAACTCGATGGGCGGCTGACGGGCGTGCCGATGCGGCGCGATTATCCGGCGCTCGACATGGCAAGTACCGGGCTGGTGCCGGTCGAGGTCGACCGCTGGCGCGGGTTCGTCTTCGTGCGGCTTGCCGATGATGGCGGCCCTTCCGTGGCGGAGATGTTCGCGCCTTACGATGCCGAGGTCGCGCCTTACCGTTTCGAGGAAATGCGCGCGATCGCGCCGGTGCGCACCCGCGAGCGGCGGGTGAACTGGAAAAATGTCGGCGATAATTATTCCGACAATCTCCACATCCCCGTGGCGCATGACGGGCTGACGCGGCTGTTCGGCAGGAGCTATGCAATCGAGGCAAGCGGCTGGGTGGACAAGATGTCCGGCTACCTCGTCGATCGCCCGTCGGACAATCCGTCCGAGCGCTTCTACCAGAAGCATCTGCCGCATGTGCCGCACTTGCCGGAAGCGAACCAGCGGCTGTGGCTTTACTACAAGCTGTGGCCGAACATGGCGTTCGACATCTACGCCGACCAGATCGATTTCATGCAGTGGTCGCCGCTGAGCCCGACGACCTCGCTGCTCCGCGAGATGGTGTTCGCGCTGCCCGACGATCGGCGCGAGATGAAGCTGGCGCGCTATGCCAATTGGCGGATCAACCGGGTGGTCAACGCCGAGGACACGTGGCTGATCGAGCGCGTGCAGCAGGGCATGGCATCGCAAAGCTACACCGCCGGCCCGATCGGCGCGAGTGAGGTATGCCTGCGGAGCTTCGCGGCGAAGATCCGGGAGCGGATCCCCGAGGCGCGGCTGCATCGTCCGCCGGCGCCTGGCTGGTCGAAGCGGTTGAAGGCAGTGGACTGAGGATCGTCATGCCGAACGTGGTTCGGGGAAGTGGCTTTTTGGGCGGGGCGGGCATGACGAAGAAGTATGATGCGCTGGTGATCGGCGGCGGGCACAACGGGCTGGTCTGTGCCTTTTATCTCGCGCGGGCGCGGCTGAAGGTGCGCGTGCTGGAGCGGCGCCATGTCGTCGGCGGGGCGGCAGTCACCGAGGAGTTCCACCCCGGCTTCCGCAACTCGACCGCGAGCTACACGGTCAGCCTGCTGCGCCCGAAGGTGATCGCGGACATGAAGCTGCACGACCGCGGCTTTCGCATCATCGAGCGGACGATCTCGAACTTCTTCCCGTTCGAGAATGACTATCTCAAGCTCGGCGGCGGGCAGACGCAGGCGGAGTTCGCGCGCTTCTCGAAGAAGGATGCGGACTCTTTCCCAGCGTATGAAGCGGCGCTGGAACGCGTCGCACAAGTCATGCGCGACCTGGCGTTGAAGGCGCCGCCGAACGTGGGGGGCGGCCTGCCCTCGCTGCTCGCCGCGGCGAGCCAGGGCAAGCGACTGGCCGGGATGAGTATCGAGGCGCAGCGCGACGTGCTCGACCTGTTCGTGAAGTCCGCGCGCGACTTCCTCGATGGCTGGTACGAGAATGATTGCGTCAAGACTGCCTTCGCCTTCGACGCGGTGGTGGGCAATTACGCGGGGGTGTCCACGCCGGGCAGTGCGTACGTGCTGCTGCACCACGTGTTCGGGGAGGTGAACGGCAAGTACGGTGCCTGGGGACATTCGGTCGGCGGCATGGGCGCGATCACGCAGGCAATGGCGGCGGCGTGCATCGATGCTGGCGTCGAAATTTCGCTCGATACGCCTGTCGCGAAGGTGCTGGTCGATGGCGGGCGCGCTGCCGGTGTCCGGTTGGAGAGCGGAGAGGAGCTTGCCGCGGGGATCCTCGCGGCGAACGTCGGCCCGGCGATGCTGTACCGCCAGATGGTCGATCCGAGTGATCTCGATGGCGATTTCCGGCGCCGGATGGATGGGTTCAAGACCGGATCGGGCACGTTCCGGATGAATGTGGCGCTATCCGAGCTTCCTGATTTCAGCGTGTTGCGCGGCAAGGATAAGGCGGAACATCATACCGCCGGAATCATCATCGCGCCAGGCATGGATTACATGGACCAGGCGTTCGACGATGCGCGCGCCTTCGGCTGGTCGAAGAAGCCGATCGTCGAGATGAAGTTGCCGACGACAGTGGACGACAGCCTGGCCCCGCCGGGGATGCATATCGCCAGCCTGTTCTGCCAGCAGTTCGCGCCTGAGCTGCCCGGTGGGCGGAGCTGGGACGATCACCGTGAGGAAGTGGCGGACCTCATCGTCGATACGGTCAACGATCACGCGCCCAACTTCAAGGCGAGCGTGATCGCGCGGCAGATCCACTCGCCGCTTGATCTGGAGCGCAAGTTCGGGCTGATCGGCGGCGACATTTTCCATGGCCGGATGAGCCTCGACCAGTTGTGGGCGGCGCGGCCGGTGCTTGGGCACGGCGACTATCGCGCGCCCATCAAGGGGCTCTACATGTGCGGATCGGGTACGCATCCGGGCGGCGGGGTGACAGGCGCGCCGGGGCATAATGCGGCGCACGCCATCCTCGCTGATCGCAGCCTTATCGGCCGCTGGCTGCGGCGCGCCTGACGAGAAGATACACCGGCGCGCCGGCAAGCAGCAGGATGAGCGCCCAGGCATTGGCTTCGGCGCCGAGGCCCCATGACAACCACGCCACGAAGGCTGCGCCGATTGCGGCGACGATCACCGCCGGGCGATCGCCAGGGAGGAGCTTGATCGCGGCGCAAGCGCTGGCGAAGTAAGCGAGCATCCCGGCGGCGAGGGATACGGAGGCGATGAAGGTGAACAGATCGCCCATGCCGCGGGTGTAGTTGGTGAGCGTGACGACGGTGACGAGCACGCCGGAGACGATGTGCGCGCGTGCCGGCGTGCCACGGCTGGACTGCTTGCCGAGCCACGCGGGGAATACGCCGCCGCGCGCCATCGCCGCGCAGATCTCGCCCTGCAACAGCGTGAACCCGTTCAGCGCGCCCAGCGCAGCAATTGCGGCGAAGGCCGCGACGACGACGGCGGTACCATTGCCGAAGGTGCGGCCGAGGAAGGTCGCGATCGGCGAGGGAGAGGCGGCGGCCTCGGCCGCGGGCATCATTGTGGTGAGCGCGAGGCTGACCGCAAGGTAGACCGCGCCGGTCAAAAATGTGCCGAGAATGGTCGCAAACGGCACGACACGCGCGGCATTGGTGATGCGATCAGCAGGAACGGTAGCCGACTCGACGCCCAGAAAGCCCCAAAAGGTCAATGCCGCCGCCCCGGCGATCGCGCCGCCGGTGATCGGCACCGCCGGGTTGGGCACGATCGCCTCGCCACCTTGCGTGGTCAGCAGCCACAAGGCGAGCAGGATGACGCCGACGAGCGGCACCAGTTTCAGCGCGGCGGTGACGAGCTGGACGCGGCCGGCGAGGGCGACGCCGCGTACGTTGACGAGCACCACCGACCAGATCAGCACCAGGGACGCGGGAGCGGCATAGGCCTCAAGCCCGGGCAGGATCAGGCTGATTGCGCTGATCACGGCGATCGCGACCGCGGCGTTGCCGGCCCAGAGCAGTGTCCAGTAGCTCCATGCCGTGGCGAAGCCGGCGACCGGCCCGAACGCGGCGTTGACGAAGGCATAGGGGCCACCCGCGACCGGCATCGCATGGGCAAGTCGCGCGAAGATGAAGGCGAGGCACATTGCGCCTGCGATCGTCGCCATCCAGCCAAGCGTCGCGTTGGTGCCGAAGGGCGCGAGCGTCGCGGGAAGGAGATAGATGCCGGAGCCGACCATATTGCCGACGACGAGCGCCAGAACGGGCCAGAAGCCGAGCGGCTTGCTCGCGCGGTTGGTCAATGCGGGGGTTCCTGTGCGTGGATGGTCGGCGGAAAGTGATGCGTTTCTATAAGCGAGGATCGTCCGTGGCGAGGCCCGTTTCCGATCATCCCTTGATCGGCCTCGCAACGCATGATCTTCTCCCGACCCGTGCCCGCTTCTTCCCTCACCACACGCTGGCCGCCGCGGCTGATCGACGCCGCGCTGGCGCTGCACGACAATCGGCTGAACGTCGCCGAGCCGCTGCTGCGTGCGCATCTGAAGGATGATCCGTTCGACGCGCGCGCGATCCGCATGCTGGCGGAGCTTGCCGGGCGGATCGGGCGCAACCGCGATGCCGAGACGCTGCTTCGTCGCGCACTGGAGATCGCCCCCGCCTTCACCGCGGCGCGCGCGAACTTGGCGATCGTGCTTTACCGCTTGAACCGCCCCGTGGAGGCGCTGGCAGAGCTCGACAAGTTGCTCGCGGCAGAGCCCGATCATGTCGGCCACGCGAACCTGAAGGCGGCGGCACTGGGACGGCTCGGCAGCTTCGAGGATGCCATTCCGCTGTACGAGAATGTGCTGCGCCAGGCGCCGAACCAGCCGAAGGTGTGGATGAGCTACGGCCACATGCTGAAGACGGTGGGGCGGCAGCAGGACGGGATTGCCGCCTATCGCCGCGCCATCGCGCTTCGCCCGGAACTGGGGGAGGCGTGGTGGAGCCTGGCCAATCTGAAGACGGTGCGGTTCGATGACGCGGACGTGGCGGCGATGACCGCCGCGCTCGCCCAGGCGGACATCAGCGACGAGGATCGGTTCCACCTAGATTTCGCGCTGGGCAAAGCATGGGAGGACCGGCGCGAGGCGGCGCGGGCTTTCGATCATTATGCGCGCGGCAATGCGCTGCGCCGCACGCAAATCGTCTATGATGCGGACGAGACCGAGCGGTTCGTGGACGACGTGTGCGCCATTGCGACACCGGCCTCCTTTGCCGAGCGGCAGGACTGGGGCTGCCCATCGCGCGAAGTGATCTTCGTGCTGGGCATGCCGCGGGCGGGATCGACGCTGATCGAGCAGATCCTTGCCAGCCACAGCCAGATCGAGGGCACGACCGAGCTTCCCGATTTGCCCGCGATCGCGCGGCGCGTCAGCGACTATCCCGCGGGTCTCGCCACCCTGACCGCGGATCAGGCGCGGGCGATGGGCGAGGAATATCTGCAGCGCACCGCGGTACAGCGCCGCACCGAGCGGCCGCTGTTCATCGACAAGCTGCCGAACAATTGGGCGCATGTCGCGTTGATCCGCTTGATCCTGCCCAACGCCATCGTGATCGATGCGCGGCGCGAGCCGCGAGCGTGCTGCTTTTCGAACTTCAAGCAGCATTTCGCGCGCGGGCAGGCGTTCAGCTACACGCTGGAGGACGTGGGACGCTATTATCGCGACTATGTGCGGCTGATGGCGCATGTTGACGCGGGGCTGCCGGGCTGGGTGCACCGTGTGATCCACGAGGCCTTGGTCGCGGACCCGGAGACGGAGGTGCGGCGATTGGTCGAGGCCTGTGGGCTTCCGTTCGAGCCCGGGTGCCTTGCCTTCCACGAGACGGAGCGGCCGGTGCGCACGGCGAGTTCGGAGCAGGTGCGCCAGCCAATCTATCGCACGGGTAACGATGCATGGCGGCCCTTCGCCGAGCGGCTGGCCCCCCTAGACGCGGCGCTTGGAGATGTTGCGACACTCTATCCCAATGTTCCGCGCTTCTGACGCTCGAAATCGGGCGATCTGTTGCAGAACTGTCACGAAGACGTAATGATCGTTCAGCGTTCAGCCTAGCCGATTGACGTTCTTTTCGCAGTTGCACAATCTTCCGCAACATAGTTCCACACGGGGGGCGGCGGATGATCTGCGGTTCGGTTCGGCGGGCTGGTTTCTCGGCTCTCCTCGCATCGGCAGCAGTGATGGCAGTCCCGGCGCTGGCGCAGGATGCCACGACCGCGACCACGCCGGCTGATGATACCGCGCGATCGGACTTCCAGGACGACATCATCGTCACGGCGCAAAAGCGCGATGAGAATATTCAGGACGTCGCGATCAGCATTCAGGCGATCGGCACGCGGCGGCTGGATCAACTGAACATTACCAATTTCAACGATTACACCCAGCTCCTGCCATCGGTCGCGTATCAGACGTCGCAGCCGGGCCTGACCACCGTTTACATGCGCGGGGTCGCATCGGGCGGGGACGGCAACCACTCGGGATCGCTGCCATCGGTGGGCACGTATCTGGACGAGCAACCGGTGACGACAATCGGCGGGACGCTGGACGTCCATATCTACGACATTGCGCGGATCGAGAGCCTGGCCGGCCCACAGGGCACGCTCTACGGCGCTTCATCCCAGGCGGGTACGATCCGCATCATCACCAACAAGCCCGATACGTCCGGCTTCTACGGCCGGGTCGACGGAGAGGTGAACACGGTCAAGAGCGGCGGCGAGGGCGGCCGGATCGAGGGCATGATCAATGCGCCGCTTTCGCAGGACATCGCGTTGCGCGTCGTCGGTTTCTATCAGCGCGATGCGGGCTTCATCGACAACGTGCCGGGCACGCGCAGCTTCCTCCCGACACCGGGCGGGATCACCGTCGACAATGACGAATTCGTCAAGAAGAACTACAACAAGACCGACATCTGGGGCGGGCGCGCCGCGCTGAAGATCGACCTGGATGATAGCTGGACCGTGACGCCGACGGTGCTGTACCAGGAGCTGCGCAGCGACGGCAGCTTCGCCTATGATCCCAGCGTCGGCGATCTTCAGGTGCAGCGCTTCTACCCCGAATATCGGCGCGATCGCTTCGTCCAGGCCGCGCTGACGATCGAGGGGCAGGTCGGCAATTGGGACGTGACCTATGCCGGCGCCTATCTCGACCGGCGCACTGCCTCTTCATCGGATTATACGGATTATTCCGAAGCCTATGACTCGCTCTATGCGTCGGTCGGCGGGCTCGCCGGCTATTTCTATTACCTCGACGCGGCTGGGAATACGATCGACCCGCGGCAGAACGTGCTGGGCACCGATCACTTCAAGAAGCTGAGCCAGGAGCTTCGCGTCGCCTCGCCGGCGGAGGATCCGTTCCGCGTGGTGGCGGGCATGTTCTACCAGCGGCAGAGCAATTTCATCCACCAGGATTACAACATCCCTGGGCTGGGCCCGGACGTGTCCGTCAATGGCTGGCCGGGCACTTTGTGGCTGACCCAGCAGGAGCGGGTGGACCGCGACTACGCCATGTTCGGCGAGGCGAGCCTGGACGTGACGCCGACGCTGACGCTGACCGCGGGCGGGCGCGCCTTCATTTATGACAATTCGCTGATCGGTTTCTTCGGCTTCGGGCGCAATCCGGGTGTCGATCCGGATGACGGGCGGCCATTCACGGCGTCACCGTTCAACGGCGCCGGTTCCGGGCGGACGGGGGTTGCGGGTTGCTATGTCGCGGGCGGGCAGACGCTGCGCGACGTTTACCTCAATGGCGGCGACACATCGGCCTTGCTGCCGGGGATCGTCTCGGGAAGCCCGTGTACCAACCTTGCCACGCTGTCAGGCGGGCAGCTGGTACCCAAGAAGGCGTCAGGCAGCGGCGTCACCTATCGCTTCAACGTCACGTGGAAGCCGGTGGAGGATATTCTCCTTTACGGCACCTGGTCTCGCGGGTTCCGCCCGGGCGGCATCAACCGGCGCGGTGACGTCGGCGCCTATGGCGCGGACTTCCTGACCAACTACGAGCTTGGCTGGAAGACGACGCTGCTCGGCGGGAGACTGCGCTTCAACGGCGCGGTGTATCAGCAGAATTGGGATGCCTTCCAATTCTCGTTCCTGGGCGAGAACAGCTTCACGGTGATCCAGAACGGGCCGGATGCGCGGATCCGAGGGATCGAGACCGACGTGAACCTGGGGGTAGGGCCGCTGTCGCTGACGGCGTCCGCCGCTTACACGGACGCCAAGACGCGCAACGACCTGTGCGCGGCGCAGATCTGCAACGGGACCGGGGATGACGTGCTGGCGCCGACGGGAACGCGACTGCCGATCACCCCGCGCTTCAAGCTGGGCGGGACGGCGCGGTACACCGTGCCGATCGGGGAGGCGAAGGGCTATATCCAGATGCTGGTCGCGCACCAAAGCTCCGCCTCGTCCGACATACGGGTGGAGAAGGCAGCGATCATCGGGCGGCTGAAGCCTTACACCACCGGCAACCTTTCGATCGGGGCGGAGCTGCGCAATTTCACCTTCGAGCTGTTCGCGCAGAACCTGTGGGACGAACGGGCGCAACTGACGCGGTTCCAGCAGTGCGGCGCGTGCGATCAGCGCGTCTATATCGTGCCGATCCGCCCGCGCACGATCGGGCTGCGCGCGGGCACGAAATTCTAGGGTTTGGCTGCGTTGCGCGGGGGGCGGCAGAGGCGCTAGGGCGGGGCAACGTTCCCGAAAGGTACCCCCCACCTTGCGCCTTGCATTTGCCCTGCTGTTGTCCGCCGCTTTGCCTGCCGTCGCCACGGCGCAGACCCCTGCCGCAAGCGCAGCGAAGCCCGCCGCTGCCGCTACCGCCGAAGATGCGAAACTGCGCCGCATATTTGCGGAGAGCGACGAAGCCTCGCTGAAGCGCAACCCGCTGGAGGGCATCTTCCGCGGTGACCTGCGCTATGCCGATCGGCTGAGCCCGTATCTGACGCCGGCTTATGAAGAGGGCGAGCGGCAGGCGCTGCTGGCGAACCTGCGCGCGCTGGGCACGGTGGATCGCGCGAAGCTCTCGCCCGTCAACCAGATCGCTTATGACGTGTTCAAGGCGGACAATGAGCGGCAGCTGCGGGGCTACGCGCCTGCCATCCGGCAGATTACCGATGTGCTGCCGATCAATCACTTCTCCGGCTTCCAGACCTTCTATCCGGAATTCGCCTCCGGCCAGGGCGCGGCACCGTTCAAGACGGTAGCAGACTACGACAACAACCTGAAGCGCAACGCCGAATATGCGCGCGTCGTCGACCGGATGATCGTGCGGGCCCGGGAAGGCATGAAGCGCGGCATCGTGCCGCCGAAGCTGGTGGTGCAGAATGTGATAGGCCAGCTCGATCACCTGCTCGACGCGCCGGTCGAGAAATCCTTGTTCTACGAACCCGTGACGAAGTTTCCCGAAGGATTGCCGGCAACCGAGCGTGCCCGTCTGACGGCGGCATACGAACGGCAGGTGCGTGAGGTGCTGAACCCGGCGCACAGCCTGCTGCGCGACTTCCTGAAGAGCGAATATCTGCCCAAGGCGCGCGACACCGTCGGCCTGTCGGCGGTGCCGGGTGGGGCGGCGCTCTACGAATATCTTATCGAAAGCAGCACGACCCTGCCGATGAAGGCGGAGGAGGTGCATCAGCTGGGCCTGTCCGAAGTGAAGCGGATCCTGGCCGAGATGGAGGCGCAGAAGACGCGCGCCGGCTTCACCGGCACGTTGCCAGAGTTCTTTGCCTATCTGCGCACCGATCCCAAGTTCAAGCCTAAGTCTGCCGCGGAGATCGCGCAGGGCTATGACGCGATCGGCAAGCGCGTGGACGCGCGGGTGCGCGAGCAGTTCACGCTGATCCCCAAGACGCCGCTCGAGATCCGGCCGGTGCCCGCGTTCAAGGAGAAGACGGACGCGGCGGGATCGTACCAGTCGGGCACGCCGGACGGCACGCGGCCGGGCGTGTTCTATTACAACACCTATGACCTGCCGAACCGTTACCTGTGGGGCATGGAGACCTTGTACCTGCACGAGGCGGTGCCGGGGCATCATTTCCAGATCAGCCTGGCGCAGGAGAATGACAGCCTGCCAGCGTTCATGCGCTTCGGTGGAAATACCGCCTTCGTCGAGGGCTGGGCACTCTATGCCGAGACGCTGTGGCCCGAGCTTGGCATGGAGACCGATCCGCTGCAGCGGATGGGCGGCCTCAATGACGAGATGCTGCGCGCCATGCGGCTGGTGGTCGATACCGGGCTGCACGCCAAAGGCTGGACCCGCGATCAGGCGATCAAATACATGCTCGACAATTCGCCGATGCCGGAAAGCGACGCGACCGCCGAGGTCGAGCGCTATATCGCTATTCCGGGCCAGGCGCTGGCGTACAAGATCGGGCAGCTCACCGTCCTGCGCCTGAAGGCGGAGGCGAAGGCGAAGCTGGGCGCGAAGTTCGACCCGCGCGCGTTCCATGCCGCGGTGCTGGACACCGGATCACTGCCCATGCCGGTGCTGGAGAAGAAGCTGGCCGACTGGATCGCAGCGCAGCAATGATGTCGATCCCGCCCCGGTGACAGGCTGGGGCGGGACGGATCGACCAAGTGCAGCGGATGTCGCGCCTGGATCAGCCAGCCTCGGCGGAGGAGGAGCGGGACCTGCCGGCCTTTCGCCCCTTTTCCTGGCCGCGGCTGTTTCCGGCGCCATTGCTGGCTGCAGCCGCTGCGCGCGCTGCCGCCGCCTTGCCACCAAGGCCAATGCGAAGCGCCATTGCACGGCGCGCCTGGCTATAGGCGGGCGCGACCATCGGATAATCAGGCTTCAGGCCATAACGTTGACGATATTCGTCCGGCGTCAGACCGTGCGACTTCAGATGGCGGGCGAGCGACATGTAAGGCTTGCCATCGATCATCGAGATGATCCGATCGGGCGAGGCAAGCGATTTGCGCACGCTGACCGCCGGTTCGAACGCCGGTTCCGCTTCGGCATGTTCCTCGGACGGGGTGGCGACCAAGTCCGACAACATCTGGTGCGTCGAGCGAAGGAATTCCGGGACATCGCCGGCCGATATACGTGTATTCGGATTCGATAGCCAAGCGATCGTCAGATCCGCTGCCAATTTCAGCGTTCTTCCATCCTGTTCCACTCACACCCTCCCGGTTCTCTCATGACGAACGATAGGGTTGTCGTTCGGCGGCGGGTAGCAAAGTTGACACCAAATCGGGGATGAACGCGCCGCGGCATGACAAGGCCGTTGCTTTCTCTTGCTCGTCAATCAGTAATTCTCGCATTTTATATGATCTATCTGCTTTGAACGGAGCGGATCGCATGATCTTTTCGGCAGCTTTGGCGGATGGTCGGTCGGGCACGATCCCGATGGTGAGGTTGATCTCGCGTCAGGTGCTTCCCAGTTGAGGGGCGCTTTTGACACAAGGAAGCCTGTCCATGAGTGGACCCAAATTGTTCGAACCGATCAGCTTTGGCGGGCTTTCGCTCGATAATCGGATCGTCATTGCACCGATGTGCCAATATTCGGCCGCGGATGGCTGCATGACGGACTGGCACCTCATCCACCTTGGCCAGTTGGCGCTGTCCGGCGCGGGGTTGCTGACGATCGAGGCGACGGCGGTGGTGCCCGAAGGGCGGATTTCCTATGCCGATGTCGGCCTGTGGGACGATGCCACCGAAGACGCGATGGAGCGGGTGATCGAGGCGATACGGCGCCACTCGACCATGCCGATCGCGATCCAGCTGGCGCACGCCGGCCGCAAGGCTTCGACTGACCTGCCGTGGCACGGCGGCGGACAGATCGCGCCGGATCATCCACATGGGTGGCAGACGCAGGCGCCCTCCGCGCTGCCGTTTGCGGCGAGCGACCACGCGCCCAACGCGATCGACCGCAAAGCACTGAACGAGCTTCGTACTGCCTTTGCGGCAGCAGCGCGGCGGGCGGCGCGGCTTGGGCTGGATGGCATCCAGCTTCACGGCGCGCACGGCTATCTGCTGCACCAGTTCCTCTCTCCATTGTCGAACCGGCGTGACGACGAGTTCGGCGGATCGCTGGAGAACCGAATGCGCTTTCCGCTGGAAGTATTCGACGCGGTCCGCGCAGCATTCCCGGCGGACAAGCCAGTGACGATGCGGGTATCGGGGACGGACTGGGTGCCCGGCGGCTGGGATGTGGAGCAGACGATTGCCTTCGCCCAGGCACTGGAGCGCCGTGGCTGCGCCGCGATTCATGTGTCGAGCGGCGGGCTTGATCCGCGCCAGGCGATCCCGGTCGGACCGGGTTATCAGGTGCCGCTGGCACGCGCGATAAAGGCAGAGACCCGCATGCCGGTGGTGGCGGTGGGGTTGATCACCGAGCCGGAACATGCCGAGTCTATCCTCGGCGCGGGAGACGCCGACATGATCGCGCTCGCGCGCGCGATGCTCTACGATCCGCGGTGGCCATGGCATGCAGCGGCCGCATTGGGCGCGCAAGTTTCGGCGCCTAATCAATATCTTCGCTCGCAGCCACGGCGCTATCCGGATCTGCTGCGCGGCCAGTGATCGGCGGTTGCGGGACGGGCGAGCGGATGCCATAGGCGCCGCCCGCCCGGCGGCATCGATCGCGGGCCCCTCTTTCAGCAGGAATGCGTCGTGAGCGACGAACCGGCCGTGCGCGCGCTCGGCCTCGATTTTGGTACTACCAACACCGTCGTCGCCGCGGCTGACGGGAGCGCCGGAACGCGGCTGGTGCCGTTCGGAAGTGCCGACGCCGGGGCCTCCGTGTTTCGATCCGCCTTGTGCTTCTGGGGAGAGGAAGATGCCTGGAACGGCATCGCACATGAGGCGGGGCCGTGGGCGATCGAGGAGTATCTCCAGTCGCCGCTCGACAGCCGGTTCGTGCAATCATTCAAGACCGTCGCGGCGAGCGAGACGTTCGAACGCGCGCTGATCTTCAACAAGCCGTTCCGCTTCGAGGATCTGGGGCGATTGTTTCTCCAGCGGCTGGTCGGGCACGCCGCCGGGCGGCTGGACGAGCGGCCGCGGCGTCTGATCGTCGGCCGGCCCGTGGAGTTCGCTGGCGCGCGGCCAAACGAGGCGCTGGCGCGCGAACGGTATGACCGGATGCTCGAAGGCTTCGGGGTGGAGTTGCATTATGTGTTCGAGCCGCTGGGCGCGGCGTTCAGCTACGCTGCCCGGCTTACCGAGCCAGCGACGATCCTGGTCGCGGATTTCGGCGGCGGCACGACAGACTTTTCGATCGTGCGGGTGGCGGAGCCGGGCGCGGCTCGCCGCTGCGTGCCGGCCGCTTCAGCCGGCATCGGGATTGCCGGCGACCGGTTCGACCAGCGTATCGTCTCACAGCTTGTCCTGCCGTTCCTGGGCAAGGGCGGGCAATATCGCTCGTTCGGCAAGCTGCTCGATATTCCCGGCGGCTATTTCACTGACTTCGCCGACTGGTCGAGGTTGGCGATGATGCGCAACCGGCGGACGCTGGAGGACTTGCGGCGACTGCAACGCGACGCGGTCGATCAAGCGCCGATCGGCCGGATGATCGCGCTGATCGAGCATGAGCAGGGTTTCCCGCTGTATGATGCGGTCGGCCGGCTGAAGCGGGCGCTGTCGAGCGCGGAAGAGGCCGAGTTCGTCTTTGAGGGCGGGGACGTGAAGATCAAAGCGGCGGTGCGGCGCGTGGACTTCGAACAATGGATTGAAGGCGATCTGCGGAAGATCGAGGCTGCGCTGGACAAGGCGCTGGAGCGCGCTGAGTTGGCGCCGCCGGCGATCGACCGGGTGTTCCTAACGGGTGGATCGTCACTGATCCCGGCGATCCGTGCAATCTTCGATCGGCGTTTCGGCGCGGAGCGTATCGCGACGGGCGGTGAACTGACATCGATCGCCCATGGCCTGGCGCTGATCGGGGCCGAGCCCGATCCGACGGAATGGGCGGCGTAAGGACCGCTCCCCTGTGCACTTTTGTCGCAGCGATGTTGCAGCGATGGCACCTCGCGCCGCCTTGCTCGTTCAACGCGCATCCGGGGCGGATATCCACACGCTGAGCGGCGGCGCGGGGCCGTGGCATGAGTGCGTGTTTCGCGCGGCAAGAGTCTGAAGGAAGCGAAGGCGCAGCGCGAGATGGCTTCAGAACCGGTCTATGAATTCGCCCCGCATGAGCGGCCGCTGCTGCCCGGATCACCGGCGACGCCGGATCATCCGCCGAGCCGCCGAGTCGCCTATTTCGCGATCGGCACGCTGCTGGGCATCACCGGGGGCCTCAGCAACGGACTGCTGCTGGCCAATCTGCCGCAGATCCAGGGTTCGCTGGGGCTGACGCCGGTCGAGGGCGGGTGGCTGATGGCGACCTATACGATGACCAGCGTTTGCATGAGTCTGCTGCTGATCAAGTTCCGCCAGCAATTCGGCCTCCAGCGCTTCATCCGTTATTCGCTCGCCGGGTTCCTCGCGGTCACGCTGCTTCAGGTGTTCGTGCACAGTTATCGCGTGGAGCTGATCGTGCGGGGCGGTGCTGGTGTCATAGGCAGTGGCCTGACCACCTTGAGCTTCTTCTATATCACCCAGGCCATGCCACCCGCTGCGCGGCTGTCGGGACTCGTTATTGGCTTCGGGCTGGGCCAGATCGCCCTGCCGCTGGCGCGGGTGATCTCCCCGGTGCTGCTGGCGGACGGCGACATCCAGAACCTGTTCATTCTCGAACTGGGGCTGACGCTGGTGTGCCTCGGCTCCGTCGCATTGCTTCGGTTGCCGCCGAGCCAGCGTATCCAGGCGTTCGAGCCGCTCGACTTCCTGACGTTCGCCTTTTTTGCGCCGGGCGTTGCCCTGTTGTGCGCGGTGCTGGCGCAGGGGCGGATCGTATGGTGGACCACCGCGTGGCTGGGATACGCCACGGCCGCCGCAATCGTGCTGATCGGCACGGCGCTGCTGATCGAGCACAATCGCGCCAATCCGCTGCTCAACACCCGATGGATGCGCACAAGAAACGTGCTGCGCTTCATCGTCATCGTGCTGGCGATCCGGGTGCTCCTGTCCGAACAGACCTATGGTTCGACCGGGCTGTTGACGACGCTGGGGATGGGCAGCGACCAGCTCGTTACGTTGAATGTCGTGCTGACGCTTGCATCAATTGCGGGGCTGGTGACGGGAGTGCTGACGCTGAACCCCAAGGACCTGTTGTGGCCGGTCGTGGTGTCCGTGGCGATCATCTCGGTGGCGGCGTTCCTCGACAGCCGGGCGACGAACCTGACCCGGCCGGTCAACGTTTTCTTCAGCCAGGGCATGATCGGCTTCGCCGCGCTGTTCTGGCTCGGATCGGCGACGATGGTTGGCATCCTTCGCGCGCTGGCGCGCGGGCCCAACCATCTGGTGAGCTTTTCCGCAGTGTTCGGCATCGCCCAGTCGCTGGGCAGCCTGGGCGGCGCGGCGCTGCTCGGCACGTTCCAGACGATGCGCGAGCGGTTTCATTCGGAGGTGCTGGTCGAGGGCATGCTCGGCGGCGATCCGCTGATCGCCCAGCGCAGTCAGCAGCTGGGCGGCGCTTATGCGCGAACGCTTGGCGACACCGCGCTGCGCCAGGCGGAAGGGGCGACCCTGCTGGCACAGCAAGTAACGCGCGAGGCGAACGTCCTTGCGTATAACGATGTCTTCTTCCTGGTCGGCATGCTGGCGCTTGCTGTTTTCGTATGGCTAGCCACCCGCTGGCTGCATCTGCGATGGAAGGGGATCAACCCGCTGGCCGAGGAACTGCAGGCCTTGCAACGATTGCGCGAACAGGCATCCAAGTGAGCGACACGACGACGATGCGCCGGGCAGAGACAAGCGACGCCGGAGAAAACGAGCGGCTTCACGATCCCGTCGAGCCGGGCAGCGCCGAGGCGCCGCGGCGCGGCTGGGCACCGCCGCGGGGCAGCAGGCGCGGCACGATCATCTTCGTCTGCCTGCTGATCGCGGGTGTGCTGCTGGCGCTCTATGCCTGGGATCTGCCGCCGTTCCGCCGCTACGTTCAGGTGACGGACAACGCCTATGTCCGCGGGCAGACCACCGTCATCGCGCCGCAGGTGAACGGCTATGTCACCGAAGTGACGGTGCGCGATTTCGAGACCGTTCGGCGCGGGCAGGTGCTCGCGCGGATCGACGATCGCATCTATCGCCAGCGGGTGGAGCAGGCGGAGGCGGCGGTGGCGACGCAGCTCGCGAACCTCGCCAATTCGGCGCAGAGCCAGCGGTCGCGCGAGGCTGCTCTCGGCGGCCAGCAAGCGGCGATCGCCAATGCGCGCGCTCAGCTGCTGCGCGCCGAGGCGGACATGCGCCGCGTGGACGAGTTGGTGGCGGAAGGGTCAGTCTCGGAGCGCGAGCGCGATCAGACGCGGGCGGCGCTGGCGCAGGCCCGCGCGGGCGTGCTGCAGGCGCAGTCGCAGCGGGCGATCGGGGAGCAGGATGTACGCTCCGTACTGGTCGGGCGCGGCGGGCTCGAGGCGGCGGTCGAAAATGCACGCGCGGCGCTTCGCCTGGCGCAGATCGACCTGTCGAACACGGTAATCCGCGCGCCGCAGGACGGGCGGCTGGGGGAAGTATCCGTCCGGCTCGGGCAATATGTGACGGCGGGCACCCAACTCATGTTCCTGGTGCCGCCGACCGTGTGGGTATCGGCGAACTTCAAGGAAGCGCAGACCGCGCTGATCCGCCCGGGCCAGCAGGCGACCGTGACGGTGGACGCGCTTGGCGGCGCAGAGCTTCGCGGCAGGGTGGAACGGCTGTCGCCGGCAGCGGGGAGCGAATTCTCGGTCATCCGGCCGGACAATGCGACGGGCAATTTCGTGAAGGTGCCGCAGCGGCTGACGGTGCGCATCGCCGTCGATGCCCGAGACCCGCTGTACCCGCGCCTCAGCCCCGGCATGTCGGTGGAGGCGCGGGTGGACACGCGCAGCGCGGCATCCGCCACACGATGAGGGGACGCCTGGTCCTGCTGGTCGGGAGCGCGCTGGCGGCGTGCTCGGCGCCCAATCCGCCGCGCCCGGAAGCGGCGAATGTGACGGCGCCGATCGCCTGGCGAACCGCGTTGCCCGCCGCGAGCGCCGCGGTTGATCGCGACTGGTGGGCGCAGTTCGGCGATCCCGTGCTGAGCGGACTGGTGGAGACGGCGCTGGCGCGCAATCCCGACATCGCGATTGCGGCGGGGCGCGTGCAGGAGGCGCGGGCAAATGAGCGGCTGGCGCGCGCGCAGCTGTTCCCGTCGCTCAGCGCCGGCGGCGGCGTGACTCACGGGCGCAGTGTCAGCGCCTTTGGTACCGCGGTGGAGACGACGAGCGCGCAGCCGCTGTTCCAGGCAAGCTACGAAGTGGATGCGTTCGGGCGCATCTCGAGCCAGGTGGCGGCGGCGCGGGAGGCGGCGCTGGCGAGCGAAGCGGCGCGCGACGCAGTGGTGCTGTCGATCGCGGCGACCGCGGCGAGCGGCTATATCACGCTGCGTGCGCTCGATGCGCGTCGCCTCGTCGTGGAAGCGACGATCGCCTCGCGCGCCGAGGCGTTGCGCATCGCGCGGTCACGCGCCGAGGCGGGCTATACCTCGCAGCTGGAGCTCCGCCAGGCGGAGGCGGAGTATGAGGCCACGGCGCAATTGCTGCCGCAGGCGGAGCTGGCGATCCGCCGGCAGGAAAACGCACTGAGCGTTCTTCAAGGCGATGCGCCGCGCGACATTCCGCGCGGTGCATCTCTGGCAGACTTGCGGCCGTTGCCGGTGCCGGCTGGCCTGCCGTCCGACCTGTTGCGGCGGCGGCCAGACATTGCACAGGCCGAACGCGCGCTGGTGGCATCCGACCGCTCGCTCGACGCCGCACGGGCGCAGTTCCTGCCGAGCATCCAGCTGACCGGATCGGGCGGGCTCGCTCTGTCGAGCGCGCTGGCAAACCCGCTGACGATCTGGTCCGCCGGGGCCAGCGTGCTAGCGCCGCTGTTCGCCGGCGGACGGCTGACCGCCAACGTCGAAGGAGCGGCAGCGCGGCGCGACCAAGCGGCATTCACTTATCAGCGCACCGCGCTGACCGCGTTTCGCGAGGTGGAGGACGCGCTGGCGGCGGTGGACCGGCTGGCGGCGCAACGCGTGCGGCTGGAGGCGCAGCGTACGGCGTTGGCGGAGGCGCTTCGCCATGCGACCAATCGCTATCGCGCGGGCTATGCGAGCTACCTCGAGCAGCTGGATGCGCAGCGCTCCTTGCTCAACGTGGAACTGACGCTGGTGCAGCTTCGCGCCGACCAGCTGAACGCGCTGGTCGCGCTATACCAGGCGATGGGGGGCGGCTGGCGCGCCTGAGGACCGGGAAAGTAATCGTTGTTGGCGGACGTGCGCGCGCCATCTACGCCCTTTGGCGGCGAAAGGACGTGATGCCATGCAGCTTGTTTCGGATCCTTGGCGAGCCGCGCTTGATCCCGATGTGATAGCGGCGCTGGCAGCACGCTTTGGTACGCAGCTGCACACCAGCGACGCGATGCGGGTGCAGCACGGGTCGAGCGAGGCGCATTTCGCGCCGGTGCTTCCTGATGCGGTCGTCTTCGCGCGGTCGACGCAGGATGTGGCGGATCTCGTCGCGATCTGCGTGCCGGCTCGGGTCCCGATCGCGCCGTTCGGCGCGGGTACGTCGATCGAAGGCAATGCGGTGCCCGTGCGCGGCGGCATCAGCCTCGACATGAGCGAGATGAACCGGATCGTCGCGGTGAACGCGGCCGATTTCGATTGCACGGTCGAAGCCGGCGTCAGGCGCGAGCAGCTGAACGAGCATCTGCGTGACCTGGGGCTGTTCTTCCCGATCGATCCGGGCGCGAATGCGACGATCGGCGGCATGGCCGCGACGCGGGCAAGCGGCACCAACGCCGTCCGCTACGGCACGATGCGCGAGGCGGTGCTGAACCTGACGGTGGTGACGCCGGAGGGGAAGGTGATCCAAACGGCGCGGCGCGCGCGCAAATCGGCCGCGGGCTATGACCTGACGCGGCTGTATGTCGGCGCGGACGGAACGCTTGGCGTCATCACCGAAGTGACGGTGCGGCTGCACCCGATCCCGGAAGTGATTTCGTCCGCGACGTGCGGCTTTGCCTCCATCGACGGGGCGGTGGAGACGGTGGTGCAGGCGATCCAGCTCGACGTGCCGCTGGCGCGCGTCGAACTGCTGGACGACATGCAAATCCGCGCCGTGAACCGGTGGTCGAAGCTGGACCTGCCCGAGGTGACGACGCTGTTTTTCGAGTTCCACGGCTCGCCTGCCGGGGTGGAAGAGCAGGTGGAAACGGTGCGCGCACTGGCCGCGGCGAACGGCGGTGGTGAGTTCGCGTGGTCGAACCTGCCGGAGGAGCGCAGCCGGCTGTGGAAGGCGCGGCACGAGGCTTATTATGCTGCGATCGCGCTTCGGCCGGGCGGCGTCGGCTGGACGACCGACGTGTGCGTGCCGATCAGCCGGCTTCCCGAGTGCATCGTCGCGACCAAGGAGGATTTGGCGCAAGCGAATGTGCCGTCGACGATCGTCGGCCATGTCGGGGACGGCAATTACCACGTGATCTTCTCGCTCGACCCGAACAGCGCAGACGAGCGGGCGCAGGTCGAAGCGATCAACGCGCGCATTGTCGAGCGTGCGCTGGCCGCGGATGGCACCTGCACGGGCGAACATGGCATCGGTTTGGGCAAACAGCCGTGGCTGGTGCGCGAGCTTGGCGAGGCGGTGGACGTGATGCGCGCGCTCAAGCGGACGCTTGATCCACACGACCTCTTCAATCCCGGAAAGATCTTCAGCCTATAGCAGCAGCAGCGCCGCGCCGAGCGACAGCAGGAGCGCAGCGATCGAGGAAACGATGATCGCGAGCAGCGGGCGCGTGCCGGTTTCCAGGAGGGAGCTCATCGGGGCGCGGATGCCGGTGGCGGCGACGGCGCAGGCGAGGCAGGCGGTGGCGATATCCTGCGCGCTGCGGCTTGCGAGTGGCGGGACGAGGCCGAGCGAGTTGATGCCGGCGAAGACGAAGAATCCGACGACGAACCAGGGAAGGGTGATCCCGGTCTTCTTGCCATCCTCCGGCCGGAAGAAGGCGGCAACGAGCGCCAGCACCGGCGCGAGCAGTGCAACGCGGGTGAGCTTGACGATGGCGGCGACCTGGCCGGCGCTGTCCGAATAGCTGTACCCGGCGCCGAGCGCCTGGGCGACGTCATGGATCGAGGCGCCGAGCATGAAGCCGGCCTGACGATCGCTGAGCCCGAGCTGATGCGCGAGCGTGGGGTAAAGGAACATCGCGGCGGCGCTGGCGGCGGAAATGCCGACGAGCACGAGCGCGAGCTGGGCCTGATTGGCGCGCTTCTCGCCCAGCGTGGTCGCGAGGGCCAGCGCGGCGGAGGCGCCGCAGATGGCAACCGCCCCGCCGGCGAGCGTGCCAAAGGCACTGCCCATGCCGGTGGCGCGGGCAACAAGGACACCGACACCGAGCGTCGCGAGCAAGATGATGACCACGGCAAGCAACGTCAGCGGGCCGAGCCCGACGATCTGGCCGAGCGTGATGCGCGCGCCCACCAGCACGATGCCGACGCGAAGCAGCGTCTTGGACGCGAAGTTCAACCCCGGCGCCATGCGCGGATCCGCGCCGAGAAAGTTCAAGGCGAGACCGATCAGCAGGGCCATGAGCGTGAGCGGCGCGGCATAATGATCAGCGACGAATGCTGCCGCCATCGTCGCGAGCACCGCCACGACCAGCCCGGGAATGAGATCCCGCCAGCTGCTTTGCGGATCGGGTTCCAGATCATTGTAGAGATCGGCTGCAAGCGGCAGCGTGGGATAGTTGGTCATCGCTTTCCGTTCACGCACCGGCTGCCCCCGGTCTTGCTGATTCACGAGTTTTGCGCGTCATCATAGAAGTGCCGCCACGCCGCGTGGCGGTCAGTTCGTGCGAGCCCTCATGCCCGATGGTTATGGCCGACACCGGCGAAGACTGCCGCATGCACGCTGTCGGTGCGGTAGAATACCGGCGGCTGGCCTATTGGCGCCGCCACTTCGACGGTTGCGCCACCGGCGAAGGTTTCGCCCGACCAGATGTGCCGCCACTCGGCCCCGGCCGGCAGATACGCGCGCCACCGCTCCGCGCCCGCCTCGATCACCGGCGCGACGATCAGGTCGCGGCCATAAGCGAATTGCGTCTCCACGCCCCAGCAGGTCGCGTCATCCTCATAGTCGAGGAACAGCGGACGCTGCAGCGGCAGGCCGGTCGCCGCCGCTTCGCGGCACAGTTCCGCAACATAGGGCGCCAGCGCCGCGTGCACCTTCGTCATGGCGACGAAATGCGCCAGCACCTCGGCGTCGCCATCCAGCTGAAGGTTTGTGTCGGGCCGATTGCCCTCATGGCTGCGCATGATCGGCGAGAATGCCGACAACTCGCTCCACCGCATCAGCAGCTCGGCGGTGCGGACATTGTCGTACAGGCTGGTGTATCCGCCCAGATCGCTGTGGTGATAGGCATTGCCAACCAGGCCGGAGGACAGCGCCCCTCGGATCACCGTGCCGATCCCGTCATGCCGCGTGAAATCGACGCTCTGGTCGCCGGCCCACAGCAGCGGGCAATATGCGCCCACGCCGCTGAACCCGGCGCGCATGAAGAACAGCGCATCGCCCGTCTTCCCGCGCGAGGCGATCGCGCGCGCATTCACCTCGGCCCAGATCGTCGGCCAGGCATTGTGCGCCAGCATCCCGTCGGTGCCGTCGAACAGGCGAACGTCGGTGGGGAGGTACTCGCCGAAATCGGCCATCCAGCCCGACAGCCCGAAATCCAGCATCTCGCGCCCGATCACGCGATCGGCGAACCAGTCGGCGGCGGCGGGATTGGTGAAATCGACGATCCCGCAATCAAATTCGCCGAAATCGACCAGATACGGCTCATCGGCGTCGAGCTTAAGCGCGAGATACCCCGCCTCCGCCGCCTCGACATACAGCGATCCGTCGACCGCCAGATACGGGTTCACATAGCCAAGAAAGCGAATGCCGCGTTCGTTCAGCTCGGCGATCTTCTGGCGCAGATGCGGATAGCGCGCCTCGTTCGCCTTCCAGTCCCAGAACAGCCGCTTGCCGAAACTGGTGACGCGAAGCCCGACCCAATCCTCGCACCACAGGCCAGTGACCACCGCGCCCGCCGCGATGATCTTCTCCATCCGGTCGAAGCTGTTGGCGCCGTCCTTCAGCCCCAGGATCGCGCCCGAATAGGCCCATTCGGGCAGCAGCGGCTGGCGCCCGAACCGCGTCGAAAGCTGCGTCACCAGATCGGCAAAGCGCGTCGCGGCGAACAGCTCGATCCGCGCCGGCACCTCCCACACCTCGACCGCGGGCGCAGCAGCATCGCGGAAGTCGAAGCAGCTATAGGCCGTCGTATCGACGTGCAGCGCATAGCGCCGCGACGAGAGGTACGTCGGCTGCGGATAGTTGGTGTTCCAATAGTCGCCGCCCGAACGATGGTCGCGATCGCACTGGAACGTCAGCAGCGTCGACTTGTCGCGCCCGACGCCGGGCTCCGACGTCCACATCGGGAAGCGCCGCCCCGCCATGTCGACATAGGACATCTGCTCGCCGCCGCCCCACAGCCGCTCGCCCGCCGCACCGACCATGTTGAGCCACAGGCGGTTGAGCGCCGGATCGAGCGCTTCCAGATGCAGCGCATCGTCACGCAACGTCAGCGTCAGCAGCGCGCGCCCACCGGCGGACAGCGTGACGGTGTCGCCAGCGACGCTCGCCTCGCGCAGCGCGATCCGCTCGTCGACGCGGTCCTCCAGGAAGTAATTGCCGCGGTACATGTCGACCAGCGGCCGCCCCGCACCGACGAACAGCGCAGGCGCGTCGGCGCGGTGGCGAATGACCAGCGCCTCGCCCGCGAAGATATCGAAACCGCTCTCCGCGGGGCGAAGCGTCACCGTCATTCAAAAGCCTCCGGGGAAGGTTGTTACAGCGTCAGCGGGCCGTGCTGCAGCTTGGGAAGCACATGGCGCGCGAACAAATCGGCCTCCGCGGCATGCGGATAGCCCGACAGGATGAACGCCTCGATCCCCATGTCCTGGTACATGCGAAGCTTGGCGAGCACCTGGTCGGGATCACCGACGATCGCCGCGCCGCAGCCCGAGCGCGCCCGGCCGACGCCGGTCCACAGGTTGTCCTCGGCATAGCCGTCGTCGCTGGCATTCTCGCGCAGCGCGGCCTGTGCCGCGACGCCGGTCGACTGGGTGTCGAGCGACTTGTTGCGGATCGCCTCGCCCTGCGCCGCATCCAGCTTGGACAGCAGGCGATCGGCGGCGGCACGCGCCTCGCTCTCGGTCTCGCGCACGATGACATGCGCGCGATACCCGAACTTCAGCGTGCGGCCGTGCTTGGCGGCGCGCGCGGTCATGTCGTCGATGATCGACTGCACCGCTTCCCGCTTGTCGGGCCACATCAGATACACGTCGGCGCCCTGCGCCGCGGTCTCGCGAGCGTCCGGCGACAGGCCGCCGAAATACAGCGGCGGGCACTTGCCCGACACGGTGGTGACGGCCGGCGGGTCCAGCTTCAGCTTCCAGAACTCGCCCTGGTGGTCCAGCGGCTCGCCGTTCAGCATGGTCTTGAGGATCTGCATCGCCTCCAGCGTGCGGGCATAGCGCGGCGCCGACGCGAGCGTTTCGCCCGGCAGGTCGGAGGAGATGATGTTGACCGTCAGCCGCCCGCCCAGGATGCGGTCGATCGTCGCGATCTGGCGCGCCAGCTGCGGCGGCCAGCTTTCGCCGATGCGCACCGCCATCAGCAGCCGGATACGCTTCACCATCGTCGCGATCGCCGCGGCAAAGGCGGTCGTGTCGATGCCCAGCGCATAGCCCGACGGCAGCAGGATATTGTCGAACCCGCCGCTCTCGGCCTGAAGCACGATGTCGCGGCAATGCTCCCAGCTCGACTTCAGCTTGGGATCGGGAACGCCGAGAAACTCGTAATCGTCATCGCACAGCGCCGAAAACCAGCTGACTTCGCACTGTTTATTGGTCGAACCGGTCACGGCAAACGCTCTCCCATGCTGGCTTGAAGGACGGCGTACCATTCCCCGCGCGTCCATTGTGGTTTGTAGGCGTCGGGGATCGTCGCGATCCGCGACACATTCTGCGTGCCGACGATCGGGATCGGGCGCGCTGGGTGCGCCATGATCCAGCTATAGGCGGCGGCGGCGCGGTCAACGCCCGCCTCATGCGCCTTCACGTCGAGCAAGGCGGCAACGGCACGCGCGCGCTCGTCGGTCGGATCGGCCAGGCGACCACCGCCCAACGGCGACCAGGCCAGCACCGCCATGCCACGCTGCATTGCCTGGTCGAACAGGCCGTCGAACAGCGGCTTGATCGCCAATGCCGAGAATTCCGGCTGATGGCTGACGACCGGCACGGTCAGATATTCGGCCAGCGCCGCGGTCTGGCTTGGCGTATGGTTCGACACGCCGATCGCGCTGATCTTGCCCGCGACACGCGCATCGTCCAGCGCGCGCGCCACTTCCTGCGGATGCGCCAGCAGGTCCGGGCGGTGGATCTGATACAGGTCGATCTTCTCGCAGCCCAGCCGGCTCAGCGACGCGTCGATCGCCTCGGCCAGATAGGTCGCGCCCGAATCATACGGCACGCCCATGCGGATGCCGCCCTTGGACGCCAGCACCATCTTGTCGCGCAATGCCGGTGCCTCGGCGAAGACGCGGCCCAGCAGCGCTTCTGCCGCGCCGAAATCCTCGTCATTGTCGGGGCCATAGATGTCGGCGGTGTCGAACAGCGTGACGCCGGCATCAAACGCCGCCTCGACCAGTGCGCGGGCGGCGGCGACGTCGGTGCCGCGGAAACGCCACATGCCCCAGGCGATGGTGCTGATGGTTAGGCCAGTGTCACCCAGGGCGACGGAGCGAGCGGGAGAGGGGAGATAAGACACCGTTGTCCTATACCGATCACAAGGGGTGGGTGAAAGAGGCTGAGCAGCAATGCGGCTGCGAAGAACGGCGTGCTTACGCCGCCTTGGCGATCTCCAGCCGCGGCACGAGCAGGTGGATGAAGAGCAGGGCGACGAGATACGAACCGCCGCAGATCAAAAGCAGCGGCGTGTAGCCGTGGCCGTTGTCGAGCGACCAGCCGGCAAGCTCGATCATCCCCATGCCGGAGAGGTTGCCAGCGAAGGCTCCAATACCGATCGCGGTCCCGATGACGCGCGGCGCGAACATGTCCGCCGTCATGCCGAAGACGTTGGTCGAGAAGCCCTGGTGCGCGAAGAGGCCGAGGCCGAGCAGCGCCGCGGCGACCCATGGATCGCTGGTCAGCAGCAGGGTGGGGACGGGGAGGATCAGCAGCGCGTAGAGCAGCATCGAGCCCTTGCGCGCGGCATTGATGCTGACGCCGCGCGAGAGCAGCCAGGTCGGCAGGATGCCGCCGGTGAGCGAGCCCATCGCGGCGAGGAAATAGATCATCGCGATCGGCAGGCCGAGCGTCCCCTGGCTCATGCCGAACAGGCGGTGGAACAGATCGGGCATGAAGAACAGGAGGAACCACCAAACCTGATCGCTGAGCGCCTTGGCGGCAATCACGGCCCATTGCCGGCGGTCCTTGAGCAGTGTGCGCCATGGCACGCTCGCGCCCTCTTCACCCGGCGCCGGCTGGTCCGATTCTACGGCAGGGCGCGGTGCGACGAACAGCCAGGCGATGACCCAGACGAGCCCGAGCCCGCCGGCGATGAGGAAGGCGGCGCGCCAGCCGAGCCATAGCGCGAGTGCGGGGATGGTGAGCGGCGCCACCACCGCGCCGAAGTTCGACGCCATGTTGCCGATGCCGAGCATCAGCGAGCGCTGCTTTGGCGGGAAATAGGTGGCGGCGGTCTTCACCTGCGCCGGCGTGCCGATCGATTCCGCCGCGCCAAGCGCCGCACGGACAGCGACGAAGCCGCCCACGCTGCTGACGAAGGCGTGCGCCATGCCGGCAAGGCTCCATGCGCCGACGCCGATCGCGAAGCCGCGGCGCAGGCCGATGCGGTCGATGAACCAGCCAGTGCCAAGGAAGGCGACCGCCGCGCTGAACTGGAAGGCGGAGGCCATGTGGCTGTAGTCACGATCGCTCCAGCCGAATTCCGCCTGCAGCATCGGCTTCAGCAGCGCGATGATCTGTCGATCGACGTAGTTGAGCATGATCGCGGCGAAGGCGAGCGCCACGATCCACCCCCGACGGGCGTTAGTGATCGTTTCATCCATCGCCGTGCTACTCCCTCACCATAGGACAGCGGTGTCATCCCCGCGCTGGATCGTCAACTGCCGGGCGGCGCGGTGGAGGCGCGCACGACCAGGCTATGCTCGATCCGGCGCGAGGAGGATGCATCCTCGCCGGCAAGCAACTGGTCGGTAGCCGCATCGGCGAGCGCGCGGACCGGCTGGCGAATGGTGGTGAGGGGCGGCCAGACGAGCTGCGCGGTGGGACCGTCGTCGAAACCCGCGACCGACAGACAGCCCGGCACCGTCACGCCGCGCTGGTGCGCAGCAGCGAGCACGCCCGCCGCCATGTCGTCGCTCGAGGCGAAGATGGCTGTCGGCGGGTTGGGCAGCGAGAGAAGCGCGGCACCCGCGGCCTCACCCGAGGCAACGTCGAAGCGCCCTTCCTGGATAAGGTCTTCGTCGCTCTCGATGCCGGCGGCGGCGAGCGCGCGGTGGTGGCCGGCCAGCCGCTGCTCCGAGGCGGCATAGCTGCGATCGCCGACGACGAAGCCGATCCGGCGGTGGCCGAGCGTGATCAGATGCTGCGTCATGTCGAAGGCAGCCGCTTCATTGTCGATGAGGACGCTTGGCCCTTCCTCCATGCGGGTGCCGGGCTGAAGACGGACGAAGGGAATGCCCCGCCGGTTAAGTTCGCCGAGCACGCGCTGGTCGTCGCACGCTGGCGGGGCAAGCACGAGCCCATCGGGGTGCGCCTGATCGATGAGGGCGACGATATCCTCCAGCAGCGTGGGCGAGGCACGATCATAGGGCTGGGCGATCATGCGGATCTTGTCGCGCGCGCAGCGTTCGCGAACGCCAAGCTGGATCTCGTACACGTACCAGGGATTGGGATTGTCGCAGATCAGCGCGATCTGGTGCGAGCGGTGGCCGGCAAGCGCCCGGGCCGCCTGGCTCGGCTGGAAGGCGAGTTCATCCATCACGGCGCGAACGCGATCGCGCTTTTCGGCGCTGACATATTGCTGATCGTTGATGACGCGCGACACGGTCTTGATCGACACGCCAGCGAGCCGGGCGACATCGCGGATCGTGGGCCGATGTCGATCGATGCCGAGGCTGGCGGGAGAAGCGGCCGCGTTCGGGGGCATATCCATTGCTTGCCGTGTAGGGCGCCGGCGCTGCCGTGTCACAGAAGATCGTGGTGAGCGAGCGTGCGTCAATGAACCGAAGCCATTCCCAGGGATTGTTACGGCATGCGACGGTTCGCCCGCCGCATCCCTCTTTTATCTACTTGGGGAGAAATGCCATGGCCGAAGTTCGCAAGGACGAAACCGTCGTGGTCCAGCGTTCGAGCTTCAACGTCGGGCAGATCATCGCTGCGATTGCACTGCTTCTGCTGGTGCTGGGGTTGCTGAAGTTCATTGGCGTCTCGCCGATCTGATCCGAATTATCGCTCGCTGCTGCTGATCGAGGCGCCGCTGCGCGATAGATAGTCGACGATCAGCGGTACCTCGCCCGGCGCCAGCGGAGCGTGATACGTGTCGCGCATCTTCTCGACGATCGCCTGCCATTGCTCGCGCTTCAGCGGCGGCTGGGTCAGCACCATGCTGGCCGAGTGGCAGGCGAGGCAACGCTGGTTGACCAGATCGGCGTGCGGTCCGGCGGGAAAGGTCGCATCGTCGGTCACCGGCTCGACGCTGGTGGAGGTGAGGGTGAAGCCGTTCGAAGCGACGCTGCTGGCGGGCGCAACCGCGCTGGCGCGTGCGGGCTCGGCAGGGCGATGGCGTGTGCCGAGCAGCACTGCGACAAGCAGGGTGGCGAGCAGGAGGACGCCGACGATCGCACCGGTGGAGGGCGCGCGCATCAGGTGAGCGCCACGGTGACGGGTTCGACGCAATTGCGCATATAGCCGCCGGGGTTCCAGTTCGGCTCCATCGGCTGCATCTCGCCGCGCGTGTTGGTGCAGCGGGACATCAAGCGGACGCGCCCACGCCGAGGTACGCCGATCCGCCCGACAAAGCGACGGAAGCCGTATTTCCCTTCATCGGGACCAAGCTTCGCCTCGATCCAGTTGCGGCCATTGTCGCCGGAGATGTGGACGGCGGTCACCCCGGTGTCTCCGCCCATCGCGATCCCCTCGATCGGCAGCACCGGATCATATCCATAGGCAGCGCCGTCGCTGAGGCTGGTGATCCACGACCGCGGGTTCATGCGGTTGATCGGCTCGCTGGGAAAATCCTTTGTCCCGGGGGCGACATGCGCACGCGGTGTCTTGGGGATCTTGTAGGCCTTCGCCATCCAATAGCCCTCGTCGGCGCTCTCGAGCACCTCGATCGAGTCGACGGTCTTCATCCAGTATGTGGAATACCAGCCGGGCACGACGATGCGCACCGGGAAGCCGTTCAGCAGTGGCAGTTGCTCTCCGTTCATGGCGAAGGCGAGCATCACCTCGCCATCACGTGCATGATCGATGGCGAGTGACTTCTCGAAGTCGGGGGCGCCGGGCACCGATGGCTTGTCGAGCGCGCCGACCCGTATCGCGACAGCACCTGCACGGACGCCGGCAAGATCGAGCAGGTGGCGAAGCGGGACGCCCATCCACTTCGCATTGCCCATCGCCCCATGGCCCCATTGCGCGCCGGGCACGCGCGGCTGGAACAGCCCCCGCGAATTGCCGGAGCATTGATTGACCGCGGCAAGCTCGATCCGCGGCATCCGCAGCAACTGGGCGAGCGAGATCGACAGCGGCCGGTTCACCGCGCCGAACAGACGGATGCGATAGGCCTCGACGTCGATCGCGTTCGGCATGTCGCCCCAATGCCAGCGGACGTAGAAGCGGTCGTTCGGGGTGAAGAGGTTCTGCTGGAAGACCTCCATCGGTGTCTCGAGCAGCGCGGGGCGCGCGCGCTGCAGGATCATCGTCCCCTTTTGCGGAAAGTCGCTGGTGAGCGGCCGCGCCCCCGCGCCGCGGGGGAGGCTGAGGTCGACGTCGGCGGCAAGCGCCCGTGCCGCGATCGTCGCAGCGGCACCGCCGGCACCTGCCGCGAGCAGCCGGCGGCGAGTCAACGCCTTCGCCAGCGGGAAATCGAACCGGTCCATCACGCCCCCTGTTGCGCCCCCGTCGCGGATGGCGCGGTTTCCACCACCCGCACTTCCGCGAGGCTGCACGCCTGCACCAATCCTGCGTCCGCTAGCGTATCGGTGACGAGGAAGTCGATATCGCCAAGATCACCGACACGCACCGGCGCCGGGCGACCGAGCTTCGAGGAGTCCAGCGCCAGGATCACCTGACGCGCCTGTGCAATGATGGTCTGCGAAACGCGGACCTCGTCGATATCGAAATCGAGGAACGTCCCGTCGGGCTCGATCGCGGAGGCGCCCACCAGCGCGAAATCGACCTTGAAGCCGCGGATGAAGTCCATCGCCAGGGCGCCGACCACGGCGCGATCGCTGGCCCGCACGCGGCCACCAGCGGCGATCACCTCGATCGATGGGCACTCAGCGAGGATGTCGACGACGTTGAGGTTGTTCGTGATCACCATCAAATTGCGGTGGCCGGTGAGATGGCGGGCAATCGCCTCGGTGGTCGAACCGATGTTGATGAAGAGGCTGGCGCCATCAGGAACCAGTGCTGCCGCCGCAGCGCCGATCGCGGCCTTCGATTCCGCCGCGACGTGGCGACGCTCGGCGTAGCGCAGGTTGTCGACGCCGGAGGTGATGATCGCCCCGCCATGAACGCGTGCCAGCATCGCGCGATCAGCGAGCAGATTCAAATCTTTGCGGATCGTCTGCGGGGTGACGCCTAGCTGCTCGGCAAGCGAATCCACAGAAACGCTGCCGGTGTGGCGCGCGATCTCCAGGATCGCCCGGTGGCGGGCGGCTATGACGTCGGTGCCCGGCGCGCTCATGCCGTCTGCCGCGACGTATTGGCGAAATAGGCGTCGAGCGCCGTCGCGGTACCCGGGGGGGTGTGGAGGCCGAGCTTGCTGCGTCGGTAAAGCACGTCCTCTGACGTCCGCGCCCATTCGTTGGCGACGAGATAATCGACTTCCGCCTGGTAGAGATCGCCACCGAATGGCCGGCCGAGATCTTCAACGGTCTGCGCTTCGCCCAGCAGCCGATCGACGCGGGTGCCGTAGGCGCGGGCGAGGCGGCGCAGAAGCGGGGCGTCCAGGCCGGGACGCGCGGCCTGCAGCGATGCGACGAAGCGGTCGAAGTCAGCATCCGGCATGTCCCCACCGGGAAGCGTGGCGCCCGCTGTCCATGAATTGCCGGCATCCGGGAAGAAGGGAGCGAGCTCTTCGAGCGCGTGTTCGGCGAGCTTGCGATAGGTCGTTATCTTGCCGCCGAAGATGCTCAGCATAGGGGCCCGCCCTTCGCCGGCGTCGAGGTCGAGCACGTAATCACGGGTGACGGCCGAGGCGTTCGACGACTTGTCGTCATAGAGCGGCCGGATACCGGCGTAGGTCCAGCGGATATCACTCTCGCTAACTGGCCGGGCGAAGTAGCGCCGCACCGTTTCGAGCAGATACGTGGTTTCGTCAGCGCTGATCGACGCCTTGGCCGGGGGCTCGTTCCACACCTCGTCGGTCGTGCCGACGAGCGTGTAATCCTGCTCGTACGGAATAGCGAACACGATCCGGCGGTCCGGGTTCTGCAGCATGAACGCGTGATCGCCGTGATACAGTCGCGGCACGATGATGTGGCTGCCCTTGACCAGCCGGACGCCGCGGTCGGTGCGCGCGTCGGGTACGCGGCCGAGCACGTCCGCAACCCAAGGGCCGGCTGCGTTGACGAGGACGCGGGCGCGTACCTCGCGCTCGTCGCGTGCATCGGCAATGGTAGCGATCCAGCCGCTGTCCGTGCGACGGGCGGACACCATCCGCGTGCGCGTTTCGATCCGGGCGCCGCGGGCAGCAGCATCCATGGCGTTCAGCACGACCAGACGGCTGTCTTCCACCCAGCAGTCAGAATAGACGAACGCCTTGCCCGAAGGCGTCGCGAGCCCGTCGCCAAGCGGCGAGCGTTCGAGCCGCACGGTGCGGGTGCCGGGCAGCTTCTCTCGCCCGCCGAGATGATCGTAGAGGAAGAGGCCGAGGCGAACCATCCAGGCCGGACGCGGCGACTGCGTTTGCGGCAGGACGAATTCGAGTGGCCAGATGATGTGGGGCGCCATGCCGAGCAGCCGCTCCCGCTCGATCAGCGCCTCGCGCACCAAGCGGAACTCGCCATATTCGAGATAGCGCAGGCCGCCATGGATCAGCTTCGTGGAGGCGGACGAGGTGTGGCTTGCCAGATCGTCCTGCTCGACCAGCAGCACCGACAGGCCGCGGCCCGCCGCATCGCGAGCGATGCCCGCGCCGTTGATTCCGCCGCCCACGATCAGCAGGTCGACCGTGCCGCCGTCGGCACTTCCTACGGCGCTTGCCGCCATCATCTTTGCTCCGAACTGGTGTAGGCAACATAGGGAAGCGGTCAGCAAATGAAAGCGTTGACGTTCGTACGAAAGCGCGCGAGGTTCGTTTCGAAAGTCGATGGAGGTGTAAATGGCGTCCCACATTCTGGTGATCGATCAGGGGACGACCTCTACGCGTAGCGTGCTGTTCGATGATGCCGCGCGCCGCGTCGCGATCGCGCAAACCGAGTTTGCGCAGCATTATCCGGCGCATGGCTGGGTGGAGCATGATCCCGAAGACATCTGGCGCGACACGCTGGCGACCGCGCGTGAGGCGATCGAGAAGAGTGGGGTGTCACTCCAGGCAATTGCCGCGATCGGCATCACCAACCAGCGCGAAACGGCGGTGATCTGGGACCGCGCCACTGGCGTGCCGATCCACAATGCCATTGTCTGGCAGGACCGGCGCGGCGCGGCCTTGTGCACGCAGCTGCGCACGGACGGCGTTGAGGATCTGATCCGCGCCCGCACGGGCCTGCTGATCGATCCCTATTTCTCAGCCACCAAGATAGCGTGGATGCTGGACAATGTGCCGGACGCGCGGGCACGCGCCGAGCGCGGCGAGCTCGCGTTCGGCACGATCGACAGTTTCCTCTTGTGGCGGCTGACCGGCGGGAAGGTGCATGCGACCGACGTCACCAACGCCAGCCGCACGATGCTGTTCGATATCCATCGCAGCAGCTGGGACGAGGAATTGTGCCGCGCGATCGGCGTGCCGATGTCACTGCTGCCGGAGGTGCACGACAATGCGCACCTCTACGGCACCACGGATGCCGACCTGTTTGGCGCGCCGATCCCAATTGCCGGGATGGCAGGGGACCAGCAATCCGCCTTGTTCGGTCAGGCCTGCTTCGATCGCGGGACCGCCAAATCGACCTATGGCACCGGTTGTTTCATGTTGCTCAATACCGGCGCGGAGGCAGTGGAATCGAAGCACCGGCTTCTGACGACACCCGCCTATCGGCTGGGCGGCAAGACCATCTATGCGCTGGAAGGCTCGATCTTCGTCGCCGGCGCGGCGATCAAGTGGCTGCGCGACGGCATCGGCATCATCACGCACGCCAGCCAGACCAACGACATGGCGACGCGCGTCGCGGACAGCCACGGCGTCTATATGGTGCCGGCCTTCGTCGGGCTTGGCGCCCCGCATTGGGACCCGGAGGCGCGGGGCTCGATCCACGGGCTGACGCTGGATACGACGGCGGCGCACCTGGCGCGGGCGGCGCTGGAGGCGGTGGCCTACCAGACGCTCGACCTTGCCGAAGCCATGGCGGCCGATGGCGGCGGCCGGCCAAAGCTGCTGCGTGTCGATGGTGGCATGGCCGCGAACGACTGGCTCTGCGGTTTTCTCGCGGATCTCACCGACATGACGGTGGAGCGGCCGACCGATCTGGAGACGACCGCGCGTGGCGCGGCCTTCCATGCGGGACTGGCGACTGGTGTTTGGTCAGGCCTCGACGAACTGGCTGGCCTGTGGTCCCGGGAGCGCAGCTTTGCGCCGTCGATGAGCCCCGAGACGCGGGCGCCGCTCGTCGCTGGCTGGCACGATGCGGTCCGGCGGACGCTGAGTCAGCTGCACGAGGGCTGACGCGCTCAGACCTCGGGCGTGTGCGCGGCGTAGCCTGAGGCGCCGAACACGCGCAGATAACGCGCGATCTCCGCCGGGTCGCCGGATGCCTTGGCGGGGTTGTCGGATAGTTTGACCGCCGGCCGGCCGTTGGCGCTGGTGACCTTGCAGACGAGCGAGATGGGCTCCAGCCCCGGATGCCCGTCCGGATCACAACCGCGAAAATCGTTGGTGAGGTTGGTACCCCAGCCGAAGCTGGTCCGCACGCGCCCCGCGAAGTGGTGACGGACGCGCTCGATCGACTCGACGTCCATGCCGTCCGAGAAAATCAGAAGCTTCTCGCGTGGATCGCGGCCCTTCTCCTGCCACCAGGCGATGATCTCCTCGCCCGCCTCGACCGGGGGCGCACTGTCCGGGCGAAAGCCGGTCCAGTCCGCGACCCAGTCGGGCGCGTCGGTGAGGAAGCGGCTGGTGCCATAGGTGTCGGGAAGGACGATCAGCAGGTTGCCGGCATATTGGCCGCGCCATTCCTCCAGCACCTGATAGGGTGACTGGGCGAGGGCCGCATCGTCGGGCGCGAGCGCGGCCGCCACCATGGGTAGTTCGTGCGCATTGGTGCCGATCGCCTCGAGATCATTGTCCATCGCGAGCAACACGTTCGACGTGCCGATGAACCGATCGCCAAGACCTTCCTTCAGCGCCTCGACGCACCAGCGCTGCCACAGGAAGCCGTGCCGGCGCCGGGTGCCGAAATCCGAGATGGCGAGATCGGGGAGTGCGCGCAGCCGCTCGACCTTGGCCCAGAGCTTCGCCTTGGCGCGCGCATAGGTGACGTCGAGCGCGAACCGGCCCTTGCCGTGGAGCGTCGCCCGCGCGCGCAATTCGTTAACGATGGCGAGCGCCGGGATTTCCCACATGGTGGTGTCTGTCCACGGGCCGGCAAAGCGCAGCTGGAACTGGCCGTCCGCACGCGACAGTTCATATCCCGGCAGCTGGAAATCGGCGAGCCAGGCGAGGAAATCGGGCGCGAACATGCGGCGCTCGCCGTAGAAGCTGTTGCCGGCGAGCCAGATCAGTTCCTTCTTCGTGAAGCGGATCGTGCGGGCGTGATCGAGCTGCGCGCGAAGCTCGCCCTCGTCGATGATGTCGGCGAGCCGAACGGCGCCGGACCTGTTGATCAGTTCGAACGTGACGTTCACGTCGCGGTGCAGCCGCCAGATCATCTGCAGCATCAGCAGCTTGTAGAAATCCGTATCGAGCAGGCTTCGGACGATCGGATCGAGCCGGAAGGCGTGATCGTAGGTGCGGGTTGCGATGTCGGTAACGGCCATGATCAGGCGAACGGATCAGGCGCTGCTGCGGTTGCCGTTCGCCACGCTCAGGCCGGCTCCATCACCGACAGGATGTCATCGACCTTGCCGACCGCAAAGGCGCTATACTCGTCGCCAATCGCATAGGGCAGCAGGATGTTACGCTTATGGCGAAGCGCGCCGCAGCTGTAGGTGACGTTCGGGACATAGCCGCCGCGCTGCTCGGCGCTGGGGAACAATAGGGGCGAGGGCGTGCGTGCCAGCACCTTCGACGGATCAGACTTGTCGAGCAGGCAGGCGCCGACGCAATAACCGCGGATCATCCCCACGCCATGGGTGAACACCAGCCAGCCTTCGTCGATTTCGATCGGGGAGCCGCAATTGCCGAGCTGAACGAACTCCCAGGGATATTTCGGAGCCATGATCCGTTCCCCTTCGTCCCAGTGGCTGATATCGTCCGACCGCAGCAGCCAGATGTTCTCGTTATCCTGTCGGCCGAGCATGACGAACTTGCCGTCGATGCGCCGCGGAAACAGCGCCATGCCCTTGTAGGCCGTCATCGCCCCCGTCAGCGCGCGCATCTGGAAGGTGCGAAGGTCAACCCCGCGCAGCAGCTCCTGCGTGGCCTTGACGCCGTCGAACGCAGTGTAGGTGCCAATCACGCTCTTGGAGCCATCATCGTCGGTGAAGTTCACCATGCGCAGGTCCTCAACGCCCTGTCGTTGGCTTGGGAGAACCGGGAAGATGACGGTTTCGGACACGTCGTCGCTTTCATCGCACATCAGATGCGACCACCCGTCGATGACGCCATCGAGCCGCGGCGGTGTGCCGTGCTGGCTCGCGGGATCGATCACCACGTCGGTCCCGCCGTCCCAGGTTCCGGTGCGGAAGGTGACGGATGAAATATGGCCCTCACCGATCCCGCGTAGTGAGAGGAGGAACGGCATCTTGTCGTCCGTCACGTCGGCGTCTGGCAGGCGCACGATGCTGGGATTGAAAAGCGCCGCGGATTCAAAGGCATATTCCTGGCTGAAATAGGCGCCGATCAGCAGTCGATCAGTTTCCGACAGCGACGGATCAAGGCCGATCTCCTCGCAGACCGAATTGAAGCGGCGCAGGAACGTCTCGTCCGCATTGTCGTGTCGTTCGTGCATCGGGATGGCAAGCAGGGTGCGCATCCGCCGTCGCATCGCCGGGCTGAGTGCGAGGAGCCGCTGCACCACCTCCTGCATGCGCGGCGGCCGGCCACGCGCGAACGCTTCGGGATAGGCGAAGCTGAACGGGCGGATGACGGTGCGGGACGGATCGGGCTTCAGCTCGAGGGGAAGCTTGGTGAATACGTCCGCTGCCTTCATCCGATATCCTCCCAAGTGCGCCCCGATGCGCAAGGTAACGGGCGGACGGCGGAACGGCTCCCGCTGCCGAGCGCGATTTGCATTGTACGCCATCGCGCGTTTCGATTACAGGCGCCGCCGGATCCGGGCGTGCCCGGGCCCGAAGATCGCGCCGGTGCCCTTTGACGGGGCTGAAAACGGGAATGCGGTGCGAGGGGCGTGCCCCTCAATTCCGCGGCTGTCCCTGCAACTGTAAGCGGTGAGTGAGAAGCACAGGCGCCGGCGGTCTCGTCCGGCCAGCCACTGGGATGATCCCGGGAAGGCGTGTTTCGAGCGACGACCCGCGAGCCAGGAGACCTGCCAGCGCTGTCGCTCATGTCTCGCGCTCAGGGGATGGCGGAGGCACGGATCTCTTCCGTTCGAGCGACGAAAGGCCGCGGGCGAGCATCTGTTCGCCTCGGTCCTAGTGCTGCGCGGCCACGGGGCTGCGATCGGCGCACGTCGCCCGGGCACCCGCGTTGCCCACCGTCGTGCCCCGGCGTCCGCCAAAGCGCGGGCGGCCCCGACCGCGCGTTCGGGAACTGACGCGGGGAAGAAGATCATGATGAAGCCGCTCGTGTCCCTGTTCGCACTCGTTGCAGCCACACCGGCACTCGCCCAGAGCAATCCCACCCTGCCGACCACCGACGCGAGCGGGAACGATATTGTCGTCACGGGATCGCGCTCCGGCGACAGCGTCGAGGTGCGTAACCTGCCGGCATCGGTGACGCTGCTGACCGCGGCGGACCTGGAAGAGCGGCAGACGCGTATCGTTTCCGACGTGCTGCGCGACGTGCCGGGCGTGGCGGTGAGCCGCACTGGCGGTGTCGGTGGCGTCACCCAGGTGCGGCTGCGCGGCGGGGAGAGCAACCACGTGCTGGTGCTGGTCGACGGGATCGAAGCGTCGGACCCCTATCAGGGCGAGTTCGATTTCGGCACGCTGATCGCCGACGAAGCGGCGAAGATCGAGGTGCTGCGGGGCCAGCAATCCTCGCTTTACGGCTCGGACGCGATCGGGGGCGTGATCCAGTACATCACGCTGACCGGGCGCGAGGCGCCGGGGATATTGCTCCGCGCGGAAGGCGGATCGTTCGGCACCTTTGCGGGCGGCGCACGGGTTGCGGGGTTCAGCGATACCGCGGACTATGCGTTGTCGAGCTCGATCTACCGCACCGATGGCACGCCCAGCGCGATCGGCGGCAGCCGCAATGTCGGGGCAACCAGCATCGGTGCGAGCGCGAAGCTGAGCTGGACGCCGTCCGACACGTTCAAGCTGATCGGCGTCGGGCGCTACGGCTATACCGATGCGCTGACCAACGACAGCGACAATGATCCGGCAAGCCCGCTATTTGGCCAGACGATCGACAGCCCGGGCGTCCATTCGCGCAGCGAGGCCTTCTATGGCCTGGCGCGGGCGGAATTGTCGCTCGCAGATGGACGCTGGACCAACGCCCTCACGGGCCAGTTTTCCGATACGACGCGCGAGAATTTCACGGCTGCGGGGCTCGATTTCGGCGACAAGGGCCGGCGGTACAAGGTCACGTTCGAGACGAGCTATCGCTTTGGCGATGATCGCGTCGCGCACCGGCTGACTGGCGCGGTTGATTACGAGCGGGAGGAGTTTCAGAACACCACGCCCGGCGGCTTCGCGTTCAACGGGCGGCGCTCGACGACCAACTGGGGGTTTGTCGGCCAGTATGAAGTGACGGTCGACGATGCGCTGTCCGCCGGAGCCAGCGTGCGGCAGGACGAGAACGACCGGTTCGAGGACGTGACCACCTGGCGCGCGCAGGCCGGCTACCGCCTGCCAATCGGCCTGCGGCTGCGCGGCGCCTATGGCACGGGCGTCAAGAACCCGGGCTATTACGAGCTCTTCGGCTATTCCGACGGCCGCTACATCGGCAATCCGGATCTGAAGCCGGAGAAGTCGGAAGGATGGGAGGCCGGCGTCGATCAGGAACTGGCCGGCGGCAAGGGGACGATCGGCGTCACCTATTTCGATAACCGGCTGAAAAACGAGATCTACATCGCCTATCCGGCCCCTGCGTTCGACGCGACGCCGCTGAATCGCACCACCTTGTCGAAGCAGCATGGCGTCGAGCTCTTCGCCTCCGCGCGGCCGATCCCGCAGATCAAGTTCGACCTGGCCTATACCTATCTGAAGGCGCGCGAGAATGGCGTCGACGAGGTTCGGCGCCCGCGGCATGTGGCCAGCCTCAACACGACGATCTTCAGCACCGACCAGCGCTTCTCCGGCACGCTGACCGTGCGGTACAACGGCCGCCAGACGGACGTGACGTTTACCGACCCGACCTATGCGACATCACCTTTGGTGGAGCTGCAGGAGTTCGTGCTGGTGAACCTCAACGCCGAATATCGTCTGTCGGATCGCCTGTCGCTGTTCGGCCGGATTGAGAACCTGACCGACGAGGATTATCAGGAGATCTTCAGCTTCGCCGCGGCCGGACGGGCTGCCTATGGCGGCGTGCGGGCACGCTTCTGATGATGGGCTGGGCCGGCGCGATGCGCGTCCGCAATCGCGCGGGTTCAGCGCAGCTGCGCCGCGATCGACCGGGCGGCGCGGACGTAGGCGGGGCCGCCACAGACCGTCCAGGATTGCGGCAGGCGGATGCGGGGAATGGATGCGAGCACCGGGTGGTGCAGCATCTCCGTTCCCTGATCGCTGATCCGGTCGGTCTCCGTTTCCACCACCAGATAGTCGGGCTGCGCGCGAGCCAGTTCCTCGAGGCCGATCCGCGACAAGGCGGGCTTGCCGAGCGAGACGGCGAGATTGCGCAGCCCGACGTGGCGCAGCAGTTCGTCGACGAGCGTGCCGGCGCCGGTGAGATAGCCACGCCGCTGGTAATAAGCCGCCGTCCGGCCGCGCCCGGCACCCGTCGACACCGTACCAAGCTGTGCATTCATGTGTGCAATCAGTGCTTCGCCGCGCGCCGGATGACCGACGGCGGCAGCAATCGTACGCACTTGGTCGATGATTTCGGCGTAGCTGTTCGCTGGCGGCACATCGAGCGTGCGGGCGCGGCCGCGCAGCGCGGTAGTGGCAGCATCGACGCGGCCAGGCGCTGCGACGATGAGGTCCGGCCGAAGCGCCAGCACATCCTCCGCGCCGCCGCGCGTGATCGGATAACGCCGCGCCTGCGCCGCGTCCGCCGACATCGAGGGATCGCGGGCGTTGCGCGACAAGGCGACGATCTGGCCCCGATCGGCGAGCGCCATCAGATATTGGTCGGCGCACAGGTTGAGCGACACGATGCGCTTAGGCGTCGGTGCTGGCGCTGCGGCGATCAGGGTGGGCATCAGCAGGATGGCGAGCAGGCGGCGCATGGCAGCGCTTTGCCCCGCTTGGCGGCGGCGCGCTAGACGATGGTGGTGACTCGCCCCTGGCTCTGGCCCTTGTTGATCGTGATGGTCGTCCTCGCCGCGATGCTGGGCGTGGCGATCGGCAGCACGACCATCCCGCCGGCGCGGCTGCTGGCGGCATTGGGCGGCTGGGGCGATCCGATCGAGCGGGCCATCGTGGTCGAGCTGCGGTTGCCGCGTGTGATCCTTGGACTCGCCGTCGGCGCGATCCTGGGCCTGGGCGGGGCGGCGCTGCAGGGATATCTGCGCAATCCGCTGGCAGAGCCATCGGTGCTGGGCGCATCGAATGGCGCTGCGCTGGGCGCGGTGGTGGCGCTGTATTTCGGGCTGGCGATCGCGAACCCGGTGGTGCTGCCAGTGCTGGCGATCACGGGCGCACTGCTTGCGCTGTCGTTGCTGTTCGTGCTGGCGGGGCGATCGGAAAGCGCGCTGACACTGATCCTGGCGGGCATCGCGGTATCGACGCTGGCGGGGGCCGGGATCAGCCTGGCGCTGAACCTGTCGCCCAACCCCTTCGCGGCGATGGAGATCACCACCTGGCTGCTCGGCAGCCTGGAGGATCGATCGTTCCAGCATGTCGCCATCGCCCTACCGTGCGTCATGGCGGGGATGCTGCTGCTCGCGGGACAGGGGCGGGCGCTGGATGCGCTGACGCTCGGGGAGGACGGCGCGGCGGCGCTGGGCGTGAACCTTCGTGCGGTGCGGCTGCGGCTGCTGCTGGGGGTGGCGATCGGGGTGGGCGGCGCCGTGGCCGTGTCGGGCGCAATCGGCTTCGTCGGGCTGATCGTGCCGCACCTGGTGCGCCCGCTGACCGACCGCAGCCCGTCGGCGGTATTGTGGCCGAGCGCGGTGGCGGGGGCGGCGCTGCTGACGCTCGCCGATGTGGCGGTTCGGGTGATCCCGGCGAGCAACGAGTTGAAGCTCGGCGTGGTGACCGCGTTCCTCGGCGTGCCGGTATTCCTGATCCACCTGATGCGGGAGCGGCGCCTGTGGTGAGCGTCGCAACCAGTGCATTGACGGTCAATCTTGGCCGCCGAACGGTCGTTCGCGGTATCTCCGTGAACATGGATGGCGGCCAGTTGATCGGCATTCTCGGCCCGAACGGTGCGGGGAAGTCCACCTTTGTACGCGCCTTGCTGGGTTTGCTGCCGCATGAGGGCACCGTGAGCATCGACGACGCGGATCGCGCGTCTCTGCCCGGCCATGAAGTGGCGCGGCGGATCGCCTATCTGCCGCAGGGGCAGGTGCTGCATTGGCCGGTGACGGTGGAGCGGCTGGTGGCGCTGGGACGGCTGCCGCACTTGGCGCCCCTGTCGCGGCTGGGGGACGAAGACCGCGCGGCGATCGAGCGGGCGCTGGCGCGGACGGACGTGGCGCATCTACGCGCGCGGGTGGCGACGGAACTGTCCGGGGGCGAGCGGGCGCGGGTGTTGCTGGCGCGGGCGCTGGCGGTGGAGGCGCCGGCGCTGATCGCGGACGAGCCGCTGGCGAGCCTCGACCCTGCGCACCAGATCGAGGGGATGGAGCTGCTGCGCGCCGAGGCGGATGCCGGCGCGCTGGTGATCGCTGTGCTGCACGACCTGACGCTGGCGGCGCGCTTCTGCGATCGGGTGCTGGTGATGGCGGACGGCGAGCTCAAGGCCGATGGCGCCCCCGGGGCGGTGCTTACGCCCGCGCTGCTCGCCGACGTCTATGGCATCGCGGCGCGATACGTCGATGGCCTGATCGTTCCGCTGGACCGCCTGCGCTGACCCCGCTTCGCTATTGCGAATAATTCGCATAGACGCTAGCGGAGGCCATCAGCCTGCTGCTGCGGGCGAAGAGGGTTTTTCATGCAGGCGAGCGACGCGACGGTGACGGGTGAACAGCGGGCGACCCGCGGTGCCGCCAACCGTCCGGATTCGCCGGCCGGTGCGCAGCGCGCCAAGCGCAAGGTGCGCGCGGCGTGGCTGAAGCAGCTCCACATGTGGCATTGGGTGAGCGCGGCGGTGTCGCTGGCCGGCATGCTGCTGTTCGCGATCACCGGCATCACGCTCAATCACGCTGCCTCGATCGGTGCTGAGCCGAAGGTGACGCAGGTGGAGGCGGTGCTGACGCCCCAGGCGCTGGCCAAGCTGCGCGGTGACCATGCCGCGGACGCGCAATTGCCAGCCGACGTTGCCACGGTGGTGCGCGACAAGGTGGGGCTGGACCCCGCCGGGCGCGCCGGCGAGTGGTCCGACACGGAAGTCTATGTCGCCATGCCGGGCCCGGGGCGCGACGCCTGGGTGAGCATCGATCGCGAGAGCGGCAAGATCTCGGCCGAGACGACGTGGCGCGGCTGGATCTCCTACCTCAACGACCTGCACAAGGGCCGCAACACCGGTGACGCCTGGTTCTGGTTCATCGATGCCTTTGCCGTTGCCTGCATCATCTTCACGCTGACCGGGCTGCTGCTGCTGCAGCTTCATGCCCGGCATCGCCCGTCCACCTGGCCACTGGTGGCGACGAGCCTGCTCGTGCCGCTGCTGCTCGCCATGTTCCTGATCCACTGAGCCTGTTTGTTCCGGGAGGTTCCATGCGCCCTGCCTATCTGCTGCTAGCCGGCGTCATCAGCACGCCAGCGACCGCGGCGACCGTTACGATCACCATCCCGCGGCTGAAGGTGGCGGAATATCACCGTCCCTATGTGGCGGGCTGGCTGGAGCCGGCGGGGGGCGGCGCGGCGCGCACCGTCTTCGTCTGGTACGACATCAAGAAGGGCGGGGCGGAGCCGGGCACCAAGTGGCTGGCGGACCTCCGCAGCTGGTGGCGCAAGGGCGGCCGCAACCTTTCCCTGCCGGCCAATGGCGTGAGCGGCGCGACGCGCGCGCCGGGCACCTATCAGGTGCCGCTGCCGGCGGACCTCAAGCCCGGGCAATATGTGCTGAACATCGAGGCCGCACGCGAGACCGGCGGGCGCGAGCTGGTGCAGGTGCCGATCACCGTGCCGGGCAAGGGCGGCACCGCCACCGGCAAATCCGAACTCGGCACCATTACCGTCCGCTAAGAAAGGGACCCTCTATGCGCATCCGCACCATCGTGCTGGCGGCCGCTGCTGCCATCACCGCCGCGACGCCCGCGCTGGCGCATCGCCAGTGGCTGCTGCCGTCGACGACGACGCTGGCCGACACCAACCAATATGTGACGGTGGATGCGGCGGTTTCGAACGACCTGTTCTACGCCGATCACGTGCCGATGCGCCCCGAGCAGATCAAGGTGTGGGCGCCGGACGGCACGCCCGCGACGATCGAGAATGCGTCGACGGGCAAATATCGTACGACCTTCGACGTGAAGATCGACAAGCCGGGCACGTGGAAGATCGGCACCGAGATGAATGCCGTGAACGGCAGCTTCAAGCTGAACGGCGAAGACTGGCGCGTCGGCGGCCGCCGGCCGCCGATGGGCGGCGCAGGCGCAGGGGCGGGCGGCGCTGGTGCTGCCGGCGCGCCGGCACGGCCGATGCCGAAGTTCGTCGCGAGCCCGGCGGAGATCCCGGCCGGCGCCACCGACATCAAGCTGACCGAGGTGATCGGCACCAACGCGGTGTTCGTGACCGCGGGCCCCGCCACCGAGGGCGCGTTCAAGCCGACCGGCAAGGGGCTGGAGATGCAGCCCATCACGCACCCGAGCGCGCTGGTGGCGGATGAGGACGGCCAGTTCCGCTTCCTCGTCGACGGCAAGCCGGCGGCGGGCGTGAAGGTGACGGTGGTGCCGGGTTCGAAGAAGTTCCGCGACAGCGAGGAAGCACAGGAGCTGACCACCGGCGCGGACGGCGTGCTGCGTGTGAAATGGCCGGTTCCCGGCATGTACTGGATGAGCGCGACCCTGACCGACGCCAAGCCGAGCGCGCCGCGCGCGACCGAGCGGCGGATGACCTATACCACGACGCTGGAAGTGCCCGCGCCCTGACGCGGCGCCACTTGCCGGCAACAGGGATGCGCCAGCGATGAGCGGCGAGGGCGCGGGCGCGGGTGGCGGCATATCGCCGCGCATCGCGGTGGGCGCGATCGATCCCGCCGCGATGGCGGGCTGGGATCCGACGCTGCCGATCGTCGAGCTTGGCGGCGCGACCATGGGAACCGGGTGGCGGGCGATGTTCGCCGCGCCGCCCGCCGTGGATCGCGGCCAGCTGCGCGGAGCGATCGTGGCGCTGCTCGATCAGCTGGTGGCGGAGATGAGCCATTGGGAGCCCGATTCGGCGCTCGGCCGCTTCAACCGCGCGGCGCCGGGCAGCTGGACCGCGCTGCCGCCCGACTTTGCGACCGTGATCGCCGCTGCGCTCGACCTCGCCGCGCAAACCTTCGGCGCGTTCGATCCGGCGATCGGCGCGCTGGTGGATCTGTGGGGCTTCGGTCCGGTCCCCGCCGCGGGGCGCCCCGACGATGCTTCGGTGCGCGCGGCGCTTGAGCAGGGGGGCTGGCAGCGGCTGCACTTCGACCCCGCGGCGCGGCGATTGTTGCAGCCGGGCGGGCTCCGCCTCGACCTGTCAGGCATCGCCAAGGGGCATGGGGTGAACCGCGTGTCGGCGCTGTTGATGGAGCGTGGCGTGCGGCACAGCCTGGTTGAGATCGGGGGCGAGTTCGTCGGACGCGGGATGCGGCCGGATGGCGATCCCTGGTGGGTGGAGCTGGAGACGCCGGCCGGCGAGGTGAGGCCGATCCGCGTCGCGCTGCATCAACTGGCGGTCGCGACATCGGGCGATTACGTGCGCGGCAAGCATACGATCGATCCGCACACTGGCCGGCCGGTCCATCACGCGCTGGCCGTGAGCGTGATCCACCGTTCCGCGATGCTGGCCGATGCCTGGGCGACAGCGCTCAGCGTGGTCGGGCCGGAGGATTTCCTGCCGCTGTCCGAGGCGCACGGCCTTGCTGCGCGAGCGCTGATCCGGACGGACGGCGGCGTGCGGGAGCTTCTGAGCCCGGCCCTGCAGGCGATGATCGCGGATTAGGATGACGCAGCCGATCGCACGCCCGAGCGTTCTAGAGCGGGGCGAATAGGAGGCGACATGGAAATCCTGAAACTGCCGCCCGGACAGCCGGCGCCAAGCGACGGTGATTGCATCCGAATCCAGCAACTGGCCGACGACAAGTTCGAACTGAGCGGATCGGTGCTGCTGAGCTGCGGCGATGGCGATGCCGCCGATTCGGTCTCGCTCGTCGGCGGCGAGCCCTATCCGAGCTATGACGATGCGGAAGCCGCAGGGCTTGCCTGGCTGACCGAGCATTGCCCCGAACGCGTATTCATCGCGCGATCGGCGGGCACCGCGCCGCTGCCGGACATGGTCTAGGCCGCGCCCCGTTACCGGGGGCGCGAGCCTGCCGTCGTGCTCATCGAATAGGGACGCGCGCCGGGCGCCGTGCCCCAAGCCTTGTTGGGCGTTGCCTGCATGGCGAAGCGAAGCTCGCCGCCGGCGGTGAGTTCGTCGTGGCGAAGATAGCTGCGTTCCAGCGGGCGACCGTTCAGCGTGACGCGGCCGACATAGCGGTTTGCGTCGGAGAGACCGTTGGCAACGATGGTGAAGCGCTTGCCGTTCGGCAGCGTCAGCGCGGCGCGATTTACGAAGGGTCGGCCGATGACATATTCGTTCGATCCCGGCGCGACGGGATAGAAGCCGAGCGCGGTGAAGACGAGCCAGGCGGACATCTGGCCGAGATCGTCATTCCCCGACAGCCCATCGGACGCTGCCTTGTACTGGGCGTCGACGATCTGCTTCAGCCGTTCCTGCGTGCGCCATGGCTGGCCGGCAAAAGCATAGAGATAGGCGACGTGGTGGCTTGGCTCGTTGCCGTGGATATATTGGCCGATGAGGCCGGCGATGTCCTCGGCATGGCTGTAATCGAGCTTCGAATTGTCGTGATCGAACATGGCGTCGAGCTTCGCCACCGCGGCGGCGTCTCCGCCCAGAAGGCGGAACATCGCGGCCTGATCCTGCGGCACGAACCAGGAATATTGCCAGGCATTCCCCTCGGTATAGTCACTGCCATAGTTGATCGCGGTGGGATCGAACGGGGTGCGGAAGCTGCCGTCCGTTTTGCGGGCGCGCAGGAAGCCGGTCCTGGCGTCAAAGCTGTTGCGCCAGTTGCCGGCGCGCTTCTCGAACGCCGCCGCGACATCGGCCTTGCCGAGCGCGCGGGCCATGCGGGCGATGGTCCAGTCGTCATAGGCGTATTCGACCGTCTTGGAGGCGGCCTCCGGCTCCTTGTCGATCGGCACGAAGCCAAGCCGCATATAGTGATCGAGCCCGCCATAGGGGCCGTAGCTGGCGCTCTTCACCATTGCATCGAGCGCGGCATCGGCATCGAAGCCGCGCAGGCCCTTCAGATACGCGTCGGCGATGACGGGAACGGCGTGATAGCCGATCATCGTCCACGTCTCGCGGCCGTGGAATTGCCAGACGGGGAGGATGCCGAACGGGCTCGCTTGCTGGCTGGCAAGGAGCGACTTCACGAAATCGCGGTTGCGCTGTTCCGGCTGGACGAGGAGCAGCAACGGGTGCTCGGCGCGGAACGTATCCCAGAGCGAGAAGGTGGAATGGAAGGTGAAGCCGTCCGTCCGGTGCACCTGATCGTCGGGGCCGCGATAGCGCCCGTCCGCATCGGAGAAGACGCTGGGGGCGATCATCGCGTGATAGAGCGCGGTGGAGACCATGCGCTTCATCGGCGCGGGGGCGTCGACCTCCAGGGTGGCGAGCGCCTGGGCCCAGGCGGTGCGGGCAGCGGCGGCGACGGCGTCGAAGCTGCCGGGCTCGCTGTCGAGATTGGCGATCGCGCCATCCTCGTCGACGCTGGAAATGGCGACCTTCAATTCCAGCGGGCGGGTGAGGCGGCCGAAATCGAGCGCGGCGACGAGCGCCTGGCCCTGTAGCTGCGCAAGGTCGGCGCGGCCGCGACCGGGGGCCTGGAAGCCCGTGTAGGCGATCTTCCCCTCGCGATTGTGGAAGGCGTGGCCGGCCAGCGGCGCGTTCGGGCGGATCGCGAAATAGAGCTTGCGCGCCGGGGCCCAGCCGCGCGTCTCGCGCATGCCGGTGATCGTGCCATTGGGGCGCAGGCGGACCGACGACCAGAGGATCTTGCCCGGATAATTGTACAGCGAGGAGCGCAGGTCGAGGACGACATGCGCGTCCTTGCCCGCGGGAAAGGTATAGCGGTGGACGCCGACGCGGGTGCCGGCGGTAAGCTCGGCGCGCACGCCGCTTTCGGCGAGGGTGACGGCGTAATAGCCCGGCCGCGCGACTTCGGCGTCGTGGCTGAAGCGGGAGCGATAGCCCGAGCCGGGCTTGCCCGGATCGCCCGGCTCGAGCGGCACGTTGGCGCCGGCCACGGGCATCAGCAGGAAATCGCCGAGATCGGAATGGCCGGCGCCGGAGAAATGGGTAAGCGAGAAGCCCTGGATCGTCGGATCATCGTAGCGATAGCCGGCGGCGTGGCCGTAGCATTCGCGGATCTGGCAGGTGGTGTCGGTGTCGGGGCTCACCTGCACCATGCCGAAGGGAGCGACGGCGCCGGGAAAGGTGTGACCCTCGCCGCCCGTCCCGATGAACGGATCGACGCTGTCATAGGTGGATTGCGCGAGGCCGGGGGCAGCGAGCGAGGCGCTGGCGAGGAGCAGCGCGAGAGCGGGGCGGAGCATCCGCGGGGTTAGAGCATGACGGCGGCGGTGCGGCCAAGCCCCCCGAAGGCAGGCGATGCAAAAGCGCGCGCGCTTCCTATCTCTGCCGGTTCATGACCCAGGATACCCCGCTCATCCTCGCGTTCGGCGACAGCCTGATCGCGGGCTATGGCCTTGCCGCGAGCGAAAGTTTCCCGGCGCAGCTGGAGGCGGCGCTTCGGCCACGGCATCCGGCGGCGCGGGTGATCAACGCCGGCGTCTCCGGCAACACGACCGCGGATGCGCTGCGCCGGCTGCCGCGGCTCTTGAGCGGGCTCGCCGCACGGCCGGATCTTGCCATCGTGCAGATCGGCGCGAACGACGTGCTGCGCAGCCTTCCGCCGGCGCAGACGCGCGCGAACCTCGATGCGATGCTGACCGAATTCGCGAGGTGCGGCATCCCGGTGCTGCTGGCGACGCTGGAGCCCCCGGCGATCCTGCATGCGCGGACCGGGCCGTATCTGGGGGTGCATGGCGAGGTGGCGGCGCGGCATGGCGCGGCGGTGAGCGGCTTCTTCCCGGCGGGCGTGCTGGGGCGGGCGGACATGGTGTTGTTCGACCGCGTCCACCCGAATGCGCGCGCGATCGCGGCGGTGGTCGCGCACCTGCTGCCGGCGGTGGAGCAGGCGCTGACGAAGGCGGGGATCGCGGCTGCCGCCTGATGTGGCTTCGATCGGCTGAGTCGCTTGTTCCGGCGCGTTTGATCGATTTAGCCGCTCTTACTGACGAATTTATGTTGCTTCCATCGCGGCGCGATCTGCCTAGTCTCGGGCAAGAACATCGCGACGAGAGGATATCAAGATGGACGCACCCACTAGTGGCTGCCCGGTTACCGGAAGCCCCCTCAGCGATCATTCCAAGGAACCGGCGGCGCTTCGCAAGTTGCTCGGCCGTACGAACCGGGATTGGTGGCCGAACCAGCTGTCGCTGGAAATTCTTCAACAGGACGGCCTGTCGGGAAATCCGATGGGCGACGACTTCGATTACGCCGCGGAGTTCAAGACGCTCGACCTGGAAGCGGTGAAGGCGGATCTTCGCGCGCTGATGACCGACAGCCAGCCGTGGTGGCCGGCCGATTACGGTCACTATGGCCCGTTCTTCATCCGCATGGCGTGGCACTCGGCCGGCACCTATCGCACCGGCGACGGGCGCGGCGGTTCGTCGTCGGGCGCGCAGCGGTTCGCCCCGCTCAACAGCTGGCCGGATAACGGCAACCTCGACAAGGCGCGGCGCCTGTTGTGGCCGATCAAGCAGAAGTACGGCCGCAAGCTGAGCTGGGCGGACCTTTTCATCCTGACCGGCAATGTCGCGATCGAATCGATGGGCGGCCCGGTGTTCGGCTTCGGCGGCGGGCGCGAGGACGTGTTCGAGCCGGAAAAGGACATCTACTGGGGCACCGAGGAGGAATGGCTCGGCCAGACGCGCATCGACGAGAAATCGGGGCTGGCGCTGGAGAACCCGCTCGCGGCGATCCAGATGGGCCTTATCTACGTCAATCCGGAAGGGCCGGGCGGCGAGCCTGATCCCAAGGGGTCGGCGCGCGACATCCGCGAGACGTTCCACCGCATGGGCATGAACGACGAGGAAGTCGTTGCCCTCACCGCCGGCGGCCACACTTTCGGCAAGGCGCATGGCGCGGGCGACGCATCGCTCGTCGGGGCGGAGCCGGAAGGCGCTGACATCGCCCAGATGGGGCTTGGCTGGGCCTCCACCCACGAAAGCGGCATGGGCGATCACACGATCACCAGCGGCATCGAGGGCGCGTGGACGCCGACGCCGACGAAATGGGACATGACCTATTTCGAGATGCTGCTCGACCACGAATATGAGCTGGTGAAGAGCCCGGCCGGTGCGTGGCAGTGGCAGCCGATCGGCAACCCGCCGGAGACGCTGGCGCCCAAGGCGCATACGCCCGGCGTCAAGGTGCCGACGATGATGACCACCGCCGACATGGCGATGAAGGTCGACCCGAAGTATCGCGAGATCTCCGAGCGGTTCCGCAACAACCCGGATCAGTTCGCCGACGCCTTCGCCCGTGCGTGGTTCAAGCTGTGCCACCGCGACATGGGGCCCAAGATCCGCTACCTCGGCCCGGACGTGCCGGCAGAGGATCTGATCTGGCAGGATCCGATCCCCAAGGCCGATTACGCGATGATCGATGCGGCGGACGTGAACGCGCTCAAGCAGAAGATCGCTGCTTCGGGCCTGTCGACGAGCGAACTGGTGAAGACGGCCTGGGCCTCTGCCTCGACCTATCGCCAGTCGGACCATCGCGGCGGCGCCAATGGCGCGCGCATCCGGCTGGAGCCGCAGCGCAGCTGGGACGTGAACGAGCCGGAGAAGCTGGCCCGTGTGCTCGACGTCTATGAGCGCATCAAGGCGGACTTCGATGGCAGCGCGAGCGGCGGCAAGAAGGTGTCGATCGCCGACCTGATCGTGCTGGGCGGCAGCCTGGGCGTGGAGCAGGCGGCGAAGGCGGCCGGCCACGACATCGAGGTGCCGTTCACACCCGGGCGCACCGATGCCACGGAAGAGCAGACCGATGCGGCGAGCTTCGAGGTGCTGGAACCCAAGGCCGACGGCTTCCGCAATTACCTGCAGGTGCGGTTCAACGTGCCGACCGAGGAGCTGCTGGTCGACCGGGCGCAGCTGCTGGGGCTGAGCGGGCCGGAGATGACCGTGCTGGTGGGCGGCATGCGCGTGATCGGCGCCAATCATGGCGATACCGACCATGGCGTGCTGACCGACAAGCCGGGGCAACTGACGAACGACTATTTCGTCAACCTGCTCGACATGAGCACGGCGTGGAAGCAGGTGGATGAGGAGAGCGACGAGCTCTACGTCGGCACCGACCGCGCCACAGACGAGCCGCGGTGGCGGGCATCGCGCACCGACCTGGTGTTCGGCGCCAATTCGCAGCTGCGCGCGCTGGCCGAAGTCTATGCCTGCGACGACGCCAAGGAGAAGTTCGTGAAGGACTTCGTGGCGGCATGGACCAAGGTGATGGAAGCCGATCGCTTCGACCTGAAGTACAAGTGATCGCAGCCTAGGCGGCGACAGGGGCCGCGGCATCCACGGGTGCCGCGGCCCTTTGTTTTTGCGGCTGCGGCGACCGTTACGCCAGCGGAACCGTGACCCGCGCCGCGCCGTTCAAGCGGGCGATGGCAGATGAACCCCATAGCGTCGGCGATATCCTGGACCGACTGAACGACCTGGCGGACGAAAAGGACGAGGTGTCGCTGGGGCAGACGATCGAGGCGTTCGGCAACCGCAGCTACGCCCCGTTCCTAGTGATCCTGCCGCTGATGGAGATTTCGCCGATCGGATCGATCCCCGGCCTGCCGACGCTGCTGGCGCTGGTGATCATGCTGACGGCTGCGCAACTGCTGTTCGGGCGCAAGCACATGTGGCTGCCCGGCTTCCTCGCCAACCGATCGCTGAAATCAGACAAGGTGAAGAAGGCGGTGAAGAAGGTCCGCCCGATCGGCGAGCGGATGGACAAATGGTTTCACGGCCGCCTGCCGGCGCTGACCAAGGGGCCGGCGGTGCGGATGGCGGCGGCGGCGATCATCGTGATGACGCTGGCGGTGCCACCGCTGGAACTGCTGCCGATGGCGACGACCGCGCCGATGGCGGCAATCGCGGCGTTCGGCATGGCACTGCTGGTGCGCGACGGGCTGCTGATGATCATCGCTTATGCAGCGGCCGGCGCGGCGCTCGCCGCCGCAATCGGCCTGTGGAGTGCGCGCGGCTAGGGGCCAGTTAGACGCCGCGTCATTGACCGGGCAGCGCGATCGGATCGCGCCGCACCGGCGATGACGGAAGCTTATTTGGCGGGAACGGGCTTCGGCTTGGTGCCCGGCAGGGTGACGGGCTCGAGCGTCGGCGCGGGTGCGGCGGGCGCTGCCTGGTAGGGCGGCGGATTATCGGCCGCGATATAGGCGTGGAGAATCCGCGTCGGGTTCGCCGGCGGCTCGCCCTTCTCGATCGCGTCGACATATTGCATGCCCTGCAGCACGCGACCGAAGACGGTGTATTTCCCGTCGAGGCTGAGGCGCGGCATCAGCACGATGTAGAACTGGCTGTTGCCGCTGTTCTCATCCTCCGCGCGTGCCATGGCGACCGCGCCGCGCACGTGCGGCAGATAGTTGAACTCCGCCTTCACGTCGGGAAGCTCGGAGCCGCCGCTGCCGTCGCCCTTAGGATCGCCGCCCTGCGCCATGAAGCCATCGATGACGCGGTGGAACGTCAGCCCGTCATAGAAGTGTCGGCGCGTCAGGTTCTTGATGCGGCGCACGGTTTCCGGTGCCACGTCCGGCCGCAGCCAGATCGAGACGCGGCCACCACTCGACAGGTCGAGCAGCCAGGTGTTCTCCAGATCGTTGGTCGGCGGCGGCGTGTACCGCTGCTTGGCCGTCGTCGCCGGATCCTGCGCCTTGTCCTTGTCTTTGGCCATAGCCGGGCCGGCGAGCAGTGCCGCGCCGAGCATCGCGATCATTCCCACAAAACGCATCGTCATCCCAACCAGATCGTGTCGCCGCGCCGTAGACCAGATCGCAGCTTGCGCCAATCTGAACTACGCCGGCGAAAGGTGAGGGCGGGTCGAAGCGGGAATCAGCCGCCGCGTCGACCGGTTGCCGCGACCCGCGCGACGACTTCGTCACGCACCGCCGGCGTCACGAACTTGGAGATATCGCCGCCGAACAGCGCGATTTCCTTCACCAGCCGGCTGGCGATCGGCTGAAGCGCCACGTCGGCCATCAGGAAGACCGTCTCGATCCGGTCATTGAGCTGCTGGTTCATGCCGGCCATCTGATATTCGTATTCGAAATCCGCGACGGCGCGCAGGCCGCGCACGATGATGCTGGCCTTCTCGCGCTCGGCGAAATCCATCAGGAGCAGATCGAAGCTGACGACGCGGATATCGGCGTCGAGCGCCGCGCATTCGCGCTCCACCTGCGCCATGCGTTCCTCGAGGCTGAACATCGGGCTTTTCGAGGGGTTCGTCGTCACCCCGATGACCAGACGGTCGACCAGCTTCGCCCCGCGCCGGATGATGTCCATATGCCCGCGGGTGATCGGATCGAAGGTGCCGGGGTAAACGCCGATGCGGGTGGTCATGTCGTCAATGATCCCTGGATAGGACAAAACGGGCAATGTCGCGGAGGAGATCGGCCTCCGGGCCATAGTGGCGCAGGTGCGTGATCGCCTGGTCGACGAGCATGCGGCACCGGGCCCGCGCGGGCTCGACGCCGAGCAGCGACACGAACGTTTCCTTGCCGGCGCCCTCGTCCTTGCGCAGTTTCTTGCCGGCGACCGCCTCGTCGCCCTCGACGTCGAGGAGATCGTCGACGATCTGGAAGGCAAGGCCGATGTCGCGCGCATAGCCGCGCAGGTGGACGCGGCCCTCAGGGGGAAGGCGGCCGAGGATCGCGCCGGCCTCCACCGCCGCGGCGATCAGCGCGCCGGTCTTCATCGCCTGCAGCCGGGTGACGGTGGCGAGATCGAAGTTCGCGCCTTCCGCCTCCAGATCCATCATCTGGCCGCCTGCCATGCCGGCGGGGCCGGCCGCGCGGGCGAGATCGAGCACCAGTTCGGCGCGGACGAATGGATCGGGGTGAGTCGCGGGATCGGCCAGCACCTCGAAGGCGAGGGCGTGAAGGCAATCGCCGGCGAGGATCGCGGTCGCCTCGTTATACGCCTTGTGCACCGTCGGCCGACCGCGGCGCATATCGTCATTGTCCATCGCCGGCAGATCGTCGTGGATCAGCGAATAGACATGGATCGCCTCCAGCGCCACGGCGACGCGGGCGGCGCACTGACGATCGCAGTTGAAGAGCTGTGCCGTGGCGAAGACCAGCAGCGGGCGGAGCCGCTTGCCACCGTCGATCGCGGCGTGGCGCATCGCGCGATAGAGATCCGCGCGGGGATCGTCCGGCACGGCGAGCAACGCGTCGAAGCGCGCGTCGATCTCACGCGCGGTTTCGGCCAGCGCCGCTTCAAGCGCGGGGGAGGGGCTCATCCGGCGGTGAAGGGCGTGGTGGTGGCGCGGCCTTCCGCGTCGAGGCGGATCGCCTCGATCCGGGCCTGGGCAGCATCAAGCCGCTCGGCGCAGCGGGCACGAAGGGCGTTGCCGCGTTCGTAGAGGTCGATCGCGTCCTGTAGCGGGGTTTCGCCCGATTCCAGGCGGCCGACGATCGCCTCGAGCTCCTTCAGCGCGGCTTCGAACGTCAGGTTCTCGACGGGCGTGTCCATCCCCGCGCTATGGCCAGCGGCCGGGGAATAATCAAGGTTATGGCGCGGCGCGGGCGCGGCGCCGCCTCAGCGGGTGAGCTGGCTGCCCGTCCAGGTGACGAGGATCGAGGCGCTGGCGAGGCCGAGATCGACCGCGGCCTGGAAGCGTGCCGGCGAGGCATCGCCCGAGCGATGCGTGAGGATCGCGACGTTGGCGCTGGGCGGATGCGATGCGACCGCGGCCAGCGAAAGGACGCCGACGGCGAGGGCGATCTGGCGACGCTTGGTCATGCCCGGACTGTAACCGATCACGGGCGGCGCGGCAATCAGGCGGCCAGCGCGACGGCGCCGGTGGTGCGCGCCCGGTCGCGGCCCGCGTCCTTGGCCGCATAGAGCGCCTGATCGGCGGCGCGATAGAGCTGCTTCCAGTCGGTTTCCTCGGTCAGCCAGCCGGATGCAACACCGAGCGACGCGGTGACGCGAATGTCGAACGGCATGCGTTCGGCACGGATCGCCTCCAGCACCTCTTCCACCGCAACGGGTGCGCAGGCGGGGGCGAGCAGCGCGAATTCCTCGCCGCCGAGACGCGCGACGAGCGCGTCGCGCGGGGCGGCGGTGCGGCGCAGCACGCGCGCGACGAGGCGGAGCACCTCGTCCCCGCCATCATGGCCCAGCGTGTCGTTGACTGCCTTGAAGTGATCGATGTCGACGATGATCAACTGCTGTTCGCCGCTGCGCCCAATCGCATCGCGCAGGAACGCGCGGCGGTTGAGAAGGCCGGTTAGCGGATCGCGATCGGCCAGCTCGCGCGCCTCGCTTTCCCGCACCCGTGCCTCGTCCCGCTCACGGGCAAGCATGCGGGTGCGGTAGGCGATGGCGAGGCTGGACAGCAGCGCCTCGCTGGCCATTGCGGCGAGCGTCGAATTGTCGAGCAGGAAGCTCCACGGCACGAGGTGGAAGTTGCCGGCGGTGCGCACGGCGGCGAGCAGGATCGGCAGCGCCCAGGCGCAGGCGAACAGCCACAGGTAATTGCTCCGCCGACGCCATGCCTGCCAGAGCACCGGGATGCTGACGAGCGTGAGGAGGAGGAAGCTGGCCGCGTAGATGCGGTCGAGCAGCACCATGTCCCAATCCGCGGCGATGGCGAGCACGATCGCGCTGCCAAGGACAAGGGCCGCGACGAGGTTCGTCAGGTGGGTGAGCCATCCGCGGAACACGCGCGATTCGAAGAAGGTGCGCGCGAACGCGATCGCCCAGGCGGCAGAGGCGGCGAGCGCAAAGTAATTGACGCGCAACCGCACGTTGTTGGGCAGATCCGGCCATACCCAGGCGAGCGCGCCGGAGGAGGAGAAGGCGTAGGTGCCGAGCGACAGCAGCATCGCGCAATAAACGATCTGGAAGCGGTGGCGCTGCGCTGCCCAAAGCGCGAGATTGTAGACGAACAGCGCAAGGCACAGGCCGGCGAAGCTGCCGTAGAGCGCCGCCAAGGTGATGTTCGACGTCACGCTTTCTTCGGGCGAGGCGAGCCGCGTGCCGAGGAGGACGCCGCGCATGTTGGCCGCGCCGTCGATTCGCCAGAGCAGGCGGGTAACGGGCACGTCGCGGCGCGCGAGCGGGATCTCGACGATCGCGCCGAGCTGGATGTGATGCGCCAGCCCTGCGCCGTCGAAGCTCTGCTTCCTGACGACGCCGTCGGCATAGATCGTCCAGAGGGTCGCATGGCGCTGCCACAGGCTGGCGTGGCGCACCGACACCGGGCCGGCTGCGGCAAGCGGGGCGGAGCGAGCCCAGAAATCGCCCGGGCCGTAATCAGACTGGGTGACGGTGCAATCGAATCGCTCGTTCGCGCGCAGCATCGCTGCCGGCGTGTCACCCGCCCGGACCGGCGCGATGCAGACGGAAAACGGGCTGCCGACGGCGCCAATGGCGGCCGCGGCGGGCGACGCCAGCACCCATGGGCCGATGACGCACGCCATCAGCCAGACCACACATCGTTTTACCCACCCCGACATGGCTCGGGATTAAGGGCGCAAGACGAATAATGCGTAAACGAGCGGCGGCATTTCGCCGCGCGGGCGGGCCGGAACGGGGTGCACCCGGACCGGCCCGGCACCGGTCAGTTGGTCGGCGTGGCAGACGGCGCCTGCGGCTGCGCCGGCTGCATGCCGGCAGGCGCACCGGCGCCGCGATAGCGATCGAACCAGGCGAGGATCGCGCTCGCCTTGGCGGCCGATTGCGACGGGCGGCTGGTGAAGCCGCCGTGGCTGGCGCCGGGCACCTTCACCAGTGCAGTCGGCACGCCGGCGATCTGGAGCGCGGCATAATATTGCTCGCTCTCGCTGACGGGCGTGCGGTAATCCTCGCTACCGACGACGACGAGGGTCGGCGTCTTGACGTTCCCGACGAGGCTCAAGGGCGAGCGGTTCCAGTAGCTCATGGGATCTTCCCACGGCAGCTTGGTGAACCAGTAGCGCGACGTGAACAGCGTGTTGTCCATCGTCAGCGCCTCGCTGATCCAGTTGATCACCGGCTTCTGCGTGGCCGCCGCCTTGAACCGGTTGGTCTTCCCGACGATCCAGGAGGTGAGCACGCCGCCGCCCGAGCCGCCGGTGACGAACAGGTTGTTGGGATCGGCCACGCCTTCGGCGATCGTCGCATCCACCGCGGCCATGAGATCGTCATAGTCCTGGCTGGGGTAGTTCTTGTCGATCAGGTTCGCGAATTCGGCGCCGTAGGAGGTGGAGCCGCGCGGGTTGGTCCACAGCACCGCGTAGCCGCCCGAGGCATAGAGCTGGACGTCGGTCGCGAAGCTGGGGCCATAGGCGGAATGCGGCCCACCGTGGATCTCCAGGATCAGCGGCACGCGGGTACCCGGCTGCCAGCCCGGCGGGGTGGCGAGCCAGGCGTCGATCGGGCGGCCGTCCGGCGCCGTCACCGGGACCTTGCGCACCGGTGCCAGCGTCTTGGAGGCGGTGAGCACGGCGTTGAGGTTCGTCAGGCGGCGCGCCTTGCCGCCGCTCCACACCCATACGTCCGCGGGTGCCGAGGCGTCACCGCCGGTGTACGCCACGGTGCCGCCGCGCGAGACGGAGAAGTCGCCGCCCGTATAGGGGCGGTCGAGCCCGCCGCCGGCGAGATTATCCGCAAGCACCGTCGAACGCCCGTCGAGCCCGATGCGGGCGAGCTTGCGCTGCCCCTTGTCGTCATAGCTGGCGTAGAGCGAGCGGCCGTCGCCGGCCCATTGCGCGTCCTCGATCGAGCGATCGAGCGACGCGGTCAGCGAGCGTGGCGCCGCAGCGTTCGCATCGCCGACGTAAAGCTCCGCATTGGTATAGGCGCGGCGCTTGTCGTCGAAGCCGATCCAGGCGATCCGGCTGCCGTCATCAGAATAGCGCGGTGCGGCATCCGGGCCGTCGCGGCTGGTGAGCGTGCGCAGCGTGCCGCTGTTCGCATCGACCGCGATCACCTCGGAATTCATCACCTGGCGCTCGGCATCGGGGCCGCGGATGGCGGAGAACAGGATGGTGCGGCCATCGGCACTCCACGAAAGCGGGCCGCCATCGTCGAACTTGCCGAAGGTGAGCTGCTGCGCCGCGCCGCCTTCTGCCGCGACGACAAAGAGATGGTCATAGCCGGGCTTGCGATAGCCGGGTCCGTCGTTGCGATAGGTGATGCGGTCGATCACCTCGAGCGGCTCGGCCCATTTCGCACCCTCCGGCTTCGCGGGCGCCTTGCCGAGCGTGGTCGGCTGGCCGGCAACGGTGGCGATATAGGCGATGCGCTTGCCGTCAGGCGACCAGGCGAGGCTGTTCGGGTCACCCGGCAGGCTGGTGACGCGGGTGCTGGCGCCGGTCGCGACCCAGCGCACGAACAGCTGCGCACGATCGCCGTCCGCGGCGACATAGGCGATGCGCGTGCCGTCCGGCGACCAGCGCGGGCTTGAGCCGCTGGTAGCGAAGGGCGATTGCTTGCCGCTGGCGACGTCGATCAGCCACAGCGAGGACTGCATCCGATCGCTCATGATGTCGCCGGTGCGGCGGACGTAGACGATGGTGCGCCCATCGGGGCTGATCTGCGGATCGGCCGCGATCGAGAGGCCGAAGAGATCAGCGCCGGTGAAGGTGCGGGTCGGGCCATCGACCGGGGCAGCATTGGTCTGCTGCTGGGCCGCGGCGGGCGCGGCGGCGATGGCGGTGCAGGCGAGAAGCAAGGGAAGGATGCGCATCAACGTCTCCGGTGAGGATGCGGCGTTGAAGCGCGATCGGGCGTGGCGCGCAAGCGGTGGATTGCGGCGCTCAGGCGCGGGTGGCGGTAATCAGGTAATTGAGCGCGAGCGAGTCCGAGAGGGTGAAGCCGGCGGTTGGCGAGAAGCTGAGCCCGCGCGTGTCGCGCACGGTGAGGCCGGCCTTGTCGAGCAGCTCGGTCAGTTCCTCTGGCGTCAGGAACTTGTCCCAATCATGCGTGCCCTTCGGGATCCGGCCGGTCCCTTCGGCAAGCGTGATCATCGCGACGCGCGACAGCGGGGTGCGATTGGGGGTGGAGAGGATCAGCAGGCCGCCCTCCGCCAGCGCGCCGGCGAGGCCAGCGACGAAGGAAGCAGGATCGGCGACATGCTCGATCACCTCGAGGCAGGTGACAAGGTCGAACGTCTCGCCCGCCACTGCCTCCACGCCGCCGGCGCGATAATCGATGACGAGGCCGCTGGTGTGGGCGTGATCGCGCGCCACCGCGATATTCTCGGGCGCGGCGTCAATCGCGGTGACGGCGGCGCCGAGGCGCTTCAGCGGCTCCGCGAGGAGCCCGGCGCCGCAGCCGACATCGAGCGCGGTCTTGCCGGCGAGCGGGGTGAAGCTTGCCGGATCGAGATCGAAATGCCCGTCCGCCTGTTCGCGGATGTAGCGCAGCCGCACCGGGTTCAGGCGGTGGAGCATCGCCGAGGAACCGCGCGGATCCCACCAGTCCTTCGCCATCGCGCCGAAGTGCGCCGCCTCGGTCGCGACGATGCTCGCGTGATCGGGGCTGGCTACGCCGGAGCTGGCCGGAGCGGTATCGGTTGTTACGGTTGCGTCCACCATGGGCCGCTCCTATCAGGCGCGCCTGTTTTCCCCAAGCTCCGAGAGTATTCGCGTGGCCCGCATCGTCATGAAATTCGGCGGCACCTCGATGGCGGGGATCGAGCGGATTCGCTCGGTCGCCGCGCGGGTGAAACGCGAGGCGGCGGCCGGCAACGAAGTGGCCGTGGTCGTTTCCGCCATGGCGGGCGAGACCGACCGGCTGGTCAATTTCTGCCGCGAGGCGAGCGCGCTGTACGATCCCAAGGAATATGACGTCGTCGTTTCCGCCGGCGAGCAGATCACCAGCGGGCTGCTGGCGATCGCGCTGCAGGCGATCGGCGTGCCGGCGCGTTCCTGGCTGGGCTGGCAGTTGCCGGTCAACACGTCCGGCGCGTTCGCAAAGGCGCGGATCGAAACGATCGATGCCGAGGCACTGCTCGCCAGCATGGGTGCGGGCGAAGTGGCGGTGATCCCCGGCTTCCAGGGCGTGCATGACGGGCGCGTGACGACGCTGGGCCGTGGCGGCTCCGACACGTCGGCGGTGGCGGTGGCGGCAGCGATCAAGGCCGATCGCTGCGACATCTACACCGACGTTGATGGCGTCTATACCACCGATCCGCGCATCGTGCCGCGCGCGCGCAAGCTCGCCAAGGTGACGTATGAGGAGATGCTGGAGCTCGCCAGCGTGGGCGCCAAGGTGCTGCAGACGCGGTCGGTGGGCCTGGCGATGAAGGAAAACGTCCGCGTCCAGGTGCTCTCGTCGTTCACCGGCGACGATGCGCCGATGGCGGATACACTGCCCGGTACGATGATCGTGGGCGAAGAGGAGGTTGAAGACGTGGAACGCCAGCTGATCACCGGCATCGCGCACGACAAGAACGAAGCGAAGATCACGCTGACCGCAGTGCCCGACAAGCCGGGTTCGGTGTCGGCGATCTTCGAGCCGCTGGCCGCGGCGAACATCAACGTCGACATGATCATCCAGAATATCGCGCACGATCACGGAGCGCGGGGCTCGGGCTCGACGGACGTGACCTTCACCGTGCCGGCGGCGGATCTGGCACGATCGATCGAGACGCTGAACCAGGCGCGTGTGGCGATCGGCTTCGAGGAGCTGGTGCACGACACGCGCGTGGCGAAGATCAGCGTCGTGGGCGTCGGCATGCGCAGCCATGCGGGCGTGGCGAGCACGATGTTCTCGACGCTGGGCGCGCGCGGGATCAACATCCTTGCGATCTCGACCAGCGAGATCAAGGTCAGCGTGCTGATCAACGAGGACGAGACCGAGCTGGCGGTGCGCGTGCTGCACACCGCCTACGGCCTCGACGCCGACGAGGCGGCCTGAGCCGCTAGGTCAGCATGATCGCCGCCGCGATGATCAGCGCGGCGACGATTAGGGCGGCCGCGAGGATGCGGCTGTCGAACGGCTGCGCCGGGGCAGGCGTTGGCGGGGCCTCCGCGCGGCGGACGAGCGCGCGGATCAGACGCGGGAGATCGTCTCCCAGCCGATCGACCTCCAGTGCGACGGCGGCGGCGCGGCGTGACCAGCGCTCCGGCGATAGCCGCTCCATCACCAGCCGGCCGCTTGCCCGGCGCATCGCGGCGGCGAGATCGAAGTCGGGCTCGATCGCGCCGAGCACGCCGTCCAATGTGATCAGCGCCTTGAACAAAAGCAGCAGATCGGGCGGGAAGGCGAGCTTCTCCTCGCGCAGCGTGCCGAACAGGTCGGCGACGAGATCGGCCAGCACCAGACGGCGGCCGTGGCGGACCACCAGCCCCTCCGCGATCGGCATGAAGCGCGGGACCTGATGTTCCAGTTCGGCCCAGCGGGCGAGCGTTTCGGCGAGGAGCGCGGGATCGTCGGTGACCAGTGCCTGGACGAAGGCGATGAATTCCTCACGCCGGCGCGGGCTGACGTGGCCGATGAGGCCGAAATCGATCATGCCGATGCGGTTGCCGGGCAAGCACAGGAGGTTGCCGGGGTGCGGATCGCCGTGGAAGCGGCCGTTGATGAGCGCCATCTGAAGCACGATGTCCGCGCCCGAGGCGGCGATCACGGCGGGGTCGATCCCGGCATCTCGCAGCACCTGGGCGTTGCGCGGCGGCACGCCGGGGATGTGGTCCATCACGATCAGCGCTTCGGACGTATAATCCCAGTGGATGCGCGGGATCAGCACGCGGGAGTCGCGCGCGAAATCGTCGCGCAGCAGATCGGCGTTGCGGCCCTCGTTGGCGAAATCGAGTTCGCCCAGGATCGCGCTGCCGAGCTGGCGGATGAGCTTGGTCGCGCCGAAGCGGCGGGCCTCCGCATTGGAGCGTTCCATGACGCGCGCGACTTCGCCGAGCAGGCGCAAGTCCGCCTCCATCCGCGGGCGGATGCCGGGGCGGCGGATCTTGACCACCACGGCCGTGCCATCGGGCAGCGTTGCGCGGTGGACCTGCGCCATCGAGGCGGCGGCGAGCGGTTCGGCATCGAACTGGGCGAAGACGGTCTCGGGCGGCTCGCCGAGCGCGGCCTCCACCGCCGGGCGCAGGTCCTCGAAGGGCAGGCGCGGGGCCGAGCTTTGCAGCTGTTCGAACGCGGCGATCCATTCGGGCGGCAGGATATCCGCGCGCGTCGCCATGATCTGGCCGAGCTTCACCCAGGTGGGGCCGAGCGCCTCCAGCGCGCGGCGGGTGCGATCGGGAAGGTCGAACGGCTCGGGCTCGTCCTGCGCGCTGCCGAGGCCGAGGCGGGCGAGCAGCACGTCGAGGCCGAAGCGCGACATGACGGCGGCGACTTCGCCCAGCCGGGCGCGATCGCGGGCGGCGACTTTCAGCGTTCCCAGCATCGCCGTCACTCGCCGATCAGGTGAAGCGCGACCTGCCGACGGTGCGACGCACGGCGATGCTCGAAGAGGTAGATGCCCTGCCATGTGCCGAGCACAGGGCGGCCATTCGCGACTGGGATCGAGAGGCTGGTGGCGGTGAGCGCCGAGCGCAGGTGCGCGGGCATGTCGTCCGGCCCTTCATCGTCATGCTCGTAATCACGCGATTCGGGGGCGATGCGGGCGAGATAGCGTTCTATGTCGCGTCGCGCGGCGGGGGCGGCATTTTCCTGGATCAGCAGCGAGGCGGAGGTGTGGCGGATGAAGAGGGTGAGGAGGCCCTGTTCGATGCCGGTCGAGGCGACCCAGCCGGTGACATCGCGGGTGAATTCGTGAAGGCCCTGTCCGGGCGAGGTAACAATCAATTCGGTGGCGTATTGCCGCATGTTTGTCTCCGCCGCGCGACCGGTGTAGCGGCGCGGTGATGAACGATACCACGATCGACCGTTCGGGTTCCGCCCGTCTCGCCCGCCGCATGGAGCGCGGCGCCGCATTCCTCGGCAGCGAAGTGGCCATCATGGCCGGCGCGATGAGCTGGGTTAGCGAACGCAATTTGGTCGCCGCCATGTCCAACGCCGGCGGGTTTGGCGTGATTGCGTGCGGGGCGATGACGGTCGAGTTGCTCGACAAGGAAATCGCCGCGACCAAGGCGCTGACCGACAAGCCGTTCGGCGTGAACCTGATCACCATGCACCCCGATCTGATGGCGCTGATCGAGGTGTGCGCGAAGCATCAGGTTGGCCATGTCGTGCTGGCGGGCGGGCTGCCGCCCAAGGGCTCGCTGGAAGCGATCAAGGCATCAGGCGCCAAGGTCATCTGCTTTGCGCCGACGCTGGCGCTGGCGAAGAAGCTGATCCGCTCGGGCGTCGACGCGCTGGTGATCGAAGGGTCCGAGGCAGGGGGGCATATTGGCCCCGTTTCGACCAGCGTGCTGGCGCAGGAGATCCTGCCGGCGATCGCCAGTGACGTGCCGGTGTTCATCGCTGGCGGCATCGGCCGCGGCGAGGCGATTGCGGGCTATCTCGACATGGGCGCGGCAGGCGTCCAGCTCGGTACGCGCTTCGTCTGCGCGACCGAATCGATCGCGCATCCCAAGTTCAAGCAGGCGTTCATCCGTGCCTCGGCCCGCGACGCGGTGGCCAGCGTTCAGATCGACCCGCGCCTGCCGGTGATCCCGGTGCGCGCGTTGAAGAATGCCGGGGGCGAATTGTTCACGGCGAAGCAGCGCGAAGTGGCGCAGGCGCTGGACGAAGGGTCGGTCGCGATGGCCGAGGCGCAGCTGCAGATCGAACATTATTGGGCCGGCGCGCTGCGCCGCGCGGTGATCGACGGCGATGTCGAGCATGGCAGCGTGATGGCTGGCCAGTCGGTGGGCATGGTCACCAAGGAAGAGCCGTTGGCCGACATCATCGCGTCGCTGATGGCGGAAGCCGCGCAGGCGCTGGAGCAGCGCGCGGCATAGGTTCCGCGGGCGGCACAAATATCCTCGTTGCCGGTGGGCGATCGGCCGCATAGCATCGCGGCATGGAAAGCCTTGTTGCGTTATTCTCCGATCCGACCGCCTGGGCGGCGCTGATCGCGCTGGTGATCATGGAAGTCGTGCTTGGCATCGACAACCTGATCTTCATCTCGATCCTGTCGAACAAGCTGCCCGAGGAGCAGCGCGGCAAGGCCCGCAAGCTCGGCATCGGGCTGGCGCTGGTCATGCGCCTTATCCTGCTGTCGATGATCGCCTGGCTCGTCGGCCTGACGGCGGTGGTGTTCGACCTCGGCATCAAGGGGCCGCTCAACGATTATGGCCAGCCGGCGTTCGAGACGGCGTTCTCCTGGCGGGACCTGATCCTGATCGCGGGCGGCCTGTTCCTGATCTGGAAGGCGACCAAGGAGATCCACCATAACGTCGATCCGCGGGTGAGCGACGACCTGCTCGACAAGAAGCAGGTGGCGGCGATCACCTTCGGCGGGGCGATTGTGCAGATCATCCTGCTCGACATGGTGTTCTCGATCGATTCGATCCTGACGGCGGTGGGCATGACCGACAATCTGGCGGTGATGGTGATCGCGGTGCTGGTCGCGGTCGGCACGATGGTGCTGGCGGCGGATCCGCTGGCGAACTTCATCGCGCGCAACCCGTCCGTCGTGATGCTGGCGCTGGGCTTCCTGTTGATGATCGGCGCGGTGCTGATCGCGGACGGCTTCGGCGTGCATGTGCCCAAGGGCTATATCTATGCCGCGATGGGCTTCTCGGTCCTGGTCGAGGCGCTGAACCTGATGTCGCGGCGCGCCGATCAGCGTAAGGCCGCGGCGCAGGCCGCTAAGGAGTGACGCCGGTCAGGCGGATGCTGCCGTCCGCCTGAACCGCCACTGCAAGCCCGCGATAATCGCGGACCACGGGATGCGACGTGGAAGGTGGATCGTCGTGCGCCGCGCGGAGGACGATGATCGCTGTCGCCTCGGCGGCTTCGGCAGCGGCAATCCCGGCCGGCGCATCCTCCCATATCAGGCAGTCTTCGATCGCGACGCCGAGCGCGCTGGCGGCTGCGAGGAAGCAATCGGGTGCCGGCTTGCCGTTCGCGATATCCTCGGCACTGATCATGACCGGCGGAAGCGGCAGCCCAGCGGCCTCCATGCGGCGCAAGGCGAGCGCACTTGGGGCGGACGTGACCACCGCCCAGCGTGCATCGGCGAGTTGATCGAGAAGGTGCCGGGCGCCGGCGATCTCCACTACGCCTTCCACGTCCTCGATCTCCGCGGCGGTGATGAGCGCGGCCTCGTGATCCGGATCCATGCCCGGCTTCGCGAAGCGCCGCACCGTCTCGGCCGCCTGCACGCCATGCATCACTGCGCGGACTTCCGCGGGATCGATGCCGTGCCGCTCCGCCCATGTCGTCCACACGCGATTGGCCACGGCGATGCTGTTGAGGATGGTGCCATCCATGTCGAACAACAGGGCGGCGTAGCTGCGGTTCGGAAGCTTCTGGTGACTCAAGATCGTGTTCCTCAGGATGTGGCCGTTGCAGCCGGGAAGCAGAACTCTCCTTGGTGCAAGGGGATGCGGACACATCGTTACCACTGGAGCCGATCCGAACCGGATCCGTTTATCGCAAGGTTTACTGCGCGGTAACTTTATCGGGCGCACGTTTCGATTCGGGAGCCGGGGAGAAAACGGAGCCGCCATGTCACGCGTATCGCTAGCCTCTGCCGCCCTCGTGTTGGTCGCCATGGCGGCCTGCTCGACGAAGCCCAAGGTGATCGCGGAGGCGCCGCCACCGCCGCCGACGCCGGCCGTTCCGGTGTACATCACGCCGCCCTTGTCTCCGATCAACCGCGGCCTGAGCGATGCGGCGACCGTCTGGCACGTCCGGGTGGCGCTGAACGTCGCGGCCCTCGCCTGCCGCGGGACCGAGGAAGCCGGCATCATCCAGCGCTACAATGCCATGCTGGCGACGCACAAGGCGACGCTGGCGACGGCGCAAGCGACGCTGTCGGCGGAGTTCAAGGCGAGCGGCGGGGACTGGCAGGATCGCTATGACGATGCGATGACCCGCCTCTACAATTTCTTCTCGCAGGCGCAGGCACGCGATGCGTTCTGCACGGCCGCGGCGGCGACGCTGACGGAGACCGAACGGCTGCGCCCGGGCGAGCTGCAGAGCTTCGCCGCAGCTGTGCTGCCGACGCTGGACGCGCCATTCGCGGAAATGCTCGCGCCGCGACCGGTGATCGCCGCAGCGGCCCCCGCATCTGTGCCGGTCCATGCGTCGATCACGCCGCAGGTGGCGCGACCGCAGGCGTTACCGGTGTCGACACCGGCAACTGCGGCGCCTTTGCCGGCGCGCGCCGTCGCGACGCGCGTTGCCGCTGCGCCGGAGCCGGCGGTGGGTACCCGCGCACCGACACTGGCCCCGGCGCCGGTGAGCAAGCCGCTGCCCGCGGTGGCATCGCGCGCCGTGGTGCCGGCTGCCGGCGTCCGCACGGCGGCCGTGGCCGCTCCTGCCCCTGCCGCCCCTGCCGCTGCGGTCGGTACCCGCGCGCCGCGGCTGGAGCTCGACATGGCGGCGCTGCAGGACGAGGAGCCGGTCGCGCCGCGCCGTTGATCGCGCCCGCCCGGACGCTCAGCGAAGGGGTTACGCCGGGCAAGGCGTTGGGTTAACAGCGCGACATGGAGACCGGCCGCGCCGATCAGCCCGCCGAGGGGCGCTTCGACGGGTTCGAGCACCGTTTGCCGGTGCGCGTCTATTTCGAGGACACCGACCTGTCGGGCGTGGTCTATCACGCCAATTACCTGCGTTTCATGGAACGCGGGCGATCGGACATGCTTCGCCTGGTGGGCGTCAATCAGCGTGCGGTGCAGGAAGCGGGCGACGGCGCCTATGCCGTCGCCAGCCTGTCGATCCGCTACGCCGCGCCCGCGCGGCTCGATGACGCGCTGGTGGTGACGACGCGGGTGACGGCCGTGCGCGCGGCCAGCGTCTCCATTCATCAAAGAGTCATGCGTGACGCGCTTGTGCTGGCGGAGGCGGATGTGGTCGCCGCGCTGGTCGCCCCTTCGGGGCGGCCGCGCCGGCAACCGCGTGATTGGATCGACCGTTTCTCCGCACTTGTCGACAAAGGGGAAAACAGGCCTTGAACCCGTTCTTCAATACCGACGCTGCCACCCTCTCCCCGATCGCCTTGTTCCTGCAGGCCGATTGGGTGGTGAAGCTGGTGATGTTCGGGCTGCTTGCCGCGAGCATCTGGACTTGGGCGATCATCTTCATGTTCTGGCGCAAGCTGGGGCGGACGCGGAAGGCGACTGAGACGTTCGAGCGCGATTTCTGGAAGGCGGAGGATATCGACGCGTTCTACAAGACACGCGCCGATGCGGACCTGCCAAGCGCGCGGGTGTTTGCCGCGGGCGTCGCGGAGTGGCGGCGCTCGACCCAGGGCGCGGTGATCGATCGCGGCGGCACGCGCGAGCGGCTGGCGACGACGATGGGCGCGGCCGTGGCGAGCGAGATCGACAACCTGTCCGACCGGCTGAACATTCTGGCGACGGTCGGCTCGGTGGCGCCGTTCGTTGGCCTGTTCGGCACCGTGTGGGGCATCATGCGCAGCTTCACCAGCATCGCCAGCCAGCAGAACACCAGCCTTGCGGTCGTCGCGCCGGGCATTGCGGAGGCGCTGTTCGCGACCGCGATCGGCCTGTTCGCGGCGATCCCCGCGGTCATCGCCTACAACCGCTTCAGCCATGCCATCAACCGCATCGAAGCGCGGCTGAACCGCTTCGCCGACGGCTTCCACGCGACGCTTTCGCGCCAGCTCGACCGCGAGAAGTGAGGGGGTAGCCGATGGCCCTGCAACTTCCCTCGCAACGATCCGGCGGGCGCCGCGCGCCGATGGCGGAGATCAACGTCACGCCGCTCGTCGACGTGATGCTGGTGCTGCTGATCATCTTCATGGTGACGGCGCCGCTGCTGACCGCGGGCGTGCCGGTGAACCTGCCTGACAGCCGCGCCAAGCCGCTGGACCAGGACCAGCAGCCGACCGAGATTTCGCTCGACGCCGATGGCCAGATCTTCATCGCCAAGGAGGAGATCGCGCCGGACGCGCTGCCGGCGCGGCTGGATGCGATCGCGGCGCAATCGGGCGCGGGTGATCCGCCGCAGGTGTATCTGCGCGCCGACCGTGCGCTCGATTACGGCCGCGTGATGCGGGTGATGGGCGAGTTGAACCGCGCCGGGCTGAACCGCGTCGCGCTGGTGACGATCGGCGACGAGTAAGCGATGGATCAGACGGAGAAGGTCGGGCTTGGGGTTGCAGGGGCAGGACATCTGGTCCTGTTTGGGCTCTTGTCCGTCGGCTTCCTCTCGACGCCCAATCCCGAAAAGCTGAAGCAGCAGCCGATCGACGTCAGCCTCGTAAAGGACGTGGGGCTGGAGGCGACGGCGCCGCAAGCGGTGGAGGAGCCGGCGCAGTCGGTTGCCCCGGAAACGGGCGAGCCGGACGATGCGGCGCCGCCGGCGCCGGCCGAGCCTGAACCGGCACCCGAGCCCGAACCCGCGCCGCCGCAGCCCGCGCCGAAGCCCGAGCCGCCCAAGCCTGCACCCAAGGCTGCGCCCAAGCAGGAACCCAAGCCCAAGCCCGCGCCGCCCAAGCCGCAGCCTGCGCCCAAGCCGGCTGAAAAGCCGCAGCCCAAGCCCACGCCCAGGCCGAACCCGGCGGCGGAGCGCGAGGCGGCGAAGAAGGCCGCAGCGGCCGAGAATGCCGCGAAGGAAGCTGCCGCTGCCAAGGCGAAAGCTGCCGCAGAGGCGAAGGCGAAGGCCGCGGCCGATGCGCGCGCGAAGGCTGCAGCGGATGCCAAGGCAAAAGCTGCCGCAGCCGCCAAGGCGCGTGGATCGGGATCGGACAGCCAGTCCAAATCGGCAAAGCCGCGCGGTGGCCGGCTCGGCGATGACTTCCTGAAGGGCCTGACGACCGAGCCGTCGACGAGCCGCAGTCAGACGCCACGTGCGGCGAAGATCGATGCGACCGCCCTTGCATCGATCGTGCAGGCGATCGCGCGACAGATTCAGCCATGCGCCGATCGCCAGGTCGATCCGGGCCCCGGCGCGAACCAGATCGTGACGACGCTGAACCTGCGCCTGAACGAGAACGGCACGCTCGCCTCAACGCCAACGGTCGTCCGCCAGACCGGCATCACGCCCGAGAACGAGCGTTACGCCCAGCGCGTGAAGGACCTCGGCATCGCGGCGTTCAAGGGCTGTTCGCCGCTCAAGCTGCCGGCGGAATATTACGACACGCCCAGTGGCGGGTGGAACAACATCAACTTCAAGTGGAAGCTGCGGTGATGATCGAACCAACAACCGTTCGCCCTGAGCGTGTCGATGCGCGCGGAGACGCCGGCCTTGCAGCCCGTGGATCCGGCCGACCGGCCCGGGCGGGCGTGGCGGCGCTGTTCCTCGCGCTGCTCGCCGCGCCGGGCGTCGCGCAGGACGTGCCACCGACGCCGCTCAACGTGCCGACCGTCCAGGCGCCGGCGGCGGCTCCCGCGCAGACCGCCGGCGGCCCGCTGGAAGTGGACGTGACGGGCGGCATCTCGGCGCCGATGCCGATCGCCATCCCCTATATGCCGCCTGCCGCCGTCGCGCAGACGCCGGCGGGATCGACCGACGCGCTCGGCCGGCAGCTGGCGGAGATCGTGACCAACGACCTGCGCAACTCGGGCCTCTTCACGCCGCTGTCGCCGGCGCAGCTGCGCACCGTGATGTTCCCCGAAGTGCAGGCACCGGCGTTCAGCTATTGGGGCGGCACGGGCGCGCAGGCGCTGGTGCAGGGCTATATCCGCGCCAATGGCGACGGCACGCTGACGGTCGGCTGCTATCTGTTCGACGTGTCGGCGCAAACCGAACTGATGCGCCAGGGCTTCGTGGTGCCACCGTCCGACTGGCGACGTGCGGCGCACAAATGCGCCGACATGGTCTACACCCGCCTGACCGGCGAAGGACCGTATTTCGACAGCCGCGTCGTCTACGTCTCCGAGACGGGGCCGAAGGGCAAGCGCATCAAGCGGCTGTCGATCATGGATCAGGACGGCGCCAACCACCGCTTCCTGACCAACGGCCAGTCGATCGTGCTGACGCCGCGCTTCTCGCCGAACCAGCAGTCGATCGTGTACATGAGCTATGTCGGCCGGGTGCCGGCGATCTATGTCTACGAGATCGGCAGCGGACGGCAGCGGCTGGTGGTGCAGAATGTCGCCACGACCTTCGCACCGCGCTTCTCGCCGGACGGCCGCTGGATCCTGTTCTCGATGGCGACCGGCGGCAACACGGACCTCTATCGCGTGCCCGCTGCCGGCGGCACGCCGCAGCGGCTGACCAATTCGCCGGGCATCGATACCGGCGGCAGCTATTCCCCCGACGGCAGCAAGATCGTGTTCGAGAGCGATCGTTCGGGTGGACAGCAATTGTACGTGATGAACGCCGATGGTTCGAACCAGCAGCGCATCAGCTTCGGCGGCGGCCGCTACGGCACGCCGGCCTGGAGCCCGCGCGGTGACCTGATCGCGTTCACGCGCATGTCGGGCGGCTTCCGCATCGGCATCATGAACACCAGCGGCGGAGGCGAGAAGATCCTCACCAACGGCTGGCATGACGAGGGCCCGAGCTGGGCGCCGAACGGCCGCGTGCTGATGTTCTATCGCTCCGCACAGGGGCGCAGCGGCAAGGCGGATCTGTGGTCGGTGGACCTGACCGGCGTCAACGAACGCCGCGTGCCGACGCCGCTCGACGGCTCCGACCCCTCATGGGGTCCGCTGCGGCCGTAAAGCTGTTATGGGGGTGAGATACGGGGTGCAGAAATGGGAGAAAGAAGAATGGCGAGACTGACGACCACCATCCTGCTCGCGACGGCGCTTGTCACGACCGCGGCCTGCTCGAAGAAGCGGCCCGAAGTGCTGCCGCCGGCGCCGGGCGAGGCGCCGCAGGGCCCGACCGGCCCGACCGGCCCGAGCGATGGCGCGGTCATCCCGGGCTCGTCCGAGGACTTCAAGCGCTCGGTTACCAGCGACACGATCAACTTCGGCCTCGACATGTACGACATCGACGGCACGGCGCGCGGCATCCTCGACAGCCAGGTGGTTTGGCTGCAGCGCTATCCGAACGTGCGGGTGACGATCGAAGGCCATGCCGACGAGCGCGGCACGCGCGAGTACAACCTGGCGCTGGGCGATCGCCGCGCGAATTCGGCGAAGAACTATCTCGTCGCGCGTGGCATCTCGCCGTCGCGCATCACGACCATCAGCTACGGCAAGGAGCGGCCGCTGGCACTTGGCTCCGACGAGGAGAGCTGGGCGCAGAACCGCCGCGCGGTGACCGTCGTCCTGAACTGACGATATGAGGGCGCCGGCCCGATAGGGGCCGGCGCCCGTTTGCCGCGACCTGCTGGGCGGAGGGACGGCCGCGGCAAATCCCTCAGGCGGCGCCGACGGACGGCGCGATCACCATAACGGTCAGCAGGAAGCCGGCGAGCAGCGCCGGGAAGAAGCTTGGACGGTGCATGGCGCGTCTCCTTTCGTGAGGAGGCAGGTGCCATCGCCCGGTGTGGGCGTCAGCCGCCGTGCGATCGGCGGGGCGGGGCTGCGACCAAGGTGCCGGTGGCCGCGACGAAGCGGCGGGATCGGCGCCGCTACCGCTTCAGCCGATGGCGAACGTCGCCGACATGCTGCGGGCCGACACGGACGCTCGCTCCTGATTTCAGCACCAATGTGGTGTGGCGGCCGATCTGGTTGATCGCCTGCACCGCGTCCGGCCGCACGAAGGCGGAGCGGTGGACGCGCATCAGCTGCGCCGGATCGAGCGCGCCTTCCAGCGCCCCCATCGTGACGCGGATCATGTAGCTGCGCTCCGCCGTGTGGAGCAGCGCATAATCCTTGGCCGCCTCGATCCACTCGATCGCGTCGACCGCGACGCGCACCTGGCCGCGGCCGGTGGGGATCCAGAATTCGGTCTGATAGCCGCCGCCCGGCATCTCCGCGGGCGCGGTCTGCGGTTCCGAGGCCGGCGTACTCGTCGTGGCGACGCGCCGAAGCACGGAGCGCACGCGCGCGAGCAGTTCGCGCGGCTCGAACGGCTTCATCATGTAATCGTCCGCGCCAAGCTCCAGCCCCACCACGCGGTCGATCACGTCCTGCCGTGCCGTCAGCATGATGATGCCGATCGGCTTGCCGGTGGCGCGCAGCCGGCGCGCGATCGAGAAGCCGTCCTCTTCGGGCATGGTGACGTCGAGCACGACGAGATCGGCCGGACGCTCCGCCAGGATGGCGTCGAGCGCGCGGCCGCCATCCGCCTCCGACACATCGAGGCCCTGGTCCGCGAGATAGGCGGCGGTCGGCTCCCGCAGATCCTCTTCGTCATCGACCAGGACGATGTGGGGAATGGCGTCGCTCATCTTTGCTCCATCTGGTCAAGGAAGCGGCGCACCGCCTCGGGTACGAAGGGTTTTTCCAGCACCGGGCGCTGCATCTCGGCAATGAAGCGCGCGGCAGCAGCACCAAGCGTGTCGCCGGTGGCGAAGGCGACGCGTGAGGCGAGATCCGGCCGCTCTGCGCGCACGAAGTCATAGAGCGCGGGCCCGTCCATGTCGGGCATGCGCAGATCACTGACGATGAGGTCATAGTCGCCGCCGGCGAGCCGCGACTTGGCCGCCAGCCCGCCAACCGCAATGTCGCAGGTGAAGCCCTCGAGCGAAAGGAAGTCGGCGAGCGATTCGGCAATTTCGGCCTCGTCATCGATCACCAGTGCGCGCCGCTGCGGCGGGGGCGGCGGCTCGGCCGCGCTCGGCTCGGCACGGCCCAGCATCTGCTGCGGATCGACCGGCAGCGTCAGGCGGAAGGTGGCGCCGGTGCGGGTGGGCAGCAGCGTCAGCCGCCCGCCGTGCGCCTCCGCCAGGCCTTGCGAGAACGAGAGGCCGACACCGGTGCCTTCGCCTTGCGTCTTGGTGGTGAAGAAGGGTTCGAAGATCCGCCGGCGCGCGTCGGCCGGGACGCCGGGGCCATTGTCCGCCACGTCGAGCACCACCGTCATCGGCTCCGGCCCCCGGGCGGTGGTGATCCGCACCACACGCTCGCCGATCCCGCCATGGCCGACGAGCGCATGCTGGGCGTTGATCAACAGGTTGATGATGATCTGGTGGAGCTGATCGGCATCGGCGGCGATCTGCGGCAAGGCGGGGTCAAAAGCGCGTTCGATGCGGATCCCCTCCGTCCGGAGGCCGAATTCGGCGAGGTCCAGCGCAGCGATCGCGACCTGGTTCAGATCGACCGGCTGGCGTTCCGGCTGCTTGGCCCGGGCCATGGCGAGGAAGGTCTGGACGATGCGCGCGCAGCGATCGGCCGCCTTGCGGATCTTGAACGCGCGGTCCGCGAGGTCACCTCCCTTCGCTTGGCGCTCCATCATCACCGCCTGGGCGACGACGATCGACAGGGGGTTGTTTAGCTCGTGGCTGACCCCGGCGAGAAGCGAGCCGAGCGCCGAGAGCTTCTCCGTCTGATACAGCGCCTCACGGCTGCGCTCGAGCGCTTCCTCGGCATGGGCGCGCTCCAGGGTGGCCCAGGTCCGGTCCGCGATCTCGCGCAGCAGGCGCACCTCGCTGGGGCGCCAGGCGCGCGGCTCGGCCTGCTGCATCGACAGGATGGCGACGATCCGCCCCGCGCGCGTCAGCGTGACGCTGCTCAGCGCGCCGATGCCGATGCTTTCGAACAGCGGGCGATTTCGTTCATCGAAGCGATCATCGGTGGCGATGTCGTCGATCACGACGGGTGTGCCGGTGAAGTGGCTGTCGAGCAGGCGATCACCAAGCTGCGCGAAGGGGAAGCGCTGCCCGAGCAGCGCCGGCGTGCCGTCCCGGGTCCATTCACGCACCACGTGAAGCGCGTGCCCTTCCTCGTCACTCTCGGAATAATTGGCGCGCGATACGCCGAGATACCGCCCGACCCATTCCAGCGTGATGTCGAGGATTGCGTGCGCGCGGCTTTCGTCGCGGACGAGATCGCTCCAGCCGATCAGGAAGGCCTGATCGCGTTCGCGCTGGCGCAGTTCGGCGAGCGCGCGGGCGCGATCGAGCGCGATCCACAGCCGTTCCGATACGTCGCGGATCAGCTGGATCTCGGATTGGCGCCAGCCACGCGGATGACGCGACTGGGCGGAAAGCGAGGCGCGCATCTCGCCTTCGACGATCAGCGGCACCGTGACGAAGGCACGGACCTCGATTTCGGCATAATAAGCCTCGCGCCCCGGCAGCACGCGCGGATCGCCGACGATGTCATCGTAGCGGATCACGTGACCCGCACGCCATTGGTCGGCAATCGTCTGGGATACCTGCGCGACCGAGAAGCGCCGCCCGACGACGCTGCTGACGCCGTCGCACCAGTTGGCCACCACGACGAACTCGCCGTCGGGCCCGGTGTTGATCGAATAGGTGGTGCGCGTGATGCCGAGGTGGCGGGTGAGCCGCTCGAGCGTTGCCGCCATCACCTGATCGGCGGTGCTGAGCTGCCGCAGCTGATCGCTCCATTCGACGAGGAACGCCTGATTGCGTTCGCGTTCGAGCAGCGATGCCTCGGCGCGCGCGCGTTCCAGCATCGTCCAGAGGCGATCGGCAACCTCGCGCAGGAGCTGCAGTTCGCGCTCCGACCAGTCGCGGGCGCTGCGATCCTGCACCGAGAGCAAGGCGCAGGTCGTGCCGCTGCGCACCATCGGCACTGCCGCGAAAGTGGCGGCGTCGACGGCGTGGTAGCGGGCGCGGGCCGCCTCGTCGAAGCGGGGATCCGAATCCACGTCCCGCGACATCACGGTCTCGCCGGCGAGATACGATGACTCCACCGCATCGCTCACGGCAGGCCGCGGCGACGCGCGGGTGGCGCCGACCGTGTCGCGCCATTCGTGCAGGACAGTAAAACCACCGTTCGCCTCCGGCTCGGCGAAATTGGCCCGCGCGGTGCCGAGGTGGCCGGCGAGAGCGGCAAGCGTCGTGGCGAGGATCGCGTCAGGATCCGTCTCGGCGCGCAGCCGGTCGCTCCAGGCGATGACGAACGCCTGATCCCGTTCTCGCCGGGCAAGTTCAGCCTGGGTGCGGGCGCGCTCCAGTGCGTTCCATGTCCGCTCCCCCATGTCGCGGATCAGCGCGATCTCGCGGGCCTTCCACGCCCGCGGCGCGCGTGACTGGACCGAGAGGATCGCGGCAACGCCGCCGTCGCGGATCAGCGGGATGCTGACGAAGGCGGCGATGTCGCGCTCGGCGTAGATCGGCAGGTCCTTGGGGTCGGTGCGCGGATCGCTGGCGACATCATCGTAACGGACGATCTCGCCCGCGATCCATTCGCGCTGCGCCCGCGTGCCGATCGCCTCCAGCGAGACACGGGTACCGATCAGGCTGGGGCAGCCATCGCACCAGTCCCAGCGGGTGGTGAAGACGCGGTCGTCATGATCGAATTCCGAATAGGTGACGCGCGTCGTGCCGAGATGGCGGCCGAGCCGCTCCATCGTATCCAGCATGATGTCGTCGGGTTCGGAAAGGCCGCGCAGCGCATCGGTCCAGTCGACCAGGAATGCCTGGTCGCGCTCACGCGCCTTCAGCGATTGCTCGGCGCGTGCCCGTTCGAGCATGCCCCACATCCGGTCCGCTACCTCGCCGACCAGCGCGGCCTCTGCCGGATGCCAGCGGCGCGGGCTGTTCTGGTCGATCGCGAGGATCGCCTGCACCACGCCGCCGCGTGCCAGCGGGACGCCGATCCGCGCGACGATGCCGGTCTCGGCAAAGCGGCGCCGCGCCTCGGCGGAGAAGCGATGATCCTTCGACAGATCCTCGCTGACCATCATCTCGCCGGCGAGATAGGCGCTGCGCACCATCGGGCTGAGGTTCGCCGCGGGCCAGGAATAGCCGAGCACCGAGGGGCGGCCCGGCGCCCATTCCGCGATGACGGTGTAACGCCCGTCGCCGGCGGGACCGACCGGATCGAGTTCGATCGTCGAGCAGGTGGTGCTGGTCGCGCCGAGGTGGCCGCCGAGCATGGTGAGCGTGATCTGGGTGATCGCGGCCGGATCGAGCGCGGCGCGGACGCGATCATTCCAGCGGATGAGGAAGGCCTGTTCGCGCTCGCGTGCCTTCAGCGCCTCCTCGGCGCGGGCGCGGGTGAGCGTTGCCCAGGTGCGCTCGGCTACCGCCTCCACCAGTGCGATCTCCGCCGGCGACCAGTGGCGGGGGAGGTGGTGCTGGACGATCAATATGCCGTCGAGCCGGCCCGCCTTCACGAGCGGCACCGAGATGCCGGAACGCACGCCGATCGCCGCCATATAATCCCGCGTGCCAACGGTGATCGGGCCGCCCAAAGTCGAGAAATCTTCGGTAATGATGGTCTCGCCGCGGGCAAAAGCGGCGAACAACGCGTCGAAGGCGGCGGGGAAACGGCGCGTATTGTCCGCCTGTGGCAGCAGATCGGCGAGGCCACGCCGGATGCTGATCATCGGCCCCTCGGAAGAGGGCTCCGCTTCGCTGTAAAGGACGCGGGTGGCGCCGAGATGCGCCTTCAGCATGTCCGCGACCGTCGCCAGGATGATCGCCGGTTCGGTTTCGTCGCGGATCGCGTCGGACAGGCCGCGCAGGAAAATCTCGTGTTCGGTGCGCGCGGCCTGGCCACTCAGATCGAACTGGATGCCGCACCAGCGCGTGATCGCGCCGTTCGCGTCGCGGATCGGCACGGTGCGGGTGAGGAGCGGGCGATAGATGCCGTCGAGCCCGTGCATCCGCACCGTCGTTTCGAGCGGCAAGCCCTCGCGCGTGGACCGGGAGTAGAGCCGCATCGCCTCCCGGCGGTCCTCGGGATGGATGGTGCGGCTGGGATCGCGCACCGCATCGCCATAATAAGCGCGGCCGGCACGGTTCATCCAATAGCCAAAGCCATCGGGATCGGCGAGCCAGCAGATCCCGGGCATGTTGTCGGCCAGGAGGCGGAACTGCTCCTCGCTTTCGCGCAGCCTGGCGAGCGTGCGCGCCTGCTCGAGCGCCGCCCAGGTGCGCGCGCCGGTCTGCGCGACGAGCGCGATCTCATCCTCCGCCCAGACGCGCGGTTCATGATGATTGGCGGAGAAGAGCGCGACGAAGCGACCATCGTGGATCAGCGGCACCGACAAGGTGGCGCGGCAGTGGGTGGCGCGCAGGCTGGCGCGCTCCGCCTCCGTCAGATCAAGGCCATCAACGTCGGTGGCGGCGATCGTGCGGCCGCGGACATATTCGCGCACCAGCCCGGAATCGCGGTGCAGCGGACGGCGGCCCACCATCGTGGCGAGCCCGTCGGTCCGGTCATGAAGGACGACGAACTCGTCCCCCTCCACCTCGCCATAGCCGACGCGGCTGACGCCCAGGTACCGGGCGATGGTTTCGCACACGATCGCGAGGATCGCTGCCGGCGGGCGTTCAGCGGCAAACTGTTCCGACAGCCACAGCTTTACCGCCTCGACAGAATCGAGCGCAGGTGGTGACGCTGCGGTGGCGTTCTGCGCGCGCATTCCTCCGCTCGTATCCATCTGTCCCCCCCCGGAGGCGCAGCTTAGCATCACGTGGCCGAGTCGCGCATAGGGCGCGCGTCGCACGCTGGCCGGCGCCGCCGACGGGGCAGGCACCTTCGTCGAGCTTTCGTCGCACTCGTCGCAAGTTACGCGGCAGGTGTCGGCGGGCAGGGGAAACAGCTCCCTGATGCAACGCCACTTTTCGCCGCCCGGCTTCGATTCTTCCATTTTGGACTTTTCTATCGGTTGCTTTGGCGGGATTTGCCGCGATCGGCTGGCGGGGCCGCTTGTCGCGTTCAGCATGGCGTGGCCCGACCTAAACGTCGGCGTCCACGAGATGGGTTTTGCCGAGTTGCCGGGGGGCGTGGCGTCCGGCCGGCTGGCGCTGGCGCTGCGCCCCGGCGCTGGTGTCGAAGGTTTTGCGAGCGTAGAATTATGGCCTGACAGGGCGGTGGTGGCGATGGCGCCGGATCATCCGCTGGCAGCAGCGCCCGACATCACGATCGACCAACTCGCGGATGCAGTCCTGCTGGTGTCGCGCGATCGTGCGCGCGAGCAATTGCACCGCTTCCTGATCGACCGGCTGTTCCCGAAGGTTGCGGCGCCAGCCACGCGGATCGTGGCGGATGCGCGGCGGTCCCAACTGCTGGCGCGGGTCGCGGCCGGGGAGGGCCTGGCGCTGCTGTGCGAAAGCCAGGTCGACGCGGCGATGGCGCAGCTGGCGGTGCGCCCAGTCACGGGGGATGCGGCGCAATTCCGGGTTCGTGCCCTATGGCTGGAGGCGCGGCGGGACGCACCCCTCTCGACGCTGATCGAGCAGTTGGAGCAGAGCCGCGAGGGGTGGTTCGTTTAGCGCGCGGCGCCGGTGATCTTGCGGTCGAGCCATGCGGCGGCGGCTTCCGGGCTTGTCTTATCGGCATCGCGATCGACCATGTAGTTCGCCTCCCGCATCGCCTCGACCGGGATGCGGCCGACGAGCGGGCGAAGCGCGTCGAGGAGGGCGGCATCGTCGCGGCGCCGCGGCGCGACCAGCAGGATCGCGTCATAGCCCGGGATCGCGCGCTTCGGATCGCTGAGCACGGTCAGGCGATCGGCCGCGATACGCCCGTCCGAGGAGAAGGCGCTGATCACGTCCGCCCGCCCGCTGGCGACCGCGCGGTACATGAAGGTCGGGCTGTAGGGCGTCATGCTGGCAAAGCGCAGCGGGTAGGCGCGACGGACGGCGGCCCATTCGGGACGGTCTAGGAACTCCAGATCAGCGCCGAGCGCGAGCGCCGGGGCATGGGTGACGAGATCATCGAGCGAGGCGATGTTCAGGCGCCGCGCGTCGGAGCTGCGCATCGCAAAGGCATAAGCGTTCTCGAAGCCGAGCGGGCCGAGCAGCGTCACATCGTGGGTGTCGCGCGCCCAATCCGTGATGGCGCGAACCTGATCGGCGCGCGGCGGCACGTCGCTGCGCTTCATCTGCCCGGTCCAGATCGTGCCGGCATAATCGACATAGACGTCGATCGTGTTGCCGGCGACTGCGCCGAAGGCGACGGCCGATCCAAGGCCATCACGATATGCGACCTCATAGCCGGCTGCGCGCAGGCGATCCCCGATCAGCCGGGCGAGGATATATTGCTCCGAGAAGTTCTTGGCGCCGATCACCACCGTCCGATGCGCGCCGCTGCGCCACAGCGGCGTCGTTGCGGCGAGCGTCGCGAGACCGAGCAGCGCAAGCGATGCGGCTGCGATCCAGCGACGGCGAGTAGCGACGCCATATTGCGCGAGGCCGAGCAGCGCATCGACGCCAAGCGCGAGACCCGCGGCGGCAATGCAGCCAGCGAGGACGAGCGGCCACGATTGCGTCTGCAGCCCGGCGAAGATGAGGTCGCCGAGGCTCGGCTGGCCGACGGTGGTGGAGAGGGTGGCGGCACCGATCGTCCACACCGCGGCGGTGCGGATGCCGGCCATCGCAAGCGGAAGGACGAGCGGCGCCTCCACCAGCCGGCGCTTCTGCCAGCGCGTCATGCCGATGCCGTCGGCCGCCTCGACCACGGCGGGATCCAGCCCCTGCAGCCCGGTGACGACGTTCCGCAGGATCGGCAACAGCGCGTAGAGCGTGAGCGCGAGCAGCGACGGCAGGAAGCCGAGCGCGGGGACGCCGCCGATCCACAGCAGCACGGGATAGAAAAGCGCGAGCAGCGCGAGGCTGGGGACCGTCTGGACGAGGCTGGCAAAGCCGAGCGCGACGCGGGCGGCGGCGGGCCGGTGTGCCGACCAGAAGCCGAGCGGCACGGCAATCGCGATACCCAGCACCAGCGCCGTGATGGCGAGCAGCAAATGCTGCGCCGCGAGTTCGGGAACGCGCGTCCACGCCTCGCTCACCGCGCGAGCCCTGCGATACGTTCGGCCTGGGTGCGCGGCACGGCGACCAGCGCCTGCGCCGCCTCGCCACCGCCGCCGGCGAGAAGCGTGGCGGGTGTCTCATCGGCGACGATCCGGCCGTGCTGCATGACGAGGATGCGATCGGCGAGGAGAAGCGCCTCCGCCATATCGTGCGTCACCATGATGGTGGTGAGGCCGAGGCGGGAGTGGAGCGCGTGGACCGCGTCACCAAGCGCGGCGCGGGTGACGGGATCGAGCGCGCCGAACGGCTCGTCCATCAGCATCAGGCGCGGGCCGGCGACGAGCGCGCGGGCGACTCCGACGCGCTGGCGCTGGCCGCCGGAAAGCTCGGCCGGGAGGCGCGCAGCGAGATTGCGCGGCAGGTCGACGAGATCGAGCATCGCGCCGACGCGATCCGCTGCCGGCTGGCGCGCAATGCGCATTGGCAGCGCAATGTTCTCCGCAACCGTCAGGTGCGGGAACAGCCCGACATTCTGGAAGACATAGCCGATGGCGCGGCGCAGTGCGGGCAGGGGCTGCGCCGCGACGTCCTCGCCATCGATCGCGACGTGGCCTGCGCTGGGGACAACAAGGCGGTTGATCGTCTTGAGCAACGTCGACTTGCCCGATCCAGACGTTCCGACCAGCGCAACGAAGCTTCCCCCGGCGATCGTGAGTGATACGTCGTCGACCGCCGCAGCGCCGGCGGCGTAACGCTTCGATACGCCGTGGAAGGCGACCGTGGGGCCGGGCGATTCCGCTGGCATCGCCCCGGAGGATGCGGGATGCGGCAGGGCAGGTCAAATAAGAGAGCTTGGGACATGAAGGCGATCCTCATCACCGGTGGCGGCTCCGGCATCGGCCGGGCAGTGGCGCAGCTGTTTGCGACGCGCGGCTGGCGCGTCGGACTGGCGGACCGGGACCCGGCGGGGCTGGTCGACACGGCAGCGACGCTGCCGACCGACCGGACGACGAGCCATGTGATGGACGTGCGATCGCCGGAGGACTGGGAAGAAGTGCTGGCCGAGTTCGTCGGTGCCAGCGGGGGGCGGCTGGACGTGTTATTCAACAACGCCGGAGTCGCCGTCGGCGGGCCTTTCGGCGCGACCTCGCTCGAGGATCTCGACCGCGCGCTGGACGTGAACCTGAAGGGCGTCGTCTATGGCGCGCGGCTGGCCTATCCGTTTCTTGCCGCGACGCCGGGGGCGTGCCTGCTCAACACGGCGTCAGCCGCCGGCATCTATGGCACCGCCGGGGCGGCGGTCTATTCGGCCACCAAGTTCGGCGTTCGCGGGCTGACCGAGGCGCTCGACGCCGAATGGGCAGCGGACGGCATCCGCGTACGCAGCCTGATGCCGGGCTTCATCGACACGCCGCTGTTGCAGGCCGGCGTCGGCGGATCGAACCGCAGCGTGCGCGAGACGGTGGTGGAGGCGGGGCTCGAGTTCACCCCCGTTGAGACGGTGGCCGAGGCCGCCTGGGCGGCGGTGCATGGCGAGCGCATGCACACGCTGGTCGGCAAGACGGCACGCCGCCTCGCCTTCGCCTCGCGCTGGATGCCCGGATCGCTGCGCAAGCGGATGCGGGGCGGGCGGGGGCTGTGACCGGCTGGCTTTGAGTCGCAAGCAAATATCGTCCTTGTGAACTGCCGCATTAAGAGTCTGCAATGTATTCTGGGGCTTGTTGCTGTCCACCGAGCGTGGCACGCAAGAGTTTCTGCTTCAGAAGGGCGCTACATGAGATCGGCATATGCGATGATGACCATCGCGCTCACAGTATTTCCATCGACGATCATTGCGGCTCAGGCACCCCGAATGTTGCCGTTGCGCTTGTCGCCCGCCCAAGCTGTCATGAACGCCGCCGAGATGCCGAGCGGCGTTGGCGGCGTGTTCGAAATGGTCGTGCGAGCAACGGGCAGGCAAGGATCGTTTCTGTATCTCAATTCTGAAACTGACTATCGCGATCCCCGAAACCTGTCGATCGTTGTCACTCCGTCAGAGGAACGTGCCCTGGCTGAGCGGCTTGGTCGCCCGGTTGAAAATGCAGTCCTGGGAAAGGTGATCGCTGTCAGGGGTCGCCAAGAAAACGAGAATCGACTTTTTGGCTAAAGGGCGCCCCACGGGTAAATATTATTACCAGACTCATCTTAGCCTCAGGTCAGCACGCGATCTCACCATTGAAGGAGAGCGCCCGACTTTCTGAGTGGGCATGACACGGGGATTTCCGTCGGCTGACGGGGGCACTTCCCCGTGGGATTTCGGCCCGTTCCTCTATCTGCTGTCGGCCTCAGGACCGATGAGGTCCGCGGGGAACGGGGCCGTTGGGCGGCTGACGCTCAGGTCGCCTTCTTCGGCTTGCGCGGCTTGGGTGTCGGCAGCTCAGCCGCGGTAATGCGCAGCAGTTCGCCGAGCCATGTGGCATCGTCCCACCGATCGGCTTCGATCAGTAAATTTGGCTTCGCGCCCGGGTAGGGCGGCGCTTCCGACACAGGCTCGGCATGGCTGCGGCCGGAGGCGGTTGGCTTCAGGTACAGCTGATCGTCGCAGACCGTGCCGATCATCTTGCCGTCGAGGTACACGCCGTACTCACCGAACATCGGCTTGGCGGTCACTTCCCCGGCACCAGCAGCCTGCGCGATCAGATGTTCAATCGTGCGGTGCTGCGTTGCCATGAAGCGAGCCTAACAGTGGGACATCGCGACGAACAGGGTGCCCCGCCGGTCAGCCGATCAGCAGGCCGGCGAGCGCGGCGGAGAGGAGGTTCGCGAGGCTGCCAGCAAGAAGCGCGCGGATGCCGAGCTTGGCGATCATCGGCCGCTGGTTGGGGGCGAGATTGCCGGTCACCGCCATCTGGATCGCGATGGAGGAGAAGTTTGCAAAGCCGCACAAGGCGAAGGTGACAATCGCGACGGTGCGCTCGGACAGCTCGCCCGCCTGCCGGCCGAGATCTATATAGGCGACGAATTCGTTCAGCACGATCTTCTGGCCGAACATGCCGCCGGCGCGCAGTGCCTCGTCCCACGGCACGTTGATGAGGAACATCACCGGCGCAAAGGCATAGCCGAGGATCTGCTGGAAGCTGAGATCGGGATAGCCGAACAGGCCGCCGATGCCGCCGAGGATGCCGTTGGCGAGCGCGACTAGGGCGACGAACGCCAGCACCATCGCGCCGACCGCGACCGCGAGGCGGACGCCGGTCTGCGCGCCCTGCGCGGCGGCCATGATGATGTTGGCGGGTGCCTCCTCGTCATGGGTCGCTTGCGGCATCGGTTCGCCAGGCGCGAGCTCGTTCGGCAGCGCGGCGATGCTCGCGCCGGCGAGCCGTGACTCGGAGACCAGGATCTCGCGGTCAGCATCGGGCAGGTCGCCGAGCGGCAATTCGCCCTCCGGCGGCACGGTGCGGTCCGGCATGATGATCTTTGCCATCAGGATGCCGGCGGGAGCGGCCATGAAGCTGGCGGCGAGGAGATAGTCGATACGGATGCCCATCGAGGCATAGGCCGCGAGGATCGTGCCCGCGACGCCGGCCATGCCGCTGGTCATCACGGTGAACAGCTGCGGCGGGGTGAGGCCGGCGAGATAGGGGCGGATGACGAGCGGCGATTCGGACTGGCCGACGAAGACGTTGGCCGCCGCGCACAGGCTTTCCACCTTGGAAACGCCGATCACCTTTTCCAGCGCGCCGCCCAGCCAGCGGACGACGAGCTGCATGATGCCGAGGTAATAAAGGATCGAAACAAGGCTGGCGAAGAAGATGATCACCGGCAGCGCGGCGATCGCGAAGCTGTTGCCGCCGATCTCCGGCGAGGCGAGCGGGCCGAAGAGAAAGTCGACGCCGGCCTTGGCATAGCCGAGCAGGTTGGAGACACCCGCAGACATGGTGGCGAGCACGCGCTTGCCCCAGTCGACGTAGAGCACCATCACCGCGATCCCGACCTGAAGCGCAAAGGCGCTGATCACCACGCGCGGGCGGATCGCGCGGCGATCGGTCGACAGCGCGACGGCGAGCGCAAGAATGACGGCAATACCGGCAATGCCGATGAGAAAGCGGCTCAAGTGCGACAAGTCCCCGTTCGGGCGGAACCTGGCCGCCGGATTCTTTTTCCGTGCGCCATCATAGGGAAAGCACCGCCCGTTCGACAAGCATCCAACCGCGCGGTTTGGCGTTCGCGCGCGCGAGAAGCGGGCGGGTTGCGTAATATCGCTGCTTTCGCAACCGCGGTTCGCGATGCTACCGGCAAGCGCATGGAATCACGCGCCCCTGCGCTCATCTCGCGCTCGCTCTTCGCCTTCTCGATCTTTTACGGCGGGATGGTCTGTATCGCCGGCGTGCTCGGCAACAAGCAGGTGGCGGTTGGCCCGCTGTCGGTGGAGGCGGGCATTTTCGCCTTCCTGTTCCTGGTGGCGACATCGAGCGCGATCGCGGAGCTGCACGGGCGCCAGATGGCCAACAGGCTGGTGCAGATCGGCTTCGTGCCGCTGCTCGTCTCGCTGGTGCTGACCCTGGTGGTGCTGGTGGTGCCGGCCGCGCCATCGATGGAGCCTGAGCGACTCGGTGCGTTCGAGCTGATGATGACCGGCACACCGCGCATCTGGCTGGGCGGCCTCGTCGCTTATGGCACGTCGCAGACACTGAACGTGACGATCTTCGCCGCCTTGAAGGGCAAGGAGGATAGCCGGCTGTTGTGGCTGCGCGCGGCAATCGCCAGCGTCCTGTCGCAGGTGGTCGACACGTTGCTGTTCGTTACCATCGCCTTCTACGGCGTGTTCCCGATCGGGGAGCTGATGGTGGGGCAGATGATCGCCAAAGTCGTGCTATCGATCGTGCTGGTGCCGCCGCTGATCTACGGCTTCGTCGCGCTCGGCCGGAAACTGGACGCGACGCCGCGCCCCGCGTAACGGCCGCCGCATGACCGACCATTCTCCGTCCCCGGGGCTGCTCGCCAAGGCCGAAACGCTCGTCGAGGCACTGCCCTATCTCCAGCGTTATGCCGGTGCGACCTTCGTCGTGAAATACGGCGGCCATGCCATGGGCGATCCCGAGGCGCAGCGCGATTTCGCCGAGGACGTGGTGCTGATGAAGGCGGTCGGCATCAACCCCGTGGTGGTCCACGGCGGCGGGCCACAGATCGGATCGATGCTGAAGCGGCTGGGCGTCGAATCGCGCTTCGTCGACGGGCTGCGCGTCACCGATGCGGAAACCGCGCACATCGCCGAGATGGTTCTTGCGGGATCGATCAACAAGCAGATCGTCTCCTGGATCGCTGCTGCCGGCGGGCGTGCGGTAGGCATCTCCGGCAAGGATGCGGGGCTGGTGCAGGCCGAGAAGGTCGGGCGTCAGGAGCCCGATCAGCTGCAGGGCATCGAGCGCAAGGTCGACCTTGGCTTCGTCGGCGAGCCGGTGGCGGTCGATCGGCGGATCGTCGACACGCTGAGCCGTGACGGCATCATCCCGGTGATCGCCCCGATCGGCATCGGCGCCGATGGCCACACCTATAACATCAACGCCGATACCATGGCCGGCGCGATCGCCGCGGCGCTGGGCGCCAAGCGCTTCTTCCTTTTGACCGACGTTGCCGGCGTGCTCGACAAGTCGGGCGAGCTGATGACGGATCTGACGCCTGCCGACATTGCCGGCCTGCGCGCCGACGGCACGATCACCGGGGGCATGATCCCGAAGCTCGAGACGTGCGTCGCCGCGGTCGAATCCGGCGTCGATGCGGCGGTGGTGCTGGATGGCCGCGTGCCCCACGGCATGCTGCTCGAGATCTTCACGCGCCGCGGCGCGGGAACGCTGATCCGCCGGGCCTGATCGCCTTGATCGGCTGGGACATCATGCCCAACTGTGCTATTGAAATGATACACCCCTACGGAGGCCGCCCTTGCTGATGCTCACCATCATCCAGATCCTGCAGGTTCTGCTGAACGTCGTCTGGTGGGTAATCGTCATCCAGTTCGTGCTGTCGCTGCTGGTGGCGTTCAACGTCGTCAACATGCAGTCGAACTTCGTGCGCTCGCTGTACATGGGGCTCGATCGGCTGACGGAGCCGCTCTATCGCCCGCTGCGCCGCGTGCTGCCGCAACTGCAGGGCATCGATCTGGCGCCGGCGGTGGTGCTGATCGGCATCGCGATCCTGACGATCATCCTCAACAACATCGCCGCCAGCGTGATGGTGGGCAGCATCTGACCGCCTGGCGGACCGCCGACGACGGCCTCGCCATCGCGGTGCGCGTGACGCCGCGGGGCGGGCGGGACGCGCTGGCCGCCGGCACCGACGGTCATTTCGCCGCCCGCGTGTCCGCCCCGCCGGTGGACGGCGCGGCGAACGCTGCCGTGGTGGCGCTGGTCGCCAAGAGCTTCGGCGTGTCGCGCGGGTCGGTTCGCCTGACCGGCGGCGAGACGAGCCGGATCAAACGCCTGTTCATTTCCGGTGACCCCGCCGCGCTGGCGCGGGTCGCCGCTACTCTTTATGGCCATGAGACATGACGGCACGGATCATTGACGGAAAGGCGTTCGCCGCAGGGCTGCGCGCACGGGTGGCGGAAGCTGCCGCTGAGGTAATCGCGCAAAGCGGCCGCAAGCCCGGGCTGGCCGTGGTGCTGGTTGGCGAGGATCCGGCGTCGGCCGTCTATGTCCGGTCGAAGGGCAAGGCGACCGTCGCCGCTGGCATGGAGAGCTTCGAGCATCGCCTGCCGGCCGATACGGGCCAGGCGGAGCTCGAGGCGCTGGTCGACCGGCTCAACGCCGATCCCGCGGTGGACGGCATCCTCGTCCAGCTGCCGTTGCCCGAGCATCTCGACGAAAGCGCGATCATCACGCGGATCGACCCCGACAAGGACGTCGACGGCTTCCACCCGGTCAACGCTGGGCGGCTCGCGACTGGCCTTCCCGGATTTGTGCCATGCACGCCGCTCGGCTGCCTGATGCTGCTGCGTGACGGGCTGGGCGATCTCAGTGGCAAGGACGCGGTGGTGATCGGCCGATCGAACATCGTCGGCAAGCCGATGGCGCAGCTGCTGATCGGCGACAGCTGCACCGTGACGGTCGCCCATTCGCGCACCCGCGATCTGCCCGAGGTGGTGAAGCGCGCCGATATCGTCGTCGCGGCGGTGGGCCGGGCGAAGATGGTGAAGCCGGACTGGATCAAGCCGGGCGCGACGCTGATCGACGTCGGCATCAACCGCACGGACGAGGGGCTGGTGGGTGACATCGACCCCGCCTGCGCCGACGTGGCGGGCGCGATGACGCCGGTGCCGGGCGGCGTCGGCCCGATGACGATCGCGGTGCTGCTACGCAATACGCTGGTCTCCGCCGCGCGGCGCGAGGGCGTGACGCTGGCGACTGATATCTGATGCTCGCCGCGCTGCTGCTTGCCGGCGCGGGGCCGGTGACGGCAGCCGGCGCCGAACGCGCCTTCGCCGCCGATGCCAAGGCGATCGGGCAGTGGAGCGCGTTCCGCAAATGGGCGGCGGATGATGCCGTCATCTTCGTGCCGCAGCCGACGAACGCGCAGGCATTCCTGAAGCCGCTGAAGGACCCGCCGAAGGCCGTCCACTGGTGGCCGACGGCAAGCTTCGTCTCGTGCGACGGCAAGATGGCGGTGAATACCGGCGGCGCGGCGTGGCCGGACGGGCATGCGAGCTACTTCTCGACCGTGTGGAAGCAGGCGGGCGGCACATGGCGCTGGGCCTTGGATCACGGGGACAATCTTGAAACGCCCCGCCCGCGCGTGCCTGAACCGGCGGTTCGCCGGGCGGCGTGCAGCGGCACGCCTGCATCGCCACCGGGCGGTGCCCTGGCTTCTTCCGTTGCGGATGGTACGGGTGGGTCTGGCCGTTCGCCGGATCAAACGCTTTTCTATGCCTGGCGCAGCGACGCCAATGGGCGATCGCTTCGGGCGTGGCTGTGGAATGGCACGGGCTGGGACGATGTACTGAATGACCGTGTGGGGGCGGCGAAACCATGATCGAGCTCTTCATCTCCTCCTTCATCACCTTCTTCGTGGTGATCGATCCGCCCGGCTGCGCCCCAATCTACGCCGGGCTGACCGCCACGGCGAATGCGGTGCAGCGGCGGGCCATGGCGATCCGCGCGGTTGGCGTTGCGTCGGCGATCCTGCTCGTCTTCGCGCTGTTCGGCGAGAAGCTGCTGAAGGGGCTGGGCATCGATCTTGCCTCGTTCCGGATCGCGGGCGGCATCATGCTGTTCCTGATCGCGCTCGAAATGGTGTTCGAGAAGCGCACCCAGCGCCGTGAGGACCGGGCAGCGAGCGTGACGGCGGAGGAGGCGGAGGACGTCTCGATCTTCCCGATGGCGATGCCGATGATCGCCGGGCCGGGCTCGATCGCCAGCGTCATGCTGCTGATGGCGCGCAACGATGGGTTGCAGCAATCCCTGGTGGTGCTCGGCGCGCTCGGCCTGGTGCTTGCGCTGACGCTGGTGGCGCTGATGGCGGCCGGGCCGCTGATGCGGATGCTGGGGCACAAGATCGAGGTGGTAATCACCCGGCTGCTCGGCGTGCTGCTGGCGGCGCTGGCGGTGCAGTTCGTGATCGACGGGATCAAGGAACAGCTCGCATAGACGGGTTGCCAATGCGGCTCCGCTGCGGCCATCAGGCGCAAAAAGGAGACGATGCATGGCTGACCAGCAACACTACCCGGTGCCGGACGCCTGGGCTGCGGAAGCGAAGGTGGATCGTGCCGGCTACGAGGCGATGTACAGCGCCGCGGCGGCGGATCCCGACGCCTTCTGGCTCGACCAGGCGAAGCGGCTGGACTGGATCAAGCCGCCCACCGTCGCCGGCAACTGGTCGTTCGACGAGGCGGATTTCCGCATCGAGTGGTTCAAGGATGGCGTCCTCAACGCCTCGGTGAACTGCCTCGACCGGCATCTGGCCGAACGCGGTGACCAGATCGCGATCATCTGGGAGCCGGACGAGCCGAGCGAGGAGCCGAGGCGCTTTACCTATGCGCAGCTTCACGAAGAGGTGTGCCGCTTCGCCAACGTGCTGAAGGCGCAAGGCGTGCGCAAGGGCGACCGGGTGACGATCTACCTGCCGATGATCCCGGAGGCGGCCTTCGCCTTGCTCGCCTGTGCGCGGATAGGCGCGATCCATTCGGTGGTGTTTGGCGGCTTCTCGCCCGATGCGCTCGCCGGGCGGATCCAGGATTGCGACTCCAAGGTGGTGGTGACCGCCGATTGCGGGCGGCGCGGCGGCAAGCGCATCGCGCTGAAGGCCAATGTCGATGCCGCGGCCGGGCGCGCGCCGAGCCTGGAGACGGTGATCGTCATCAAGGCGACCGGCGACGAGGTGCCGATGCACCAGCGCGACGTCTGGTATCACGAGGCGGCCGCCGAGGTGTCGACCGACTGCCCGCCCGAGCCGATGAACGCGGAGGACCCGCTGTTCATCCTTTATACCTCGGGATCAACGGGCAAGCCCAAGGGCGTGCTCCATACCACCGGCGGCTATCTGCTGTGGGCGAGCTTCACCCACGAGCTGGTGTTCGATTATCGCCCCGGCAACATCTTCTGGTGCGCCGCGGACGTCGGCTGGGTCACCGGCCATACGTACATCGTCTACGGCCCGCTCGCGAACGGCGCGACGACTTTGATGTACGAGGGGCTGCCCACGTGGCCCGATGCAAGCCGCATCTGGCAGGTGGTGGACCGGCACCAGGTGCACACCATCTTCACCGCGCCGACCGCACTTCGGGCATTGATGAAGGAAGGCGATGCGCCGGTGAAGGCGACCAGCCGCAAGAGCCTGCGCCTGCTCGGCACGGTGGGCGAGCCGATCAATCCCGAGGCGTGGCGCTGGTATCACGAGGTGGTGGGCGAGGGCCGCTCGCCGATCGTCGATACATGGTGGCAGACCGAGACGGGCGGCGCGCTGATCGCGCCGCTGCCGGGCGCGACGGACCTCAAGCCCGGTTCCGCGACCAAGCCGCTGCCGGGCGTGCACCCGCAACTGGTGGACGATACGGGCTAGGTACTCGACGGCGCGGTGAGCGGCAACCTGTGCCTCACCGCCAGCTGGCCGGGACAGATGCGCACCGTCTGGGGCGATCATGCGCGCTTCTTCCAGACCTATTTCACGACCTATCCCGGCAAGTATTTCACCGGTGACGGCTGCCGCCGTGACGAGCATGGCTATTACTGGATCACCGGCCGGGTGGACGATGTGATCAACGTTAGCGGGCACCGCATGGGCACGGCCGAGGTGGAAAGCGCCCTGGTGCTCCACCCCAAGGTGGCCGAGGCCGCGGTGGTCGGCATGCCGCACGACGTGAAGGGGCAGGGCATCTACGCCTATGTCACGCTGAATGCCGGCGAGGCTGCGTCCGAGGCGCTGTCGGCCGATCTTCGCCAGTGGGTGCGCAAGGAGATCGGACCGATCGCCAGCCCCGATGCGATCCAGTTCGCGCCGGGCCTGCCCAAGACGCGTTCGGGCAAGATCATGCGCCGCATCCTGCGCAAGATCGCCGAAGGCGACGTGACGAGCCTCGGCGATACGTCGACGCTGGCCGATCCGTCGGTGGTGGACGATCTGGTCGCAAACCGGGCGCAGTAATGTGCGACGAAGCTGCGACCAGTGCCGCAAGTTGTTGAAAGAAGGATTTCACGTGCAACGCGGCAGGTTTTGACGCGCGGGATCGGGAAGCGTTAGTCGGAAGGCATCCAAGAACGGGATGTTCCACGATGACCAATGCTTGCCCGATCCCGGTGAAAACCCGGGAGTTGCACAATCATCATTTCGATTCGACGATCTGGAACGACTTCGTCTTTCGAGATGACGACATCGTCATCGCGACCTACGCCAAATCAGGCACCACCTGGACGCAGCAAATCGTCGGCCAGTTGCTGTCGGGCGGGGATCCCAGTTTTCCGGTGGCGGACCTGTCGCCGTGGCTGGACCTGCGCGTGCCGGGGCGTGACGTGCTGCTGCCGATGCTGGAGGCGCAGACCAATCGGCGGTTCATCAAGACCCATCTGCCGGTCGACGCGCTCGTCTTCTCGCCGCGCGCCAAATACATCTACGTCGGGCGCGACGGGCGCGATGTGGTGTGGAGCCTGTTCAATCATCATCGCTCCTTCACGCCCGAAGCGCTTGCGATGATCAACGACGCGCCCGGCCGGGTCGGCCCGCCGCTGCCGCCCGCGGGTGACGACGTGCACGTTTTCTGGCGGCATTGGTTCGCCGCAGATGGCGCGCCATTCTGGTCCTTATGGGAGAACGTGCGCAGCTGGTGGGCGATCCGGCACCTGCCCAATGTGCTGATGCTGCACTTCGACGATCTGAAGCGCGACCTCGCCGGCGAGATGCGGCGCGTGGCGGACTTCCTCGACATTCCGATCGACGAAAACCGCTTCCCGGCCCAGGTCGAACATTGCACCTTTGACTGGATGCGGCAGCACGGCGAGACGATGGTGCCGCTGCACGGTGCGATCTGGAAGGACGGGCCCAGATCCTTCCTCAACAAGGGTACCAACGGCCGCTGGCGCGACGTGCTGACAGTTAACGAAAGCTTGCATTACGAGTCGCGTGCAAGGGCAGAATTGGGCCCGGAATGTGCGACTTGGCTGCAATCGGGCAGTGCGCCGGCGGTGCAGCTGGCGGCCTAATGGGGACTTCCGGCGACATGGCGAAACGCTTCGCCGAGGATTCCGCCCGGATGGTCACTCAAGGCCATCGAATCGCTTGACGCAAAGCAAGAATCAGCGCCCTCTACGGCCATCCACCAACGATGCCGTAGAACCCGTGGGGGGTCGCATTGGGTCAGCAAGACGATGGCGCTTGGCTTACCGCTGAGCTGCTCGAACGCATATTGGGGTCGGCACGTTGCGCCGGGCCCCATCTCATGATTTCGCGTGGCGATTGCCAGTACACGCTGGATGCGCTGACGCGGCAGGGCTGGGTGCAGGAGAAGCGCGGGCATATCGTGCTGACGGCGAAGGCGCGCGCGCGCCGGCTTGCCCAGCCGCAGGCGGCCAACGCCTGATCCGGCGCCCGATCTGACGGGCGCCCGCTCCCTTGTCCGGGAGCCGCTTCCTCATCGACGCGCATCGCCTGCCTCTTTGCAGCGTGCAGCATTGCTGTACCAAGGCCGGGATGGGGGAACGATCGACACGGCTGGGCCGGCTGACGCTTGCGGCGATCGCCTGCCTGTTGCCGGGCGCGGCACAGCCGCCCAGCGTGGACCTGCTGATCCGCGGCGGCACGGTCTATCGCGGCGGCGCCGATCCGTACGTCGGGGATGTGGCGGTGCGCGGCGACCGGATCGTCGCGGTCGGCCAGTGGCTGCCGCTGCGTGCCGCACGCACCATCGATGCCCGCGGCATGATCGTCGCGCCCGGCTTCATCGATCCGCACACCCATGGCGACACGCTGCTGTCTTCGCCCGACGCACGGACCCGGCTCGCCCTGCCGTTCCTGATGCAGGGGGTGACCACGATCGTCATCGGCAACGATGGCGCCGGCAGCCCGGCCGTCGCGCAGACGCTGGGCGCGATGCAAAACATCGGCGTCAACGTCGCGGCGCATGTCGGCTTCGGCGCGGTCCGCCGGCAGGTGATCGGTGGGGCGGCTCGGGCGCCGACAGCGGGTGAACTCGCAACGATGCGCGGGCTCGTTGCCGCGGCCATGTGCCAGGGCGCGCTGGGGCTCTCGACCGGGCTGTTCTACGCCCCGCAGCGCTTTGCCAGGACCGACGAGGTGACGGCGCTTGCGGTTGAGGCAGGCAAGCGCGGCGGCATCTACGACACGCATCTGCGCGACGAATCCTCCTATTCGATCGGCCTGGAGGCGGCGGTGGCGGAAGCGCTGGCGATCGGGCGCGATGCGCGGCTGCCGGTGAACATCAGCCATATCAAGGCGCTGGGGCGCGATACCTGGGGCAAGGCGCCGGCGGTGATCGCGCAAATTACGGCGGCGCAACGCGCCGGCGTGCGGGTGTCGGCCGATCAGTATCCGTATGAAGCGTCGGGCACGAGCCTCGTCGCGGCGCTCGTACCGGGCTGGGCGCAGGATGGCGGGCGCGCGGCGCTGCTGCGGCGCTTCAACGATCCGACCGTGGCCGATCGCCTGCGGCGCGAGATGAGAGCCAATCTCGTCCGGCGAGGGGGCGCGGCTAAGCTGCTGGTGACCGAAGGCGATGAAGCAGGGAGGACGCTGGCGCAAATCGCCGGACGCGGCGACCCTGTCGCGGCAGCGATTATCGTCATCCGCAAGCGCGATCCGGCGACCGTCTCCTTCAACATGGACGAAGGCGACATCGCCGCTTTCATGCGCCAGCCGTGGGTGATGACGGGGTCCGACGCGTCGCCGGGCCACCCGCGCGTCTTCGGCAGCTTCGCACGCAAATACGCCGCTTACGTGCGCCGGCAGGGGGTGATCGACCTGCGCGCGTTCATCGATCGCAGCACGGCGCTGCCGGCGGACACGCTTGACCTTGCGGATCGCGGGCGGCTCGCGAGCGGCAAGCGCGCCGACATCGTCGTCTTCGATCCGCGCCGCTATGCCGACCGCGCCACCTATGCTTCGCCGACGAAGCTCGCCGCCGGCGTGCGCACTGTGGTGGTGAATGGTCGTGTTGCGGTCGACCATGGCCGCGCGACGGGCATCGCAGCGGGCCAGGCGATCCGCCATGTGCCGTCGCCGGGCAGTTGCCCCTGATGCGCGGCTGGTTCGGCATCCCCTTGTGGCAGCGTGTGCTGGGCGGGCTGGCGCTCGGCGTGCTGCTGGCCATCGTGGCGCCCGGCGCAGCGCCCTATGTCGCGTTCCTCGGTGATCTGTTCGTGCGGGCGATCCGCATGCTCGTTGCGCCGATCGTGCTGGTGACGATCGCCGCGGGGATCACGACGCTCGCCGATCCGCGGCGGCTGGGAGCGCTCGGCGGGCGGACGATCGGGCTGTTCGCGGCGACGACCGCGATCGCGGTCTCGGTCGGCATGGCGGTCGCGCTGGTGATCCGTCCGGGCGTCGGCGCGCCGCTCGGCAATGCCGCGCCGCATGCGCTCGGGCCGCCGGTGACGCCGTACGAGCAACTGATCGGGATCATTCCCGTCAATATCGTCGAGGCGCTGGCCAAGGGCGACATGCTGGCGCTGATCTTCGTCGCGATCCTGGTTGGCGTCGGCACCGTGCTTTCGGGGGAAGCGGGGCGGCCGTTCGCCGGGCTGCTCCAGTCGCTGTCGGCCGTGCTGCTGCGCATTGTCAGCCTGGTGATGGAGGCGGCGCCGTTCGGCGTCTTCGCGCTGATCGCCAATGCGGTGGCGCAGCACGGCGCGGCCGTGTTCGTGCAGGTCGGGTGGCTGGCGCTCGCGGTGGTCGCGGGCTCGCTGATCCAGCTCGCGATCGTTCACTCGCTGCTGCTGCGGCTGATTGCGCGGGTGCCGGTGCTGCCGTTCTTCCGCGGCATCGTCGATGCGCTTGCCGTCGCTTTCTCCACCGCCTCGAGCTCCGCGACTTTGCCCGTCGCGATGCGGGTGGCGGGCGCGAACCTTGGCATCGGGCGGAGCATCTATTCCACCGTGCTGCCGCTCGGCGCGACGATCGGCAAGGACGGGACGGCGATGTACGTCGGTCTGCTCAGCGTCTTCGCGCTCCAGGCGCTGGGCGTGCCGATCACGCCTGCGGTGCTGGCGATCATGCTGCTGACCGGGTCGCTGGCGGCGTTCGGCACGGCGCCGGTGCCTTCCGCTTCGCTGTTCATGCTCGCCGCCGTGCTGTCCGCGGTCGGCGTCGCCCCGGAGCAGACTGCGCTCGTGGTGGGCTTTGTGCTGCCGTTCGACCGGCTGCTCGACATGACGCGCACGGTGCCGAGCGCAAGCGCGAACCTCGCCGTTGCCACCACGGTGGCGCGGCTGGAGGGTGAGCTGGACCAGAACGTCTATCGCGCAAGCCCGCTGGCATGAGGCGGCTGGCCGCCTCGATCGCGCTACTGGCCGTGAGCGCCGCTGAGCCACTGATCGAGGCACCGCCGGGAACCCGGATCGGGCTGGTGGTGGCGACGCTCAACGGGCGGGAGGTCGTCGCCATTCGCGCCGACGAGCGCTTCGTGCCGGCGTCGAACACCAAGCTCTTCACCACCATTGCCGCCTTCGAGACGCTGGACCTGAGCGCGCCGGACGCGGCCGGCGGAGCGTCGGTCCGGCTCGAGGGGCAGGACGTGGTGCTCAGCGGCCATGGCGACGCGCGCCTGTCGAGTGCGCCAGATTGCGCCGCGAATTGCCTGAAGACGCTGGCCGATGCGGTGGCGGCCAAGACGCGCCACGTTCGCGACGTGATCGGCGACGACAGCGCTTTTGCCGACGAACGGTGGAGCGAGGGGATGAGCTGGAACAACATCCCCAGCCGATCGGGTACCGCCGCGTCGGCGCTGACGCTGGACGATAACGAGGCGGTGTTGGTGGTGACGCCGACGCGGGTAGGGACCGCGCCGCGCGTGGCGGACGATGGCTATTACACGATCGACAATCGCGCGGTGACGGTGGCCGGCAGTAGGACGTCGCTGTCACTGGAACGCGCACCGAACAGCCGTGCGCTGCGGCTGACCGGCTCGATCGCTGCGGATGCCCCGCCGGCACAGGCGCGCGGCGGGATCGATGATCCGGCGCATCGCGCGGCGTGGCGCTTTGCCGCGCTGCTGCGCGACCGCGGCGTGCGCGTGAGTGGCACGATTGGCACGCGGCATCGCCTGCCCGGCGCGAGCGACCGGGCAGGTGCGGTGGTGATGCGGGGGCCGCCGCCCGCGCCGCTCGCGCGGCTAGTGCCCCCGCCGCTGCTGCCGGACGTCACGCTCACCAACAAGATGAGCCAGAACCTGCATGCCGAGCTGTTGCTGCGCCGCATCGGCGCGGCGCGTGGCGGCGCATCGGTCGCATCGGTCGCATCGGGGCTGGCCGGCGTGGAGGCGGTGGCGGTCAAGGCCGGCGTGCCGCGGACCGGCTGGGATCTTGCCGACGGCTCCGGCATGTCGAGCTACAATCGTGTCAGCCCGCGCGCGATGGTCACGCTGCTGCGCTGGGCGGCGGGGCGGCCGTGGGGCGCGCAGTTCCGCGCGACGCTGCCGGTGGCGGGCGTGGACGGCACGTTGCGCGGGCGCTTCCGCGGCACGCCGCTGGAGGGCCGTTTGTGGGCCAAGACCGGGACGCTCAACGCGGCCAATGCACTGGCCGGCTATATGACCGCCAAAAGCGGCGCGACTCTGGTGTTCGCGGCCTATGCCAATGACATGCCGGCGGACGCGAGCGCGACCGCGGTGATCGACGCGGCGCTGGTTGAGGTGGCGGCGGCGAACTGAGCGGCGCGCCTGGCGGCACGCCCTTCGACAGGTTCAGGACGAACGGGCGGGGGCGTCGAACGCGGCAATAACTGCCTCGCCGGTTGCCGGGCGGATCTCGAAGATACCGCTGTCGCGGTGGCGCGTTGGGTGGACGCGGTTCGTCAACAACGTCCAGGCGAGGCCGCGAGAGACGTCGATCCACAAGCCCGTCCCGGTGAAGCCGGTGTGGCCGATCGTGCCCGGTGCGCATGCCATGCCGCCGGACCATCCCGGATGGCGTAGCTCCCAGCCGCAACTGCGGTGGTTCGCCGCTTCGTCCAGGATCTCGCGGGGCGGATCGGTGAGCGTCGCGGCAGCGAAATCGAGCACGCCATCGATCGTGCCGAACAGGCCCGCGTGGCCCGCCGCACCGCCGAGCGCGAAGGCATTCTCGTCATGCACCTCGCCCTTCAGCATGCGGCCGCGCCAGGTGCACGCCTCGGTCGCGACGGCGGGGCCGAGCGGGCGATAGCCAAGGCCGGGGCCAAGCGGCCAGGCGTCGAGCGGGGCGCCGGTCAGCCGCTCGATCGCAATCCCCAATAGGATGAAGTTGATATCGGAATAGACCGGCGGGCCGGCGCGCCACTCGCGCTGCAGGACGAAGGCGCGCAGCCGGGCGGAGTCGTCGCCATAAGTGTAGATCGGCTCCACAGCGGGCAGATGCGTGCGGTGGGCGAGGCAATCGCGGAAGGTGAGGCGGCGTTCGAGCGCGCCGTCCACGTCATATTGCCTGAGGTCGGGAATCGCGGTGGTGAGCGGCGCATTGATGTCGATCACGCCGCGCCGCGCGAGCGACAGGATCATCGGTGTCGTCGCGATCACCTTCGTCAGCGAGGCGAGATCGAACCAATGGTCGCGCGTCAGCACCTCCGGGTCCGGGACCAGCGCGGCATGGCCAGCGAAGACGACGGCGCGCGCGCCGTCGCGTGTCACGATCCCCAGGGCAGCGCCGGGCAGCCGGCCGTCCGCCACCGCGGCGGCGGCGGGCGCGAAGGCGCGGGCGGCGATGCCCTCGATCACGCGTCCGCCGCGCGCGGGCGGAGCCGCATCACGAAGGGGAGGAGCGGCAAGGCGGCCAAGCTCAAGGCGCCGGACAGCAGGAAGAAGGCATCATAGCCGAAGCGCGCCACCATCGATCCCGATGCACCGGCCAGCAGCCGCGGCAACAGGAAGGCGAAGCCCGAGAGAAACGCATATTGCGCGCCCGGATATCGCGGGTTCACCATCAGCGAGAGATAGACGACGAACACCGCGCCCGCGAACCCGTTGCCGAACTGGTCGGCGAAGGTGGCGAGATACAGCGCCGTGCTGTCGGGCGGGCGATGCGCCAGCCACACGAAGCTCCAGTTGCCCAGCCCGGCGAGGATTGCGCCGATCGCCAGCGTCCGCCCCATCGGCCAGCGCGCTGCCATCCACCCGCCGACGCCCACGCCCGCCATGCTCGCCGCCAGCGCCACGCCGCCATCGGCCATGCCGATCGCGGTCAGCGAATAGCCGAGCGAGGCGACCAGCGGCTTCGACAGGGTGAGCGCCAACACGTCCCCCATGCGATAGAGCGAGACGAGCGCGAGCAGCGCGAGGACACCGGTTCCGTAACGCCAGAAGATGTCGACATAGGGCCCGATCGCCGGTGAGCGACGGACCGGGGCGTCGGCCGGCGCGCGGCGGATGTAGGGCAATGCGAGCGCCAGCACGACGAAGGGCAGGAGGCACAGGCCCAGCACGACGGGCGTCACGTTGCTGCCCGCATTGATGCCCAGCGCCTCGGCGCCGGACAGCAGGATCCAGCCGATCGTGGCCGTCGCCGCCGCGACGGCGAGCAGGATCGCCATGCTCGCCGCGACGCCGGTCGCCAGCGCAACCACGCGCCCGCCGCCGCAGCCCGGCTCGGGCGGCATGGCGGAGAGCAGCGGAAAGGGGGCGAAGGCCGCAATGGCGATCAGCAAATACGCCGCCGTCCAGCCCTGGCCGTCCGCTACGATCAGCGCGCCGCTGCCCGCTGCCACCATCGCGGTGCGATAGCCCCAGACGGTCGCGGCAACGACCGGGCCCTGATCCTCCTTGCTGGGATAAAGGATGATGCGCCACGCGTCGGACGCGACCTCCAGCGTCGTCGTCCAGAAGGCGAGCAGGGTGGCGAGCAGCGCGGTCAGCGGCAGGCTGGCGTCGTCGCTCGTCAGCGCCATGCCGATGAGCGAGGCGGTGATGCCGAGCTGCGAGAGCATCAGCCAGCTTCGCCGCTGCCCCCAGAAGCGCGCAAAGCCCGGCACGGCCAGGCGATCGAGCACCGGCGCCCACAGGAACTTCATCGTCGGCAGTAGCGTGATCCAGGCAAAGAAGCCGATCACCACCAGCCCGACGCCATGCGCCTGAAGGCGAAGCGCCAGCACGGTGGAGAACATGTAGAAGGGCAGGCCCGCGGAAAAGCCGAGCAGGCCGAACAGCGCGATCGCCGCTGTGCGGCCCGGGGGCTGGATGATGACGGGCGCGGCAGCGTGCATGGGCGCGTTGGTTGTTGGCGGCGATGCGGGCGTCGTCAATGCTCCGGGTGTGCTGCTGGCGCCGGACGCGCGAAAATGCTGCGGCTGCGCAAATTCTCCTTGCCGATGGATGACAATTTCGTTGCTATGCGCCCAGCGCCGCTGGGGGAGCGGCCGACGGGGGGAATAATGGTCAAGCGTTCCGCACTTCAGGCGATCCTTGCGTCCGGCGTGGCGCTGGCGGCGATGCTGCCGGGGGCCGCGATCGCGCAGGTGACGACCGGGGGTACGCCGGAAGCCGCCACCCCCACCGGCGCGGCCACGCCGGCGACGGATGCCTCCTCAAGCGGCCAGGCCGAGGGCGGCGGCGACATCCTCGTCACCGGATCGCGCATCCGCCAGGATCCGAACCGAAGCGCGCTCCCGCTGCAGATCATCACCACGCAGGAGCTTGGCCGCAATTCGATCAGCAATCCCGAACAGCTGATCAACTTCCTGTCGACCAACGGCACCGGCGCGGACAATCTCGCCTCGAACGGCGACGTTACCTCGGGCGCGCAACGCGGCACCAACGGGCTGTCAGCGGCGAACCTGCGCGGGCAGGGGTCGGCGGGAACGCTGGTGCTGCTGAACGGGCGGCGCCTCGCCGCGCACGGCCTGACGGGCGGCGCGGTTGACGTGAACCAGGTGCCTTTTGCGGCGATCGAGCGCGTCGAGGTACTGAAGGACGGCGCCTCCGCGATCTACGGCACCGATGCGGTCGGCGGCGTGATCAACTTCATCACCTACAAGGAATATAAGGGCCTCGGCCTGCAGGGCTTCACCGATGTGACCGAGCAGGGCAACGGCAACATCTATCGCCTGTCAGGCATCGCCGGTTGGGGCGACCTAGACGACCAGGGCTTCAACGTGATGGGCTCTGTGTCCTATTCGTGGAACCAGATTCTGCGCGGGCGTGACCGGGCCTTCGTCAACGGCAACCAGCCGGAGCGCGGGCTTTCGGTCGACACGCGCGGCACGCCGATCGCCACCGCCTTCCCGCTGAACCCGAGTGGCGCGTTCTTCCCGGGCGGCACGTTGCTCGGCGGGACGACGGGCGCGACCGTGCTGCCGGGGCTGGTGTTCCCCGGCACGACGCAGCTGGCCAACGGCGGCATCAATCCGCTCGATCTGCCGGGCGGGGCCGGATGCGGCTCGGTCGACGGCGGCATGGCCTATGACGAGCAGCTGTGGAACGTGCCCTCGGCGCGCTACGCTTGTTCCTGGGATACCGGTCGCGCCGCGGTGATCCAGCAGCCGATCGAGACGCTGACCTATTACGCCCGCGCCGCCGCGCGGCTGGGCGGCGAGCATGAACTCTCACTCGAAGTGTCAGGGTCGAGCGCCAAATCCGCCAAGAGCTTCTCGAACAACCAGATCAGCGGGAACACGACCAGTGCGACCGCCGCGCTGCCCGTCGCTTTCCCGCTCAACGATCTGACCCGCGACACCTACAATCAGGTGTTCAACGCGATCGCTGCGCAATTCCCGGCGATTGCCGCCAATTACGGCAAGCCGATCGGCTATCGCTGGCGCTGCATCGCCTGCGACGTGCGCGAGTACGAAACCGACGTCGATACGCTGCGCGTCTATGCCGCGGCAGAAGGGCCCTTGTTCGGCAGCTGGGATTATCACGCCGGCGCGTCCTACGCGAAGAGCGAGGCGTCGTCCGTGCTCGGCACCGGCTATCATTATCGTGGCACGCTGGGGAACGGCGCGATCGATCCCAATGCGCCGACCGCGCCGGGGGCAAGTGCGCCGGGCCTCGTCGGCGTGCTGAACAGCGGCCTCATCAATCCCTTCACGCTGAACCAGAGCGCCGCCGGGCTTGCCGCGCTCGACGCCGTCTCGGCGCGGGGCGTGACGCTCTACGGCGGCAAGTACGAGATCCGGCAGTTCGACGCCTCCGTCGCGGGTGACCTGTTCAGCATCTGGGGCCGGGACGTTCAGCTGGCGGTAGGCGCGGATTATCGCCGCGAAACCTATTCGTTCAACGGCTCGCCCGCCGCGATCGCCACCGCGCCGGTGATCTTCAACGCCGCGTTCGACAATATCAACGCGCTCGATCGCGTGAACCGCGACGTGAAGGCGGCTTATGCCGAGCTGCTGGTGCCGCTGGGTGACATGATCGACATCACCGGCGCGGTGCGCGTCGACGATTACACTGGCTTTGGCACCACGACGAACCCGAAGGTCTCGTTCCGTTTCCAGCCGATCGACGCGATCATGTTCCGCGGATCGTACAACACCAGCTTCCGCGTGCCGTCGTTCAACCAGATCTTCAACGGCATCACCGATTCGCCTTATTCGGGCAGTGACTTGGCCGATCCGGTGCGCTGCCCCGGCGGCGTCCCCAACACCACCAACCCCGCCTGCGCGATCATCCGCCCGGCGATCTACACCGGCGGCCGGCGCGATCTCGGCCCGGAGACGGCGGAGCAGTTCAACCTTGGCGTGGTGATCCAGCCGGCGCCGATGTTCAGCGCCTCGGTCGACTGGTGGGTGATCAACGTCGACAACACGATCCAGGTACTGACGCTGCGCCAGCTGGTGGAGAATGCCGCGCTGTTCCCGGACGCGTTCATTCGCGATGCGACTGGCGAGATCGAGATCATCGACAATCGCTGGCTGAACGCCGGATCGCGCCGCACGCAGGGCCTTGAGGTGGCGCTGCGCGGCGGCGTCGAGGCAGCGGGCGGCCGGTTCCTCGCCGGGCTCGACGGCACGTATCTGCTGAAACGGCGCGAGAAGCTGACGCCCACCGCGGACTATGGCCCGAGCCAGATCGGCGTCTTCACCTTCGCTGGCGACCTGAGCCTGCGCTGGAAGCACAATGCCTTCGTCAGCTTCCAGAACGACGATTTCCTCGTCTCGCTGACGCAGATCTTCCGCCACGGCTACAAGAACCAGGCGCTGCCCGGCATCGCATCGGGCGCGATCACGCGGCCGGGCTTCAACCCGCGCGTCGACGATTACGTCATCTACAATGCCGCCGTCGCCTGGACCGGGATCCCCGGATACCGGCTGACGCTGGGCGTGAAGAACCTGTTCGATAAGGATCCACCGTTCGCCATCACTTATGATGGCAACACCGGCGCCGGCAGTTCGTGGGAGCCGCGCGTTGCCGACCCGCGCGGCCGGTCGTTCACGATCAGCGTGGAGACGAAGTTCTGATCCTCCTCGCCCTTGCCGCTGCGGCCGCGACCCAGGCTGCGGCTCCGATCGCGACGGTGCGCGTGGCGTTCGACCGGCGCGGCGAGACGGCGGTTGCCGTCACTGGCCTCGCGAACCGCGAGACCGGCCGCGCGGTAACCGCGGACGATCCGGTACGCGTTGCGTCGATCTCCAAGCTGGTGACGGCGATTGGCGTGATGCGGCTGGTGGAGCAGGGCCTGCTCGATCTCGATGCCGACGTGTCGGACCGGCTCGGCTGGCGGCTGCGCAACCCCGCCTTTCCCGATGTGCCGATCACATTGCGCCTGCTGCTGTCGCACCGCTCCAGCCTGACGGATGCAGCGGATTACGTGCTGCCGCTCGACGATGTGCTGGAGCAGAAGGTGCGCGATCCGCGGGCCTGGGATGCCGCCCACGCGCCTGGCACCTTCTTCCGCTACACCAATTTCAACTTCCCGGTGGTCGCCGCGGTGATGGAGCGCGCGACTGGTGAGCGGTTCGACCGGCTGATGCAGCGGCTGGTGCTGGCGCCGCTGAAGCTCGATGCGTGCTTCAACTGGGCAGGATGCAGCCCGGCGGCGAAGGCTCGGGCGGTGGTGCTGTACGACCAGGGCAAGGCGGTGCGCGACGAGCCGGCGTTCATCGCCGGCTGCCCCGTCACCCCGGCGCGCGATGGATCGTGCGATCTGGCGACGTGGCGGCCGGGCGTGAACGGCGCGATGTTCTCGCCGCAAGGCGGCCTGCGCATCTCGATGCGCGGGCTGGCCACGATCGGCCGGCTGCTGCTGAACGACGGCGCCGTGGATGGCGTGCGGCTGCTGACACCTGCCTCGATGGCGGTGCTGGCGACGCCGGAATGGACGTTCGACGGCCGCAACGGCGTGCAGAACGAGGAGGCGGAAAGCGGCGTTCAGCCCGGTGGCTTCAACTGCCGCTATGGCCTGGCGGTAAGTTTCACCGCGACGCCGCTGCCGATGTGCCGCGACGATCCGGTCGGCGACGGCCGCATGCGCATCGGCCACGCCGGCGAGGCCTACGGCCTGCAATCCGGCCTGTGGGTCGATCGCGCCGGCGGCACCGGCGTCGTCTATTTCGCCACCGACGTGCCGAAGGAAGCCGGCACGCGATCGGCATTGTCGCTGACCGAGGAACGGCTGGCGGCCGGCAAGTAACCCGCCGATCCTCCGGCGGTCACAGCAGCGGCTTGTCGATCCGGCGCAGCGCGCGTTCGAACAGCGAGATGGTGTGAGCGTGGAGCGCGTCGCCGATCGGCTTGGGCGTCAGGCCGGCGCAGGCGCGCGCATGGCTTCCCTCCAGGATCGCGCCCAGCTTGAACGGGGCGAGGACGCTGTACCACCGCGCATCCGCCGCGCTCCGCCCGGTGGCGGCAAGATAGCGGTCGACGATCTCGCCCAGGCTCGGGAACCCATCCCACGGCGTCACCGACACCCGCTGGTTCTCCTCGTCCGGATCGCGCCAGGTGGCGGTGAGCCAGCCGAGATCGAGCATCGGATCGCCGCGGCTCGCCAGTTCCCAGTCGACGATCGCCGCCAGCGCGGGCGAATCCGGCCGGTACATGACGTTCGACAGGTGATAGTCGCCGTGAATCAGGCCGGGCTGCATCGTCGTCGGACGGTTCGCCTCCAGCCAGGTGCAGATCGCCTCCACGTCCGGCAGCGCCTCCAGCCCGGTCCAGCCCTCGAACTTGGCATAGCCGTCGAGCTGCGCGCGCCAGCGCGGCACCTGGCGTTCGAGCCACCCGTCGAGCTTGCCGAGGTCGTCGAGCCCCGCCTCATGCGGATCGATCCGCGACAGGGCGATCGCGCCGTCGACGATCGCCTCGCCCATCTGCCGGCGCACGTCCGCGCTGCCGGCATGAAGCGGCGGCAGGCCGACCGTCGCGTTGAACCCGTCGATCGGCTCCATCAGGTAAAAGGCGGTTCCGAGCACCGCGGGATCGCCCTCGCCGGCGATGAAGCCGGGGTGCGGCACGTCCGATCCGGCGATCGCGGACAGGACCTTCATCTCGCGGCGCATCACCTCGTCGCTTTCCGGGCGCGGGCGGCGCGGCGGGCGACGCATGACATAGGTGCGGCCGGCACGATCAAAGCGCAGCAGGATGTTCTGCGTGCCGCCGCCAAGCGTATCGGCATTCTCGATCGGCGCCCCGGTGCCGAGGCCCTGGCCGTCCATCCAGCGCGCGAGCGTGCCCAGATCGATCAGCTCGCGCCATGCCTCCCGGTCGTGCGCCAGTGCTGCCATGGTCCGCTCCCCGCTCTTTTAAGTCGTGCGAATTACCATAAGGGCGAGGGGGCAAGCGTCAATCTAAGCCATGTGACTTGAACCGGACGCCCGCTTGCCCGATGCTGCCGCCGCATGAACCTTGCCCGTCCCCAATCCGCCGGCCGCGGTGGCACCACCCGCAACGAACTGAAGCGCGCCGCGCGCCGCCTGTTCGCCGAGCGCGGCATCGCTGCGGTGGGCATGCGCGAGATCGTGGAGGCCGCCGGCCAGCGCAACGCCGCCGCGGTCCATTATTATTTCGGCAGCAAGGACGATCTGCTGCGCGAACTGGTGGTCGAAGGCGCTGACATCATCGACCAGATCCGCATGCGGATGCTGGACGACGCGGAAGCAAAGGGCGAGCTGTCGCTGCGGGACGTGGTGCGCGCCCTGGTCGTTGCCAATGCCGAACTGTCCGGCGAGACGGGCGAGGGTGAAACCTATTTCCGCTTCATGACCAGCATGCAGACCGAGCGGCGCCAGATGTTCGATCAATGGGCGGGCGGCGAGCATTCCGAAGGCTATGTGCGCTGCGTCTCGCACTTCCATCGCCTGCTGTCGCACTTGCCGCATGCGCTGGTGAACCAGCGGCTGTTGTTCGCCGGCCTGTCGCTGCGCACGCTGCTGGCGGCGCGCGAGGCGGCGCGCGATGCCGGGGCAGGGCCCGATCACCCTTATTGGGGCGAACCGGTCGCGACCGAGGGGATGATCGACGCGGTCGAGGCGATCCTTACCGGCCCCGCCAGACCTGCCTGATCGCCGGGGCAAACGCCGCGGGAAGCCCGGGGCGCAGCAGCAGCCAGTCGCGGATCGCAGGCCCCTCCGCCGCACCGATGGTGCGCTTGTACCCGCTGTCACCCGCGCCCCAGTCAACGGTCGTGATGCCGCGTCCCAGCGCCTCGACGAGGTTGCGGTAATACAGCAGCTTGCCGGGCGAATGCTTGGCGAAGGCCGGATCGTAGCTGTTGGCGATCGCATATTTCAGCGAGCCGCAATCGATATCGAACGAGAAGGCAGCGGGGCGGTCGTCGACGGTGAGCAGCGCGGCGCGGAACATCGTGGCGAGCACCGGGTCCGCCGCCGCCGCGCGCCAGAAGGCGCCATGCCCGGTGCGGGTGAACTTCGCGTCGCGACCGTCGGTGCGCGCAGCGATCCAGCTGCTCCACTCGACGGCGGCAAGATCGTCGAACGCGCCCGGCCAGTCGCTGCCTGACAGGAAATGCCAGCCCAAGGCGCCATGTTCGGCGAGGTGCTTCTCGTGGAAGCGATTCTTGCGCAGCGTCGAATTGCGCGGCCAGGTGCCCTCCGCCTGCGCCGCCGCCATGTCGAGCAGGAAGCTGGTGGCGATCGGCCGGGCAAGCACCGTCCAGCCGCTGGCGCGCGCCGCGTCGATGAGCGGCGTCACTGCGACATCGCCATCATAGACCGGGCCGATGCGCAGCGCGCGCACTCGCCGGCCGAGCGCGGCGATCGCTGCGGTTGCCACGTCCGGCCCCGCATCCTCGGCCTGCGGGAAGCCGCGAAACGGCCAGTAGCAGCCGGGCACCGCCGCGCCGCGCAGCGCCCGCGGGCCGACCGGCACGATCGGCAGCGCCAGTACCGCCCGGTCGTCGCGTTGAACCGTCAGCGTGCGCGCCTCGCCGCCATAGGCCGCGAGCGCGGCGGCATACCAGGCGCGGCGCAGGAAGGCGTGGCTGGGAGGGGCGGATTCGGCAACCTCGTCGATCGCCGGAGGCAAGCCGCTGACGATCGAGGCATGGACCGGGTGCCACAGGCGCTCGACATCGTCGCAGTCCAGCATCGTCGTCATCGTGCCTGCCATAGACCTGCGTGGTTACCGCGGTATTGCCAAATCGGGGTTAATGATCCGCCCGATGCGCCGATCGGCCCGCCCGCGCGTTGGCAGCGCTTCGGCCCGCGGTAAAGGACGGTCGTGACGCGGGTGGATCAGGGATGAGGAGGGGAATCGGTTTGGGTGCGATCCTGAAGGTGGCGGGAACGGCGCTGTTGTTCCTGTGCGTGGGCCTGGGGCTCGCCATCGCGATCGTGCCGCGCTTCCTCGATCGCATCTATTACGAAGGCCCGGTCACCGACCATTTCAACGGCGCCCGCTTCTTCAATCCTGACAATGACGCCGATACTGCCCGTCCGCCGACCGGCGGCAGCCGCGAAGGCTTCCTGCTGCGCTTCCTGACGGGGAGCGACGGTCGCCCCGCCTGGCCGGCATCGGTGCCGGTCACGCCAACGCGGCCGGCGACACGCGTTGCCGGCGATCGCATGGTCGCCACCTGGGTCGGCCACGCCAGCGTGCTGGTGCAGACGCAGGGGCTGAACATCCTGACCGATCCTGTCTGGTCGGACACCGCCGGCCCGTTCGGCTTCGGCCCGCGCCGCGTGGCGGCGCCCGGCATCCGCTTCGAGGATCTGCCGCCGATCGATCTCGTCCTCGTCAGCCACAATCATTACGACCATCTCGACAAGGGAACGCTCAGGCGCCTGTGGGAGCGTGATCGGCCGGCGATTGTCACCAGCCTCGGCAACGACAGCGTGATCGGCCAGGCGGGGGTGAAGGCGACGGCGCTCGATTGGGGGCAGCGGGTCCGCATCCGCCCGAATGTCGAGGTGGCGGTGGTGCGCAACCACCATTGGGGCAGCCGCTGGTTCACCGATCGCAACCGCGCCTTGTGGTCCGCCTTCACCGTTCGGCTGCCGGGCGGCAATCTCTTCTTCGCCGGCGATACCGGGCTTGGCGACGGGCGCTGGCCGGCAGAGGCCGCAGCGCTCGGGCCCGTCCGGCTGGCGCTGATCCCGATCGGGGCGTTCCGCTTCGCGCCCGGCCAGATGGGGTCGGGTAGTCACATCGGCCCGGCGGATGCGGTGCGCGTGTTCAACCGGCTGGGCGCGTCGCACGCAATCCCGATCCATTGGGGCACGTTCCGCCTCAGCTACGAGGCACGCGACACCCCGCCGCGCATGCTCGCCGCGCTGCTCCGCGCGACCGGCGTGGAGGCTGGCCGCTTCGCCCCCGCCGGGTTTGGCACACCGGTTGAGGTGCCGCCCTATGCGGCGCCGGCGCGGCTGGACGAGGCTCGGATCGCCCCGGCGCTATCCACCCCCGCGGTCCAGGCGCTGCAGTAGCGCCGCGCGCCGCTTCAGCGACGGCAGTCGGCAGCCCAGCGATCGTCCATCGCGGCGTCGGTCGGCAGCTGCGACGCCAGCGTCACCTTGCCGTCCTTCACGATGAACCGTTCGTAGCCGGTGCGGCCCATCCCGAGACTCGCATTGACCTCGCCGCAGACAGCATCGCCATAGGCCTCGACGCTCTTGAATTGCGCGGTTTCGGGCTGCTTCAGCTCAGCCTTCACCGCCTCGGTCCCGCGGCGGACGCGCTCGACGTCCCCCGCATCCGGCGTGACGTCGCAGCCGGCCGCCAGCAGCACCGGCAGGATGAGCAGCGCGCGCATCACTGCGCCGCCGCCGGCGTGGGCGTCGCGCCCGGCTTCAGCAGGTCGAGCACCGCGGCGGTCATCGCTGTCGCGCCGGTGACGACAACGGGTTCCGGCGTGATCTTGAACAGCGGCGAATGGTGCGACGGGACGGCGGGGCCGCCGTTCTTCTCCGCCTCGAATGCCGCGCGGGGCGTGCCGCCTACCGCGAAGAAATAGCCTTTCACGCCGGTGTCGGGCTGCACGTAATAGGCGAAGTCCTCCGCCCCCATGCCCATCTGCTCGAACGGCACGACATTGTCGGCGCCCATCGTCTCGACCATCACTGCGTTCAGCCGCTTGGCGAGCGGTGTGTCGTTGATCGTCGTCGGCGTGCCTTCGCTCACCGTCACCACGGGCATCTTGTCCGCCGGCATGCCGTTCAGCGCTCCGATCCCTGCGGCGACCCGCTTGATCCCGGCGAGAAGCTGCGCGCGCGTCGCTTCGTCATTGGCGCGCACCGTCACTTGCAGTTTCGCCTCGTCGGAAATGATGTTGTGCTTCAGCCCGGAATGGAACGAGCCGACGGTGATGACGCCCGGCGCCAGCGGCCCGCGCTCGCGGCTGACGAGGCCCTGCAGCGCGATGACGAGCTGGGAGGCCATGTAGACCGGGTCCTTGCCCATGTGCGGGCTCGCGCCATGCGCGCCGACGCCGGGGATCGTGATGTCGACCGAATCCGACGATGAATATTGGATCGTCTCGCCGGCCGCGACCTTGCCCGTCTCCATCGCTGCGGCGACGTGGAAGGCGAGCGCGTACTCGGGCTTGGGGAAGCGCGTGAACAGGCCATCCGCGATCATCGCCTTGGCGCCGCCGACGCGCTCCTCGGCCGGCTGGGCGATGAAGACGACGGTGCCGTTCCACCGGTCCTTCATCGCTGCGAGGCGGCGCGCCGTCGCAATCAGTGCAACGATGTGCGTGTCATGCCCACAGGCGTGCATTACCGGCGTTTCGATGCCATCCACGCCCACCTGGCGCACTTTCGAGGCATTGGGCAGACCGGATTTTTCCTCAACCGGCAGCCCGTCCATGTCCGCCCGCACCAGCACGACTGGCCCCGCGCCGTTCTTCAGCACGCCGACGACGCCCGTCTGCCCGACCTTCTCGGTCACCTGCATGCCCGGCACCTTGCGCAGTTCCGCCGCCATGATCGCCGCCGTCTTCGTCTCGCGGAAGGAGAGCTCCGGATTGCGGTGGAACTGATCCCACAGCTTGCCGAGATCGCGATCGTAATCCGCCTTCACCTGCGCCTGGTAATCGGGCGCTGCGGCGACCGGCGTGGCAGCTGCGGCCAGAAGAGCGGCGATAAAGGTGCGGCGCATGCGAATCCCCCGTTGTTTGCGCGCACCATAGCCAGCCGCGCGGCGTGGTGAAGCGGCTTCGCAGTGCCACCTTCCGTTCGCACCTGTTCCACCCCATATTCTCCACATGGCGATCCAGATCCGCACGACCCTCGACGAACCTCAGACAGACGCGGCGTTCGTGCCACACCGCCCCAACCGCCCAGCAAAGGTCGAGGGCGGCCGCCGGTTCAAGCTTGTCTCGGATTACCAGCCCGCCGGCGACCAGCCGACCGCGATCCGCGAACTGGTGGATACGGCGCGGCAGGGCGAGAAGGACCAGGTGCTGCTTGGCGTCACCGGATCGGGCAAGACCTTCACCATGGCCAAGGTGATCGAGGAATTGCAGCGCCCCGCGCTGATCCTCGCGCCGAACAAGATCCTGGCGGCGCAGCTCTATGGGGAGTTCAAGAGCTTCTTCCCCGAGAATGCCGTCGAGTATTTCGTCAGCTACTACGATTATTATCAGCCCGAGGCGTACGTTCCCCGGTCGGACACGTACATCGAGAAGGAAAGCTCGGTGAACGAGGCGATCGACCGGATGCGCCACTCGGCCACCCGCTCGCTGCTGGAGCGCGACGATGTGCTGATCGTCGCCTCTGTCTCGTGCCTCTACGGCATCGGGTCGGTCGAGACGTACTCGGCGATGATCTTCGACCTGAAGAAGGGCCAGACGGTCGATCAGCGCGAGATCGTGAGGAAGCTCGTCGCGCTCCAGTACAAACGCAACGATGCGGCCTTCCAGCGCGGCAATTTCCGCGTGAAGGGCGACAATCTGGAGATCTTCCCGTCGCACCTCGAGGATGCAGCGTGGCGGATCAGCTTCTTCGGTGACGAGATCGAGGAGATCGTCGAGTTCGACCCGCTGACGGGCAAGAAGGCGGCGAGCATGAACTCGGTGCGGGTCTATGCGAACTCGCACTATGTCACCCCCGGGCCGACGATGAAGCAGGCGACCGAGGCGATCCGCCACGAGTTGGCGGAGCGGCTGAAGGAGCTGGAGGCGGAGGGCAAGCTGCTCGAGCATCAGCGGCTGGAGCAGCGCACCAATTTCGATCTGGAGATGATCGCCGCCACCGGCAGCTGCAACGGCATCGAGAATTACAGCCGCTTCCTCACCGGCCGCCTGCCGGGCGAGCCACCGCCCACGCTGTTCGAATATCTGCCCGAGAACGCGCTCTTGTTCGTCGACGAGAGCCACCAGACGATCCCGCAGATCGGCGCAATGGCGCGCGGCGACCATCGTCGGAAGATCACGCTGGCCGAATACGGCTTCCGCCTGCCGAGCTGTATCGACAACCGCCCGCTGCGCTTCAACGAATGGGACGCCATGCGCCCGCAGACCGTCAGTGTCTCGGCGACGCCGGGCGGCTGGGAGATGGAGCAGACCGGCGGCGCCTTTGCCGAACAGGTCATCCGCCCGACCGGCCTCATCGATCCGCCGGTCGAGATTCGCCCGGTCGAGGAACAGGTGCAGGATTGCATCGTCGAGTGCCGCAAGACCGCGGAGCTCGGCTATCGCACGCTCGTCACCACGCTGACCAAGCGGATGGCGGAGGACCTGACCGAATATATGCACGAGGCGGGCGTGAAGGTCCGCTACATGCACTCCGACGTCGAGACGCTGGAGCGTATCGAGCTGATCCGGGACCTGCGGCTCGGCGTGTACGACGTGCTGATCGGCATCAACCTGCTGCGCGAGGGCCTCGACATCCCCGAATGCGGCCTCGTGTGCATCATGGATGCCGACAAGGAAGGCTTCCTGCGCTCCGAGACCTCGCTGATCCAGACGATCGGCCGCGCGGCGCGCAACGTCGACGGGCGCGTGATCCTCTACGCCGATCGTATCACCGGCTCGATGGAGCGGGCGATGAACGAAACCGCGCGCCGCCGCGAGAAGCAGGAGGCGTACAACCGAGAGCACGGCATCACGCCGACCACGATCAAGCGCAACATCGGCGACATCATCGCGCACGTATCGAACCAGGACAGCGTGCTGATCGATACGGGCGACGAGGAACGGCCGCACATGGTGGGCCACAATCTGCGCGCCTATATCGAGGAACTCGAGAAGAAGATGCGCAAGGCCGCGTCAGACCTCGAGTTCGAGGAAGCCGGCCGCCTGCGCGACGAGATCCGTGCGTTGGAGCAGGAGGAGCTTGGCCTGCCGGTGCAGGAGCACAAGGCGCCGCTGATGGGCCGCAGCAACGAAGGCAAGCCGGGCACGCGCAAGACGCGCTTCGGCAAGCAGCAGGCGATCAGGATGGCGAAGCGGCGCTAGCCGCTCGCCGCGCCGCCACTGTCTTCAGGGGTCAGCCCAGCGACAGATCCTCGCCGGTGACGCCATAGTAACTGGCGACGCGATCGGCATAGGCCTGGTCGAAGTGTGGCGCGTTGTTCGCCCAGCTCGGGCCGCCTTCCAGCAGGCGGCGGTCGATCGTCACGACATATTGGTCGCGCACCGGATCGAACTGCAGCAGCGAGAAGGGCAGCGGGTAATAGCTTTTGCCAACGCCCAGGAAGCCGCCGAGGCTGAGCACCGCATGGGTCGTGCGCCCGCTGCGCTTGTTGACCATGAAGGCGGAGACATGGCCGATCTTGTCGCCGTCGCGGCTTTCCACCCGCATGGTCGAGGCGAGCGATGCTTCGATCAGAAGCAGAGTTTGCGTGTCGGCAGCGGCCATAAACATCTCCCTGCCGCGCTGAACCGCTCTGCCCCTGCGCCGGTTCCGGTTGAGCCGTGCGTCGGGGGCGTTAGGGTGCGCCTCATGCGTCATCTTCCGCTTCTGTCCGCTGCCCTGCTTCTCGCCGTCGCCGGCTGCGTCGCCCCGCCGACCGATGCGCCGCCCCCGCCGCCGCCGTCACCCGCGCCTCCGCCGCCCGCGCCGAGGCCGGCCCCGGCTCCACTGGCCGGGGACTGGCGCGACTGGCCGATCACGCCGGGCACGTGGCGCTATGAAAAGGACGCGCGCGGCGGCCGCGCTTTGTTCGGCCAGGCGGGGCAGGATGCGCGGCTGGTGCTGCGCTGCGATCTGGCTGCACGGCGCCTCTATCTGTCGCGCCCGGGCCAGGCGACGGGGGCGTTCACGGTGCGCACCAGCAGCACGACGCGCGCGGTTCCGGTGCGGCCGACCGGGGGCACGCCTCCTTACGTCGCGGCCGATCTCGCAGCCCGAGACGAACTGCTCGATGCCATGGCGTTCAGCCGCGGCCGCTTCGTGATCGAGCAGGCCGGCGCGCCGACGCTGGTGGTGCCGGCCTATCCGGAAGTCGGGCGGGTGATCGAGGATTGCCGCTGAGGCACCGCGCGTCGGCGCGGTCTTCCGGCAAGGCGAAAGAGGATCGTGCAAAGCCGGTGTGAAAACAAGACTTGTTTCGCATCGCCAAACGACTCAGATTGCGTCCGTGGCCACGCTGGCCACGATCGTTATCAACCAGCGAAAGGAGGTGATCCGATGTCTCATGGTTCAGCAATGGGGTCGGTTCAGTTCGTTCGGGGGACGCGCTTCTAACCACCACCGCAGCCTGGCGGGGGGTATTCTCCCCCAGTCAACGCCGGGTTGAATGAGGTGAAGAGGCTCGCATGGTCTCCCGGGCTGGAGCTCTCCGGCCGCTGACCATGTTTAGGGGTTGTCGGGCAGTCAGGTGCGGCTGCTCGGCAACCTCTTCTCATATCTGGCACCCATCATATCCGGCGCCTCGCATCTGGCGCCCACCCCCGGCAACGGTTAGCGTGCGTCGCAGCATATTCGGGGGGTACGCACATGAAGACGATCACGACGCTGGCGGCGCTGGCCATGATGGCGGCGGCGCTACCCGTTCACGCGGCAACACCGGCCACTTCCCCTGCCGACGCGCAGGCCCTGGAAATCGCGCAGAAGCTGATCGCCTTCCGCACCGTGCGCGGGGAGGGCAACCAGACGCGCGCGGCCGCCGACTATCTGAAGCAGCAGCTCGTCGCTGGCGGCTTCCCAGCGGCCGACATCATTGTCGAGCCGGTGGATGATACCGCGATGCTGATCGCCCGCTGGCGCGGCAGCGATCCCAAGGCGCCGGCGATCGTGATTTCCGGCCATATCGACGTGGTGGAGGCGAAGCCCGCCGACTGGCAGCGCGATCCCTTCACCCCGGTGGTCGAGAACGGCTATCTCTATGGCCGCGGCGCCACCGACATGAAGCTCGACATGGCGCTCGTCGTCGCCACGCTGATCGACATGAAGCGCGCCGGCGTGAAGCCGCGGCGCGACATCGTGCTCGCCTTCTCGGGAGACGAGGAGACGACGATGAAGACCTCCTCGATTCTCGCCGACCGGCTGAAGGGCGCGGAGATGGCGCTCAACGTCGATGGCGGCGGCGGCTTTTATGGCGAGGACGGTCGCCCGCAATATTTCACCATCGGCGCGGCCGAGAAGACCTATGCCGATTTCCAGCTGGAGGTGACGAACCCCGGCGGCCATTCCTCCGCCCCGCGGCACGACAATGCGATCGTCCAGCTGTCGAATGCGCTGGCGAAGATCGGCGCGTACCGCTTCAAGCCGCAGATCAGCCCGATCACCAAGGGCTATTTCGAAGGCGTGGCACCGCGCCAGACGCCCGAACTCGGCGCCGCGATGAAGGCGTTCGCCGCCGATCCGACCAACCAGAAGGCGATCGAGACGCTGACGGCGAGTCCCGCCTATGTCGGGCAGATCGGCACCACCTGCGTCGCGACGATGATCTCGGGCGGTCACGCGCTGAACGCGCTGCCGCAGCGCGCCACCGCCAACATCAATTGCCGCATCTTCCCGGGTGTGAAGCCGGCTGACGTGATGGCCGAGCTCAGCCGTGTCGCGGCTGACCCGGCGGTGAAGTTCACCGACGTCACCGAAGGCTCGAACCCCACCGATGCCTCGCCGTTGCGGCCCGATGTGGTGGGCGCGGTGAAGAAGGCGATGGGCGCGATCCGCCCCGGCGTGCCGATCTTCCCCTCCATGTCCGCGGGCGCGAGCGATTCCATGTGGTTCCGCTCGGTCAACATCCCCAGCTACGGCATCAGCCCGATCTTCGTAAAGGAATCGGATGATTTCAGCCACGGCCTGAATGAGCGTGCGCCAATCGACAACGTGCCGCTGGCCGTGCGCTACTACCGCTCGGTCTTCACCGACCTTTCGAAGTAAGCTCCCCCGCATTCACCTCGCGCCGGCTTTCGCCGGCACGAGGCGGATAAGCCGTAGCGATCCGGTGGCGCCGCCGCTGATGCGGCGCTACCTAGCGGGTCGATGCGTACGCTTGTTCTGATCCTCGCCCTCCTCGCCGCCACCATCACGCCCGCGGCAGCGCAGCGCGCGGACCGGCCGACGCCGGGCTTCGTGCGCGTCCGCCTGGAGACGGTGCTCGGCAACATTGTCCTCGCGCTGAATGCGAAGCGCGCGCCGGAGACGACCGCCAATTTCATGCGCTACGTTGACGACGGGCGGTTCGACGGGATCAGTTTCTATCGCGTCGCGCGCAGCAAGCAGGCGCCGCAAATGGGCTTCGTCCAGTCCGGCATCCGCACCGATGCACGCCGCTTCCTCGACATGATCCCGCATGAATCCACCGCCAAGACGGGGATAAAGCATCTCGACATGACGATCTCCATGGCGCGGCGCGGGCCGCCGGGCTCTGCCAACGGAAACTGGTTCATCGCGGTCGGCCCGATGCCGTGGATGGACTGGAAGAAGGACAATCCTGGCTATGCTGCCTTCGGCCGCGTTGTCGCCGGCCAGGATGTGGTGAAGCGGATCCTTGCCCAGCCGACCGGCGGGGGCATGAACGGCACGCTGCTGATGAAGCCTGTCTATGTGAAACGCGCGGTGCGGCTGGACGGCAAGCCGAAGCCCACCGGGCGGCCGCGGCCCTGGCTGCTGGAGGGGCGCAAGGACGGATGAACCGGCTGGGCGGGCATCGCGTTCTTGACGCATGATCCGCCGCCGCCTCGTCATCACTGGCCGTGTCCAGAACGTCTTCTACCGCGCCTCGTTCGTGGAGGAGATGCGGGGCCTTGGCATCCGCGGCTGGGTTCGCAACCGCGCCGACAATTCCGTCGAGGCAGTGATCGAGGGGCCAAGCGAGATGGTCGAGGCTGCGCTCGCCAAGGCGCGCCAGGGCTCGCCCGCGTCACGCGTCGATGCCGTGGCGGTGCATGACGATGCACCGCCGGAAACCTTCGAAGGGTTCGAGAAGCGCGCGACTCATTGATTGGCCGCGCGCATCACGCGCCGGTCAGCTGCCGGATGCGTTGCCCAGCGCCGGTCCCGCGTCGTTCGCCGCCGGCGCCTGATCGTCGTTATAGACCTTGTCCAGATAATAGCCGGCCAAAGTATAGTGCGCCTTTACCGCTTCCGGAACGATCGTGCGCTGCGCCATCTCAAGCTCGCTCTCCGCGCGCTTGTAGAAATACTCTTTATCTTCCACCGAATAGTCCTGCGCGTCTGTTTCCGCGCAAGTGGGGGCATATTCTTCAAAGGGCAAGATAGTAACATCGGAAACTGGCGCAATCTGGCGCAAAGTCACGGTCATTCGTCGAATACTCACCCAAAAAACAAGCCCCGTCGCGGGCGCGGCGGGGCCATCATGATGCAGCCGGCGCGTAAAGCGCGATCCACATCCAATTCGCTCGTCCTTTCGGCCGCGCGGTGTATCAACTGCAGCTTGGGGTCGATGGTTCCGTCGGCCGATCGAGGGGGGTTCCATGTCGCTGATCGCCATCCTGCTTGCCGCCCAGGCCGCGTCCGTCGCCGCGCCGGCGCCGCCCCCGGTGCCGCCGCGGATCACGCGGCTGCTGGAGCGGACGCCGGTGATCGACGGGCATAACGATCTCGCCTGGGAAATCCGCGACCGCTACGATGCGAAGGTCGAGGCTTTGGATCTGTCGCGCGACACCGCCGCGCTGCCGCGGCCGCTGCAGACCGACATTCCCCGCCTGCGCCGCGGCGGGGTGGGCGGCCAGTTCTGGTCGGTCTGGATCCCGGCCGACGCGCAGGGCCCCCGCGCGGTCGAGATGACGCTGGAGCAGATCGACATCGTGCGCCGCTTCGTCGCCGCGCACCCCGATGTCTTCGTGCTGGCGACCACCGCCGCCGACGTCCGCCGCGCGCAGAAAGCCGGGCGGATCGCCTCGCTGATCGGGATCGAGGGTGGCCATCAGATCGACGCGCGGCTTTCCGTCCTGCGCCAGATGAAGGCGCTGGGCGTCAGCTACATGACGCTGACGCACGGCAAGAGCCTGGACTGGGCGGATTCTTCCACCGATGCGCCGCGCGCCAACGGCCTTTCCGATTTCGGGCGGCAGGTGGTCGCCGAGATGAACCGCATCGGCTTGATCGTCGACGTCAGCCATGTATCGGATGCGACCATGGCTGCGGTGCTTGACGTGTCGAAGGCGCCGGTGATCGCCTCCCACTCCTCGGCGCGCGCCATCGCCGATGCGCCGCGCAACATTCCGGACGCGCTGCTGCGCCGGATCGGCGAGGCAGGCGGCGTGGTGATGGTGAACTTCTATCCCGCCTTCGCTTCCGCGCCATGGCGCGCTTGGGATGCGGAGCGAACCGCCTTTGCCAAGGCGCAGGGCGTGCCGGCGGATGTCTATGGGCTGAAGGCGCCTGCACCGCTTGTCGCCTGGGATGCGGCGCACCCGATGCCGCGCGTGACGGCAGCGACGATCGCCGATCACGTCGATCACATCGCCCGCGTCGCGGGGAAGGGTGCGGTCGGCCTCGGCGGCGATTTCGACGGGATCAACGGCACCGCGCCCGAGGATATGACGGGCGTTGACGGCTACCCGCAGCTGTTCGCCGAACTCGCCCGCCGCGGGTGGAGCGATGCTGATCTCGCCGCACTGGCGCAGGGCAATGTGCTGCGCGTGATGGAGCGGGCGGAGGCCATCGCCGCGGCCTCTGCCGGGCAGCCGCCGGTGGACGCGATCGGCCGCAACTAGCGTGGGCAGCGGGCAACAGCCGAGTTGTCGCAACGGTAACGATCTGCTTTAGTTCGCGGCCATGAGGATGTTCCTTTCCGCGAGCCTCATCACGCTCGCCGCCGCCGCTGCCCTTCCTGCTGCAGCCCGCCCGATGACCATCGAAGACCTGACGATGCTAAGCCGCATCGGCACGCCGACCGTCTCCAAGGATGGCCGCTGGATGGTCTGGGCGCAGCGCGAGACCGATCTCGACGCCGATCGCGGCCGCTTCGATCTGTGGCGGCTCGATCTGACGAAGCCCGGCGCCGCACCGGAGAAATTGCTCGCCGATCCGCAGAAGGACGAGAATGATCCGCAGATCGTCGGCAACACCGTCTATTTCGCGATGGACGATGCGATCTGGTCCGTCCCCGTCACCGGCGGCACGCCGCGCCGGTTGACCGACTTCAAGGGCGGCTTCAACGGCTTCAAGGTCGCGCCCACCGGCGACAAGATCGTCGTGTGGGCGGACCGCCTGCCGGGCGCACCCAGCCTTGAGGAGCCGATGATCCGCAAGCGCGCGGACGCCGGGTCGGGCCGCACCTATGACCAGCTGTTCGTGCGCCATTGGGATACGTGGAGCGACGGCAAGAGGTCGCAGCTCTTCGTCCTGCCGCTGACCGCTGCCGGCGCGCGCGGCAACGGCAAGGCGGTGGTCGGGATCCTCGTCGGCGACACGCCCTCCAAGCCGTTCGGCGGCGCGGAGGAAGTGTCGTGGAGCCCTGACGGCAAGACGCTATACTTCGCGCTTCGCGAGGCCGGGCGGATCGAGTCGACCTCGACCAATCTCGACATCTTCGAGGTGCCCGCGGACGGGAGTCGCGCACCGGTGAACCTCACGGCCGACAACAAGGCGACAGACAATCAGCCGGTCGTCTCGCCCGATGGCCGCACGCTCGCCTGGTTCGCCATGCGCCGCCCCGGCTATGAGGCGGACCGCCAAGTGCTGATGCTGCGCGATCTCGCCACCGGTCGCATGACGTCGCTCACCGAAAAGTGGGATCGCTCGGTCGGCTCGATCGCCTGGGCACCCGACTCGCGATCGCTCTACGTGACGGCCGATGACACGCAGGAAACGCCGCTGTTCCGCGTCGATGCGCGTACGGGCCAGGTCACCCGGCTGACACAGCAGGGCCATGTCGGCGCGGTCGCCGTGACGACGACGGGGCCGATCATCGCGCTCGATTCGCTCACCGCCCCTGCCGATTTCTACCGCGTCGCCGGGAGCGGCACGCCGCAGCGGCTGACCAACGTCAACGCCGCCAAGCTTGCCGGCATCGACATGCCGACCGTTGAACGGTTCAGCTTCACCGGCGCAAACAACGACACCGTCTGGGGCTATGCGGTGAAGCCCGCCAATAGCACCGGCAAGGTGCCGATCGCGTACATGGTCCATGGCGGCCCGCAGGGATCGAGCAACAACAGCTGGTCCTACCGCTGGAATCCGGCGGTGTTCGCCGGCGCGGGCTACGGCCTCGTCGCGGTCGATTTCCACGGCTCCACCGGCTACGGCCAGGCCTTCACCGACAGCATCCGCAACAATTGGGGTGGGTGGCCGCTGGAGGACCTCAAGAAGGGCCTCTCCGCCGCGACCACCAAGTTCACCTGGCTCGACGCGGATAACGCCTGCGCGCTCGGTGCGTCCTACGGCGGCTATATGATGAACTGGATCGAGGGGCAGTGGCCTGATCGTTTCAAGTGCATCGTCCAGCACGACGGCGTCTTCGACGCGCGCGCCATGGCGTACGAGACTGAGGAGCTCTGGTTCGACGAGTGGGAGCACGGCGGCAAGACCTATTACGAGGACCCAGAGGCCTTCGAGAAGTGGAACCCCGTCCACCACGTCGCCAAGTGGAAGACGCCGCAGCTCGTCATCACCGGCGAGAAGGATTTCCGCATCCCCTACACCCAGGGCCTTGCCGCCTTCACCGCGCTCCAGCGTCGCGGCATCCCCTCGCGCCTGCTCGTCTTCCCGAACGAGAACCACTGGGTGCTGAAGCCGAAGAACTCGCGCCAATGGTACCGCGAGGTGATCGGCTGGATGGACAAGTGGACCGGCAAGGCGCCCGCTGACCAATAACACCTCGTCATCCCGGCCTGGAGCCGGGGTGATGGTGTGAGGAGGGGGGGACTTGGGTTCCCCCCACCGCCTCGCTATGGCCGCTCCATGAGCGAGCTGCCGAAAACCTTTGACCCCGCCGCGATCGAATCCCGCTGGTACAGCCATTGGGAGGAGAACGGCCTGTTCCGCCCCGAGCGCCCCGGCGCCGAGCCGTGGACGATCGTCAATCCGCCACCCAACGTCACCGGCTCGCTCCACATCGGCCATGCGCTCGACAATACGCTGCAGGACATCCTGACCCGCCATGCCCGGCTGAAGGGCAAGGACGCGCTCTGGGTGGTTGGCACCGATCACGCCGGCATCGCCACCCAGATGGTGGTCGAGCGGCAGATGGCGCTTAGCCAACAGAAGCGCACCGATTTCACGCGCGACGAATTCGTCGCCAAGGTGTGGGAATGGAAGGCGGAGAGCGGCGGCCAGATCACCGGCCAGCTGCGCCGCCTCGGCTGTTCGATGGACTGGGCCAACGAGCGGTTCACGATGGACGAGGGCTTCTCGAAGGCCGTGCTCAAGGTCTTCGTCGAGCTACACCGCCAGGGCCTGCTCTATCGCGACAAGCGGCTCGTGAACTGGGATCCGGGCCTCGGCACCGCGATCAGCGATCTCGAGGTCGAGACGCGCGAGGTGAAGGGCAGCTTCTGGCAGATCCGCTATCCGCTCGCCGACGGCTCGGGCACGATCACCGTCGCGACGACCCGCCCGGAGACGATGCTGGCCGACATGGCGGTCGCGGTGCATCCGGAGGACGCGCGCTACAAGGACATGATCGGCAAGCAGATCAGGCTCCCGATCACCGGCCGCCTGATCCCGGTGATCGCCGACGAACATGCCGATCCGTCGCTAGGCACGGGCGCGGTGAAGATCACGCCGGGGCATGACTTCAACGATTTCGAGGTGGGCAAGCGCGCCGGCATGAAGGCGGGCGAGATGCTCAACATGCTCGACGCAAAGGCCAATGTCACGCAGACCGCCGACGGCCTGATCCCGGCCGAATTCCTGGGGCTGTCGACGGCGGACGCGCGCAAGGCGGTGGTCGCCCGGCTGAAGGCCGATGGCGTCCTCGTGCCCTATGTCGACAAGGAAGGCGTGGAGCATGATGCCGAGCCGCGCACGATCCAGACGCCGTTCGGCGATCGCTCGGGCGTCGTCATCGAGCCGTGGCTGACCGACCAATGGTATGTCGACGCCAAGACGCTGGCGCAGCCGGCGATCGAAGCGGTGAAGTCCGGCGCGATCCGGCTGGTGCCCAAGACGTGGGAGAAGACCTACTTCAACTGGATGGAGAACATCCAGCCTTGGTGCGTCAGCCGCCAGCTGTGGTGGGGGCACCAAATCCCGGCGTGGTTCGATGCGGAGGGCAAGGCCTATGTCGCCGAAACCGAGGCTGAGGCACAGGCGCAGGCGGGCGAGGGCGTTGCCCTGACGCGCGACCCCGACGTGCTCGACACCTGGTTCTCCTCCGCGCTTTGGCCATTCGCCACCATGGGCTGGCCGGAGAACACCGATCCGACGCTGGGCGGCCGCTATCCGAACGACGTCCTCATCTCGGGCTTCGACATCCTGTTCTTCTGGGATGCCCGCATGATGATGCAGGGCATGCACTTCCTGAAGGACGTGCCCTTCCGCACGCTCTACCTGCACGGCCTGGTCCGCGCGGCGGACGGCGCGAAGATGTCCAAGTCCAAGGGCAATACCGTCGATCCGCTCGGCCTGATCGACAAATACGGCGCGGACGCGCTTCGCTTCTTCATGGCGGCGATGGAAAGCCAGGGCCGTGACATCAAGATGGATGAGAAGCGCGTCGAGGGCTATCGCAACTTCGCGACCAAGCTGTGGAACGCCAGCCGCTTCTGCCAGTCGAACGGCATCGGCGGATCGACCACGCTGGAGCCGCCGGCGGCGACTCACCCGGTCAACAAGTGGATCATCGGTGAGGCGATCAAGGCGATCCAGTCGGTCGACCTCGCCCTCGGCGAATATCGCTTCGATGCCGCGGCGAACGCGATCTACCAGTTCGTGTGGAGCCAGTTCTGCGACTGGTATCTGGAGCTCATCAAGGGCTCGATCGACGAGGAGACGAAGGCGGTCGCCGGCTGGGTGCTCGATCAGATCCTGGTCGTGCTCCACCCCTTCATGCCGTTCATCACCGAGGAACTGTGGCATGCGCTCGCACCCCGCGATCATGACCTGATCGTGGCGCACTGGCCGATGGCCGACGCGCGCGCGATCGATCCTGCGGCGGCGCAGGAGATCGACTGGCTGATCCGCCTCGTCAGCGAAGTCCGCTCCAGCCGCACCGAGCTGAACGTGCCGCCGGGTGCACGGCTGCCCTATGCGGTGGCGGATGCGAACGCCGACACCCAGGCGCGCCTTGCCCGCAACGCCGCGACGATCGCCCGCCTCGCACGGATCGATCCGGGCGAAGTCTCTGGCGGCACTGCGCAGGTCGTCGTGGACGAGGCGACCTTCCGCCTCGCGTTGGGTGACGTGATCGATCTCGCCGCCGAACGCACCCGCCTCGCCAAGGCGATCGCCGCGGCCCAGAAGGAGCGCGATGGCCTCGCCGGGCGCCTCAACAACCCGAGTTTCGTTGAACGGGCGAAGCCGGAGGCGGTCGAGAAGGCCCGCGCCGACCACGCCGAAAAGTCCGCGGAGGCGGAGCGGCTTGCGGCCGCCCTGGCGCGGCTCGGCTGATCCCGTCCGTCGGTGGCATTTCCCTGAATGGGACAGGTGCCGCCGACGAAAACTGGCGGCATTAGTGTCGCGGTCGTAACGGACCCCCGGTCTCGCTGGAGTTGAAATGACGCGCGTAAAGGTTTCGGTTATCGCCATGGTCGCCGCGCTCGCTGCGGCCACGCCGGCGAGTGCCCAGTCGATCGTCGGCCTTGATGTCCTGCGCACCTGGAACCTCGTGGTGCTGGGTGATCTCACCTCCTCGTCCGAGGTCGAGGGCCGCACCTTTGTTGGCGGCAACCTCAACGGCAGTTCGTCCAACTATCAGATCCGCACGCCGGAGCCGTCGCCCTATAATGTGACAGGCCTGACGGTGGTCGGCGACGTCAACGGATCGCACAAGAACCTGAACGGCGGCTCGGGCGCGGTCGTTGGCGGCAACGTCAACAGCGGCTTCAACCTGAACGGCGCGCCGCAGACGGTGAAGGTCGGCGGGACGATCGCCAACACCAACGTCAATCAGAACACGGTGACGTCGGGTCTCGCGGCGAGCGATCCGTCCTTCCTCGTCAACCTGAAGCAGCAGGGCAGCCTGATCGCCAGCAGCATGGGCGAACTGTCACGCACCTTCGGCGGCATGTCCGCGAACAGCGATCTGACGATCAGCGGCAATCGCGGCACGTTCGATGCGAAGCCGGATGCGCAGGGCGTGGCGGTGTTCAACATCACCAGCGCCGATCTCGATCGCATCGGTGAGATCAAGTTCAACCTCAACGGCGCCGATACCGCGATCGTCAACGTCACCGGCACGAACGTGACGCTCAACGACAATTTCCTCGGCGGCACCAGCGGTCTCGGTAAGCACGTGATCTGGAACCTGGTCGACGCGCAAAAGGTAGATGCCACCACGGCATGGGGTGGATCGGTGCTGGCGCCCGGCGCCGCGGCAACGACGGGCAATTACATCGAGGGCTCCGCGGTGTTCGGCAGCCTCGTGCAGAACGGCGAGTTCCACCTCGGCACCTACGTCGGCACCTACAATCCGCCGGCCGGGCCGCCGGTCAACGGTGGCGGCTCGCCGACGCCGATCCCGGGCGAGGCCGCCGGTCTGTTCGCGCTGGGCGCTGTCGGCCTGTGGTTGCTGCGCCGCCGCCGCCTCGCGGCTGCCTGAGGAACAGTAACGCCGGGGGCCAAAGCCGGCAGCCTAGCGACGGCGCTGTCCTACAATCGCCCTCCCATGGCAGTGTCGCAGACACGATGGGAGGGACGCGAATGTTGGAGAAAAACACGCCAGAGCCTCAACTTCCTCAACATTCGCGCGCTTGTCGGCCGCCAAAGACTGCCTCAAGGAGATCCCGAGACCGGAACGATACCGGCTGGAAGGGGTAGAGGGGCGGCATGGAAGAACCGGTAACGCACCTCCGTCCCGGGCAGCGCGATCTCACGTCCGGGCCGATCGGCTCTGCGTTGCTGATGTTCGCCCTGCCGACGCTCGCCTCCAACGTCCTTCAATCGCTGAACGGATCGATCAACGCGATCTGGGTCGGCCGCTTCCTCGGCGAAGGCGCGCTTGCGGCCACCTCGAACGCGAACATCATCATGTTCCTGATGTTCGGCGCGGTTTTCGGCTTCGGCATGGCGGCGACGATCATCGTCGGCCAGAGCTGGGGGCGACGCGACGTGGATGCCGCGCGCCGCGCGTTCGGCTCCGCCATCGGCCTCGTGCTGGCGGGATCGGTGATCGTCGGCGCGCTCGGATGGATCTTCGCGCCCGAGATCCTCGTCACGCTGGCGACCCCGCCCGACGCCTTCGAGCCGGCGCTGGATTACCTGCGCGTCATCTTCCTCGCGCTGCCGCCGTCGATGCTGCTCGTCCTCATGTTCATGGGTCTGCGCGGCACGGGCGATTCGGTCACGCCTTTGTGGTTCATGGGCCTGTGCGTGCTGATCGACGCGGCGATGAACCCGTTGCTGATCGCCGGCTTGGGGCCTTTCCCACGCATGGGGATCGCCGGTTCCGCCACCGCGACGCTAATTGCCAACATCGTCGCCCTCGCCGCGCTCGTCGGCTGGATCGCCTGGCGCGATCTGCCGCTCCGGCTGCGCGGCGCGGAGATCCGCTACATCCTTCCCGAACGCGCATTGGTGCGCACGATCGTGGGCAAGGGCCTGCCGATCGGGGCGCAGATGCTGGTGCTGTCGGTATCGGCGCTGGCCATGGTCGGCCTCGTCAACCGCGCGGGGATCGATACGGTCGCCGCCTATGGCATCGTCCAGCAGCTCTGGGGCTATGTTCAGATGCCGGCGATGGCGATCGGCGCGGCGGTTTCGGCGATGGCGGCGCAGAACATCGGCGCCGGCCGCTGGGATCGCGTGGCGCGGATCACGCGCGCCGGCCTGTTCTACAATTTCACCATCACCGCGGCGACCGTCGTGGCGGTGCTGTGGTTCGACCGCGTGATCATCGGTCTGTTCATCCCGGGCGGCAGCCCGGCGCTGCCGATCGCGCAGCACATCAACCTCGTCGCCACCTGGGGCTTCATCCTCTTCGGCGGCACGATGGTGCTGTTCGGCGTGATCCGCGCCAATGGTGCGGTGTGGGGGCCGCTCGCCATCATGACGATCGCGATGTTCCCGGTGCGGCTCGGCGTCGCCTTCGCGCTGCAGCCGCTGCTGGGGCCTGACGCCTTGTGGTGGAGCTTCCCGATCGGGTCGGGCACTAACCTCGTGCTCGCCGGGCTCTATTATCGCTACGGCCGCTGGCGTGAGAACCAGCTGCTGGTGCCGGACGAACATGGCGAGGAACGCAGCCACGCGGACATCGAGCCGGCGGGGAGCCTGAAGCCCGTCGGCTAGTCGGCGTGTTCCTCATGCTGGTCGGGCGCATCGCGCGGGGTCATCACCCGGATCGCGCCGGCCGCGATCCGCGCCTCAACCGGGGTGCGCGCCAGCACCTCGCCGTCGATCGAGATCGGCAGGCTCGGCCGTGTGTCGATCTTCAGCCGCTTGCCCGAAAAGGTGATCGTATCCTGATGGCGCGCGGAGAGACCGAAGAAGCTGGCGAACCAGTTCTTCAGCAGCGTGCGCTTGTACCGCCCTGTAACGGCCTGAACGACGATCTGGCCCGAATCGATCTCCGCCTCGTCCACCAGCCAGGTGCCGCCATGATAGGGCCCGTTGGATATCCGCACCTCGACGACGCGGAGGCGCTTCTCCTCCACCCCATCATCGACGGTGAGGATGAAGGGGCGGAACCTGAGATATTGCAGCCCCGCCCAGCCGAGATACCCGACCCGCCCGAGCACCTTCTTCAGATTGTGCGGCACGCTTTCCGCGATCTGCGGCGACAGGCCCATGGCGGCGCAATTGGCGAAATAGTCGCCATTGATCACGCCAAGGTCGATCCGCTTGGGCACGCCGTTCACCAGCACGTCGATCGCGCCATCGATGTCGAGCGGCAGGCCAAGCGTTCGCGCGAAGCTGTTCGCGGTGCCGAGCGGCAGCACGCCGAGGATCACGTCCTTCCCGATCAGCAGGTCGACCAGGCCGCTGACCGTGCCGTCACCGCCGCCGAAGATGACAAGGTCGGGCTTCTTAGCGAGCGCCCGCTCGACGGTGCGCTCGAGATCATCCGGATCCTCAACGGCATGTGCATCGACCGGGAAGGGCACCTTCTCCAGCCGCTTGCACGCCTTTTTGAACAGCTTCTTGCCCTTGCGCGACTTGGCATTGACGATCAGCGCAGCCGACTGGATTTCGCTCATCCCCGCCCAACGCGCGAGTGCCGGTTTCGCTTCCGTAACGCTTGCAGCGCGGCCGGGGCGGGCGCAAACGACCGTCATGACCGCCTCTTTCCCCGCGCTTCGCCTTCGCCGTACCCGCTCCGCCGACTGGAGCCGCCGCCTGCATCGCGAGACGGTGCTGACGCCCGCCGACCTCATCTGGCCGCTGTTCATCGCGGACGGGGAAGGGGTGGAGGAGCCGATCGCCAGCCTGCCGGGCGTCTCGCGCTGGTCGGTCGATGGCATCGTGGCGCGTGCGCGGGAGGCGGAGGCGCTCGGTATCGCCTGCCTCGCCTTCTTCCCCAATACGCCTGCGCGGTTGCGCACCGAGGACGGGCGCGAGGCGCTGAACCCCGACAATCTGATGTGCCGCGCGATCCGCGCGGTGAAGGATGCGGTGCCCGACATCGGCATCCTGACGGACGTGGCGCTCGATCCCTATACCGCGCACGGCCACGACGGGCTGGTCGACGCAGCCGGTTATGTCCTGAACGACGCGACGGTGGAGGTGCTGGTCGGCCAGTCGCTCAATCAGGCCGCTGCCGGTGCTGACATCATCGCGCCGTCCGACATGATGGACGGCCGTATCGGCACGATCCGCGGCGCGCTGGAGGCGTCCGGGCACAGCAACGTCCAGATCATGGCCTATGCCGCCAAGTACGCCAGCGCCTTCTACGGCCCGTTCCGCGACGCGGTGGGCAGCCGCGGACTGCTGAAGGGCGACAAGAAGACGTACCAGATGGATTACGGCAATGCCGAAGAAGCGCTGCGCGAGGTGGCGCTGGATCTCGCGGAAGGGGCGGACAGCGTGATGGTGAAGCCGGGCCTGCCCTATCTCGACGTCATCCGCCGCGTGAAGGATCGGTTCGAAGTACCGGTGTTCGCATACCAGGTGTCCGGCGAGTATGCGATGATTGAGGCGGCGGTCGCGGCTGGCGCGGCTGATCGCGACGCGATGGTCATCGAGACGCTAACCGCCTTCAAGCGCGCGGGCTGCTCCGGCGTCCTCACCTATCACGCGGCCCTTGCGGCGCGGCTGCTGAACGCATGACGGGTGCACCGATCGAGACCGAGCGGCTGATCCTGCGCGCGCCCGAACCGGGTGACCGCGCGCCGCTCCACGCCATGTGGGCGGACGAGCGGGTGATGGCCGATCTCGGCCCGGTGAAGGACGAAGTGGCGAGCGACGCCGCCTTGGCGCGCCACGCATCCTACGCGCCGCTCGGTTTCCGCGCGGTGATCCACAAGGACAGCGGAGCGACCATCGGCTTCTGCGGGCTGAAGCCCGGCGCGCCGGATACGCCGATCATGGGCATGCTGGAGATCGGCTGGATGCTGGCGGTGCCCTATTGGGGTGCCGGCTACGCCCATGAAGCGGCGGCGGCCAGCATCGCTTGGGGCTGGGCCAACCGGGGCGAGCCCGCGATCGTCGCCATCACTGCACGACAGAATGCCAAGAGCCGGGCGCTGATGACGCGCCTTGGCATGGCGCACGTGCCGGCCCTCGATTTCGAGCATCCCCTGTTCACCACGGATGATCCGCGACGTGACAGCGTCACCTACCGGATCGAGCGGACATGATCGAGACGCCGCGCCTGATCCTGCGGCAATGGCGGCAGGAGGATGTCATGCCCTTTCACGCCATGGGGCAGGATCCCGACGTCATGCGCTATCTCGGCCCGCCGATGAGCATGGCGGATTGCGAAGCGACGGTGGTGCGGATGAACGAGCTTGCCGAGGCGACTGGCGATTGCTTCTGGGCTGTGGAGCGCCGCGCCGACGGCGCCTTCATCGGCTTTTGCGGGATCAAGCCTGGCGCGGCCGGCACGCCGATCGACGGCGCGCCCGAGATCGGCTGGCGGCTGGCACGGCATGCCTGGGGCAATGGGCTGGCGCGGGAGGCTGCTGCGGCTTGCCTGGCGCGCGCATGGCAGCGCGAAACGCCGCGGGTGCATGCGATCACGGTACCGGCGAACGAGCGCAGCTGGGGGTTGATGATTCGGCTCGGCATGACACATGTCGAAGACGGCGACTTTGACCATCCGGCGCTGGCCGAAGGCGATCCGCTGCGTCGCCACGTCCATTACACGATCGAACGGCCCCTTCATGGGTGAGGGCAGCCGCGCACCGCGCGCGCTGTTCATCGTGACGATCCTCAGCGGATCGTTCTTGCTGTTCCTCGTCCAGCCGATGGTCGCCCGGATCGCGTTGCCGCGGCTCGGCGGGGCGCCGGCGGTGTGGAATTCGGCGATGCTGGTGTACCAGGCGCTGCTGCTCGCCGGCTATGGCTATGCCCATGCGATCGGCCAGTTGCCGGTGCGCCGGCAGGCCGGAATCCATCTCGCCGTGCTGGCGATCGCCTGCCTCTGGCTGCCGATCGGGGTGCTGGGCTGGCCGCTTCCCATCGGAACCGCGCCCGAGTTGTGGGTACCGTGGCTGTTCGCCGCCTCGATCGGCCCGCTGTTCATTGCTGTTTCGGCGCAGGCACCACTGGTGCAGCGCTGGTTCGCCGCCGCGCGCCCGGGGGAAGACCCCTATCGGCTTTACGCTGCGTCCAATCTCGGCAGCTTCGCTGGCCTGATCGCCTACCCTCTGGTGGTCGAACCGCTGATGCCGGTGAACAGCCAGCGCTGGCTGTGGACCGCGGGTTATGTCGTGCTGGTGGCGCTGGTGATCCTGATCGCGACCCGGCTGCCGCGGGCAGCGGCGCAGGCGGCCGTGAGCTTCGATGCGCCGCCCGCGCGCGTTGGCCAGATCGCGCGGTGGATCGCCCTGTCGCTGGTGCCCTCAGGGCTGATGCTGGCCACCTCGACATACATCACCACCGATATCGTCGCGATGCCGCTGCTGTGGGTGATGCCGCTCGGCCTGTATCTGCTCAGCTTCACCATCGCTTTTGCCGATGATCGCGGTCCGGCGGATTTCCTGGTTTGCGTGGCGCCGGTGACGATCCTGCTGTTCGGCGGCGTGATGATCGGCGGCTTCCATGTCGCGCCCCTGTTCGGGCTGGCGCTGGCGCTGATCCTTCTCTTCATGGTCTCGGTCGCGCTTCACACCGCGCTTTATCGGGCGCGGCCCGCACCCGAGCGACTGACCGGCTTCTATCTCGCCATGTCGGTGGGCGGCGCGCTTGGCGGTGTGTTCGCCGGGCTCGTGGCACCGGCGCTGTTCGACTGGACGTGGGAATACCCGCTGCTGATCCTCGCTGCCGGCGCGCTGACGCCGCAGGTGTTCCTCGCGCCTTTTGTGCGCGACTGGTGGGCACGCGGACGTGGCATCCCGGCAACCGTGGTCGTCGGACTGGTGCTGGCCGCGCTACTGGCGCTTCGCCAATGGGGGCCGGACGCCTATTTCGGCGAGGAACATACCGGTTTCGTCTTCGTAGCAATTGCGCTCGTCGGGCTTGCGTCGATCGGTGTGCGGCCGGCGTACGTGACGGTGCTTGGCGTATCGCTGCTGCTGTTCGGGGGGATGAGCGCGCTTCGCGATATGATCGCGGCGAATGTGCGCACGCGCAGCTATTTCGGCGTCTACAGCATCTCGGAAACGCCGCGGCAGCGCACGCTTGCTCACGGCACGACGATGCACGGCATCCAGTTGCTCGGCTCTGCGGAGCGAGAGCAGCAGCCGACGAGCTATTACGTGCCGTCGTCCGGCGTGGGGCGGGCGATGACGATTGCACCGGCGCTCTACGGGCTTGAGAGCCGGATTGGCGTCGTTGGCCTCGGGACGGGTACGCTCGCCTGCTACGCCTGGCCGACGCAGAAATGGACGTTCTTCGAGATCGATCCGGTGATGTCGGATCTCGCGCGCAAGCGCTTCTCTTTCCTCAGGACCTGCGCGCCCGACGCCAAGGTTGTGCTGGGGGATGCAAGGCTCTCGATCGAGGCGGCTCCGTCCCGGTCGTTCGACTTGCTGGCGCTTGATGCCTTCTCGTCCGATTCGGTACCGATCCACCTCCTGACGCATGAGGCATTCGCCGATTACGCGCGCGCCTTGCAGCCAAAGGGCCTGCTGCTGGTGCACATCTCGAACCGCTTCCTCGATCTTCGTCCGGTCGTCGCCGCAGCCGCCGCTGCCGGCGGGTGGCGGGCGATCGAGCTTGCGGACAACCCGCCCGCGGATGACGAGGCCGGTTCGCTGTCGTTATGGGTTGCGCTGTCACGCGATCCTAAGGTGCTCGCCAAGCTGCAGGGGATGGGGGAGGGCTGGCGCCCACTGGCGGCACGCGCCGGGTATGGCGGCTGGAGCGATGACTACGCCTCTATCCTGCCGCTGCTGCGTCGCTGAGCATCACTCGCTGTTGCGCTCCACCGATTCGAGGATGCGGGCACCGGCCATGAACACCGCCAGGGGGCAGACGCCGAACAGCACCCAGCCGCCGAGGCCGGGATATTGCTCGACATAATGGACGCCGCGCTCTGTCGCCCCGAGGCTGAGGCCATAGATGACCATGAACGCCTCGAACTTGGTCTTGATCGTGAACAGCCTGGCAATGCGCGAGAACATGCCGACGCATAAGCAAGCCCCGCGCCAATGGCGGACTTCCGTTGTTTTTGCGTCAGGCTAAATGGTTAACTGTCAATTAACTCGACAAGTAGCAGCTCTTCCAGCAGCGCGCGGCGTGCGTTCTCGATCCGCGCGATGAGCGCGGGGTCGGCGAGATCCTCGCCGGCGATCGCCTCTGGCCAGTGCGCCTCGATCACGGCGGCGATCCGATCAAGCGCCGCCGCGTCGACCAGGAAGCGCGGATCGATTAGCGCCGGATCGCAGGCCACGCGCAGCCGAAGGCACGCCGGCCCGCCGCCGTTGGCCATTGATTCGCGGACGTCGACAACCTCCACTGCGCGGATCGGGCCGTTACCCGCCAGATGATCCTGCAGCCACTGCCATACGGAGGCCGTGTCACGCGCCTCCGCTGGCACGATCAGCGTCTGCGTCCCCGCCGGCGTCGTGACGAGCTGCGCGTTGAACAGATAGGACCGGATCGCGTCCTCGAGGCTAACGCGGGCGGCGGGCACCTCGACGATCTCCACCCCCGGCATCATCGTGCGCAGCCGTTCGTAGAAGGCGTCGCGGGCGGCAAAGGCCTGTTCGTGCGCAAACAGCGTCCGCTCGTTTGCGACCGCGACGACGTCATTATGGAAGGCGCCGGCGGCGATCGCTTCGGGCGATTGCTGGACGAATAGGGTGCGCGCCGCGTCCAGGCGATGCGCGCGGGCTACCGCCTCGCTCGCCTCGCGGTGCTGGCGTGCAGGGAAGGGGCCGCCAGCCTCGCCATAGACGAAGATCTCGACACCCGCTTCGCCTTGCGCCGTCGCAAGCCGCATATGGTTCGCCGCACCCTCGTCGCCGAAGGGCGCTGGGATCGGCGGGTGAACCGCAAAGGCAGGATCGGCGAAGGCAAGCCGCAGTTGCGCCAGCGTCGCGGGCCATTCGTGGCTGCGGTGCGGCATGGTGACGAGGTTCGCGACGGTCAGGTGACAGCGGCCGTCCGCCGTGTCCGGCGCCGGGGACACGGTGGCGGCGTTCGCGGCCCACATTGACGAGGCGGAGAGCGCCCCGGCCCGAAGGTGCGGGGCCGCGCGATCGTAGCTGGTGTGGAGTGCGGAAAGCCAGGCACGGTCGGGCCGAGGGTGGGGCAGAAAGACGCCCTGCGGCAGGCCGAGCGCGAGATTGGCCCGCATCTTGGCAATGCCCTGCAACGCGGCCGCGCGGGGGTGCGCCACGGCACCCGCGTTACGCGTGGCCGCCAGGTTTCCCGGGCTGAGGCCCGCATAATTGTGGCTCGGGCCGACGATCCCGTCGAAATTGATTTCCCGGATCATGATGTGCTCAGATCCGGGGCGCGTGGAGGATGGACGAATCCTCCTTCGCCCCGATGGCCGCGGCGCAGCTTGGGTCGATCACCACGGTATCTCCCACCTCGCGCAGCACGCCGAACGAGCAGCGGAAGTCCGACAGCCGGCCATGCGCCACCAGCGATTGCGTGCCTCCGTCCCGGTCGAGCGCGACGACCCGCGCCTCGCGCGCCTCGCGGATCGTCCGCACCGCATCGATCCGTGCCGTCATCGTGGGGCCGCCGTCGAAGATGTCGATATACTTCTCGAACGCAAAGCCCTCATTCTCCAGCATCCGCATCGCCGCCCGGCCAGAGGGATGCGGAAGCCCGATCGCTGCCCGCGCGGTTTCAGACAGCATGGCGGTATAGATTGGATGCTTTGGCATCAGATCGGCGATGAACTGGTGGCCGTTGATCGCATTGAAAGCATCCGCATCCTGGAAGTTCATGCCGAAGAAGCGCCCGGCAAGCCCGTCCCAGAAGGGCGAGCCCCCCGCCTCGTCGATCACGCCGCGCAACTCGGCGAGGATCCGGTCGCCGAAGCGCGCACGGTGCGCCTTGATGAAGAGATAGCGACTACGCGCAAGCAGCAGCCCCAGCCCGCCGGCCCGCTCGCCGGGGTGAAGGAACAGGCCGCCCACCTCGCTCGATCCTTCCAGATCGGTCGTCAGCGTCAGCATCTCGGCGCGGAAGGTGCGCTCCAGTTCGCGGCTGTGCTGGGTCAGCGTGCTGATGCGATAGCTGTAGAAGGGGTGCCGCTGGCCCACCTGGGTGAAGATCTGGCAGGTGCCGCGAATCTCTCCGGTCGAGAGATTCTCTAGGATCAGCACGAACAATTCGTCCTCGATACCGTCGCCGGTGCGGGCGAAGGCGGTATGGCTGCGATCGAGCTTGGCGCGAAGCGCCTTGCGATCCGGCGGCAGATTGGTGAAGCCGCCCCCGGTCAGCTTGGCCATCTCGTAGAGGTGCTCGAGATCCTCGTCGCGCGCCGCCCGCACCACGAATGTTCCCGGATTCGTCAAAGTCCCTGCTCCGCCAGTCGTAGGATGGTGAGTGCCGACAGGCCCGCGCGTTCGGCGAGGCTGTCGACGATCAGATACTCGTCCGCCGAATGGATCGCGCCGCCGCGCACGCCCATCGTGTCGATCACCGGCGTACCGGCCGCGGCGATATTGTTGCCGTCGCATACCCCGCCGGTGTCGCGCCAGGCGATGGCAAGCCCCAAGTCGGCGCCGGCGTTGCGCACCTTGGCGAACAGCTTTGCGGCGCCGGTGTCGATCGGCTTGGGCGGCCGGTTGAAGCTGCCATGCACTTCGACCCGCACGTCGTGCGCGGCGGATACGTCCGCGGCGGCGGCATCGATCGCGGCGCGGGCGCGCGCGATCTCGTCCTGCCCCCTGGGGCGGAAGTTGACCCGAAGCACGGCAAGGTCGGGGACCACGTTGTTGGGCCCGCCGCCATCAATCCGCGCCGGATTCACCGCGAGGGTCGGACCCTTCACGTCGTTGAGGCGAAGCGCCAGTGCGGCGGCGGCGACGATGGCGTTGCGGCCATCCTCCGGATTGCGCCCGGCATGCGCCGATCGGCCGCGCACGACGATCGAGAAATTGCCCGTGCCACCACGCGCGCCCGCCAGCGTGCCGTCCGGCAGCGCGGGTTCATAGGTGAGGGCGGCAAGCTTCCCGCGCGCCGCCTGCGCGATCAAGGCGGCCGAGGAGAAGGAGCCGGTTTCCTCATCCGAATTGATGATGACGTCATAGCCGATCGGGCAGCCGGCCGCCTCGATCGCTTCCAGTGCGGCCAGCATCACGGCAAGGCCGCCCTTCATGTCGGCAACCCCGGGCCCGTTGATCGTCCCATCCGGCCGGTCCGTGATCGCCTGGAAGGGGTGATCGACCGGGTACACCGTATCCATATGCCCGGTCAGCAATAGCCGGGCCTGCGCCTGCCGACGCACGCTGAGGTGCAGATGCTGGCCATGGGCGATCGGCTCCACCCGGCCGTCCGCCGCCACGCGCTCCGCCGGCGCCGGATCGATCAGCCGCAACTCGCCGGGAAGCGCGGAAAAGGCGTCGGCGAGCTGCCCCGCCACCGCGCTCAGCCCCGCCAGGTTGCCCGTTCCGCTATTGATCGCCGCCCAGGCGCGGGTACGTTCCAGCATGGGGGAGGCGCTCGCATGGTCGATCGCCTGTCGTTCGCTCGTCGTCAGCGCCAGCATCTGGCACTGCTAGCCGAAGCGGGCGGGACCGACCACCCCGTTGGTCTTGCGAATGATTCTCACGGGCTGTGCGCCTTGCCCCGCCGGACCGCCGGGCCTAAAGCGGCCGCCATCCGTTCGCACCTGCGAGAGAAGCTTCGAGAGCGCCATGGTCGACCTGTCGCAATATCTGCCGATCCTGATGTTCCTGGGGATCGCGCTTGTTCTGTCGTCGGCCTTCGTGTTCCTGCCGATGGGCGTCGCGCGCCTGACCGGCGCTCACAAGCCGACCGTTGAAAAGCTCAGCGAATATGAGTGCGGCTTTCCGGCCTTCGAGGATAGTCGCGCGCAATTTGACGTGCGTTTTTATCTAGTTGCGATCCTCTTCATCATCTTCGATCTCGAAGCGGCGTTCCTATTTCCATGGGCGGTCAGCGTGTTTGATCTCGGCTGGGCAGCCTGGATCAGCATGATGATCTTCATCGGTGAACTCGCGCTCGGGCTCGTCTACGCCTGGAAAAAGGGCGCGTTGGATTGGGAATGACCATGCACTCCGGCCCTGTGGAATTGCCGCGCGACGCAAGCGCGATCTCGAGCGGAACCGGGCTTGTCCAGCCCGATCCCGCCTTTTTCAATGACCTGAACGGTGAACTGACCGAGAAGGGATTCCTCGTCACCTCGACGGAGGAGCTGTTCCAGTGGGCGCGCACCGGATCGTTGTGGTGGATGACGTTCGGCCTCGCCTGCTGCGCGGTCGAGATGATCCACGTCAACATGCCGCGTTACGATCTGGAGCGGTTCGGCGCTGCGCCGCGCGCGTCCCCGCGCCAGTCGGACGTGATGATTGTCGCCGGCACGCTGTGCAACAAGATGGCCCCGGCGCTGCGCCGCGTGTACGACCAGATGTCGGAGCCGAAATACGTCATCTCGATGGGCTCGTGCGCCAATGGCGGCGGCTATTATCACTATAGCTACAGCGTCGTGCGCGGTTGCGATCGTGTGGTGCCGGTCGACATCTACGTGCCCGGCTGCCCGCCGACCGCCGAGGCGCTGCTGTACGGGATCATGCAGCTGCAGCGGAAGATCCGCCGTTCGGGGAGCATCGAACGGTGAGGGCGCCTGCACCCCGCTGGGCCGCCGAGCTCAACGACGCGACGCTGGAGGCGGCGCGCGCTGCCATTCCGAACGGGCTGGTCGACGCGTTCGCGCATGTCGGCGAGATCCAGCTGCACGTCCACCGCGATCACCTGATCTCGGCGCTGACGGCGCTGCGTGACACGCCGGGGCTGGAATATCAGCAGCTGATGGACATTGCCGGCGTCGACTATCCGGATCGCGCGGAGCGGTTCGAGGTCGTCTATTGCCTGCTGTCGCTGACCCGCAATCACCGCCTGCACGTTCATGTTGCCGCCAGCGAAGATACGCCGGTGCCGACCGTGACCGAGCTCTGGCCGGTCGCCGGCTGGTACGAGCGCGAGGTTTACGACATGTACGGCGTGCTGTTCGAGGGCAATCAGGACCTGCGCCGGATCCTGACCGATTACGGCTTCCGCGGCCACCCGCAGCGCAAGGACTTCCCGCTCAGCGGATTCGTCGAGATGCGCTATTCCGAAGAGGCGAAGCGCGTGGTGTACGAGCCCGTGAAGCTCGCGCAGGATTTCCGCACCTTCGACTTCACCAGTCCGTGGGAGGGTGCGGCCTACGTTCTTCCGGGTGACGAGAAGGCGGCGCTGCCGGAAGCGAAGGGCGCGCCGACCCCGCTCAGCGCCGATGCGATCGGCAAGGCCGATGCTGCGCAGAGCGAGAAGAAGCCGGCGCAGGCACCCAGCCAGCCTTATGCCAAGGAGCCGGCGACCAGCACTGCGCAGACCGGTGCCGGCAACCCGCATCCGCAGGCAACCCCGCAGCCATCCGACCCCGATGTCGTTCCCGGCAAGGGAGGGCAGAACCAATGACCGACACCGTGCTCAATGATTCGATCGACCCCGCGGTCGAGCGGCTGGCCGACGCCATCCACGACGGTCACGTCGATGATGAAGTGGCGATCCAGAACTACACGATCAATTTCGGCCCGCAGCACCCCGCGGCGCACGGCGTGCTCCGGCTTGTCATGGAGCTGGACGGCGAGATCGTCGAGCGGATCGATCCGCACGTCGGCCTGCTTCACCGCGGCACCGAGAAGCTGATCGAGTACAAGACCTATGCGCAGGCGATCCCCTATTTCGATCGGCTCGATTATTGCTCGCCGGCATGTATGGAGCACACCTTCGTGCTCGCGATCGAGAAGCTGCTCGATCTCGAGGTGCCGATCCGCGCGCAGTATTTGCGCGTGTTCTTCGCCGAACTGACGCGCATCTCGAACCACATGCTGAACCTCGGGTCGCACGTCATGGACGTGGGCGCGATGACGCCGAACCTGTGGCTGTTCGAGATCCGCGAGGATTGCTACGGCTTCCTCGAGCGCGCGACCGGCGCGCGCATGCACCACAATTACTTTCGGCCCGGCGGCGTCCATCAGGATGTGCCGCTGAAGCTGCTGACCGACATTGCCGAATGGCTCGACACGCGCCTGCCGCGCCTGTTCGAGGATGCGATCAGCCTCGTCGCCGACAACCGCATCTTCAAGCAGCGCAACGTCGATATTGCAGTGGTCAGCCGTGACGATGCGATCCGCTGGGGCTTCTCGGGCCCAATGATCCGCGCCGCCGGCATCCCGTGGGATCTGCGCAAGTCGCAGCCCTATGACGTCTACGACCGGATGGATTTCGAGATCCCGGTCGGCACGAAGGGCGATTGCTACGATCGCTTCATGGTGCGCGTCGAGGAGGTCCGCCAGTCCGCGCGGATCATGAAGCAGTGCCTTGCCGAAATGCCGGAAGGGCCGATTGCCAGCCTCGACCGCAAGGTGGTGCCGCCCAAGCGCGCCGAGATGAAGCAGTCGATGGAAGCGCTGATCCACCACTTCAAGCTCTACACCGAAGGCTATCATGTGCCGGCCGGCGAAGTGTATGTCGCCACGGAGAGCCCGAAGGGTGAGTTCGGTGTCTACCTGGTGTCGGACGGCACCAACAAGCCGTACCGTTGCAAGATCCGCCCGACCGCCTTCAGCCACCTGCAGGCGATGGACTTCATGAGCCGCGGGCACATGCTCGCGGACACCACCGCGATCCTTGGCGCGATGGATATCGTTTTTGGTGAATGTGACCGCTGATGGCTGACGCCCCTCAGATCCCCGACGAGGCAGAAGTGCGCGCGCGCTGGGGCGCGTTCGCCTGGACCGACGAAAATCGTGCCAAGCGCGATGCGATCCTTGCCCGCTACCCCGCGGGGCGGGAGCAATCCGCCTCGATCCCGCTGCTCGATCTGGCGCAGCGCCAGGTGGGCGCGGAAACGAACACGCAAGGCTGGCTGCCGATCCCGGTGATCGAATATGTCGCGCGTGAGATCGGCGTGCCGTACATGCGCGTGTACGAGGTCGCGACCTTCTACACGATGTTCAACTTGGCGCCGGTCGGCCGTTATCACGTGCAGGTCTGCGGCACGACGCCGTGCATGCTGCGCGGGTCGGACGATGTGCTCGCGGCGTGCAAGAACCGCGGCCTCACCAAGGGCAAGACGACGCCGGACGGACTGTTCACGCTCACCGAGGTCGAGTGCATGGGCAATTGCGCCTCGGCCCCGATGGTGCAGATCAACGACGACAATTACGAGGATCTCGATTACGATCGCACCGTCGCGATCCTCGATGCGCTGGCGCGTGGCGAGCAGCCGAAGACGGGCACGCAGGAGCCGGGCCGCCACACGGTGGAGCCGCTCGGCGGTCCGACGACGCTGACCGCGATGGTGAACGAGAACCACGATTATCGTTCCGAGTGGAACGCGCCGGCCGCGGGAGCGAGCGCATGAGCGTCATCACGTCCCTGACGGACAAGGACCGCATCTTCACCAACCTCTACGGCTATCAGCCGTGGACGCTGCAGGCGGCGCGCCAGCGCGGTGACTGGGACAATACCAAGGCGCTGCTGGAGCTTGGCCAGGACAAGATCATCGACGTGATCAAGGCCTCGGGCCTGCGCGGTCGCGGCGGTGCGGGCTTCCCCACCGGCACCAAATGGTCGTTCATGCCCAAGACGCCGAGCCCCGAGCGGCCGAGCTTCCTGGTCATCAACGCCGACGAATCCGAGCCCGGTTCGTGCAAGGACCGTGAGATCATCCGCCACGATCCGCACAAGCTGATCGAGGGCGCGCTGGTCGCCGGCTTCGCGATGCGCGCGCGCGCCGCGTACATCTACATCCGCGGCGAATATATCCGCGAGGCTGAGACGCTCTTCGCCGCCGTCCGGGAGGCGTATGACGCCGGCCTCGTCGGCAAGAACGCCTGCGGTTCGGGCTACGACTTCGACGTTTTCGTCCACCGCGGGGCCGGCGCGTACATCTGCGGCGAAGAGACCGCGATGATCGAGAGCCTGGAAGGCAAGAAGGGCCAGCCGCGCCTCAAGCCGCCGTTCCCCGCGGGTGCGGGCCTGTACGGCTGTCCGACGACGGTGAACAACGTCGAGAGCATCGCCGTCGCGCCGACGATCCTGCGGCGCGGCGCGGAATGGTTCGCCAGTTTCGGCGCGGAGAACAATCGCGGCACGAAGCTCTTCCAGATCAGCGGCCATGTGGAAAAGCCCTGCGTGGTCGAGGAATCGATGAGTATCTCGTTCCGCGAGCTCATCGAGAAGCATTGCGGCGGCATCCGCGGCGGGTGGGACAATCTGCTCGCGGTTATTCCGGGTGGTTCGTCGGTGCCTTTGGTGCCAGCGAAGGACATCATGGACGCGCCGATGGATTTCGACGGCCTGAAGGCAGTCGGCTCGGGCCTCGGCACCGCGGCGGTGATCGTCATGGACAAGTCGACCGACGTCGTCCGCGCGATCAGCCGGATCTCGTATTTCTACAAGCACGAGAGCTGCGGCCAGTGCACGCCGTGCCGCGAGGGCACGGGCTGGATGTGGCGCGTCATGGAGCGTCTGCGCACCGGTGACGCCGAGATCGGCGAGATCGACATGCTGCAGCAGGTGACCAAGCAGGTCGAAGGCCACACCATCTGCGCGCTGGGCGATGCGGCTGCCTGGCCGATCCAGGGCCTCATCCGCCACTTCCGCCCCGAGCTGGAACGCCGCATCATCGAACGTCAGGGTGGCAGTCTCGCCCCCATGCAGGAAGCTGCAGAATAATGCCCAAGCTGAAGGTAGACGGGATCGAGGTCGAGGTGCCGCAGGGCGCCACGGTGCTGCAGGCGTGTGAGATCGCCGGCAAGGAAATCCCGCGTTTCTGTTATCATGAGCGGCTGTCGATCGCCGGCAACTGCCGCATGTGCCTCGTCGAGGTGAAGCCCGGGCCGCCCAAGCCGCAGGCCTCCTGCGCGCTGCCGGCAGCGGACAATCAGGAAGTCTTTACCAATACGCCGATGGTGAAGCACGCCCGCGAGGGCGTCATGGAATTCCTGCTGATCAACCACCCGCTCGATTGCCCGATCTGCGACCAGGGCGGCGAGTGCGATCTGCAGGATCAGTCGATCGCCTACGGCCGCGGCCACAGCCGCTTCCACGAGAACAAGCGCGCCGTAACCGAGAAGTACATGGGCCCGATCGTGAAGACGGTCATGACCCGGTGCATCCAGTGCACCCGCTGCATCCGCTTCGCCGAGGAAGTCGCCGGCGTGGAGGAGATCGGCGCGATCTACCGCGGCGAGAACATGCAGATCACCTCCTATCTCGAAGAGGCGGTGACGAGCGAGCTCAGCGGCAACGTCGTTGATCTCTGTCCGGTCGGCGCGCTCACCAGCAAGCCCTATTCCTTCGAGGCGCGTCCCTGGGAGCTCACCAAGACGCTCTCGATCGATGTAATGGACGCGGTCGGCACCAACATTCGCCTCGACAGCCGCGGCCGGCAGGTGCTGCGCGCCTTGCCGCGTGTGAACGAGGACGTGAACGAGGAGTGGGCGACTGACAAGACGCGCCACGCCGTCGATGGCCTGGTGCGCCGTCGCCTCGATCGCCCGTTCGTGCGCCGCGACGGCAAGCTCGTCCCTGTCAGCTGGGACGAGGCGTTCGCGGTGATCGCCGATGTCGCCAAGGGCGCCGGTGACAGCGTCGCCGCCGTGGCCGGCGATCTCGTCGATTGCGAGACGATGTTTGCCGCCAAGGCCCTGCTGAAGAACCTCGGCTCGTCGCTGCTCGAAGGGCGGCAGACGGGCATGGATTATGACACGTCCAGCCTCGCGGCGGTGAATTTCAACACTACCATCGCGGGCATCGAGAAGGCCGACGCAATCCTGCTGGTCGGCACGAACCTTCGCTGGGAAGCCAGCCTCGTCAACACCCGTATCCGCAAGGCGATCAAGCGCGGCGCGAAGGTGTGGGCGGTTGGCCCGGAGACGGAACTAACCTACAAGGTCGAGTGGCTCGGCAATGATCTGGCGGTCCTCGGCAACCTGCCGCAAGCACTGACCGACGCGTTCGGCAAGGCCGAGCGTCCGGCGGTGATCGTCGGCGGCGGGGCGCTGAAGGGCGCGCATGGCGCCGCGCTCGCGCTGGTGGACACGCTTGGCCTGATCAAGGACGGCTGGAACGGCTTCAACGTCCTCCACATGGCGGCCAGCCGGATGGGTGGCCTGATGCTCGGCTATGCGCAAAAGGCCGGTATCTCCGCGCTTTACGACGCGAAGCTCGCCTTCTTCCTCGGCGCCGACGAGTGCGATTTCACGCGCTTCACCGGCTTCAAAGTTTATGTCGGCCATCACGGCGACAAGGGCGCGGCCGCGGCGGACGTGGTGCTGCCGGGCGCAAGCTACGCCGAAAAATCGGGCACCTACGTCAATCTCGAGGGCCGGGTTCAGCGCGGCAACCGCGCCGTCTTCCCGCCGGGCGATGCGCGCGAGGACTGGACGATCTTCCGCGCCCTGTCCGAAGTGATCGGTTCGGTGCTGCCGTTCGATACGATGGGTGAACTGCGCGCCGCCATGGCGCTCGATTGCCCGGATCTCGCCAACGAAGGCCTGGTCACCTTCCCGTGGTCCGCGCCCGCGCTGCCCGCGACGGCAAGCGGCGTCATGGAAGGCTATCCGATCAAGGACTTCTACCTCACCAACGCGATCTGCCGCGCATCGCCCACGATGCAGCGCTGCTCGGCTGAACTGGTGCACGGCGAAACCTTCGCGGAGGCCGCGGAATGACCGCCTTATTCACGTCCTGGGGTTTGGACTATAACTGGGCGTGGTTCCTTGCCACGCTGATCGGTATCCTCGTCATTGCCCTGCCGCTGATGCTGGCGGTGGCGATGATCATCTATGCCGATCGCAAAATCTGGGCGGCAATGGCGCTGCGCCGCGGCCCGAACGTCGTCGGCCCGTTCGGTCTGCTCCAGTCCTTCGCTGACGGTCTCAAGGTCTTCCTGCAGGAAACGATCGTTCCGGCAGCGGCCAATCGCGGGCTCTTCATCCTGGCGCCGATCGTCACCTTCACGGTGGCGCTGATTGTCTGGGCCGTGGTGCCCTTCGATCTCGGCGTGGTGCTGGCGGACATCAACGTCGGCCTGCTGTACGTGCTCGCGGCCTCGTCGCTCGGCGTGTACGGCATCATCCTCGCCGGCTGGTCGTCGAACTCCAAATATCCGTTCTTCTCCGCCATTCGCGCCGCGGCGCAGATGGTGAGCTATGAAGTCGCGATCGGCTTCGTCCTGATCTCGATCGTCCTGTGGGCCGGCACGTTCAACCTCACCGGGATCGTCGAGGCGCAGCGCGGTGTGCTGGGGACGCCGATCAACGGCTTCTTCTTCAATCCGCTGCTGTTCCCGATGTCGATCGTGTTCTTCATCTCGGCGCTGGCCGAAACGGCGCGCGCGCCGTTCGACCTGACCGAGGCGGAATCGGAACTCGTCGCCGGCTATCAGACCGAATATTCGTCGATGAGCTTCGCGCTCTACTGGCTCGGCGAATATGCCAACGTGATCCTGATGTGCGTGCTGAACGCGACGCTGTTCTGGGGTGGCTATCTGCCGCCGCTGGACTGGGCGCCGCTCTATGCCGTGCCGGGCATCATCTGGCTGTTCCTGAAGGCGCTCTTCTTCTTCTTCTGCTTCAGCTGGGTAAAGGCGACGGTGCCCAGGTACCGTTACGATCAGCTGATGCGGCTCGGTTGGAAGGTGTTCCTGCCGCTGTCGCTGTTCTGGGTATTCCTCGTGTCCGGCGTGTTGATGCTGAACCGGGTTGGGATCTGACGCATGGGTATCGCATCGACGATCAAGGCTTTCACTCTCTGGGAGTTCGTGAAGGCGCACGCCCTGACCTTGAAGTATTTCTTCAAGCCAAAGGCCACGATCAACTATCCGTTCGAGCGTAACCCCGTCTCGCCGCGCTTCCGCGGTGAGCACGCGTTGCGCCGCTATCCCAACGGCGAGGAACGCTGCATCGCGTGCAAGCTGTGCGAGGCCGTGTGCCCTGCGCTCGCGATCACGATCGAGGCCGAACCGCGCGAGGACGGCAGCCGCCGCACTACGCGCTACGACATCGATATGACGAAGTGCATCTATTGCGGCCTGTGCCAGGAAGCCTGCCCGGTGGATGCGATCGTCGAAGGCCCGAACTACGAATTCTCGACCGAGACCCGCGAAGAGCTGATCTACGACAAGGCCAAGCTGCTCGATAACGGGGATCGCTGGGAGCGGGCGATTGCGGCCAACCTTGCCGCCGACGCGGCATACCGATAGGCGGCGCGCGATGACGAACCATATTCCCGTGGTGACGGCATGATCCAGGCCATCGCTTTTTATCTGTTTGCGGTCGTCGTGCTCGTTTCGGGCGCGATGACGATCGCGTCGCGCAATCCGGTGCACAGCGTGCTGTGGCTGATCCTCGCGTTCTTTAACGCGGCCGGCCTCATGGTGCTCGTCGGTGCCGAATTCATCGCGATGCTGCTGGTGATCGTGTACGTCGGCGCGGTCGCGGTGCTGTTCCTGTTCGTGGTCATGATGCTCGACATCGACTTCGCCGAACTTCGCGCTGGTTTCGTTCGCTATTTCGGCATTGGCCTGGTGCTTGCCGTGGCGCTGGTCGCGGAGATCGTGATCGCGGTCTTCGCGTGGACTGCGGGGGGCGTCGATCTCGATCGTCGCGCCGCGCCGATCGATGCATCGGTGCCGAACATCCAGGCGATCGGTAACCTGCTTTACTCGCGCTATCTCTTCGTCTTCGAAGGCGCGGGTCTGGTGCTGCTGGTCGCCATGATCGGGGCGATCGTGCTGACTCATCGCCAGAGGCAGGGCGTTCGCCCGCAGAATATCGCGCAGCAGATTGCGCGCCGTCCGCAGGACGCGACGCGCAACGTGCGGCCGGAAATCGGACAGGGGGTGCAGCTGTGAGCGCCATGGCTTCAGGGGGCGTCGGCCTCATTCACTATCTTGTCGTGGCGGCGCTGCTGTTCACGATGGGCGTGCTGGGCATCTTCCTCAATCGCAAGAACATCATCGTCATCCTGATGGCGATCGAGCTCATCCTGCTCGCCGTGAACATCAATCTCGTCGCGTTCAGCGCGGCGCTGGGCGATCTCGTCGGCCAAGTGTTTGCGATGTTCGTGCTGACGGTCGCTGCCGGTGAGGCTGCGATCGGCCTGGCCATCCTCGTTATCTTCTTCCGCGGCCGGGGCTCGATCTCGGTTGACGATCCCAGCCGGATGAAGGGCTGATCCGACCGTGACCTCGATCCTCTTCATCGTCTTCCTGCCGCTGCTCGCTGCGGCGATCGCCGGCTTCGGCAATCGCTCGATCGGCAATGTCGCGGCCAAGGGCGTGACGACGGCGGCGCTGTTCGTCTCCTGCGCGCTGTCGTGGCCGATCTTCATCGGCTTCATGACGGGCAGCCTGTCGGCCACCGTCACGCCGGTGCTCCACTTCATGACGTCCGGCACCTTCAGCGCTGATTGGTCGCTGCGCGTCGACGCGCTGACCAGCGTGATGCTGGTGGTGATCACCAGCGTCTCCGCGCTCGTCCACCTCTATAGCTGGGGCTATATGAGCGACGATCCTGATCAGCCCAGGTTCTTCGCGTACCTGTCGCTGTTCACCTTCGCCATGCTGATGCTGGTGACGGCGGATAACCTCATCCAGATGTTCTTCGGCTGGGAAGGCGTCGGCCTCGCCAGCTACCTGCTGATCGGTTTCTGGTTCCGGAAGCCCAGCGCGCAGGCTGCCGCGATCAAGGCGTTCGTAGTCAACCGCGTCGGTGACCTTGGCTTCATGCTCGGCATCTTCGGCACCTATCTGGTGTTCGGCACCGTCTCGATCCCGGCGATCCTCGAAATGGCGCCGGGGATGGCGGGCTCGACGATCGGCTTCCTCGGCTATCGCTTCGATACGATGACCGTGCTCTGCCTGCTGCTGTTCGTCGGCGCGATGGGCAAGTCGGCGCAGCTCGGCCTCCACACCTGGTTGCCGGATGCGATGGAAGGCCCGACCCCGGTGTCGGCGCTGATCCACGCGGCGACGATGGTCACCGCGGGCGTGTTCATGGTCTGCCGCCTGTCGCCGATGTTCGAAACGTCGCAGACGGCGCTTCACTTCGTCACCGCGATCGGCGCCGCGACGTGCCTGTTCGCCGCCACCGTCGGCACGACGCAGACCGATATCAAGCGCGTGATCGCCTATTCGACCTGTTCGCAGCTCGGCTACATGTTCTTCGCCGCCGGCGTGGGTGCCTATGGCGCGGCGATGTTCCACCTGTTCACGCACGCCTTCTTCAAGGCGCTGCTGTTCCTGGGTGCTGGCTCGGTCATCCATGCGATGCACCACGAACAGGACATGCGTTTCTACGGTGGCCTGCGTAAGCACATCCCCCTCACCTTCTGGGCAATGCTGCTCGGCACGCTCGCGATCACCGGCGTCGGCATCTACGGCATCGGCGGTTTCGCCGGCTTCCACTCGAAGGACGCGATCCTCGAAGTGGCCTGGGCCTCGGGCCGCGGGCAGGGCGCCTTCTGGGTCGGCACCTTTGCGGCGCTGCTGACGAGCTTCTACTCGTGGCGCCTCATGTTCCTCACCTTCTGGGGCAAGCCGCGCTGGGCCGGGTCGGAGCATGTCCAACACGCCGTTCACGACGCTCACGGCCACCACGGCCATGACGAGGCGCATGGCCATGGCGACGCGGCGCACGAGGATGCCGGCCATTCGCCTGATGCTCACACGCGTGATGTTCGAGAAGTTCCGACCGGCACGGCAGGCTACCACCCGCACGAAAGCCCGCTTTCGATGCTGATTCCGCTGATCGTGCTCTCGATCGGCGCCGTCTTCGCCGGCTTCGTCTTCCACGGCTTCTTCATCGAGCCGGAGTCGGGCGAACGCTTCTGGCGCGGCAGCATCGCATTCAGCGAGCACCTTGCGCACGAGATGCACGCCGTGCCGCTGCTGGTGAAGCTGGCTGCCACGATCGTGATGATCATCGGCCTCGTGATTGCCTGGATGGCGTACATCTGGCGCACCGACATCCCGGCGCGCTTCACCGCGACGTTCGAGGTGGTCTACGATTTCGTGGCGCACAAATGGTACTTCGACGAACTGTACAACCTGCTGTTCGTCCGTCCCGCCTTCGCGATCGGGCGCTTCCTCTGGCACAAGGGTGACGAGGGTACGATCGACCGGTTCGGCCCCAACGGCGTGGCTTGGGTCACCCAGCTGTCCAGTCGTGTCGCGGGGCGGGTTCAGACGGGGTATGTCTACACCTATGCCTTCGTCATGCTGATCGGCCTTACCGCCGCTGCGACCTGGGTGATCGCCGGATGACGATCACCTCATTCCCACCGTTCGGGCTGCGCATGTCGAAGCCCATGTTTATCTCGCGGGCGCCACGCCCTTCGACTAGCTCAGGGCGAACGGACGTTAAGTCGTGACATCCTTTCCGATCCTCTCCGTGATGCTCGCAATCCCGGCAATCGCCGCGGTCGCCTGCCTCTTCCTGTCCGCGCAGAGCGCACGCTGGCTCGCGCTGGCGGCAACGCTGGCTGATCTCGCGCTTGGCGTGATCCTTTGGCTGAGCTTCGACATTGGCGGCGCGCAGTGGCAGTTCGTCGAATATGCGCCGGTTTTCGGCCGGTTCGCGTGGGCGCTAGGCATCGACGGGTTCGCGCTTCTGCTGATCATGCTCAGCGTGTTCCTGATGCCGATTTGCATCGGAGCGTCGTGGCAGGCGATCGAGAAGCGCGTGCCGGAATATATGGCGATGTTCCTGCTGACCGAGGTGCTGATGATCGGCACCTTCGCGGCGCAGGATATCTTCCTCTTCTACATCTTCTTCGAAGCCGGCCTGATCCCGATGTACCTTATCATCGGCATCTGGGGCGGGGCGAACCGCATCTACGCTTCGTACAAGTTCTTCCTGTACACGCTGCTCGGTTCGCTGCTGATGTTCATCGCGATGCTCTACATGAGCATCACCGCGGACACGACGTCGATCCCGGCGCTGATGAACTACGACTTCCCGGTCGATGTTCAGACATGGCTGTGGCTCGCCTTCTTCGCCTCCTTTGCGGTTAAGATGCCCATGTGGCCGGTGCACACCTGGCTTCCCGACGCGCACGTGCAGGCGCCTACCGCCGGGTCGGTCATCCTCGCGGGCGTGCTGCTGAAGCTGGGCGGCTATGGCTTCCTGCGCTTCAGCCTGCCGATGTTCCCGGAGGCCTCGGCTTCGCTCGTTTGGCTGATCTTCGGTCTCAGCGCCGTCGCGGTGATCTACACCAGCCTTGTGGCGCTGGTGCAGTCCGACATGAAGAAGCTGATCGCCTATTCGTCGGTTGCGCACATGGCAATCGTGACGGTCGGCCTGTTCGCGTTCAACGCGCAGGGCATCGAGGGCGCGATGCTCGTCATGCTGGGCCACGGTCTCGTCTCGGGCGCACTCTTCCTGTGCGTCGGCGTGATCTACGACCGCCTGCACACCCGCGAAATCTCGCGCTATGGTGGGCTTGCCATCAACATGCCGCGCTACGCCGTTCTGTTCCTGTTGTTCACCATGGCCTCGATCGGCCTGCCCGGCACCAGCAACTTCCCGGGTGAACTCCTGGCGCTGATGGGCTCGTACCAGGTGTCAACCACGATCACGCTGCTGTGCACGACCGGCATCATCCTTGGCGCCGCGTACATGCTGTACCTGTACCGCCGCGTCGTCTGGGGCGAGATCAAGTCGGACGAGGTTAGCGCCATGCCGGATCTGTCGAGCCGCGAGATGTGGCTCCTCGCACCGATCGCTGCCGTTGTTCTATGGATGGGCGTCTATCCGGAGAGCTTCATCGCGCCGATGCGCGCCGACACGCAGCGCCTGCTCGCTCGTATCGAGCGCGCGACGCCGCCGGGGGATTCGCTTCCCACCGAGGGTACGGGTGTCGTCCCCGCCGCGCACGCGGCTCCTTCCGCACATGATTCTGCCGCCGTGGAGGCGCACTGATGGACTATGCATCGCAGGTCGCGATGACCCTTCCCGAGATCGTGCTGGCGCTGGGTGCGTTGGCACTGTTGATGGTCTCGGCCTGGGCTCCAGCTTCGGCGACGCGCGCGCTGTCCTGGACGGCCGTGGCTATCCTCGGTGGTGCCTGCATCGCGCTGATGGGCCCCGCGACCACTGGCGGCAGCGCCTTTGACGGCATGTACCGGGCGGACGCCTTCGCCGGCTTTGCAAAGGTGGTGATCTACATCTCCGCTGCGGTGGCGATCATGCTCGCACCACGCTTCTTTGAGCGCACGTCGGGCGATGATCTTCGTCCGGAATATCCGGTTCTGATCCTGCTGTCGGCGATCGGCATGGGGATCATGGTTTCCGCTGGCGATCTGCTGACGCTCTACGTGGGCCTCGAACTGCAGAGCCTCGCCGCCTACGTGCTGGCCAGCTTCATGCGGCAGGACCAGCGCTCGGCAGAAGCGGGTCTGAAGTATTTCGTGCTCGGCGCACTTGCCAGCGGCATCCTGCTCTACGGCATCAGCCTAGTATACGGCTTCTCCGGCTCGACGCTGTTCGACGAAGTTGCGGGCGCCTATGCCACCGCGAACGTCGGCGGGGACACCAAGTCGATCGGCCTCATGTTTGGCCTCGTGTTCGTTTTCGCCGGTATTGCGTTCAAGATCAGCGCGGTGCCGTTTCACATGTGGACGCCGGACGTCTACGAGGGCGCACCGACGCCGGTGAGCGCCTTCTTCGCGTCGGCGCCGAAGGTTGCGGCGATGGGCCTCGCGGTACGCGTGGCGATCGAGGCAATGGGGCCGGCTGAGGACCAGTGGCGCCAAATCGTCATCTTCGCGGCGCTAGCGTCGATCATCTTTGGTGCTGTAGCAGCGATCGGCCAGAGCAACATCAAGCGGCTGCTCGCCTATTCGTCGATCAACAACGTCGGTTTCGCGCTGATCGGTCTTGCGGCTGGCACGCCTGAAGGTGTCGCTTCGGTGATGACCTACATGACGATCTACGTCGCGACGACGCTGGGCTCGTTCCTGGTGGTGCTGCAGATGCGCGATGCGCAGGGTCATCCGGTTGAGAGCATCGCGTCGCTCGCAGGCCTGTCACGCACGCGCCCGGCACTGGCCGCGGCCCTGGCGATCTTCATGTTCAGCCTCGCGGGCATACCGCCGCTGTTCGGCTTCTGGGCAAAGTTCGCGGTTTTCGACGCGGCGGTGCGCGCGGGCCTGTTCCCGCTGGCAGTGGTCGGCATCGCGGCGAGCGTGATCGGCGCCTATTATTACCTGCGTGTCGTCAAGACGATGTACTTCGACGAGCCGGGCGTGCCCTTTGGTGAAGGCGATCGCCTGGAGGGCGGGCTGATCGCGGTGGCTGCCATTGCGGTTTCGCCGCTCGGCTACCTGGCGATCCCGCTGCTCGGCGCGTGGTCGATGGCGGCGGCGCAAGCGCTGTTCTGATCGGTACCGATCTGTCCCGCATTTTGACGGTCGCCGAAACGGGTTCGACCAACGCCGATCTGCTCGCGCTGGCGGCGGAGGGCGTGGAGGAGGGGCTTTGGCTCCGTGCCGATCGGCAGACCGCCGGCCGGGGCCGCCAAGGCCGGCCTTGGACCTCACCCGCCGGCAATCTCTACGCCAGCACTCTGGTGCGGGTGCGGACGGATGATCCGTCCCCTGCTTCGTTGGCGCTGGTATGCGCGGTTGCCTTGGCCGATACGATCGCGGCGCTCGGCTGCCCGGCGGTGACGATCAAGTGGCCGAATGATCTGCTGCTTGATGGTGCAAAGCTCGCCGGTATCCTGCTGGAGCGGCAGGGGGACGCGATCGTTGCGGGTTTTGGAGTGAATCTCGCCTCTCATCCTGCGGTGGAGGGGCGAGAGACCGCCAGCCTCGCTGGCCAGTTGTGGGTTCATTCGGCAGCGGAACTCCACGAACATCTCATGGCGGAATTCGCACGCTGGCTCGTTATCTGGCGGCGGGATGGGCTGGCACCGGTGATCGAGCGATGGGAGGAACAGGCTCATCCGCGCGGCACCGCGCTGATCGCCAATCTGTCCGACGGATCGTCGGTTCCGGGCGCTTTTGATGGCTTGGCAAGTGACGGCGCGCTTCGGCTTCGCTTGGCGGACGGCGCCACGCGTGTCATCCATGCCGCCGACGTGTTCCTGGTCTAGGAGAGGATGAACATGCTGCTCGCCGTCGACGCGGGTAATACCAACGTCGTATTCGCACTGGTGGAAGGGCGCGAGATCAAGGCGCGCTGGCGCATTGCGACCGATCCGCGCCGCACGGCGGACGAATATGCGGTGTGGCTGAGCCAGTTGCTCTCGCTTGAGGGGTATGACCGCAGCGTGGTTGATGGCGTCATCATCTCCACGGTCGTGCCGCGTGCGCTCCACAATCTGGAAGTGCTGGCAACCAAGTACTTCCATCACGATGCGTTGATTGCCGGCCGCCCACCGGTGGAGTGGGGCGTGGCGCTCGACGTAGACGAGCCGCAGAACCTTGGCGCTGATCGGGCGGTGAATACAATCGCGGCGCATGCGTTGCACGCGGGTGACCTGATCGTCATCGACTTCGGCACCGCGACGACGCTGGACGTGTCCGACTTCAACGGCGCCTATAAGGGCGGCATCATTGCGCCCGGGATCAATCTGTCGCTCGATGCTTTGGTGAACGCCGCCGCCAAGCTGCCGCGCATCGCGATCGAGGCGCCAAAGGGGAATGTCGGGGTGATCGGCCGCAACACGGTCGATCAGATGAACATCGGCATCTACTGGGGCTACATCGCGATGATCGAGGGCTTGGTCAGCCGGATGAAGGCAGAGATCGGGCGCCCGGCAAAAGTGATCGCCACTGGCGGCCTTGCCACCTTGTTCGAGCAGCACACCGATGTCTTTGACGCGATCGAACCCGATCTGACGATCCAGGGGCTGGCGATCATGTGGGAGCGCGCCCATATCAAGCGGTGAGTTTTCGCGTCGCGCGTTCATTCACGGCATGTGGCCGGAATCGGTCGCTTCTCTCCGCTGAACGATAGCAGGAGTGACCGGGATCTGGCCGCATCAAAGTGGACGGGACCCGCGGCGTACACGAGATTGGGGAATGGCCTCCCCCTTGATCGAGGCTGAGCAAAACGAGGCGCATCCGTGTGCCTTCGTCCCGTGAGGCATGGGGCGAGCAAAAGGATTATGACAATTTCGAAGAACGAAGAACTTCTCTTCTGTGCCCTTGGCGGCTCGGGCGAGATCGGCATGAACGTCAATCTCTATGGTACTCGCAGCCGCTGGGTCATGGTGGATTGCGGTGTGACCTTCGCCGATCACAGCTACCCCGGCATTGATCTCGTGCTGCCAGACCTCTCCTTCATCGAGGACCGGCTGGAACAACTGGACGGCGTTGTCATCACGCACGGCCACGAGGATCACATCGGGGCGCTTCCCTATCTGGCGTACGATCTGGGCGTGCCGCTGTACGCGACGCCCTTCACGGCTGGGCTCGTGCGGCACAAGCTGGAAGAGGAACGGATAGCTGATCGGATCGACCTGCGCGTTATCCAGCCGGGTGCCCCGTTCAAGGTCGGGCCGTTCGGGTTTGAGTTTGTGCCGATGGCCCATTCGATCCCTGAGGCGAACGCGCTGATCATCGATACGCCGGCCGGCCGCGTGTTTCACACCGGTGACTGGAAGCTGGATGCTGCCCCGATCATCGGCAACCCCGCAACGGCCGAGCAGTTGACGACGATCGGCGATCGCGGCGTCGACGTGCTGGTGTGCGATTCGACCAACGTCTTCAACGCCGAGGCGTCGGGCTCGGAGAGCGACGTGCGCATCGGGCTTGGCGAGGCGGTGCGCAAGGCGCGCGGCCGTGTGGTGGTGACGACCTTTGCGTCGAATGCCGCCCGGGTCCAGACGCTCGGCCAGGTGGCGAAGGAGACTGGCCGCGCGCTGTGCGTCGCTGGCCGCTCGCTTGACCGGATCATCAAGGTCGCGCGGTCCTGCGGGTATCTGCGCGACTTCCCGGATACGATCTCTCCCGACGAAGCAATGCGGCTGCCGCGTGACAAGGTGCTGGTGATCGCGACCGGCGGGCAGGGTGAGGATCGCGCTGCGCTGGCGCGGATCGCCGGCGGGCAGCATCCGATCAAGCTGGATGCCGGCGACACGGTAATCTTCTCCTCCAAGCAGATCCCGGGCAACGAAGTGGCGATTGGCCGCATCCAGAACACTCTGGCGGGTCGCGGCGTGCAGATGGTCACCGAGAAGCAGGCGCATGTTCACGTTTCCGGCCATCCGGGGCGGCCTGAGCTCGCGCAGCTTTACGGCTGGCTGCGGCCGCGAGTCCTGGTGCCGGTACATGGCGAGATGCGGCACCTGATGGAGCAGGCACGCTACGGCCTGTCGCAGGGGATCCCGCGCACGATCGTCCAGACGGACGGGGAGCTTGTGCGGCTCGCACCCGGCGATCCCGAGAAGATCGGCCACGTGCCGGTCGGGCGGCTGGTGCTGGACGGTGACGTGATCCTGCCGGCCGATGGTGGCACGATCAACGAACGGCGCCGGCTGGGCGTCAACGGCCAGATTTCCGTCGCGGTTGCCGTGCGCGAGGACGGCCGGCTCGCGGGTCGTCCGCAGGTACGCTTCCAAGGCGTGCCGGTGGAGGAAGAGCGCGACGCGTTCGTTGCCGAGGCCGAGGACGCGGCGGAGGAAGCCGTCCGGACATCGCGGCGCGATCGGGATGGCATGCGCGAGGACGTGCGGCTTGCCGTGCGTCGCTGCGCGACGCGCTGGACGGGTAAGAAGCCGGTCGTCGACGTTCTGGTGCTGGAGGTTTGATCGATCATGTTGTGGACCTCTGCGGTCGCAATCTACATTCTCTTCTGGGCGTTCTCGGTGTTCCTCGTTCTGCCGTTTGGTGTGCGCACCAGCGAGGAGGCGGGGGCCGAAAGCCTGCCCGGGCACGCGGAGAGCGCTCCGCATGAATTCGCGCTCGGCCGACTGGTGATCCGCACGACCATTGTCGCGACGGTGCTTTTCACGCTTTACTATGCCAATTACGTCAACGGCTGGATCACGCCGGAGATGATCGATCTGACGAAGTACTGATCAACCGGCGTCGGCGCTTCCTTAAGAAGCGCCGACGCTTTCTTGATCAGCGCAGACGTTCGATGCCCTGTGCGAGGGCGACATAGAGCTTGCCCATGTCAGACGAGAGCAACGTCACGGCCAGCAACGAACCCTCGGGCTGCGCCAGGATGGTCCGCAGCATCGCCTCGAAATCGTGGATGTAGCGATTGACCTGGTCACGGAACGCTTCATCCTCATCATAGAAGCGTCCAATCTCGGCCTGCTGTACGCTATCAAGCAAGCGCACCGCGCGCCGGGTGAAGACGCCGCGGTCGCCCTTCAGATAAGCAGCCCAGGTGCTGTCGGCAACGTCCGGCGAGAAAGTGCGCGTGATGTCGATCGCGGCCGAGTTCATCGCGTCGATCAGTAGCGAGGCCCGGCGCGCGAAGCTCTCCTGCTGGCGATCCTCGATTTCCTTGCGCGCCACATCGAGCCGCGTGTCGACCATCGCCGCCGCCGCATCAAGGCCCTGAAGCTGCTGGCTGAGTCGTTCCGCCGCGCGATTTGCCGCGGCGACGGCCTCTTCGGCGGTCGTCTCGATCTGGGCGATCTGGCGATCGAGCCCGGCGTCCACCGCGCGCTGCAGTGCCGCCGTGCCGGACCTCTCCAGCGCCTCTGCCGCTTCCGGGATGACCTTCGCCAAGACCTCGCGGGCGTGTTCCGCCGCCTGAGTGGCGGTATCGCGGACCCGGAGCAGCGCTTCGAGCAGGCGAGGTGCGGCTTCCTCGGCGAAGCGATTGGCGCGGTCGGCCGCTTCATCGACCATCTGGCCCATCGCGTCCGCCTTGCTGCGCCCGTTCGATAGAGCATCGATCAGCGTGCCGGTCAGCGTGTCGACATTCTGCCGTTGATCGGAAATTACCTGAGCGATTGCCTCGATCGCCTCGTGCGTGCTTTCGGCCGCAGTAACGAGCGCCAACAGCTCTGGCTTCGCGGCCACCACCACAGCCTTTGCCGCGATCACCCGCGAATCGAGCCGGTCGACGGCAGCGGGGAGTGTTTCGTCAATTTCGCGGGCGGCGGCATCAAGCGCGACCAGCAGCGATTCGGTGGTGGCGATCGCCTTGTTGGCCATGGCATCACCGGCAGCGAGTGCCTGCGTCATCGCGTCGGCCGATCCGCCAAGTGCACTGATCGAAGCCGCGAGGTGCTGCGAACGCTCAACGCCGCGCTGGTGAAGGGCATCAAGCTGACTCTCGACGCGTGTCAGACCGCCTTCAAGACCCTGGATCAGCCCGTCGCCAGCGGCGCGCTGACAATCGAGGCGTTCGGCAATGCGGTCGATGACCTGTTCGATCGCCGTGATCCGGTCTGCCAGCGCATCGGCGCTGGTGCGTGCGGACGCATCGAGCGTCGCCTGCGTCGTGCCGACGAGAGCAACGGCGGCTTCGCTCTGCGCGGCGATCCCCTTGCGTGCGGCGTCCACCGCGCCTGCGAGGCGCTCGATGAGTGCGTCAACGGCTGCCGCCATGTCGCTAGTGGTTGATTGCAGCCGGGTGCCGGCGCCAACGCTCGTGGCTTCCATGCGATCAATGTGAGCGGCTAGGGCCTGGGCCGAACCGCCAGCAGCTGCCTCCGCCTCGCGCGCGCGCTCAGCAAGCGCGATGACTTGCGCATCGAGCGCTGCGGTGTGCTCGCCCGCGGCGAGAGCGGCGAGGTCGATACGCTCCGCCATGCCTTCCACCTCCGCCTGGACGCGCGGCATGGTGGTGAGGAAGCTGGTGAGGTTAGCCTGTGCGTTTGCGGCAGCTTCCGCCAGCGAGCGGGCATGGACGTCCGCCTGATCGATCTCTTCGGACAGGCCACGACCGACGGACGCGAGCTTCGCCGTAGCAGCATCACCGATCGAACCTAGCTGGCGTATTTGATCCGCAAGCCGCTCGCGGTTTGTCTCGAGTGCTGCGGCCAGTGCTGCGACCGAGCGTTCGAGGGCGGCTGCCTCAGCGCGCATCGCTCGGGCCGAGGCACCGAACCGCTGAGCCTCCGCGCGGCTGGTGCGAAGCGTAATGAGCCAGACGATCCCCGCTAGGGCGGGCAGCGAAACCAGAGCTGCCGCCAATTGCGCGATCGCGAACGGGGGCATGGCAGCGATGGTGTCGCTTGCGATCCATAGCAGCCCCGCCACCCAGATGAGCGAGATGCCACCCAGCACATATGGTGCCGCTGCCTGCCATCCCGTCGCGCGGTGTTTGTCCTCGCTCATGATGTACGGGTCTTCCGGGAGGAATGTCTCGAAAACCTGCGCTGGCGGCTCGACGTCATTGTGCTGCGTCTCACCCGTGTCACGCGTTTGCATATCGATAGTCACTGGCCCCCCGGTCATGGACTGAACCTAACAGGAAATCGGCGGTCTCAAAACGAATAGCGGCAACCTGCGATTAAGCGTTCCGCGCTAGCGCTACTCGGATGGCCTTTGATCCGGGAGCGATTGACGCCGCTTTGGCGGCAGCTGTGGGCGACGATCCGGCGTTGATCGCGGAACTGCGAGGGGCGTTCCTAGAGAGCGCCCAACGTGGGCTCGCCGCCGTTGAACAGGCGCGGGACGACGAGGAATGGCGCGCCGCTGCGTGGCGACTGAAGGGGCTCGCCGCGAGCTTCGGCGCAGTGCGGCTGATGACGTTGGCGACGGAAGCCGCCGAAAGCGAGCATGGGGACAGCGCCATGGTGAACCGCCTCAAGCGCGCCGTAGAGCGGCTGTAGCGCGCCGCCTCTTTTCGACTCCGGGGCGCAGGCCGCACGCCCGTTGCCCCGGCAGGTCGCAACTCGTAACAGCGCTCGATGCTCGCGGGGCTGATATTCGCCGTCCAGGATGCTGATGACCGCCCGGGCATGCTCGCGGCGACGCTGCCGTTCGCCGGAATGACGGTCATCGAATACCAGGCTCGCCTGCTGATCGCTGCCGGCGCCTCGCAGATCGTCATTGTTGTTTCCCGCCTGACGCCAGAATTGCTGGGTGCGATCGCGCGGATCGGGCGGCGCGGCGTGACCGTCGACAACGTGCGTAGTGCTGGTGAGGCATCGGCGCGCCTACATCCGCTTGCGCACCTTCTGGTGCTGGCCGACGGGCTTGTGACGACGGATGCGGTGGTCGCCTCGATCGCGCGCGAGGAAGGTGATGCGCTGCTTGTGGTACCCGAGAGTGAGGCGGACGCCGGCTATGAGCTGATCGGAGGCGGCGACGCTTGGGCCGGTATCGCGCGGTTGGATGGACTACGGCTTGCCAACGTCGCGGCCATGCCGCGGGATTACGACATTCAATCCTCGCTGCTCCATGTCGCCGCCCAGGCAGGCGCCATGCGGCTGGTTCTTCCTGAGGGCGAACAGCGAATCGGACACGGCATCGAGCGTCGCGGCGATTCTCTTGAGCTCCGCAGCCGGGCCGTCGTGTCTTCATCGCTGGCGACGCGTACCGGATGGTTCGACCGATGGATCGTCCGCCCATTCGCGCGGATTGGCCTGCCCGCGCTCATGCGCCGCCAATTGCCGACCACCGCGCTCGCCGGTGCTGCTGGTGCGCTTGGGCTGGCGGGCTGGGCGAGCCTCTGGACCGGGCATCTCACGGTCGGACTGATCTCGGCGCTTGTGGCGCTCGTCGTCGCTAAACTGGCCGGCAGCTTCGCTCGCCTGCGAGACGAGGCAGTGGTTGCGCAGGCAATGACGTGGCTGACTGCAGGCGTTCCTGCCGTCTCGGCTCTGTTGCTGGGGCGCGCGGTCGACAGCGAAACCGGAGAGCTGACCGGCGTCGTGCTAGCGATCGCGTCCGTGGTGGCGGGTGCGCTGGGCGAGCGGGCGGCGCCGTCTGATCGGCCGCAGTGGTGCGGCGACCCAGCGGCTTATCTGACGGTCTTAGCCACGGTGACGATCCTAGGCTTCCCGACGATCGCGCTCGGTGCGGTAGCTGTCTACGCCGCGGTGACGGTTGCGGCCGCGATCGAACTGTTGCGGGAACGACTTTAGCAGCCCTTTAACGAGGCGCGCGCTACGGCAGCCTTTATGTCGGTCGATTCAAACGGCGAAACGGGGCCTCTGGCCTACGACGCCGCTCCTTTGCTGGCGCGCGCGGCCAATGCGGATCGCCGTGCAGACGCGCGGCTGAGGAAGGCGGTCGAGGACTTCTTCCTGGGCAGCGAAGATCGGCTTGATGATCGCGCGCGAGCGGCACTGAATGTGAGACTTGGCGCGATCCTGCGTTCGACCGAGCAAGAGCTCCGCGATCACGCGTCGCCGTATCTCCTCAGCAATGGCCATGAACCTAAAGATGTGTTTGGGGCGCCTGGCACGACGGCGCGGCGGCTGGTTGTTAGCGGGCTTCTGCGGGATCGGAAGCTGGTCGCCGAACTGCTGAACCAGGTGCAGCAGGAGCTGCTGGAGGAGGGGTTGCGGTCGAACCGCCCGCCGGGCGCGGCACCCGGCTTACTGGTTAGGCTCATTGCCAGTGCGGACGGTACGGTCGCGAGTACGGCATCAGCCTTTCAGTTCGCCAGTGTCAGTCGGACCGATCCCGACGCTATGACCGCGCGCGAGTTGCCCGAACCTCTTTATCGGCAACTTGTCTGGGATTTGGCAGCAGCTACGAGAGCTGGCGCCACCAGCGGGGCTGTTCCGCAGGGTGTGATTGACGAAGCCTTGCAATCTGCAAGCCGCCGGATGCTGGCGACGCACGATGAAACGACGCGACTGGACGACGCCGCGATGAGGTTGGCTGGCGCGCTCATCAGGTTCCCGGACGAAATTGAGAACCATCTCGTCGGCGCGGTAGAGGATGGCGAACTGGCGCTGTTCGGCGCGCTCCTGTCCAAGTCTTTGAGCGTCGATTTCGATGAGGCGCGCCTGATTGTCCTGGACCCGGACGGCGATCGCCTCTGGGTCGGTCTGCGAGCACTCGATGTCGATCGCGCAACGATCGCCCGCATCGGACTGGCGCTTGGGGACGCCGATCCCCGGCGCGACATCGAGGCCTTCGCTGACGAGATTGACGCCATTGCAGCGGTTCCGAGCGATCGAGCCAAGGAGGCTCTCGCGCCATTGATGCTGGATCGAGATTTTCGTGCCGCACTCAGCGATCTCCGGCGGGCGGACGCACAATGATCGAGGGCACGATCTTCACCGCACGGGTCGATCGCGAAGACCGCCTGGTCGAGGCCGACTCGAGCTTCATGGCAATGAACGCACGCGCAGGCGGGGCAGTGGGTGAGCGCTTGGCGGCGCCGCAGCTGGCGACCATCGTTCGACTGGCGCGAAGACTGCGTATCCTGGTGTCGCGGGCGGTCACCCTGGCGGATGGCGAGGTGGATATCGATTGCTGGGTGCGTGCAACTCCGAGCGAAGATGGCGTGACTTTCGCGGTCTCTCCGGTTCGCGAGCGCCCGGCATGGCGGCCTTCGCGCGCAACTGGCGCCGTTCCGGCGCCGATTGGCGCGGATTGGACATGGGAGACGGATGCCGGCCTCCGGATTCAGCGGTTGCCGATGGAAGCCGGCACGAGGCATGGCTTCGACGCGCGCGCCGCACTTGGGCAGCCGCTGACAAAGCTGTTCACGCTGGACAGCGACGAACATGGCGTGATGCCGCTACTAGAAGCGGTCGCGGCGCTTGAGGACTTCGAGAAACAGCCGGCGACACTGCGAGAGAGTGGTGGAAAGGTGATGCTGGCGGGAAACGTGCGCCGTGACGCTGCTGGTGCATTCGCGGGTTTCACGGGGGCCACCTTCCATCAGCCGCTGGCGCCGCTGCGCGATGCGGTTGCGCTCGGCAACGCATTCAATCGCAGGCTCGACACGATCCTGCGCGGGCCGCTTGGCCGCATCGTGGCGAGCGCGGACAGCATCAATGCCGCGGCCGACGGCCCGATCGACCCGCACTACGCCGATTACGCCGCAGACATCGCGAACGCCGGACGACATCTGATGGGGTTGATCGACGACCTAGCCGACATCGAGGCGATCGAGCGTGATGACTTCACCGTGGACGACGAGGGGATCGATCTGGCGGACGTCACACGCCGTGCAGCGGGGCTCTTGGCGGTGCGGGCTGCCGATGCCGGCGTCACGATCGATCGCGGCGATCTGGACCAATCGATCCCGGCGCATGGTGAATTTCGGCGTTCGTTGCAGATCATGGTCAACCTGATCGGCAATGCCGTGCGCTATTCCCCGCGTGGCGCGACCGTGTGGCTGCGATTGCAGCACGACGGCACGCGGGCGATCGCCATAGTTGCCGATCAAGGCAAGGGGATCGCTGCTGAAGATCAGGACAGGATCTTCGGCAAGTTCGAACGGGTTGACCCGTCGGAATCGGGCGGCAGCGGGCTTGGCCTCTATATCGCGCGCCGTTTGGCGCGTGCGATGGGTGGCGATCTAACGGTGGACAGCGCGCCCAATGAGGGCGCGCGGTTCATTCTGACGTTGCCCGCCGCGTAGCGGGCGCTGCTTGCGTATTGGTGGGGCGTGGCCCCGTCAGCGGCGCATTATAGTCGATCTTGAACAATCGCAGCGGCGAACCCTTCGGAAGCGGGATGGGCGTTAACCAGGGGAACTTCTCCGCCTGCGCCAGGCGGCTGTAGAAGCCTTCGGGTGCGCGGTCCCGATAGACGGTTGACTCGGCCATGTTCGGGCACACCAGCATCATGGTCGCGCCATGCTGCCGCATGATCTCGCGTGCCTGCGCTGGCGAGCCTTTGAAGGCGTGCTGCACGTCAAGAATCGCACCGCCATTGCGGTGATAGGGGCCCGCGATCGCGCTGTGGTGGGTTAACGCAATGAGTCGTGGACCAAGATCGACGAAGGTGAAGATCGTCTGGCTTGGCAGGCGATCGAGCGGGTCCATCGCCGGCATCGTCATGCAGCGGCCGGTGGCCCGGTTGACGCGCTGCACATAGGGCTTGGGGCGGTCGATCGGGAACCACTTCAATGCAAGGCCCGCAAACAGCCCCGAAATGACGACGAACACCGTCACTGTGCCGAAGACGCGCACGAAGATCGACTTGTGGCCGAGCAGCCACGGAAGCACGATCCAGCCAAGGGCGGTGACACCAGGAATTGCCATCACCTGCGCCGCGGGCCCGGCGCGCACCTGCCACAGCAGCATCAGCATCGCGAAGATGGCGAACAGGCCGACGCAGGCCCAGCCGAGGATGGCAGGCGTGCCGCGCGCCCGCCAGGTGGCGATGGCGGCACCGATCAGCCCCATCACCGGCAATGCGGCGAGCGGCAGGCCGACGCGTAGCGGATGCCGGTAGATGGGTTTTGCTTCCCGCACGTTGCCGAGCCAGTTGGCATAGAGTTCGTCGGACACCTGCTCAGGCCGGCCGAGGCATTGCGGGAACAGGGCAACGAACCCCCCAACGATGATCGCGCCAGCAAGAGCGGCAAGGCCGAGGCGCGCCGGGCGGTTCGCCGGCGAGAGAAGCGCCATCAGCGCGAGCAGCGCGCCGGCTGCTACGAACACGCTGAGCCACACCGGGGTGAGTGCGTCACAGCGCATCACACGATTGGCTTCAGAGGCGAAGATCGCGAAGCCGGCCGCGCATCCGCCGCCAAGCGACAGGGCGTAGGTGAGCAACCGCCGACGTTCAGCGCCGTCCCATACCCAGCGCAACGTGATGATCGCGCCCGCCATCGCGCAATACGGCAGCATCTCGAGCCCGATGGTAAGCGACACCGCGCTGGCGAGGCCCACAGTGGTGCCACCGCGCGGGCCATTGGGATCGCATAGGCCGGCAACCGTCAGGCTGAGCATCGCAAGCTGCCAGCCGTGATGATCGATGCGGTCGGGCATGAACATCAGCAGCGCGACCGTCGAACCCATAAGGAAGACGATGGCGAGCGGCCAGGCGAGCGGGTTGACCAAGCGGCGGACGGTGGCGCCGATACCGATGAAGGTGATGCTGAGCGGGATGAGCGGCGCGATGCCACAGGCGAGTTTCTCGGCCTCGGCCACGCCCACAAACGGACGCAGCAGGATGATGAGGCCGGCGATCGGCAGGTCGACGATTCGCGACCAGTGGATGTCGAACCCTTCCGGCGGGTTCAGCCGATAGTTGCGCAGATCGTACCAGCCCTGGCCGTCCAGCAAGGCCCGGACCTGCATCAAGCGCATGTTGTCGTCGGTGTCGCCAAGCGAGAGCCACTGGATCGCGCTCCAGCGTTGGATGACGAAATAGATCGCGATCACCAGCCACGCGAGCAGCGTCAGCTTGATCCAGTGCCGATCGAGTTCAGCGGCTAACGGATGGCGCATCTGCTTCACGGGGCTTTCCTCGCTGGCGCCAGCGCTCTAGACGCCCGCCACATTCTTCGGATCGCGCTGGTCGTGCCGGCGCTTTTCGGGGTACGGCTCGCCTCTAGCTTCGGGGGCATAAAGGGCAAGGCGTGGACGCGGTTCGCAACAAGTTCCTTTCCGAGGAGGCGCGGGAAACCCTCGGGCAGATCATCCGTTTCGGCATCGCCGGCGGACTGGCGACCGTGTGCTATGCGCTGGTTTATTCGCCACTGGCTGCATTCAAGATCACGTCGGAGCAAGTGGCGAATATCTGCGGCTATTTGGTAGCGATGCTGTCCGGATACGTGCTCCACAGCAAGTGGAGCTTTCGCGGGCACAGTGCCTCGGCGAAATCTTCTGCGCCAAAATTCTTCGCGGTCTCGCTCGTCAGCTTCGCGGCGAACACCTTCTGGGTGTGGCTGCTGACGGACGATGCCATGCTGGCAGGGCCGTGGTGGTGGCCGCTGATCCCAATCGTCTTCGTGACGCCGGCCGTCACCTTTGCACTCAATCGCTTGTGGGTATTCGCCTGATATGGATCGCCGCGTCTACGATCGCATGGCCGAGCATGATTCCACCCATTGGTGGTATCGCGCCCGGCGGGACATCCTAGCGGATTATCTGACCCGCGAGGGTGGGCTGCCGGCGCAAGCACGCATCCTGGAGATCGGCTGCGGTACCGGACACAACCTGCCGATGCTGGCTCAGTTCGGCAGTGTCGAGGCGATCGAGATCGATCCGGCAGCCCGGGAGATCGCCAGCAAGCGTCTCGGCAGGGACGTGGGTGCGGCGCCGCTGCCCGGCCTGCCCGGCGTTCCCTCCGGCCATTACGATCTGATCGCGGTTCTCGATGTGGTCGAACATATCGAGGATGATGTCGCGGCACTGCGGGCCATGCGCGAGCGACTGGCGCCCGGCGGGAAGATCCTGATCACCGTGCCGGCGCATCAGTGGATGTGGAGCGCGCACGACGTGGTGAATCATCATCACCGGCGTTACTCCAAGGCAACGCTGGTGAAAGCGATCGAGGCGGCGGGCCTACGGCCGCGCAAGCTTGGCTATTTCAACTCGCTTCTGTTTCCGCTCGCCGCCGGCGCGCGGATTGCGGGGCGGCTGACCGGGCGCGACGACAGCGATGATTCGCCCCCGCCCGCACCGGTCAACAAGCTGTTCGAGACGATCTTCCGGCTGGAGCGTCATCTGGTCGGGCGGCTGCCAATGCCGCCCGGTGTGTCGATCGTCACGCTGGCGGAGCCCGCCTGAAGGCTTACTTCGCGGTTTCGCGGGCCAGATCACGCGGGGAGACAATCGTGCGCTCTGCCTGGAAGCCGAGCGTTGCGCGGCGCTGCACGGTGCCGGCGATGTCGGCCACCAGATACAGCGGGCGGCGCTTCGATTCGATGTACAGACGCCCGAGATATTCGCCGATCATGCCGAGTACGAACATCTGGACGGCACTCAGCACCGTCACGACCAGCATCGTCGACGTCCAGCCCTGCACCGGATCGCCTTCGAAATAACCCCAGGCGATATAGAGCAGGAGCAGCACGGATGCGCCGGCAAGCGCCACCGAGGCATGGCTGGCGAACCGCAATGGCGCCGTGGAGAAGCCGGTGACTGCGTCGAGCGCGAGCCGGATCATCTTGCTGATCGGGTAATTGGTTTCACCTGCGTGCCGCTCTGCGCGATCATAGGCGAAGGGGACCTGACGGAAGCCGATCCACGCGACCATGCCGCGAATGAAGCGGGCCTGTTCGGGAAGCGACAGCAGGGCATCAAGCGCGCGGCGCGACATGAGGCGGAAATCGCCGGTATCGAGGGGGATCGGCGTGTCGGTGAGTCGATCGAGCAAGCGATAGAAGGCGGCAGCGGTGGCCTTCTTGAACATGGTTTCACCAGCGCGCTTGCGGCGCACCGCATAGACCACGTCCGCCCCTTCACGCGCCATCGTCTCGCGCATGTCGGAAAGGAGCTCTGGCGGGTCCTGCAGATCCGCGTCGATGATCAGGATCTGCTCGCCGGAACACAGATCAAGTCCGGCGGTGAGCGCCAGTTGGTGGCCATGATTGCGCGACAGGTTGATCGCCACGAGCCGCGGATCTGTGGCCGCGAGATACTGCATGATGGCCCAGCTATCGTCTCGCGATCCATCGTTGATCAGGACGATCTCATGGTCGTCGCCGACCGCGGCGCGTGCCGCGGCAGACACACGCTGGTGGAGCAGGGGAAGCGTCGCCGCTTCATTGTAGCAGGGGATGACGATCGAAAGTGCAGGACGGTGCATGATGAGGGGCGGTCTACAGCCCGCCACTTATGAAATCACGTGGAACTTGGAGTCTTCCTGCGTCCGGCCGGGGCGTGCCCGCGCCGGATGCAGGGCAGGTAGCTCCGTTCAGGCGCGGGCCTGCTCCTCGACCAGCCGCTCCATGATCGTCAGCGGCACGGCGCCATATTGAAGCACTTCGTGGAACTGCTTCAGATCGAATTTGTCTCCGCGGATCTTCTGCGCCGTTTCGCGCGCGCGAACCCACGCAGCGTGGCCGACCTTGTAGCTGCAGGCCTGGCCAGGCATCGTGCAGTAACGCTCGACCTCGCGCTGCGAGCGCGGGCGGGCGAAGCCGACCGTCTGGACCATGTAGTCGGTTGCCTGATCGCGGGTCCACTTCTTGGTGTGGAGACCCGTGTCTATCACGAGGCGCGCGGCGCGGAAGAGGTAGCTCTGCAGGAAGCCGGCGCGTTCCAGCTCGTCGGCATAGCCGCCGAGTTCGTCCGCTACGCTTTCGGCATAAAGTGCCCAGCCTTCCGAATAGGCGCTGAAGAAGGAGAGGTTGCGCAGCAACGGCTGCTTCGCCTTCTGTCCGATCGAGATCTGCAGGTGATGGCCCGGCACCCCTTCATGGTAGGTGAGGCTGGGCAGCGAGTACTTCGGCCAATCGGCGACGCTCTTGAGGTTGATCCAGTAGATTGCCGGGCGCGACCCATCGAGTGCGGCGCGATTGTAATAACCATTCGATGCGCCGTCCTGGATTTCCACCGGCACTGCGCGGATATCGAGCGGTTCGCTGGGCGGATTGAGGAAGGCCTGGCTGAGCTTCGCCGTCAGCGCGGCATTGCCGTCGTTCAGGCTCTTGATCAGCTCAGCGCGGCCCTCGGCGGTATCGGGATAGAGCTGGTCGGCACGAACGTTGAGGATGTTGAGGCGCTCGGCGACGCTGCCGCTGGTCAGGCCCTGCTTGCGCAGGATCGCATCGAGTTGCGCGCTGATGTCCGCAACCTGCTCGAGGCCCATCTTGTGGACCTCTTCCGGCGTGTACTTGGTGGTGGTCGCCTGCTCGAGTGCGGCGGCGTAGATCTCGTCGCCCCGCGGGATATCCCAAATGCCGGCCGAGCTGCGCGCCTTTGCGCGAAGGGCCTTCACCAGCGCGATCTGGCGATCGAGCGCGGGGTAGACCTGCGTCTCGACAATCTTCGCGGCGCGGCCCTGCCAGTCGCCCGGGATGTTCTTCGCGGCGGCGCGCTTTGCGACGGACTGTGCAAGGCCGTTCTCGGCGGGCGCTGGCGAGCGCAGCTTCGCCATCTGGCCGAGCGCGAGATCGAGCGAGAAATCAGGCGCGAGATAGCCGCGCGCTGCCTCTTCCTTCTGCTGCGCGCTGTCCTGATCGAGGCTGTTCGCGAAGGCGGACAGGCGGCTGATGTAGGCTTCGCAATCCTCTGCATTGTTGATCGTGTGCGCCGAGTTCAGGAAGTCAGGCCCAGAGAAATAGGCGCCCGCCTGCTGGGTGATCGTGAAGGGGCGCTGCACGCCATCGAGGTTAAACTTGTCGCGGGGGAGCGCGCGGCTCTCGAGTGAATAGAGGATCACCTCGCGATCAAGCTTCGAGCGGGGCGAGAGGGGAGCCGGATCGAAGGCGCGGATCGTGGTGATCGACTGCTTCAGCTCTGCATGATTGCGCGCCTTTGCGGCGGGCGAATCGTCGGACAGGAGGTGCTTCAGGCGGGCGTTCGGGCCCTTGTCCATGCCCAAGGAGGTGGCCAATTCCGGTGAACGCTGGAGCGTCTTTGCGAAAATCTGGTCGAAAATGGCATTTAAACGGGCGTCAGCGGGATTTGCCGGCGTGGCATTGGTCTGCGCCCGGAGCGCTTCGGGCAGGAGCGCGAAGGCAGAGGCGGCGCTGGCAGAGGCGAGGAAGCGACGGCGATCCAAGGGCTTGAGCCTTTCGTTAAGTGACGCCGCGGTTCTAAGCAGGGCAGCAATAATGCCGCAAGTGGAACGATCGACTTCTTTTCGTGTGCGGATCGTGCCGTCGGCGCATCAACGAGATAGCCTGGCGGGCAAGGCGTGGGACAGCAGCCCGCCGCGTGGATCAGACGCGTTCGGCGGCATTGATCGCGTCCACTGCGCGAAGCGCGGCGAGGAGGCGCATCAACTGGTGGGCGTCGTGCACTTCCACATCGATGATGTTGGTGTGGAACTGCGTGTCGCGGGTATCGAGCCGCAGGTTGATGATGTTCGCCTTGTGCTGGCCGATGATCGTGGCGAGCACGCCGAGCGCGCCCGGCTCGTTCTTGATCTCGACCGCGATGCGGGCCGTGGCGCCTTCGGTCTTGTCGCCCCACTGAACGTCGATCCAGTCGGTTTCCTCGTCGGAGCGTTCGGCAAGTTCGGCAAGCGTCGAACACGTGATCGCATGGACCTCGATCGAAGCGTCCGGCCGGCGCAGGCCGACAATGCGGTCGCCGGGCACCGGGTGACAGCATTCGCCAAGCTCGTAGGCGACGCCGGGCGCCAGGCCTTCGATCGAGATCGCCGAGGATTGCGGCGGCGCATGCGCGACATCGGCGCCGGCCGAGCCCGGCATCAGCGCCTCCATCACCTGCGCATCGGTGAGCGTGCGGCGGGCGATCGCCTGCATCAGCACGTTCTCGTCCGGCATCTTCAGGCGCTTCAGCGCTTCCTTCAGCGCATCCTGCGCAAGCGGAGCGGGAAGGCGGCTGACGATATCGTCGTAGAGCTTGCGGCCGAGCGCCACGGTCTGATCGCGCTCCACCTGGCGAAGGTGGCGGCGGATCGCGGCGCGTGCCTTGCCGGTAATGGCGAAGTTCAGCCAATTGGGCTGCGGCACCTGCGCCTGAGAGCGCAGAACCTGCACCTGGTCACCATTCTCGATCACCGTGCGCAGCGGCACGACGCGGCCGTTCACCTTCGCCCCGACCGCCTGATCGCCAAGATCGGTGTGGACGGCATAGGCAAAGTCGATCGGCGTCGCGCCTTTGGGCAACTGGATCAATTCCCCCTTCGGCGTGAAGGCGAAGATGCGATCCTGGTACATCGCCATGCGGGTGTGCTCGAGCAGCTCCTCGGGGCTGCCGGCAGTGTCGAGGATCTCGACGAGGTCAGCGATCCAGCTCTGCTGTGCCTGCGGGCTCGCCTTCTCGCCCTGCTTGTACGCCCAATGCGCGGCGAGGCCGAATTCCGCCTCCGCATGCATTTCCTCGCTGCGGATCTGGATTTCGACGCGCTGATTCTCGTTGTGGATGACGGTGGTGTGCAGCGAACGATAGCCGTTGCGCTTGGGCGTCGAGATGTAATCCTTGAACCGCCCCGGGACCATCGGCCATCGCCGGTGAATGTGCCCAAGCGCGGCATAGCATTGGTCCTCGTCCTTCACGATGGCGCGGAAGGCCATGATGTCGGACAGCTGCTCGAAGCTGATGTGCCGTTCCTGCATCTTGCGCCAGATGCTGTAGGGATGCTTCTCGCGGCCCGAGACTTCCGCGTCGATGCCGCTGCGGGCGAGCAGGTCCTTCAAGCCCTGCTTGATCTTCTCGATCCGGTCTCCGCCGCCGGCCTGAAGCTGCTCCAGCCGACGCGTGATCGATTCGTATGCCTCCGGCTCGAGTTGCTGGAAGGCGAGCGTCTGCATCTCCTTCATGAACTCGTACATGCCGATCCGCTCGGCGAGCGGGGCGTAGATATCCATCGTCTCGCGCGCGATGCGCTTGCGCTTGTCCGGGTTCTTGATGTGGTGGAGCGTGCGCATGTTGTGCAGCCGGTCCGCGAGCTTGACCAGCAGCACGCGGATGTCACCGGACATGGCGAGCAGGAACTTGCGAAGGTTTTCCGCGGCGCGCTCGCTCTCCGTCTGCGCCTCGATCTTCGACAGTTTGGTAACGCCATCGACCAGCCGCGCGACGTTGCCGCCGAACAATTGCTCGATCTGCTCGGTCGTGGCGACCGTATCCTCGACGGTGTCGTGGAGGATCGCGGTGGCGATTGTCTCGTCATCGAGGTGAAGCTCGGTCAGGATGCCGGCCACCTCGATCGGGTGGCTGAAATAGGGATCGCCGCTCGCACGTTTCTGCGTGCCATGGGCATTGACCGAGAACACATAGGCGCGGTTCAGCAGCGCCTCATCGGCATCAGGGTCATACTCAAGGACCCGGTCTACAAGTTCATATTGACGCAGCACGGATCAGATTTGGGGCCGCTGCCCCTTGCAATGCAACAGAAAAGCCTGTGGGCCGAGCGCCACAGGCAACAAAAAGAGCCCGCGCTGACCAGAGCGCGGGCCCTTCTCGTTTACCGGCGGGAGTGCCGATCAGTTGGCGGGAACGGCCGTCGCGTCCGTCTTGGCGACGACGGTCTTGATGCCCTTCGCCTTGGCGTTGCATGCGTCGAGTTGCGCCGTATCGAACGCCTTGCCGTTGGCGACGAAGCCCGAGAGCTGGCCCGCGCTGCGGGCGACGAGCTGGCAAGCCGCCATTTCGCGCATCGGTGCATTGACCGTGACGAAGGCGCCGTCGCGGACGTTCCAGGCGGTGTCGCGGGTCATCAGCACCGACTTGGCGGGTGCGTTGACCGGGGTGGCGACATAGGCGCCGGACGACGGCTGAGCCGAAACACCGGCGGCAGCGAGCAGAGCAGCGGACGCAAGAATGGACTTGGCGATAACGCGAATCATGATGTGCCTCCGGAGAGTAAGTTGCTGATCGCTACCTAGATGCTGCAGATGCGAGTTGCAAGAGAAAACTCGCAGTTGCGAGTTGCATTGAGCAACCTTTATTTTCTATTCGGTTAGTAGAGGTGATGCGGTACGTTGAGATTGAAGAGGAAATTTCATGGGTGAGCTGCGCGAGCCACTGAACGAATGCAGCCTGCCGGCGGCGCTCGAGTCGATGGGTGAGCGCTGGGCCTTCCTGATCCTGCGCGCCGCCTTCAACGGACTGCAGCATTTCGAGGAGTTCCAGTCCGAACTCGGCATTGCCCGCAACATCCTGGCCAATCGACTGGCCCGGTTCGTCGAACATGGCATCATGGAACGCAGATCCCTGCCGGAAGATCGGCGGAAGATCGCCTATTGCCTGACCGACAAGGGGTATGCGCTGCTGCCGACGATGGTGGCGCTGCGCCAATGGGGTGAGCGCTGGGAGACCGGCTGCCCGGCCTTCCCGGTATTGGTCGACGCGCGCGACTATCGCCCCGTGCAGCAGGTCGCGGTGCTGAGCCATGACGGCCGTGTGCTGGGAAAGCACGATCTCCACTGGGCGCTGCCGGGCGATGTTCGCGACGATGACACCGACGTGGCCGGGGGTGTGCCGGAGGCGGCGGAATAGCGCCGGCCGATCACCCTAAGTGACAGAGAAAGCGGGAGCCCGGGTTCAAACCAGGTTCCCGCTTTTTTCTTTAGGGCTGCCGGATCAGACGAAGAGTTCGGCAAGGAAGTCGCTCATCGCCTTCCAGCTGCGGCGATCGGCGCGCTCGTCATAGGCGACGCCCGGTGCGGCTGGCTTGACCAGCGCGGCATCGGTGAAGGCGTGGCCGGCATTGCCGTAGGCGTGGATCTGCCAATCGGCCTTGCCCTCAGTCAATTCACGGCCAAGCCCGACCATCGCATCGGGCGGGCAGAGCGGATCTTCCCAGCCGTGGCAGACGAGTAGCTTCGCCTCGATCGGCGAGACATTGGCGTAATCCGGTCGATCATAGACGCCGTGGAAGCTGACGCCGCCCAGGATCGGCAGGCCGGCGCGCGCCATGTCCAGCACGCATTTGCCGCCGAAGCAGAAGCCCACTGCGGCAAGCTTCGTCGGATCGACCGCCGAAAAGCTGCGCAGCGCCTCCAGCGAGGCGGCAAGCCGATCGCGCAGCAGGCCGCGATCGGCATCGAGCAGGTTCATATATTCAGGGGCGTTCTCGCTCTCGCGCGTCTTGCGCTTGCCCTGGCCATAGACGTCGCAGGCGAGTGCGACGTAGCCGAGCTTTGCGAGATCCTCCGCCTTCTGATTGTCCGATTCCTTCTGGCCCAGGATGTTGGGGCAGACGAGCACGCCGGGGCGCGGCGTTTCCACTTCGTCTTCCCAGGCGATCACGCCTTCGAACGGGCCGCCGGGGCCGTCATACACCAGCGTCTGTCGAACGATTGCCATCGTAGCTCTCCCGTGTTGCTCGTGCGCGCCAAGCCGCTACAGACCGCATCCGACCACCGCAAGGAGCCGGCATGCCAACTCTCGTCCTGATCCGCCACGGCCAGTCCGCCTGGAACCTCGAGAACCGTTTCACCGGCTGGTGGGACGTGGATGTGACCGAGAAGGGCGCGGCCGAAGCCAAGGCGGCGGGCGAACTGATGGCGGCCAAGGGCCTCGATTTCGACCTGACCTTCACCTCGCTGCAGACCCGCGCGATCAAGACGCTGAACCTGGCGCTCGAGGCGATGGGCCGGCTGTGGCTGCCGACCGAAAAGCACTGGCGGCTGAACGAGCGCCACTACGGCGGACTGACCGGCCTCAACAAGGCGGAGACCGCGGCAAAGCATGGCGAGGAGCAGGTGCATATCTGGCGCCGCAGCTTCGACATCCCGCCGCCGGCGGCCGAAGCGGGCGGGCCGTACGACCTGACCAACGACCGCCGCTATGCCGGGATCGACGTGCCCGCGACGGAGAGCCTGAAGGACACGATCGCACGCGTGCTGCCCTATTGGGAGGAGCGCATCGCGCCGGCGCTGAAGGACGGGCAGCGCGTGCTGATCTCCGCCCACGGCAATTCGCTGCGCGCGCTGGTGAAGCATCTGTCGAATATTCCCGACGACGAGATTACCAGCCTGGAGATCCCGACCGGCCAGCCGATCGTCTATGAGCTGGCGGATGATCTGTCGGCGATCGACCGTTACTACCTGAGCGAACGCTGACGATCGGTCGGCGCCCGTGACGGAGACTTCCGCCCGCGGCGGCCTGCTGCTGGGGCTGGGCGCCTATACCTTCTGGGGTGTCCTGCCGCTGTACTTCCGGCTGCTGAAAAGCGTGCCGGCGATCGAGGTGCTTGCGCATCGCGTGATCTGGTCGCTGGTGCTGCTGATGGTGGTGGTGACCGTGATGCGGCGCTGGGAGGCGATCCGCGCGGCGATCAACCGGCGCACGCTGGGCATCCTGGTGATCAGCGCGGCGCTGATCGGCGTGAACTGGCTGATCTATATCTGGGCGGTGAATGCCGGGCACACGCTGGCCGGCAGCCTTGGTTACTTCATCAATCCGCTGCTGAACGTGGCGCTCGGCGTGATCGTGCTGAAGGAGCGGCTGCGCAAATGGCAGGGGGTGGCGATCGGGCTGGCCACCGCGGGCGTGCTTGCCATGGCGTTCGTCGCGCTCGACACCTTGTGGATATCGCTGTCCTTGGCGGCAACGTTCGGCCTCTACGGACTGGCGCGCAAGGTGGTGGCGATCGATTCGCTCGGCGGGCTGCTGGTGGAGACGGTGCTGCTGGCGCCGCCGTCGCTTGCCTATGTGCTGATACTCGGCGCAGAAGGGGCAGGGGCTTTCGGTGCGTCGCTGAGCACCGACGCGCTCCTGATCCTGCTGGGTGCCTTCACCGCCCTGCCGCTGCTGATGTTCGCCGCCGCGGCGCGGCTGCTCCCTTATTCGACGCTGGCGCTGCTCCAATATGTCGCGCCGACGCTGCAGTTCATCGTCGCAGTGGCGGTGTTCGGGGAGCCGCTGCGGCCGCTGCACCTCATCGTTTTTGCGCTGATCTGGACGGGGTGCGCGGCCTTCGCCTGGGATACGGTGCGCGGCGCGCGATCGGCGGCGCGGCTGCGGCGCGAGGCGGCCGACGTAGCGCCGGCAGCGTCCTGAAAGCCGCGACCAAGGTTCGTTTCCGCCTCGCGACCATGCTAGACCGGCGGGGAACACGAACCACGGAGTTGAGATCATGACCAAACCGGCCCTGCCGGCGATCCGCCATCACCTGGTCTTCGCCAATCCGCGCCGGGACAGCTTCGACGGCCAGATCGTCGACCGCTATGTCGAGACGGCCGAGAGCTTCCACCAGGAAGTGATCGTGCGCGACCTGTATGCCATGGGGTTCGATCCCGTGCTGCGCGACGAGGAGCGCCCGTCCCCGGACGGCGAGGCGCATCCTGCGCCAGACGTCGCGGCGGAGCTGGAGCTGCTGCAATCGGCGCAGATCGTGGTGCTGGTCTATCCGATCTGGTTCGCGCTGCCGCCGGCGATCCTCAAGGGCTATGTCGATCGCGTCCTTGGCTCGAACTACAGCTATCGCGACGTGCAGCAGCAGTCCGGCCATCCCGCGGTGAAGGGCAAGCCGCTGCTATCGTTCAGCACCTCGGGCACGTCGCTCGCCTGGCTGCACGAGAAGGGACAAGTGGGATCGCTGCGCGAGATCTTCGACGCCTATCTGTGGCAGGGGCTGGGGATGACCCGTGCCGAGCACATCCGGATCGACTCGGTCGTGCCGGGGATGGATGCGCAATATGCCGCGGAGCAGCTGGAACGCGTGCGGGCGACCGCGGAGCGCAATTGCGCCATGCTGCTGAGCGCGCGGCAGGCGGAGAATACGGCTAACGTCACGTCGCGCGCCGGCGGCTGAGCGCCTACGGCAAGGCGGATCAGGCGGCGAAGAGCTCCAGCTGGCGCTGCTGCTTGCGCGGCGAGACGAGCTGCTTGAGATCCGCCTTGTCGGTGAGCGTCACCGGGCGCCAATCCGCGGTGACGATGAACGGGCGGATCTTGGCGATCGAGACGGTGAGCCGGGCGACGTCATCAAGCCCCAGGCGGCGCCAGCGGCGGCTGGTGAGGATGTTCGCCACCGCCTTGGTGCCGAGCCCCGGCACGCGCAGCAACAGTTCGCGCGGGGCACGGTTCACGTCGACCGGGAAGCTGTCACGGAACTTCAATGCCCAGGCGAGCTTGGGATCGATATCGAGCGGGAGCATGCCGGTGGCATCATCCGCCGCGGCGACGACTTCCTTCGGTTGAAAGCCATAAAAGCGCATCAGCCAGTCCGACTGGTAGAGGCGATGCTCACGCATGAGCGGCGGGCGCTGCAGTGGGAGGACGGCGGAGGCGTCCGGAATCGGGCTGAACGCGGAATAATAGACGCGGCGAAGATCGAAGCGGTCGTAGAGCGTCGCTGCCTTGGTGACGATATCCCCGTCGGTCGCCGCATCGGCGCCGACGATCATCTGCGTCGATTGCCCGGCCGGCGCGAAGGTGGGGGCTGACTTGTAGCGCTTCTTCGCGTCGCGCGTGTCGAGAATCGAGGATTTGAGGCCCCTCATCGCGCCCTCGATCCGGCCATTGTCCTTTTCCGGCGCCAGTCGCTTCAGGCCGCTGACGGTGGGAAGTTCGACGTTGATCGACATGCGATCGGCGTAGAGGCCGGCCTGGTGGATCAGCTCCGGATCGGCATCCGGAATGGTCTTGAGGTGAATATAACCGCGGAAATGGTGATCCTCCCGGAGTGAGCGGGCGACCTCGACCAGTTGCTCCATCGTGTAGTTGGACGAGCCGATGATGCCGGAGGAGAGGAACAGCCCCTCGATATAATTGCGCCGGTAGAAGGAGAGCGTGAGGTTCACGACCTCCTTCGCGGTGAAGCGCGCGCGGCGGACGTTCGAACTCTTGCGGTTGATGCAATAATGGCAGTCGAAGATGCAGCTGTTGGTGAGCAGGATCTTCAGCAGGCTGATGCAGCGGCCGTCCGGCGCATAAGCGTGGCAAATGCCCATGCCCTCGGTCGAGCCGATGCCCTTGCCGTCGCGCGAGTTGCGCTTGGTGGTGCCGGATGAGGCGCAGGACGCATCATATTTCGCTGCATCCGCAAGGATTTCCAGCTTCTGACTGACATCGAGTTGCGCCATTTGTTCTCTATAAGTTCTTCTGTATGGCTTGTCGACCGTGTCACATTCCGCGCGTAAGCCGTCGGCCATGCGATTGCTGCGCGTCGATCATCCCGGGCCTTACCTGCTGTTCGCGCTAACCTGCCTCGCCGGCTGGTGGTTCAAGGCGCATTGCGGGGCGATCTGGCTGGGTGACGAGCAGTATCTGACTGGCTGTTATTCCGATGCGGTGCCCTTCTGGGGATTGCGCGGGGTGGCGGCGGGGCAGTTGCCGTACATCGAGGCGCGGATCGAATATCCGGTGCTGACCGGCGCGCTGATCTGGCTGGAAGGGCTGATGGTGCGCAGCATCGGCGGCGCGCGCGGCGACGCATTCGATTTCCTGCTGGTCGTCTCGATCGTCAATGCGGCGCTTGCCTTCGCCGTGCTGCGGATGATGGAGCGGGCCGGGGTGCCGCTGAAGCGGCGATGGTGGTGGGCCGCCGCGCCGCCGCTCGTGCTGTACCTGGGCCACAATTGGGACATGCTGGCCGTGGCGCTGGCGGTCGCAGCGTTCCTTGCGGCACGGCGCGGAGAAGCGGCGAGCAGCGCCGCGCTGGCGGCGATCGGGACGGCGGCAAAGCTGTTCCCGGTGCTGCTGCTGCCGCTGCTGGGGCTGGGGGCGCTGTTCCGACGTGGCTGGGACTGGCGGCTTCGGATTCTTTCGGCGGCCGGGCTGGCGGCGATCGCGATCCTGTTTTGGGGCGCGCTGAATTTGCCGATCGCGCTTCGCGCCTTCGAGCGCTGGGCTGAATTCTACACTTTCAGCCAGGCGCGCAGCGGCACGGCGGCATCGGTGTGGGAGATCATGAGTGTGCAGGGCTGGCGGTGGACCGATGTCGCGACGCGCAACCTTGGCTCATTCCTGGTCTTCGCCGGCGGCGCGGCGGCGATCATCGTGCTCGGATGGCGCCGGCATGGCGACACGTCCTGGGTGCTGTTCACCCCGGTGCTCGCCTGGTTCCTGCTGACCAACAAGGTCTATTCGCCGCAATTCGACTTGTGGCTCTATCCCTTCCTGCTGCTGATCTCGCGCCGGCTATGGCCCGTCGCGTGGTTCGTGCTTGGCGATCTCGCGGCGTACTGGGCGGAGTTCTGGTTCTTCGCCTCGCCCGGCGCCGCCGGCATGGGGGTGACGCAGGGCCATATCGCGGTGGCAGCGGCGTTCCGGGCGGCGGCGATGCTGTGGATCATCGTGGATGCGGTGCGCAGCCCGGCGCCAGCTTGGCTGGTGGAGCAGGCACTCACTCCGCCGCCAGCAATGTCTCCGCTGCCTGAAGGTCGACCGAGACCAAACGGCTGACGCCGCGCTCGATCATGGTGACGCCGAACAGGCGGTGCATGCGGCTCATCGTGACGGCATTGTGGGTGACGATGAGGTAGCGGGTCTCCGTTTCGCGGGTCATGCGATCGAGGAGGTCGCAGAAGCGCTCGATATTGGCGTCGTCGAGCGGGGCATCGACTTCGTCGAGGACGCAGATCGGCGCTGGATTGGTGAGGAACAGGCCGAAGATCAGCGCGACCGCCGTCAGCGCCTGTTCGCCGCCGGACAGAAGCGTGAGCGACTGGAGCCGCTTACCGGGCGGCTGCGCCATGATCTCCAGCCCGGCCTCGAGCGGATCGTCCGAATCGACCAGTTCGAGATGCGCCTGGCCGCCGTTGAAAAGGGTGGTGAAGAGGCGCCGGAAGTGACCGTTCACCGCCTCGAACGCGGCAAAGAGGCGCTGGCGCCCTTCGCGGTTCAGCGTACCGATCGACCCGCGCAGGCGATTTACCGCCTGACCAAGCTCCTCGCGCTCCGCGGCGTTGCCGCTGGCGCCGGCCTCGAGCTCCGCCAGTTCCTGTTCGGCGACGAGATTGACCGGCCCGATTCGCTCGCGGTCACGGACGAGCTTGTCGTGCGCGGCGGCTTCGTCCTGCGGCGAGCGGACGTCGGCGCTGTCGAAGCCGACCTTTTCCGGGAGGACGGGGGCGGGGCATTCGAAGCGCTCGCCCGAGACTCGGTCGAACTCGACGCGACGAAGCTCCTGGCTTTCGGCCCGCGCGGCGGCACCGGCGCGGACCTCGCGTGCCTCGGCGAGCGTTTCGCCGGCGCGGCGGGCGGTCTCCTCGCTCTGCCGTAGCGCGGCCTCGGCGGCGCGTTCGGCGGCGGCGAGATCGTCGGCAGCTTTGCGCGCGGAGTCATGTGCGGCGGCGGCCTCGGCGATCGCTCCGGCGAGTTCGTCAGGGCGCGCAGAGATGGCGGCGGTCTCGGCGGCGATCTCCGCCTCGCGCTTGCCCATGTCGGCGATTCGCCGGGCGGCATCTCCGGCGCGGGCGCGCCAGCTTTTCACATCGGCCTGGGCGGCGGCGAGGCGGGTGCGGGCGTCCTCCGCGGCGCGTTCGATGGCGGTGCGGGCGGCGCGCGCCTCGGCAACGGCGGCGCGGCGGTGCTCCGCCTCGCGCTGGAGGGTGGTGACGGTGGCGGGGGTGGCGCTGGTATCGGGCAGCGCCGTGAGAGCCGTGGCGGCGGCTTCATGGTCGCGCGCGGCTTCGTCGCGTTCGGCTGCGGTCCGCGCAGCGCGGGCGTCGAGGTCGGCACGCAGCCCGGCGAGCCGCTCGATCTGGGCGGCGGCGCGGTCCTGCCGGGTACGCGCGTCGCGTGCCGTCGCATCGGCGCGGGCGAGCTGCTCGCGCGCGGTGCGCGCAGCCGTGCGGGCAGAGGCGATCGTCGCTTCCTCGCCGGCAAGATCGGCTTCGGCCACTGCCACGCTCTCGCGGGCAGCGGGGAGCGCTTCGTCGATCGCGGCGAGGCGGTTGAGGCGTTCGAGCCGCTCGGCAGCCGCGGCGCCGCCTTGTTTCGCGACATAACCGTCCCAGCGGCGGAGCTGGCCGGTCCGGGTGACGAGGCGTTCGCCGGGGGCGAGCGGGCGCTGATCGTCGGCGTCGAGGACGATGATGTGGGCGAGGCGGGGGGCGAGGAGCGGCGGCGCGGTAACGTGGTGGATGAGGCGGTCGGGCGGAGCGCCGACACCTGCATCTGCGGTAGCGTGGACATCCGACCAATAGGCGTTGGCTTGCTGATCGAGACCGATCTCGAGGTCGTCGCCCAATGCCGCGGCGAGGGCGCGTTCATAGCCGGGGGCGGCGCGGACATGATCGAGCAGGCGGTCGCGGCCCTTGCGTTCGGTGGCGCGACGCAGCGCCGTGGCCTCGCTGTCGAGTGCGGCGAGATCGGCGCGAGCGGCGGCGCGCGTGGCTTGCGCTGCGTCTCTCGCGGCGAGGGCGGTGCGTTCATTGGCCTCTGCCTCGGCCTGGGCGGCGCGTGCGGCGTCGGCCTCCTCGAGGGCGGCGGCAAGCGTGGCGGCGGCTGTGTCGCGGTCGCGCTCGAGCGGTGCGGCGTCACCGAGCGCGGCGAGCTGCTGTGCGACTTGTGCCGCCTCCCGCTCTGCCCGGTCGAGGCGGGTTCGGGCGGCAGTGGCGGCGGCGTGCGCGACGCGGGCGTCGGCCGCTTCGGCGGCCTGACGGGCGAGGGCCTGGGCGAGCGCGACTTCGGCGTCGCGGGCAAGGCGTTCGGCTTCCGCGAGTGCGGCCTCACGAGCCGGCAGGTCGGTCGCGGCACCGGCGATGGCGGCCTCGAGCGACTTGCGCTCGGCATCGAGCCGGGCGAGCGCTTCGGCGGCGTCGTTGGCGAGCGCGCCCTCGCGTGTTCGATCGTCGGCGATACGCGCGGCGGCCTGCGCCAGTTCGGCGAGGCGGCGACGGGCGGCCTGTTCCTCGGCGCGCAGGCCCGCGAGTTGGTGGGCGAGTTCACCGCTTCTGTCGCGCGCTTTCAGCGCGGCAGCGCGCGCGGTGGCCAGCTTGTCCGTTGCCTGCGCCTGATAGGCTGCGGCGGCGCGCTGGGCCTCCGCCGCCCCGGCGACGCGAGTTTCGGCCGCCGCCGCTTCGGCCTTTGCTGCGTCCGCAGCGGCGGCGGCATCGCGCCAGCGCGCGAAGATCATCCGCGCCTCTGCAACGCGGATCTGGGCAGAGAGGGTTCGGTATTTCTCCGCTTGGCGCGCTTGGCGGCGAAGCGCGGCAGCGCGCGCTTCCTGGTCGGCGATGACCTCGTCGAGACGTTCGAGGTTCGCCTCGGTTGCGCGCAGTTTCTGCTCGGCGTCGCGGCGGCGGACATGGAGGCCAGCGATCCCGGCCGCTTCCTCCAGCATGGCGCGGCGGTCGGTCGGCCTGGCCGCAATGACCGCGCTGATGCGGCCCTGGCTGACGAGCGCCGGCGAGTGGGCGCCGGTCGCGGCATCGGCGAAGAGCAGCGACACGTCCTTCGCGCGCACGTCCTTGCCGTCGATACGGTAGGCGCTGCCGGCGCCGCGCTCGATGCGGCGGACGATCTCGGTCTCGGCGCCGTTCACTTCGGCAAGCAGGGACACTTCGGCGAAGTCGCGCGCCGGGCGCGTGGCGGTGCCGGCGAAGATCACGTCTTCCATGCCCGCGCCGCGCATCGATTTCGCGCTGTTCTCGCCCATCGTCCAGCGCAATGCTTCGAGCAGGTTGGACTTGCCGCAGCCGTTGGGGCCGACGACGCCGGTCAGCCCCGGCTCGATGCGCAGATCGGCAGGATCGACGAAGCTCTTGAAGCCGGAGAGGCGGAGGCGCTTGATCTGCACGGGTGAGGTATCAAGACGCGGTTGTCGAACGAGCGCAAGAGGCGGAAAGCGCGCCCGTTCGCCTCGAGCGCGCCGAAGGCCATGTCACGGGCAGGACGCGCAGTGACATGGCCCTCGGGCAGCCTCAGATCGAGCGGCTGTGGCGGGCCGCTGACGGCAGGTCAGGCGCCGGCGTTCTTCAGCGCTTCCTCAACCTGCGGCCAGCTGGCGGCGTTGAGCTTTTCGCCGTTCAGGATGAAGGTCGGCGTGCCGGTGACGTCCTTGTCGCGCATCGCGGTTTCGGAGACCTTGGCGACCGCCTCGATACGGGCGGGGTCCGCAAGGCACTGGCGCGCCTGCTGCTCGGTGAGGCCGCGCTGCTTCGCCCAATCGATCACGCCGAGATACTCGACCCAGGCGGTGGCCTGTTGTGCCGGGCTCATGCCCTGGAGGCGCTGCTGGAAATCGGCCGGGACCGTCTCGAGCTTCGAGAGGAACTGGTCCTGATCGACGAACATCTGTTCGAGCATGCCGAAGAACGGCCCTTCGCCGGCGCACTGGCCGATCAGCGCGACGCCAAGGTCAGGCGCGTGGACGAGGAAATCGCGGAACTCGTAAGAGACCTTGCCGCTCTTGATGTAATTGTCCTCGAGCGGGCGCGTGCCGGTGCGGCCGAAGTTGCCGCAGGTGGGGCAGGTGCGCGAGCCGTATTCGACAAGCTTCAGCGGGGCGTTGGGATTGCCCATGACGAAGCCGCCGTCGGCCGTCTTGCTGACCACCTGGGTCCAGTCCTGACCCGCGGGCGCCGGCGTCGCGGCAATCGAATTGGCGGGCGCGGAGGTCGAATTGCCGCTGTTGTCGCCGCAGGCGGCGAGCATCGCGAGCGCGAGCCCGAGGATCGGGGCGGTGGCGGCGGTACGCAGCTTCATTCTTCTACTCCGTTCAGATCACGTCAGTCGTCGGCCGGGGCCAGATCAGCGCGCGCCGGCAGCGCGCAGCATGGGTTCGAGCGCGGCCCAGTCGGTGCGCTCGATCAGCTTGCCGTTCAGTTCGAAGGTGGGCGTGGCGTTGATCTTGCCCTGCAGCGCCTGCGCCACCTGAAGCGTCTTGGCGAGGTTCGCCTCCGTGGCGAAGCAGGCGTTGATCGCAGCGTCCGTCATGCCGGCAGCCTTGGCGATGTCGGTGAGGCCGGCGCCGTTCGCGAGCGTGCGCATCTTTTCGCCCTGGGTATTGCCCGCCGGCGACTGGCCGCTCGCCGCATCGAATGCGACCGCCTTGTTCAGCCATTCGTCCTGCCGGGCGTACAGCAATTCGTGCATCTTGGGGAACACGGCGGGCCCCGAGCAGCGCGCGAGCGTCGCGGCGATCAGATCGTAGCGGTCATGGATCGAGTTGCGCACTTCGAGGCTGGTCGAGCCCGACGCGATCATCTTGCCCTTCAGCACCGCCGCCGAGTCGCGCGCGAAATGGCCGCAATGGGGGCAGGTGTAGCTGACGTATTCGATCAGCTTCACCTTCGCCTTGGGATTGCCGATGACATAGCTGCCCTCCGGCGCCGGCGTCGCGACCGCAGTCCACGGCTTTTGCGGGGCGGCCACCAGCGGCGCGGCGAAGGGGACGGCGAGCGCACCAAGGAGCATGGGCGCGGCGAGCGCGAGGAGCTTCTTCATCTGATTGTTGGCAGTCCGCTGCTGGCGCCGATGCCGGCGGCAAGCGCCTCCAGCACGGCCTTGAGTTCGGGATCGGCGATGGTCTTCAGGCTGTGGCCAAGCTCGGCCGGGACGGGCCGCGCTTCCGGCACGACGCGGGGCTTGGGGCGGGGGGCGACATCGCCCTGGCGGATCGCGACCTTGGCGACGGCGGGATAGCCGAAGAAGCGGTTCACCCGCTCCATGATCTCGGGCACGACGTGCTGGATCATCACCGCATGCGCGCTGCGCGCGACGAGGGTGAGGGTGCCGTCCTGCTTCTTCCCCATCGGGAATTTGATCGATTCGGGCGAACTGGCGGCGGCCAGCTTCTCGCCGACGATCTCCGGCCAGCGCGTGACGATCGAGGATTGAATGAAGCCGAAGCGCCGGAATGCCGCCCCGCCGACGCTGGGCAGCAGTTCGGACACCTGGCGCGAGCGGTTCGACCGCGCGGGTTCCTGTTTCGGGGGGGCGCCGGCGCGCTTGCTCATCCGGCGCTCCATGCCATAGCCGGGGCGTGGACGCCAAGCGCTCGATCGCCCTTACCCTGCTCGATTGGTACGATCGTCATCGTCGGACGCTGCCGTGGCGCGCGCTGCCGGGCGAGCGCGCCGATCCCTACCGCGTGTGGCTCTCCGAAGTGATGCTGCAGCAGACGACCGTGGCGACGGTGCGCCCGCGATTCGAGGCGTGGGTGGCGCGCTGGCCGGATGCGGCGAGCCTCGCCGCGGCGGACGAGGCGGAGGTGATGGCCGCCTGGGCGGGGCTTGGCTATTACGCCCGGGCCCGCAACCTGGTGCGCGCCGCCCGCGCGATCGCGACCGACCATGGCGGCGCGCTGCCCGATACCGAGGAGGCGCTGCGCGCCCTGCCGGGGCTTGGCGATTACACCGCGGCGGCCGTGGCGGCGATCGCCTTCGGGCGACGCGCAGTGGTGATCGACGCCAATGTCGAACGCGTGGTGGCGCGGTTGTTCCGGGCAGCCGGGAAGCGTGCCGTGCGCGCCGCGGCGGAGACGGTGACGCCGGACGCGCGGGCGGGCGATTTCGCGCAAGCCATGATGGACCTGGGCTCCGCGATCTGCACGCCCAAGCGCCCGAAATGCCTGCTCTGCCCGCTGGAGGCGGACTGCGCGGCACACGCGGCGGGGGAGGAAGAGGCATTCCCGGTCAAGCCGGCAAAGAAACCGCGGCCGGCGCGGTTCGGGACGATCTTCTGGCTGGAGCGCGAGGGTGTGGGCGGCAGGCGCGACGTGCTGCTGGTGCGGCGGCCGGCGAAGGGCCTGCTCGGCGGGATGCGCGCGCTGCCGACCGGGCCGTGGGAGGAGAGCCAGCCGGGGCTCAGCGGCGCGCCGGCAGCGGTCGATTGGGTGATGCTGAACCAAATTGTCGCCCATGGATTCACGCACTTTACGTTGGAACTCGCGCTTGCCGTGGCGCGGATGGACGCGCATTCAGCGACGGCCGATGGCGAATGGTGGCCGGCTGATGAACTCGCCGACGCCGGATTGCCGACGGTGTTCGCCAAAGCGGCGGCTGCAATAGGGAGGGAATGATGAGGGGCAAGTGGCTGGTCGGAACAGTGGCGGCAGTGGCGCTGGCGACGGGGGTCGGCTCTGCCCGGCAGGCCCAGCCCAAGCCGCAACCGGGCCCGCAACCCGCGCCCAACGCCGCGGCTCCCCGTGGCAATCCGCTGCTGACAGAAACGCAGGCGCTGTTCGACGGCCTGGTCCAGTCGGACAAGATGCCCGGCATCGTCGGCGCCTTCGGCATCGGAGACTTCCCGACCCAGTTCGTGTCCGCCGGGAAGATCGCGGATGGTGCCAATGCACCCGCCGCGGGGCCTGACAGCCTGTGGCGCATCTATTCGATGACGAAGCCGATCACCGGCATGGCAGCGATGCTGCTGGTGGAGGACGGCAAGATCAGCCTCGACGATCCGGTGAGCAAGTACATCCCGGCCTTCGCCAACATGCGGGTGCTGACCAATCCTGACGCGTCGCTGGACAGCGCGCCGGCGAAGAACCCGATCCTGATCCGCCACCTGCTGACCCACACGGCGGGGCTGAGCTACAACATCTCCGCCAAGGGGCCGCTGCTGAAGGAATATGAGCGGCTGGGCATCCTGCCGGCGCAGGTGAACACGCAGCTGGAGGCCAAGGCTCGCACGACACGCCCCGCCACGCTGGCGGAGTTCGCGAACCGTGTCGCGAGCGTGCCGCTGATCGCGGAGCCGGGCACGAAATGGGTCTACTCGATCGGCCTCGACGTGATGGGCGCGGTGATCGAGAAGGCGAGCGGCATGCCGTTCGACCGGTTCGTCCAGACACGGCTGCTCGATCCGCTGGGCATGACATCGACCTATTGGAGCGTGCCGGCGAGCGAGGCCGGGCGGCTGTCGACCAATTACGTGTTCGTGGGCGACAATCGCACCCCGATCGACCCGGGAGCGACCTCCGTCTACCTCCAGCCGCCGAGCTTCCCTTATGGTGGCGCAGGCCTCGTCTCGAGCGCGCGCGACTACGACCGGTTCCTCCACATGCTGAGCAACGGCGGGACGCTGGACGGCAAGCAGGTGATGAAGCCGGAGACGGCGGCGCTGGCGATGTCCAACCTGTTGCCGCCGGGCGTTGCCTTTGGTGGCATCGGCGGCGGCACTGGCGGCGCGATGTCAGCCAAGATGGGGTTCGGCGCGGGCGGATCGGTCTATCTGGAGGATGCCCCCAACGGTGGACCGTCGAAGGGCACGTACGGCTGGGGCGGCGCGGCGGGGACGATCGCCTGGGTTGATCCCGCGCGGAAGATGCGCGGCACGATCATGGTGCAATATTTCCCGGCCGAGAAATGGGGCCTGCGGCAGAGCGTGCCTGCGGCGCTCGCGCGCGACGCGATGCGGTTGCACGGCAAGTGAGCGGGATGGAGACGATGCCGGGCTTCACCGGTGGCACGCTGACCCGCGTCGCCGATCATCGCAACGACGCCGAGGCCTTTGCCGCGGCAATGGGCGACTGGCGGGCGCGGCTGCTGAAGCTCGACGGTTACGATCCCGAGATCACCGAGGACGGCCGGCTTGGCTGGACGATGGTGACCGAGGCGCCGGACGACGCGCATATCGTGCTGCTCGGCTTCGACGACGGACGTCCGCGGTTCGCTGCGGCGCCCGAGGGGGTGCCGGCGCCGCCGCTGCGCTCGCCGGCGCTGTTCCGCGCGCTCGACCAGCTGGAGGCAGGCGAGGCTGCGACCTATGCCATGGCGCGGTCGGTGCTCGACTGGAATGCGCGGCATCGCTTCTGCGCCAATTGCGGCACGCTGACCGAAGCCTTCCGCGCCGGCTGGGGCCGCAAGTGCGGCAATTGCGGGACCGAGCATTTCCCGCGCGTCGACCCGGTGGTGATCATGATCGCCGAGCATGACGGCCGCGCATTGTTGGGCCGCCAGCCGAGCTGGCCGGCGGGGCGTTACTCGGCGCTGGCGGGCTTCCTGGAACCGGGCGAATCGATCGAGGAAGCGGTGGCGCGCGAGATCCAGGAAGAGGCGGGCGTCAGCGTTTCCGGCGTGCGCTATGTCGCCAGCCAGCCCTGGCCGTTCCCCTCGCAGCTGATGATCGCCTGCGTGGGCATCGCCGATGATGACGCCATCACGCTGGACGAGAACGAGCTGGAAAAGGCCGGCTGGTTCACGCGTGACGAGGTGCGCGCTGCGCTTGCCGGCGACGGACCCTTCGTGGCGCCGCCGAGCTATGCCATCGCGCATACCCTGCTGACGCGCTGGGCGGCGGCGGAATAAGCTCAGGCCATCACCCCGGCACGATCCGGGGTGATGGCCAGACGCTTGCGGTTACTGCGCAGCGCCGAGCTGCTGGAGGACGAAGGCGCCCCATTCGGCATTCTGGCGGTAGCGTTCGAAGCGGCCGGACTTGCCGCCGTGGCCGGCCTCCATGTTCACGCGGAACAGCAGCGGATTGCTGTCGGTCTTCTTCTCACGCAGGCGCGCGACCCACTTGGCGGGCTCGTAATATTGCACCTGGCTGTCCCACAGGCCGGTGCCGACGTACATTGCCGGATAGTTCTTCGCCGCCACCTGATCATAGGGCGAGTAGCTGAGCATATACTCGTAATATTGCTTCTGTGCCGGATTGCCCCACTCATCATATTCGAAGGTGGTGAGGGGGATGGATGCGTCGAGCATCGTCGTCACCACATCAACGAACGGCACCTGCGCGACGATCACCTTGTAATCTTCCGGTGCCATGTTCGCGACGCCGCCCATCAGCAGGCCGCCTGCCGAGCCGCCCATCGCGGCAACACGGCCCTTGGCGGCGTATTTCTGCGCGACGAGATAGCGCGTGACGTCGATGAAGTCGGTGAAGCTGTTCTTCTTGTTCAGCAGATGACCGTCATCATACCATTGGCGCCCCATTTCCTGCCCGCCGCGGATGTGCGCGATGGCGTAGATGACGCCGCGATCAAGCAGACCGATGCGGCCCGGATCGACCGCCGGATCCATCGAGATACCGTAGCTGCCATAGGCATATTGAAAGAGCGGCGCGGTGCCGTCACGCTTCACGCCCTTCTTGTAGACCAGGCTGACCGGGATCTTCGTGCCGTCCCGCGCGGTCGCCCAGACGCGTTCGGTGACGTAATTGGCGGGATCGTAGCCGGGCACCGGCGCGACCTTCAGCACGCGGCGCTCGCCCGTCTTCGCGTTCACCTCGTACGTGGTGGTCGGCGTGACGAGCGACCCGTAAGTGTAGCGCACCCACGGCGTCTCGGGCTCCTCGTTGACGTCGAGCGCCATGCGATAGGCGGGCTCGTCCGCCTTCACGGGGAGCGACTTGCCCGCGGCATCCAGCAGGCGGATCATGCGATTGCCGCCTTCGCGCTGGTCGATCGCGATGAAGCCGGCGAACGGCTTGAAGTTTTCGATGAAGACGGTGTCGCTGGCGGGCGTCAGATCTCTCCAGGCGGCGGTGCCGCTGCCGACCGCGTCATCGGCGGCGGTCATCAGCGTATAGTTCTTGTGGCGCAGGTTCGTGCGGATGATCCAGCGGCCGTCCATGTGATCGGCGGAATAACGCAGCTCGCGCTTGCGCGGCGCGATCGTCTGGAACGCGGTGGGCGCGGTCGCGGCAGGGGCGCAGCGCTGCTCGTCACTGACGGTCGACTGCACGAAGACGCAGATGAAGCGGTCGTCCATCGTGCGGGCGATGCCCATCTGGAACGTGTCGTCCTTCTCCTCGTAGAGCAGCTTGTCCTGCGCCACCGGCGTGCCGAGGACGTGCGCCATGACCTTGTAGCCGCGCAGCGTCGTCGGCTCCTTGGCGACATAGAGGATCGTGCGATTGTCGTCGGCCCAGATGATGTTCGGTTCGACGTTGGTGATCGTGTCGCTGAGCAACTGCCCGGTGGCGAGGTCCTTCACCTTCAGCGTGTACTGGCGTCGGCCGACGGTGTCCTCGGCATAGGCGACCAGGCGATTGTCCGGGCTGACCTGCCAGTCGCTCAGCGCGAAGAAGCTGTGGCCCTTCGCCATCGCCGGCTGATCGAACATGATCTCGACCGGCGCGGTCTTCTCGCCCTTGCGGCGCTCGACGATGGGATAGTCGGCGCCGGTCTCGAACCGCGTCTGATACCAATAGCCGTTCTTGCGATAGGGGACGCTGGTGTCGTCCTGTTTGATGTGGCTGACCGTCTCCTGGTACAACCGGTCCTGCAGCGGCTTCAGCGCGGCGAGGGCGGCATCGGTGTAGCCGTTCTCCGCCTTGAGATAGGCGAGCATCTCCGGGTTCTTCCGGGTGTCGTCACGCAGCCAGTAATATTCGTCGGTGCGGGCACCGTTGGGCGACGTGACCTGATGCGGCTTCTTTGCGGCGCGCGGCGGCGTCGCCGTCTGCGCCGCGGCGCTGGCCGCCAGGGTGAACGCCGCGCCGGCGAGCAACATCTTCCGCATCATCAACCCCCAAGCAAATTCGTTGCTCGTGATACGACAGGCGGGGCAGGACGCAAGCGGGCGCAGTGTGGCCCTTTGCGTTTGGCTCAGCCGCGCTTGCGTGCCTGCCGGTACGTGCCGAGGACGCGGACCCACTTGGTGTGGAAGCCGAGTTCCTCCATCGCGCGATCGAGGTTGTCGTCGCCCGGCTTCCCCTCGACATCGGCGTAGAAGTCGGTCGCGGCAAAGGTGCCGCCGCGCTGGTAGCTTTCGAGCTTCGTCATGTTGACGCCGTTGGTCGCGAAGCCGCCGAGCGCCTTGTAGAGCGCGGCGGGGACGTTTCGCACCTCGAAGATGAAGGTCGTCATCCATGGGCCGTCGCCGGGGATTGGGCGGTTCTCGCGCGCGAGCGTGACGAAGCGCGTCATGTTGTGATCGGCGTCCGCAATGTCGGTCGCCAGAAGATTGAGACCGTAGATCTCCGCGGCCGCCGGCGGGGCAAGCGCAGCAACTGTGGCATCGCCCTTTTCGGCGACGACGGCCGCAGCGCCGGCCGTGTCAGGGTAAGCAATGGGCTGAATGTCGTGCGCCCGAAGCCAGTGGCGGCATTGGCCGAGCGCCTGCGGATGGCTCATCGCCGCACGCACCTCGTCCCGCGTCCCAGTGCTCATCAAGGCGTGGCGGATCGGCAGGAAATGCTCGCCGGTGATCACCAGTCCCGATTCGGGCAGCAGGAAGTGAATGTCCGCCACGCGGCCATGGAGTGAATTCTCGATCGGGATCATCGCATGGTCGGCGAGCCCCTGCTTCACCGCGTCGATCGCATCCTCGAACGAAAAGCAGGGCAGCGGCAGGCCTTCGGGAAACGCTTCGGTTACCGCGACATGGCTGTTCGCACCGGGCGCGCCCTGAAAGGAAACGGCGCGCTGCGGTGCCTGAGCGGCAGCGGCCGCCATGCGAGCGACGATCGGGCGAGCGGGAGCGGCGAAGTTTTCCATGATGTAGCGCGGGTCGTTAGGCGAGGGGCCGCGCCCCCTCAAGCGTGCTTGCCGTGGCCGAAACGCTTTTCTATGGGACGGCCAAACGTTTCAGGGGCGACTGCGCAAAATGGACGATCGGAACAACACGATTGCGGGCTGGGTGCTGGCTGCGTGCGGGGCTGCGCTCGGCTTGTCGATCGTCGGCGGCATGATCTTCCACTCGAGTGAACCCGAGAAGCCTGGCTATCCGATCGAGGCCGCCGAAGAGGCTGGCGGCGGCGCCGCAGCAGCGGTGCCGATCGCGACGCTGCTGCCGACGGCGGACCCCGCGAAGGGCGCGGACGTGTTCAAGAAGTGCGCGGCGTGCCACACGATCAACCAGGGCGGCGCGAACGGCATCGGCCCGAACCTGTGGGCCACGATGGGCGAGGCCGTCGGCCAGGGTAAGGGCGGCTTTGCCTTCACCGATGCGCTGAAGAAGGTCGGCGGGACCTGGGATTTCGAGAAGATGGACGCGTGGCTGACCAGCCCGCGCAAGTTCGCACCGGGCACGAAGATGACCTTCGCTGGCCTCTCCAACCCGCAGGACCGCGCGAACCTGCTCGTCTACATGAACCAGCAGGGCTCGAACCTGCCGTTGCCGGCAGCGCCCGCGGCGGGTGCAGCGCCGGAAGGCGACGGCGGCAATGTCGTCGAGGGCGCCAGCGGCGCGGCACCGGGGGCGGCGAATGCCGTCGATGCGGTGGAGAAGGATATCCGCGGCGAGACCGGCGAGCTTGCGAACACCGCGACGCCCGCGAGCGGCGCACCCTCGGTCGATCCGGCGGCGCAGAAGCAGAACAAGTAAGTTCGCGAAACGCGCCGCTGCGCGCGGCCGCGACGTGTTCGAACTGAAGTAAAAGCCGTCTGCGGTTTCTGCCCGGGAGCAGTGCCGCAGACGGCTTTTTTGTTATGCTGGGTCGATGTCGGCCTCCAGAGGCCCAAAGGGCGCTCTGACGGCCCGGAGCGCGTCAGGCGGAGGCCGCCTCGCGTTCGGTACGCTCCTGGTAGAAACGCTGCACCACGGCCCAGCCTTCGGCAGCGCTTTCGACATAGGTGAAGATGCCGAGATCGCGTTCCGAGATGACGCCTTCCTCGACCAGCGCCTCGAAGTTGACGACTCGCTCCCAGAACTCGCGGCCGAACAGAAGCACCGGAATCGGCGCGACCTTCCCGGTCTGGATCAGCGTCAGCAGCTCGAACAATTCGTCGAACGTGCCGAAGCCACCGGGGAAGGCGGCAAGCGCGCGCGCGCGCAGCAGGAAGTGCATCTTGCGCAGCGCGAAATAGTGGAACTGCATCGACAGCGACGGCGTCACATAGGGATTGGGCGCCTGTTCGTGCGGGAGCACGATGTTGAGGCCGATCGATTCGGCGTGAACGTCCGCCGCACCGCGATTCGCCGCTTCCATGATCGACGGGCCGCCGCCGGAGCAGACGACGAACTGCCGCTTGCCCTGCTCGTCACGCGGGAAGTTGCTAGCCTGCCGCGCGAGCTCGCGGGCCATTTCGTAATATTTCGACTTGGCGACCAGCCGCTCCGCGACCGGACGATGCGCCTCATCGGCCATGTCGAGCATCGCCTGCGCCTTCGAGGGCTCCGGGATACGTGCAGAACCATAGAAGACGAAGGTCGAGCCGATATGTGCTTCCTCAAGCAGCAGCTCGGGCTTCAGCAGTTCAAGCTGGAAACGGACCGGCCGAAGATCCTCGCGCAGCAGGAAATCCATGTCCTGGAAGGCGAGGCGATAGGCGGGATTTTCGGTCTGCGGAGTGGAGATGCCCGTCTTGGCAGATTCGGCATCCTGGCGCGCGCGCGGAAAAACGCGGCTTGGAACTCGTGTTTCAGTCATTTCGACAGCCAATAAAGGACTTTGTGAGCCGGAGCGACGGATAAATATGCCGCAACCGGGAGGGCCCGGACGGCGCCTGGAGCGAAGAGGGCGGGTGAAAAGAAAGGGGGCCGCCCGGTTTCCCCGGACGGCCCCACCCTCTCCTAGCTGTGAAGCTTGACGCTTAGCCGGCGGAAGACAGGTTGACGGCGGCATACTTGCCGCGACGGTCAACCTCGATCTCGAACGACAGACGATCGCCTTCGTTGAGACCCGCCATACCGGCGCGCTCGACCGCAGAAATGTGCACGAAGGCGTCGGGCTGCCCATCGTCGCGCTGGATGAAGCCGAAGCCCTTCATGGCATTGAAGAACTTGACCGTGCCGGTCGCCTTCTCGCCAGTCAGCTGACGCTGCGGCGCACCACCCGCACGCGGGCCACGATCGCCGCCCGGGGCGCCGAAGCCGCCGTCACGCGGTGCGCGCTCGGTGACCGGAAGCGGTTCGCCTTCGATCTTGAGGTCGGTTGCCGAGATACGGCCGCCACGATCGACCAGCGTGAAGCCGAGCGGCTGCCCTTCGGCGAGCGAGCTCAGGCCAGCCTGCTCGACTGCCGAGATGTGAACGAACACGTCCTCGCCGCCGTCATCGCGAACGACGAAGCCGAAGCCCTTCTGCGCGTTGAAGAACTTAACGACGCCCGTGCCTTCGCCAACGACCTGCGGGGGCATACGATTGCCGCCGCCGAAGCCGCCACCACCGCCGCCGCCGCGGAAACCACCGCCGCCGCCGCCGAAGCCGCCGCCACCACCGCCGCGGTATCCACCGCCGCCACCGAAGCCGCGATCACCGCCGCCGAAGCCGCCGCCACCAAAACCACCGCCGCCAAAGCCGCCACCAAAATCGCCGCCGCCGAAGTCGCCGCCACCGAAATCATCGCGCTTGTCGCGTCCGCGCCCGCCACGATTGCCGCGGCCACCTTTGTCGTAACCCATAAACCCTGTTCGTCTTCCCGCTCCGTCCCGCCGATCGGTCAAGCCTTGCGCGATGGACGGCCACGCAAGGCTTCGAGGCGCGAAATCCAGTGCGCCACGAGACTCGTCATAGCGCATTGCGCGGCACTCCGCGAACAGAATCGTCGCGCAAACAAAGTATTCGCCGCTATTCATTGCGGAACTGTCGCGTTGAAAGCACAATCCGTCGCATGTTCGACTTAGTTGGCGCAGGATTTTTGCCGCTTGTTGAGCCGCGCGTCACAGCACGCTAGGGCGCGTCATGGCCGTATTTTTCCACGAAGAAGATTTGCCCGGTGACGTGTTCGCACCCGGCGCCCCGCTTGCCGTCGATACCGAGACGATGGGCCTCATCACGCCGCGCGATCGGCTGTGCCTGGTGCAGATCTCGGACGGGCAGGGCGACGAGCATCTGGTGCGGTTCAATCCCGGATCCGACTATGTCGCGCCGAACCTGCGGGCTGCGCTCGCTGATCCGGCGCGGCTGAAACTCTATCATTTCGGCCGGTTCGATATCGCCGCGATCCGCCATTACATGGGGATCGTCGCTGCGCCGGTATATTGCACAAAGATCGCGTCGCGACTGGTGCGGACCTATACCGACCGACACGGGTTGAAGGAGCTGGTACGCGAACTTCTGGGGCAGGATATTTCGAAGCAGCAGCAATCGTCGGACTGGGGCGGCCCGGAATTGAGCGAGCCGCAGCGCGAATATGCCGCGTCCGACGTCCGTTATCTCCATCGCCTGCGGGAAGAACTCGATCGCCGCCTGGCGCGCGAGGGCCGCACCGCGCTGGCGCAGGCATGCTTCGACTTCCTGCCGCATCGGGCCGAGCTCGATCTCGCGGGATGGCCAGAGACCGATATCTTCGCGCATGTCTGAGATTGCCGTCCGTGAACGTACCGCACGGCAGCGCTGGGCGATGCCCGGCAGCCGGCACGATCGGCTGGTGGGGATCACCCACTGGCTGCTGCCGGTGCTGATCGGTGTGCTTGCGGCGTTCCTGGTGATGGCCCCGCTGACCACGGGGGGCGACGTTTCGTTCGTCCTCGACAAGAACAAGGTTGAGGTCGCCAAGGAGCGGCTGAAGATCCAGAAGGCGCAATATCGTGGTGCCGATGCGAAGGGGCAGCCGTTCACGCTGAACGCGGGATCCGCTGTGCAGAAGAGCTCCGCCGAGCCGGTCGTGCAGCTGAATGATCTTGCGGCGCAGATCCGGTTGACCGACGGGCCAGCGCAGCTGACCGCGCCGAGTGGCCGGTACGACATGGAAAGCGAGCGGATGAACGTGAACGGGCCGATCGCCTTCCGTGGGCCGGATGGGTACACGCTCGACACCAACAATGCGGTCGTCGATCTCAAGAGCCGCCGGCTGCAATCAGAAGGCGCGGTGAGCGGGACCGTTTCGCAGGGAACGTTTACCGCCGATCGCCTGGACGCGGACCTTGAAGCGCGCACGGTGACGCTTCGTGGCAATGCGCGCTTGCGCGTGAACCCGCGAGGTACGAGATAGCGCCGCATGAAACGCGCCGTTCTCCTCTCCATTCTGATCGCCTCGGGTGCGAGCGCCCAGACGCGCCACAATTCCAATGCCCCAATCGATTTCGGCGCCGACACCATCGAATTGCAGGACCGGGCGAATCGCGCCGTTCTGTCGGGCAACGTCGCGGTGCGGCAGGGCGAGATGACGTTGAACGCGGCGCGGATGACGGTGATCTACACCGGCCAGGTGATCGGCGGTAACCCGCAGGTCTCCCGGCTCGACGCGTCCGGCAACGTGATCGTGAAGCGACCGGACCAGACCGCGCGCAGCCAGTACGCGGTCTATGACCTCAACAAGCGCGTGATCACCATGGTCGGCGGCGTGACGCTGACGCAGGGCGGGAACACCGTCCGGGGCGCAAGGCTGACGATCAATCTCGACACGGGCCGGGCGGTAATCGACGGTTCCTCGGTACGTGGTGGATCGAGCGGTTCTGGCGGCAATGCAACGACGGCGCCGTCTGGCCGCGTGACGGGCACCTTCTCCGTCCCGAAGCGCAATTAGCGTTTCGCCCGGACTTTCCTATGTTGTGGCCCTTATGCATGAATCCTGCCAATCGTTCTGCCTGAACGGCCCGATAACCATGATCTGCGAGGGGGAGGCGAGGAATGGATGACGTGACGACCCTGAGCGAGGTGGAAGCCATCCACGAGGCGCCGACCGCGAGCGGGCTGCAGGTGGTTTCGATCGCCAAGTCCTACGACAAGCGAATCGTGCTGAGCGACGTCTCGGTTTCAGTGGGGCGCGGTGAAGTGGTCGGGCTGCTTGGACCGAACGGCGCCGGCAAGACGACGTGCTTCTATTCCGTGATGGGGCTGGTGAAGCCCGACGCGGGGCGGATCATGCTCGACGGCGAGGATATTACCGGCCTTCCGATGTATCGCCGCGCGATCCTGGGGCTGGGGTATCTGCCGCAGGAAACCTCGATCTTCCGCGGCCTGACGATCGAGAAGAATATCCTGACCGTGCTTGAGCTCGCCGAGCCGGAGCCGGCCGAGCGCAAGCGCAAGCTCGATCAGTTGCTGGAGGAGTTTGGCCTGACGCGGCTGCGCGATGCGCCCGCGATGGCGCTGTCGGGTGGCGAGCGGCGGCGAGCGGAGATCGCGCGTGCGCTGGCGGCGGATCCCTCGATCATCCTGCTCGACGAGCCGTTCGCCGGCATCGATCCCTTATCGATCGCCGACATCCGCGATCTGGTGAAGGACCTGAAGCGGCGTGGGATCGGGGTGCTGATCACCGACCACAATGTGCGCGAGACCCTTGATATCGTCGACCGCGGCTACATCATCTATGACGGCCGCGTGCTGTTCAGCGGCGCGCCTGCCGATCTCGTGGCAGATCCCAACGTACGCCGGCTCTATCTGGGCGAGAGCTTCTCGCTCTGAGGCCATGCGTAGCGCGTCCTTCCTCCTTGTCATTCCGGCGACGGCAGGGGCGGCGCGTAACGGGGGCCGCTCATGAGCCTCGCGCCGCGGCTCGACCTGCGCCAGTCACAATCGCTCGTGATGACGCCGCAGCTGCAGCAGGCGATCAAGCTGCTGACGCTGTCCAACCTCGAGATCGAGGGCGTGATCGCGGAGGAGATCGAGAAGAACCCGCTCTTGGAGAGTGCGCCGCCAAGCGACGACGGGCCGGCGATCGAGCGCGAGCCCGAGGTAAAGCGTGACGAGCCGGCGCCGACGGATGAACTGGTGGTGGCGGGCGAGGCCGCGGGCGAATCGCTGGATGTCGATATCGCCGCGGAGCGCTTCGACGATGGGCCGGGTGACCGTGTTTCCGGTGACGGGCTGGGTCTGACCGGCGCGAGCAGCGGGGCGGGAGAGGAGGCTCCGGATCTCGACAGTTTCGCCGCGAGCGATGTGTCGCTGGCCGATCATCTGTTGCAGCAGGCCGGCGAGGTGGTGACTGGCGCTGATCTGTTCGTGGCGCAGCATCTGATCGATCTGATCGATGAGGCGGGATATCTGACCGAGAACCTGCTCAGCGTGGCGAACCGACTTGGCGTGCCGCTGGCGCGGATCGAGCAGGTGCTGGCGGTGATCCAGGCGTTCGACCCGACCGGCGTCGGAGCGCGCGATCTGGCGGAATGCATTGCGCTGCAGGCGAAGGAAGCGGATCGCTACGACCCTGCGATGGCGCGGCTGATCGATAACCTCGATCTCGTCGCGCGCGGGGACCTCGCTCGGCTGAAGCGCATCTGCCAGGTGGACGACGAGGATCTGGCGGACATGATCCGCGAGCTGCGCAGCTATGATCCCAAGCCCGGCTGCCGTTACGGCGGGGAGCCGGTGCATGCGGTGACGCCGGATTTGCACGTGCGCCGCACACGGGGCGGCTGGGTGGTGGAACTTGACAGTGCAACGCTGCCGCGGGTGCTGGTCAACCGCCGTTATTATTCGGAACTGTCATCGGGGCCGCAGGACAAGGCGTCGAAGGCGTGGCTGGGCGACATGCTGGCGAGCGCCAACTGGCTCGTGAAGGCGCTGGACCAGCGGCAGAAGACGATCATCCGCGTCGCGACGGAGATCGTGCGCCAGCAGGAAGCTTTTTTCCTGAAGGGCGTCGCGCATTTGCGCCCGCTGACCCTGCGCCAGGTCGCGGACGCCATCGAGATGCATGAATCGACCGTCAGCCGGGTGACGTCGAACAAGTATCTGAGCTGCGCGCGCGGGCTGTTCGAACTGAAATACTTCTTCACGTCTGCCATCCAGTCGGCGGATGGTGGCGATGCCGTTTCCGCGGAGGCAGTGAAGAGCGCGATTAGGTCACTGATCGCCAATGAAGGCGCCAAGGTGCTGAGCGACGACACGATCGTCGAACTGCTGAACGCCAAGGGCTTCGATATCGCGCGGCGCACCGTGGCCAAATACCGTGAAGCGATGGGGATCGGCAGTTCGGTCCAGCGCCGCCGGCAACGCGCGCTCGGCGGCGGCTGAACCTGTGCTGCGTGGCCTCAGTCGAGGAGGCGACGCGGAACCTTCACCTTCATGTCGAGCAACTGCTGCCCCTTGCCCTTGGCGAGCGGATCGAGCCGCAGGCTGGCGAATTGCCCACCGCCGAGCGACTGGATGCAGTGAAGGTTGACCGCGTTCATCCCCGGCAGCTCGTAACGACGTACCTCGGGATGCGTGGCGCCTTCGAATTCATGCGCGAAGAAGGCTTTCACGGCATCCTCGGTCAGCGCGGCGCGAATCCACGGGAGGAGTTCGGGTCGGCGGGCGATCACGCCGACGTTGAACGCGTCGCCCTTGTCTCCCGAGCGTGCCCAGGCGACCTCGATGAGCGGAACCTCGACCAGATCATCCTCGTCGGCCGGGCCGTCCTTTACCACGGGGCGCGTGATCATGTTCGGCGTGAAGGGCGTGGCCGGGGCCGGGTTCTGCACTGAGAGCGTCTCCGCGCCGAGCGAGACGCGCGGCTCGACCGAGTTGCCGTCCACCAGGAAGGAAAACACCTGTGCCACCGGGCTGATCGTCGGGCGCGCGCCGAACCAGCCGGTGGAGCCGACGCTCATCGACGTGGTGGGGGAATCAAATTCGCGCATCAGGATGCCGAGCGCCTCGGCATCGTCATGCTCGGCGCCAATGCGGGCGATGACTTCACGGGACGAGGAAAGCGCCGGGTTGGCCTGTGCGCCGTAGCTTGCCTCGGTGCCGAGCAGCTCCACGCGGGTGTCGCGCAGCGGCGGGAGGTTGCGGCCGCGGAGCATCTCGCCGACGCGGGTGAGCACCGCATCGGCCTGGGCCTGGGCCTTCCTTGCGGCGTCGCGACCCACGACCGGCATGATGCCGATGAAGCGATGGCCGTTCTCATAGGTGACGCATGTCTTGAGCTTGCCGGTCGGTGGATAGCCCTTGGCATTGGAGACGCGCACGCGATGCTCGCCTTCCGCCGTGACCTTCAGCTGCGAGAAATCGCAGACCACATCGGGCAGCGCATAGGCCTGGGGATCGCCGACCTCGTAGAGGATCTGCTCGGACACCGCAGCAGGCGAGACGAGCCCGCCGGTACCATCCGGCTTGGTGACGATGAAATCGCCGTCGGCGTGGCATTCGATGATCGGGTAGCCGATGTGTGCCCAGTCCGGCACCTTCTCCCAGTCGGTGAACAGGCCGCCCGTAGCCTGTGCGCCGCATTCGATGACATGGCCGGCGAGCGAGCCTGCCGACAGTCGATCGTGATCGTCCGGGCCCCAGCCGAATTCATGCATCAACGGCCCGAGGGTGAGCGCACTGTCCACCACGCGGCCGGTGATGACGACGTCGGCGCCCGCTGCGAGTGCTGCCGCGATCGGGCCGCCGCCGAGATAGGCGTTGGCGGTCCACACCTTGCTGGGATCGGGGAACGGGGCGCCGGAGAACATCTCCGTCGTGCCGCTTGCGGCGAAATCAGGCACGCGGGCGATCAGATCGTCGCCGGTGACGATCGCGATGCGGAAGGAGAGGCCGACCTCTGCCGCGATCGCTTCCATGCGGGCGCGGCACGCTTCGGGATTGACGCCGCCGGCGTTGGTCACCAGCCGGACGCCCTGTTCCTTGAACTCGCGCAGGTTGTCCTTCCACACCCATTCGGTGAAATCGCGCGCATAGCCCTGATCCGGGCGAACCTGCTTCAACTGGCCAAGCGGCGCCATCGTCGCTTCGGCGAGATAATCGAGGATCATGTAATCGAGCTTGCCGCCCGCCAGCAGTTGCGGTGCGGCGACCGAACTATCCCCCAGGAACCCGCCAGCGCCGCCGATCCGGACCACCTTGCCCATCATACTCTCCCAATGTTTTGCGGGAGCGGTAATGGAAAGGGGCGGGGAGGCAAACCTCCCTCTCGGCGTGAAGCGCCAAAGAGGGAGGGGGGATCAGCTCAGTCGGCGAAAGGATCGCGCACGAGGATCGTGTCCTCGCGTTCCGGACTGGTCGAGACCAGCGTGACCGGGCAGTTGATCAGTTCCTCGATGCGGCGGATGTACTTGATCGCCTGTGCCGGCAGATCGGCCCAGCTGCGCGCACCGGCCGTCGACTGCGACCAGCCTTCCATCGTCTCGTAGATCGGCTCGACCGCCGCCTGATCGGCCGCGTGCGAGGGGAAATAGTCCAGCGTCTCGCCGCGCAAGCGGTAGCCGGTGCAGATCGAGATGGTTTCGAAACCGTCGAGCACGTCGAGCTTCGTGAGCGCAATGCCGGTGATGCCGCTGACCGCCGCCGACTGGCGGACGAGAACGGCGTCGAACCAGCCGCAGCGACGCTTGCGCCCGGTGACCGTGCCGAACTCATGACCACGCGTGCCGAGACGCTCGCCCGTCTCATCGTCGAGCTCGGTGGGAAACGGGCCGGAGCCGACGCGGGTCGTGTACGCCTTGGCGATACCCAGAACGAAGCCCACCGCACCCGGCCCGAGGCCCGACCCACCGGCGGCTGTGCCGGCAATGGTGTTGGACGAGGTGACGAACGGATAGGTGCCGTGATCGATGTCGAGCAGCACGCCCTGCGCACCTTCGAACAGGATGCGCCGGCCCGCGGCGCGGGCCTCGTTCAGGTCCCGCCACACCGGCTTGGCAAAGGACAGGACGAAGTCGGCAATCTCGCGCAGGTCCGCCAGCAGCCGCGCCCGATCGATCGGGGGCTCGCCAAAGCCGGCGCGCAGCGCATCATGATGCGCGGTGAGGCGATCAAGCTGCGGATCAAGATCGTCGAGATGCGCCAGGTCACACACACGCAGTGCGCGACGGCCGACCTTGTCCTCATACGCGGGGCCGATGCCGCGGCGGGTGGTGCCGATCTTGCCCGCACCGCTCGCGTCCTCGCGCAGCCCGTCGAGATCGCGGTGGAAGGGGAGGATCAACGGGCAGGTATCGGCGATGCGCAGCGTGTCGGGGGACACCTTCACGCCCTGACCCGACAGCTTCTCGACCTCGGCCTTGAGCGCCCAAGGATCGAGCACCACGCCATTGCCGATCACCGACGGCGTGCCGCGCACGATGCCGGAGGGGAGGAGCGACAGCTTGTAGACGTTCTCGCCGACGACCAGCGTGTGGCCGGCATTGTGGCCGCCCTGGAAGCGAACGACCATGTTGGCGCGCTCGGCCAGCCAGTCGACGATCTTGCCTTTGCCCTCGTCACCCCATTGGGCGCCGATCACCGCTACATTCGCCATGGATACGATACTCCCCCTGCCGGGATGACCCTGGCCGCCCTTCGACAGGACTCGGCAGCCAGGAGGGACCAGAAATGCGCCGCGGCGGGTAGCGGGGGGCGCAGTGCGCTGTCAATCGCCGAGCGGGCGTGCCTCGCCTTCGACGAAGAGATGCGTGCACAATTGCTTCTCAGGCGTGTCGCCTGCTTCAAGCGCCGCGACCGTCACCCAGCCGGCCGCGCGCATCGCCGCTGCGTCCGCATCCTTCGTGCCGAGCGGCAGGAACAGGCGGCGGCGTTCGGCCGCGGCATCGCGGGCGATCGCCCCGGCAAAAAGCGAGAAGCCCGTGGCGGCTTCTTCCGCGCCGTTTTCGTGGACGAGCATGTAGGTGCCGCCGCGCCCGACCTCGCGCGTCGCACCTTCCGCGAATAGCGAGAAGCCGAGCCACGTCTGATATTCGAAGCCGTGACGTTCGGTCGGATCGAGCGTGAGCGTCGCCTTGTCTCCGAGCGCGTCGGCGATGGCGGCAAGGCCGTCGAGGCGGGAGGACAGGACACCGCTGGTGTCGAAGGCCCGCAAGCGTGCGATCGCGGCATCGAAGGGGCCGGCCGCCTCGATCAGCGGGAGGTAAGCCGGCGCGATCACCGCCACGGCGCCGGCATCCTTGGCATCGAGGCGCTCGCGCAATTCGTCCACGCGATCGACCGGCAGCGGGCCGGCGGCCAGCGTGTCGACCAGATCGGGCAGGGTGAAATCAACCGACACGCCGCGCGCCCCGGCGGCCGACAGGGCCTCCACGGCGACCAGCACCACCTCGCGGGCGGCGGCGACCGAATCGAGGCCGATCAGCTCACAGCCGATCTGGCGTGCCTCGCGATCCGGCTGGAGCGCAGCGCCGCGCAGCTTCAGCACCGAACCGGCATAGCTGAGGCGCACGGGGCGCGGGTGATGCGCCATGCGGGTGGCGGCGATGCGCGCAACTTGCGCGGTGATATCGGGGCGAATCGCCATGTTGCGCTGGCTGACCGGGTCGACGAAACGGACCGCATTGGAGAGGCCGCCGTCCTTCAGACGCGATCCCAGGCCGTCGGCGAACTCCGCAAGCGGCGGATCGACCCGCTCATAGCCATAGCCATGCGCCACGCCGAGCACCCGAGCTTCCACCGTCGCGGCGGCATCGGCGTGGGGGGGCAGGCGATCGCGAAACCCCTCGGGAAGCAGGCTGGCATAGGTCATGGCCGCGCGCATACCCAGCCGCCGGGCGGAGCGCCAGCCGGAGCGAGCGCAGGCGTGAAGCTACGCGCCCTGCGGCAGCACGGGACCCGGGGCGGGCGCAGGCGGTTCCGACACGGCGGGCTGAGTTGCTTCGGGAAGGGTGCGCACGACCGGCGGTGGGGTGATCCGCGGTGCCGCGGCGGGCGGGGCCTCTTCCGCCGAAATCTCCGAGGACCGCTTGCGCACCTCGATCGGCGCGGTCGGGGCCTCGGACATCGGGCTGGAATTGCGCGGCGCCTTGCCCTTCAGCTCGTCGATCTCGTTCTGGCGGCGCTGCAGGTAGAAATCGCGCGAGCGGGCATAAGGATCGGCCTGCCCGTCATGAAGCTGGTGCTGGGTCTCGTCGAACTCGGCGCGGTGGTCGAGCACGCCAAGTACGCCCAGAGGCACTGCAACCTCGGGCTTGGTGACCCGCGAGCCATAGACGAACGGGAAGATGAGCCTGTCGATCGCGCCGCCGATCAGATCGCGCGGCGTTGTCGGCCCGACGATCGGAAGGAAGAGGAACGGGCCGGATTTCACGCCGTAGAAGCCGAGCGTGTTGGTGAAGCCGTTGCTGCGGCGCTTCCACCGGAAGGGCTTGCGCTTCGCGATGTCGAACAGGCCGGCGACGCCCACCGTGGTGTTGATCACGAAGCGCGCCGCGGTTTCCAGCGCGCGGCCGAACTTCAGCTGAAGCACGAAGTTCAGGAAAACGACCGGTTCGCGCATGTTGTAGAGGAAGTTGTGGATCCCGTCGCGCACCGGCTCGGGCAGGGTGTTCTTATAGGCGAGCGAGATCGGGCCGATCACCGCCTTGTCGACGGCCATGGTTGCGTCGAAGGCCATCTGGTTGATCCCGGCGAGTGGATCGGGCGCCTCCCATTCGGCTTTGCCGGTGATGACGATATCGGGGGATGGCGATTGCGCGCCGCTGTCACTGGGCGTCTGCGCTTGGGCCGCTGCGGGGGCGACGCCGCCGGCCGGCGACTGTACAATCGCGGCCGATCCTGGTGCGAAGATGGCAACCGATGGCGCGGGATGGGCCGGAATGGTTGTGGAAAGGGGGGGTATCGGCGGCGGACCGGGCAGCGCAGGCGGCGTAAAGAGCATCGCACCGGCAAAAATCAACGCGCTCACCTGCCGCCCCCTGATGGTCGCGCCATTGCCCATGGCGCGCCCGGAACGGTGACGGGCTATCCGACGGATGGCAACAGGAATTGCCAGTCCGTCGAACAGCCCGTGAGACAGATCAGAACTTCAGGCCCATCGCGGTCTTTACGCCCGGCAGCGCCTTCACCTTGGCGAGGAGGTCCGCCGTCACCGGCTCGTCGACCGACAACAGCAGCACGGCTTCGCCGCCCGCCTGACGACGGCCGAGGTGGAAGGTGCCGATGTTGACGCCGGCCTCGCCCAGCGTCGTGCCGAGGCGACCGATGAAGCCCGGCGCGTCCTCGTTGACGACGTAAAGCATCGCGCCGGTGAGATCGGCCTCGACCTTGATGCCGAACAGCTCGACGAGGCGCGCGGCCTGATCGCCGAACAACGTGCCGGCGACCGAACGCTCACCGTCGGCGGTGCGGACGGAAACGCGGATCAGCGTGTGGTAATCGCCCTCACGCTCGGTGCGGATCTCGCGCACTTCCATGCCGCGCTCACGGGCGAGGAGCGGCGCGTTGACCATGTTCACCGTATCGGTCTGCGTGCCGAGGAAGCCCTTCAGCACCGCGCTGGTCAGCGGCTTGGGGTTCAGCTCCGCCGCGGCGCCTTCCATGTGGATCGAGATGCGATCGATCGCGCCATGTGCCAGCTGGCCGACGAGGCTGCCGAGCTTTTCGGCAAGGCCCATGTACGGCTTCAGCTTGGGCGCTTCCTCAGCCGTGAGGCTGGGCATGTTGAGCGCGTTGGTGACGCCCCCCGACACCAGATAATCCGCCATCTGCTCGGCGACCTGGATCGCGACGTTCACTTGCGCCTCGGTGGTCGACGCGCCGAGGTGCGGCGTGGAGATGAAGTTCGGCGTGCCGAACAGCGGGCTTTCCTTGGCCGGCTCCGTGACGAACACGTCGAGCGCGGCGCCGCCGATATGGCCGCTGTCGAGCCCTTCCTTCAGCGCCGCCTCGTCGATCAGGCCGCCGCGTGCGCAGTTGATGATCCGCACGCCCTTCTTCGTCTTGGCGAGGTTCTCGGCCGACAGGATGTTGCGGGTCTGGTCGGTCAGCGGCGTGTGCAGCGTGATGAAGTCGGCGCGGGCGAGAAGCTCGTCCAGCGTCACCTTCTGCACGCCAAGCTCGATCGCGCGCTCCTCGGTGAGGAACGGATCGTAGGCGACAACCTTCATCTTCAGGCCCAGCGCGCGATCGGCGACGATCGAGCCGATGTTGCCCGCGCCGATCAGGCCCAGCGTCTTGCCGGTGACCTCGACGCCCATGAAGCGGTTCTTTTCCCACTTGCCCGCCTGGGTCGACTTGTCGGCCTCCGGCAGGTCGCGGGCGAGCGCGAACATGAGTGCGATGGCGTGTTCGGCGGTGGTGATCGAGTTGCCGAAGGGGGTGTTCATCACGACCACGCCCTTCGCGCTAGCCGCCGGGATGTCGACATTGTCGACGCCGATGCCGGCACGGCCGACGACCTTGAGGTTGGTCGCCGCCTCGAGGATCTCCTTGGTGACCTTCGTCGAGCTGCGGATCGCCAGGCCATCATATTGGCCGATGATCGCCTTCAGCTCTTCCGGCGTCTTGCCAGTGATTTCGTCCACTTCCACGCCGCGCTCGCGAAAGATCTGCGCGGCCTTGGGATCCATTTTGTCGCTGATGAGAACCTTGGGCATGGGATAGTCCTTTGCCTGCACCGTCGCCCCGGAACTGATCCGGGCCCGCCATCTGCGGCGCAACGGTGAGAAGAAGCGTGACCCCGGATCAAGTCCGGGGTGACGCAAGGGAGGGGTGGTCTTCAGGCCGCCTTGGCGGTCGCGTAGGCCCAGTCGAGCCACGGGCCCAGCGCGACGATATCCGCGGTGTCGACCGTAGCGCCGCACCAGATGCGCAGGCCCGGCGGGGCATCGCGATAGCCGCCAATATCATAGGCGGCGCCCTCTGCCTCGAGCAGCGAGACCATCTTCTTGATCACCGCTTCGTCGGCATCGACCGTCAGGCAGACGCTGGTGGTCGAGCGCGAGGCGGGATCCGTCGCGAGATGCCCGAGCCAGTCGCGGGCGGCGACGATCTCGTCGAGCGCCCTGGCGTTCGCATCGGAGCGCGTGATGAGGCCGTTCTCGCCCAGCGACTTGGCCCATTCGAGGCTGAAGATCGCGTCTTCGACGGCCAGCATCGACGGGGTGTTGATCGTCTCGCCCTTGAACACGCCCTCGGTGAGCTTGCCTTTGGAAACGAGGCGGAACACCTTGGGCAGCGGCCAGGCGGGCGTGTATGTTTCGAGCCGCTCGACCGCGCGGGGGCCGAGGATCAGCACGCCATGCGCGCCTTCGCCGCCCAGCACCTTCTGCCAGGAGAAGGTGGCGACATCGATCTTGTCCCACGGCAGGTCGTACGCGAACACACCGCTGGTCGCGTCAGCGAAAGAGAGGCCTTCGCGATCGTCAGCGATCCAGTCACCGTTCGGCACGCGAACGCCGCTGGTGGTGCCGTTCCAGGTGAACAGCACGTCGTTCGACCAGTCGACCGCGTTCAGATCGGGCAGCTGGCCATAATCGGCGCGGATCACATTCGGGTCGATCTTGAGCTGCTTGACGGCATCCGTCACCCAGCCTTCGCCGAAGCTTTCCCAGGCAAGCGCGGTGACCGGGCGGGCGCCCAGCATCGTCCACATCGCCATCTCGAACGCACCGGTGTCCGAACCCGGAACGATGCCGATGCGGTGCGTATCCGGAAGCTTCAGCAGCTCGCGCATCAGATCGATGCAATATTGGAGGCGCTGCTTGCCGATCTTCGAGCGGTGCGACCGGCCGAGCGTGGCGTCGGCCAGCTTGGCGGCATCCCAGCCGGGAGGCTTGGCGCAGGGGCCCGAAGAAAAATAGGGTCGTGCCGGCTTTGCGGCAGGTTTCGCAGGCGCAAGAGTGGCGTCGGCGAGCGTCGTATCAGTCATGTCTGACTCTCCTTACAGAGAGCACGCGCGGCGTTGGGACCGCGTGGCCCGCCGACGGCCCTAGAGGCGGTTCGCCGATGTAGCAACCACGATCAGCGCCGCGGGACTCGTTTCGTCCGCCTGCACACACTGTTCGGCGGAGCACCAAGGCGGGCTGCTTTCCTTCTGCAATCAGGGCAGAAATAGAAGATCAACGCGCCGGAAGAATGATCAGACAGGCGCGAATGGGGGAAGTGTGCGTACCGTCATCCTGCTGGCCGCCATCGCCATGCTCGCCGCGTGTGGCCGATCGGAGCCCCCCAAACGAAGCGATTCGCGCAGCCCCGGGCCGCGGGTGGAGGGCCCGTCGCCGCGCGAGACGGCGCAATGCCATCGCGATCTGCGCGAACTGGGCGTTGCGTTCGAGCCGCTGCCGGATCGGCAGTTCGGCCCGGGTTGCGGCATCGTCGGCACGGTGAAGCTGCTCGACATCGGCGTGCCGACGACGAACCTCGGCGCGGTGCGATGCGGCCAGGCGCGCACCTATGCGCAATGGGCGCGCAACGCGGTGGGGCCGGCGGCGTACCAGATCCTGGGCAGCGAACTGACCAAGATCGAGAGCATGGGAAGCTACAACTGCCGCAACGTCGCGGGCACGGCGCGCCGATCGGGCCATTCGATCGCCAATGCGATCGACATCGGCGCGTTCCAGCTGAAGGACGGGCGGCGGATCACGATCTTGCAGGACTGGAACTCGCCGGACCCGGCGGTGCGACGGTTCCTGCAGACGATCAGCGGCTCTGCCTGCAAGCGGTTCGGCACGGTGTTGGGCCCGAACTACAATTCAGCGCACCGCAACCACCTGCACCTCGAGGACGACAAGGCAAAATTCTGCCGCTGATCGGGAAGCGCGCTTTCCCCTTCGATCAGCTTGCGATTACTTGGCGCGGGCGGCGGCGATCGCGTCCTGCAACCGATCGAGCGGCTGCGCGCCGGACAGGACCTTGTCACCGACCACCCAGGTGGGCGTGCCCGTGAGGCCGAGCTTGCCGGCGAGCGTTAGGTTGCTGGCGATTTCGCTATCGGCGTCGTCCGGCACCTTGGTCAGGTCGACACCGGTGCGGCGGGCGGTGGCGGCGATGGTCTCCGCGCTGAGCGGCCCTGCGGCGTAGAGCGCGTCATGGAACGCCTTGAACTTGCCCTGCGCCGCGGCGGCGAGCGAAGCGCGCGCGGCATCGCGGCTTTCGTCGCTGAGGATCGGCAGCTCGCGGAAGACGATGCGCAGCTTGGGATCGGCCTTCACCAGTTCCTCGAGGACGGGAAGGCTCGCGCGGCAATAGCCGCAATTATAGTCGAAGAACTCGACCAGCGTGACGTCACCCTGCGGGTTGCCCATCACCGCGCTGCGATAGGGCGTCTCCAGCCGCGAACGATCGGCGCCGATGGCGCGCGCGCTTTCCCGTTCCTGCAGCTTTTGCATCGCCTCGGGGATGATCTGCGGATTGGCGAGCACGTAATCGTGCACGATCCGCTCGATCTGGGCCTTGTTGGTGGTGGAGACGTCAGCCGGCGCGACACGTTCGGCAAGCCACACGCCGCCGGCACCGAAGGCTGCGCCGAGCAGCACGAGAAGCAGCAATTGCAGGCGATTCATCGACGCTTGCGCTTGCCGCTGTCGAGATCGTTCTGTGCAGTCATCGCGATATCCTGAGCCCGGATCCAGTCCGAGGTATTTTGTGGGATGCCGGCCATGGCGGCGCGTGCGCTGAGCGCCGCGGTGCGCGAATCGCCCATCATGCTGGCGCGCTCGGCCGTGGCGAGCGCGGCGCGCGCGCTGTCACCGGTGAGTTCGTAGATCGTCCCGAGCTGGACCCAGGCGAAGGGATTCTGATCGTCGCGCGCGACCGCGGTGCGCAGCACGCTCTTCGCCTCGTCGTAATTCGCCCGATCTTCGGTGGCGATCAGCGCATGGCCGAAGGTGGTGGCGATCAACGGATTGTTGCGCGAGCCATTGGTCGCTTCGCGCAGCGGGGCGAGCGCTTCCTTCGGCTTGCCGGCCTCGAGCAGGATCTGGCCCTTGATCTCGAGGAAATAGGGGTCGTGCGGTTTGGCCAGCACCAGCGCTGCCGCTTCCGCATCGGCTTTGTCCGGGTAGCCGCCGCGGTGGTAGGCATAGGCCCGGGCGTAGTGGCCGTAGATGGTCTGGTTGCTCTCGGGGTATTTCTGCAGCGCCTGCGCGGGCGGGAGGAGATAGCCGTCGAGCTTCGCCTGGACGCGCTTGAACCGTTCTTCCCAGTCCTGGTTCAGCGGCTTGTTCCAGGCGGGCGACGACTGCAGCGATTCCGAGATGGCGGCGATACGCTCCGATGACACCGGGTGGCTGAGCATATACTCGACCTTCCGGGTGATGCCGTAGCGATACTCCAGCTGCTGCATCGTCTTGAAGAAGTTCAAATACCCCTTGCCGGTGATTCCGGCGCCATTGAGATATTTGACGCCCGCGGCGTCGGTCGATGCTTCCTGCTGGCGCGAGAAGGCGAGATACTTGCCCATCGCTGCCTGCTGGCCAGCGGCGAGGAGGCCGGCGCCGGCCTCGCCAGCGCCGGCCGCCAGTGCGGCGATGCCGAGGACGACGGAGAGCAAGGTGATGCCGGTCGCTTCCTGGAAGCCGCGCCCGGACAGCGAGACGTGGCCGCCGGTGATATGGCCAAGCTCGTGCGCGATGACGCCCTGCACTTCATTGGCCGTCTTGGCGGCCTGCAGCGTGCCGGAATTGACGTACACGATCTGGCCGCCGGCGACGAAGGCGTTGATCGAATCGTCGTTGACCAGAACCACCTTCACGTCGCGCGGCGAGAGGCCGGCGGCGGTGACGAGCGGCGCCGTCATGTCGGTGAGCAGCGCTTCGGTTTCGGCGTCGCGCAGGATCGACTGCGCCTGCGCCGGCTGGGCCCAGGCGAGGCTGACCACCGCCGCGACGGCGACGATCCGGATCGAGGAGCGACGACGCGTCATTCGGCGCTGGCCGGGATCAAGTCGTTGAAAACCATGCGCCGGACCAAGCAGGCAGTGGGCTTAACTGCCGCTGAAGCCCGGCGCAGGTTCATCGATCAGCCGAACGTCCGCTGCCACCAGCCGCGCCGGGGCGCTTCGCCCGACGATGCTTCGGTGGTTTCAGCCGCGGGCTCGGCTTCGGGCTCAGGCGCAGCCGCCGGCTCGGCCGCGTCATTCGCGACCACTGCGGCTGCCTCGGCTGCCGGTGCGTCCGCCTTCTTGCGGCGGGTGCGCTTGGGCTTGGCCGGTGCTTCCGCCTCTGCCGCTGGCTCGGCGGGAGCCGGTGCGGCTTCCGCGGTATCGGCCTTCTTGCGACGGGTGCGCTTCGGCTTGGCCGGTGCTTCCTCCGCAGCCGGTGCGATCGCCTCGATGCCGGGCGTCTCGATCGCGGCAGGAGCGGCGACCGGTTCGGTCACGGGCGCGTCGGCAGCCGGTGCTGCCTCTGCCGCAACCTTGGCGCGGGGGCGACGACGCGTCTTGGGCGCGGGCGCTTCCGCCGGTGCGGCCTCGGCAACCTCGACCAGGGCGGTCTCGGCCGGGGCCGGCTCGGCAGCGACCCCTACGACCGGCTCTGCCGCGGCGGTGTCAGCGGCGTCGGTCGCGACTTCTGCCTGGCCGGCCTCATCGCCGTTGCCATCACGGCGACGGTTGCGCCGTCCGCGACGATTGCGGCGACGACGGCCGCCTTCGGCTTCGCTCTCACCTTCGGCAGCGGCGACGGTTTCCTCGGCCGCTTCGTCCTGATCGGACTCGCTGTCGATCGACTCCGCGTCCTCCGGCTCGCTGAGATCGGCGTTCGAGGCGGGCGTTGCGTCCGCATCGCTGCGACCGCGACGGCCACGCCGGCGGCGGCGGCGACGGCCGCCCTCGCGATGCTCCTCAGACCGGGGCTCGTCGCTGCGCGCCTCATCCTCTTCCTCGCCGGCGAGGACCACTTCGTCCTCTTCTTCCTCGATCTCGTCGACGATATCGTCCTCGATCTCTTCGACCGGCGGATCGAACTTCGGCGGGTAAGCGGGCGGCGGGCCCGATGCCTCGACCAGCATGCGGGCGCCTTCCTGCTCGCCGTCGGGCAGGATCTCGACCGTGACGCCGTAGCGGTCCTCGATCTCGGCAATGTCGGCGCGCTTACGGTTGAGCACGTACACCGCTGCCTCGACGCTGGCGCGCAGCGTCAGGATCGAACCGCGGCCGCGTGCGGCTTCGTCCTCGATGAGGCGCAGCGCGCTGAGGCCCGCGGACGAGGCGGTGCGGACGAGGCCGGTGCCTTCGCAATGCGGGCAGGGGCGGGTGGAGGCTTCGAGCACGCCGGTGCGCAGGCGCTGGCGGCTCATTTCCATCAGGCCGAAGCTGGAGATGCGGCCAACCTGGATGCGGGCGCGATCGTTCTTCAGCGCCTCCTTCATCGCCTTCTCGACCTTCCGGACATTGGAATTGTTGTCCATGTCGATGAAGTCGATGACGACGAGGCCGGCCATGTCGCGCAGGCGCAATTGGCGGGCAATTTCCTGCGCCGCCTCAAGGTTCGTCGCGGTCGCGGTCTGCTCGATATTATGCTCGCGCGTCGACCGGCCGGAGTTGATGTCGATCGAGACCAACGCCTCGGTCGGGTTGATGACGAGGTAGCCGCCGGACTTCAGCTGCACCACCGGATGGTACATGGCGGCGAGCTGATCCTCGACATGGCAGCGCTGGAACAGCGGAATGGGATCGCTGTAATGCTTCACCCGCTTCGCGTGGCTCGGCATCAGCAGGCGCATGAATTCCTTGGCCTGGCGATAGCCGTCGTTGCCCTCGACGATGACCTCGTCGATGTCCTTGTTGTAGATGTCGCGGATCGCGCGCTTGATGAGATCGCTGTCGCCATAGATCAGCGCGGGGGCCGCACTGGTCAGCGTCTTTTCACGGATACCGTCCCACAGGCGGGCGAGGTAATCGAAGTCGCGCTTGATCTCGGTGCGGGTGCGGCTGAGGCCGGCGGTGCGCACGATGCAGCCCATCGAGGGCGGCAGCTCCAGCTCGGCCATGATCGATTTCAGGCGCTTGCGATCGGACGAATTGCTGATCTTCCGGCTGATCCCGCCGCCGTGCGACGTGTTGGGCATCAGCACGCAATAGCGGCCGGCGAGCGACAGATAGGTCGTCAGCGCCGCGCCCTTGTTGCCACGCTCTTCCTTCACGACCTGGACCAGCAGCACCTGGCGGCGGCGGATCACGTCCTGAATCTTGTAGCGGCGGCGCAGGTTCATACGGCGCTGGCGAAGCGCCTCGACCTGATCGTCGTTGATGCCGGTGGCCGAAGGGGTCGGGCGATCCTCGCCTTCCATCTCCTCGGCGACTTCGGGATCCATCCCGCCGTCATCCTCGAACCGCTCGAGATCATCCTCGTTGGCGTCGTCGGAATCGTCCTCGTGCGCTTCCTGTTCGGCGCGCAGCTTGGCTTCCTCGGCGGCATGCTCCGCCTCTTCGCGCAGCAGGGCTTCGCGATCTTCCTTGGGGATCTGGTAATAATCCGGGTGAATTTCCGAGAAGGCGAGGAAGCCGTGGCGGTTGCCGCCGTAGTCGATGAACGCCGCCTGCAGCGACGGTTCGACCCGGGTTACCTTGGCGAGATAGATATTCCCCTTGAGCTGCTTGCGCTCGGCACTCTCGAAATCAAACTCCTCGATGCGGTTTCCCTTGACGACTGCCACGCGGGTCTCTTCCCGGTGGCGTGCGTCGATCAGCATGCGCATGGTCATTATATGGTCTCCGCGCGCGGCTCGCGCCGCCGAACGGCGGGGCCACGCGATAAAAAGGCGCTGCCGGCCCCCTGTGGCCGGCAAAGCAAATGGTGGTGAACTGTGCCTTCGTGCGCCGCGCACGGCCGAGCAGCACGCCCTGGACCGAACCCGTATCCGCGCCGCCGGCGAGGGCCGGTCGGATCTGCGGTGCGGGGAAATGCGACATGCGAACGTCAACCTGGTTGCGCCGCGCCGGCGCGAACGGCCGGACGGGCGGTGGGTCGGCGGCGCGTCAAGGCAACGCGCAATCCGATCAAGATGATGCCTAGCATCTCAAGCGTCATTCGGCAACCGGAACGTCCTTGCCGGCGAAGCGGCAAGAATATGCCGAATGCCGCATTAACCGAATGCCGAAACCCTGGTTTGACACACAGAAGATAAGCCGGACGCCCCGGAGTAAAAGGGTTTGTTTCATGGCTTTTGGCTGGACCGGCCACCCCCCGGCGCGGCATAATCGGCGCGTGTCGTACATTCTCGCCTCGGCCGTCGGCATGATGCTTGCCGCGCCCAGCTGGGCCGCGACCGTCGAGCGTGTCGAGATCAAGGACGGCCGAGTATTGATCCGGTTCGATGAAGCGGTGCGCGGTGCATCAAGCTTCGTGCTGGACGGGCCGCAGCGGATCGCGGTGGACATCGACGGCGCGCGCCCGGGCCAATCCGACCAGGGCGAGCGATATGTGACGCGGGTACGCCAGGGCTGGCGGGGCAGCGATGGCGCGCGGGTGGTGCTGGATCTGGCGCAGCCGATGGTCGTGTCGAAGGGCAAGTTCGAGGACGACGGGCGCACGCTGGAACTGTCGCTGCGCCAGGTGGATGCGCAGCACTTCTCCGCGGCCAGCAATGCCTCGCCGTTGAGCTTCCTCCCGTTCGGCTGGGGCGAGAAGCGGCCGAAGTACAAGGTGTCGATCCCGGTGCCGCCGGCGAAGAAAAGCGTGCTGCCGCGGGTGCAGGGCGATGACAGCCGCCCGCTGGTGGTGATCGACGCCGGGCATGGCGGCAACGATCCGGGCGCGATCAACCCGGAAACGGGGCTGCGCGAAAAGGACGTGACGCTGAAGATTGCGAAGGCGATCCGCGACGAACTGCTCGCGTCGGGCCGCGTGCGCGTGGCGCTGACGCGGGAGGATGACCGGTACATCCTGCACCGCGAGCGCTTTGGCGTGGCGCGACGGCTGCGGGCGGACCTGTTCATCTCGATCCATTGCGACAGCGTCGGTTCGGGCGACGCATCCGGCGCCACGGCCTACACCCTGTCAGACATCGCTTCCGACAAGGAAGCCGCCCGGCTCGCCTCGCGCGAGAACAAGTCGGACATCATCGCCGGCGTCGACCTCGACGAGAGCGACGACGTCTCCTCGATCCTGATCGATCTGACGCAGCGCGAGACGATGAACGCCTCCGCCGGGTTCGCGCGGCTGCTGGGGCGCGAGGCGAAGCCGCTCATCCCGACCAAGCAGAACTTCCACCGCATGGCATCGCTGCTGGTGCTGAAGGCGCCGGACATGCCATCGATCCTGTTCGAGACGGGTTATATCTCCAATCCGCAGGACGCCGCCTTCCTCGACAGCCGCGAGGGGCGCACGCGTGTGGCGCAGAGCGTTAGGCGCGCGGTGGAAGTCTACTTCGCGCGGCGGTTGACGCAGACCGCAGCCCGATGAGGGCAGGGGCAGCGCGTCCGCCGCGGGCAACTGCTTGGCCGAGCGTTGTTGCCAGCCCTGCGCCTGCTCCCTAAACACCGGCGCCGCGTATGGCGTCGACACCTCCCGAACCGAACAAGCTGCGGCTGCGCCGCATGAGCGGCGGCATCGCCGAGCGGCTGGCGCCGATCTGGGGGCGGCGCTGGGTGAAGCTGCTGACGGCGCTTGCCGTGCTCGGCATGGTCGTTTTTGGCGGCTTCTGGTACGTCGTGACCCGCGATCTGCCATCGGTGGAGCAGCTTCGGACCTACGAACCGCCGCTGCCGACCAACGTGCGCTCGATCGATGGTGGTCCGATCTATTCCTACGCCCGCGAGCGGCGCGTGGAACTGTCGTTCAACGAATATCCCAAGATGCTGGTGAACGCTTTCCTCGCGGCCGAGGACAAGACCTTCTTCGAGCATCACGGCGTGGACTATCCCGGGCTTGCCGGTGCAGTGGTCGATTATGTGTCGAAGCTGGGGAGCGGGCGGCGCGCGCGCGGCGGCTCGACGATCACCCAGCAGGTGGCGAAGAACCTGCTGATCGGAAACGAATATTCGCCCACCCGCAAGATGCGCGAGGCGATTCTGGCGTGGCGCATCGAGGATACGCTGACCAAGCCGCAGATCCTGGAGCTGTACCTCAACCAGATCTTCCTTGGCCGGAACGCGTACGGTGTCGAGGCGGCGGCGCATGCCTATTTCGACAAGGAACTGAGCGAGCTGGATCTGGCGCAGATGGCGTATCTTGCCATCCTTCCCAAGGGGCCGGCGAACTACGATCCGTTCCGCAACACCCAGCGCGCGATCGACCGGCGCAACTGGGCGTTGGGCGAAATGGAGAAGAACGGCTTCATCACCACGCAGCAGAAGCTGGCGGCGCAGGCAGAACCGATCGGCGCGATCACGCGCCGCACGCCCAAGTTCGAGCGCGTCGGCGGCTATTTCGTGGAAGAAGTGCGCCGCGAACTGATCAACAAGTTCGGCGAGACGGCGCGCGACGGGCCGTACAGCGTCTATTCCGGCGGCCTGTGGGTGCGCACGTCGCTCGATCGCAACGTGCAGGAAGCGGCGGCTCAGGCACTTCGTGATGGCCTGCTACGCTACGACCGCGGGCGTGGGTTCTCGGGGCCGCTGCGGCACGTCGAGATTACGGACGGACGCTGGCAGGGGGCGCTGCTCGATACCAATATCGCACTCGATTATGCCGACTGGCGCGCCGCCATCGTCATTTCGCGGGATGCGAGCGCGGCCCGGATCGGGTTCGCGGACGGGACGGAAGGCACCCTGCCGCGCTCCGCCGCGCAGATGCCGCTGCGTGGCAAGGGCACGCCGGCGTTCGGCACGCTGAAGGAAGGCGACATCATCGCGGTGGCGCCGGCCGGGGGTAGCAGCTTCGCGCTGCGATCGGTGCCGAAGATTTCAGGCGGGTTCGTGGTGCAGGAGCCGCAAAGCGGGCGGATCCTGGCGATGCAGGGCGGGTTCGACGCATCGCTCCAATCGTTCAATCGCGCGACGCAGGCGATGCGCCAGCCCGGATCGACGATCAAGCCGATCGTCTATGCGGCGGCGCTGGAGCACGGCATGACGCCCGCCTCGATCATCGTCGACGGTCCGTTCTGCGTCTATCAGGGCGCGCGGCTTGGGCAGAAGTGCTTCCGCAACTTCGGCAATTCGCGCGGTGCGGGCCCGCGGACGATGCGCTGGGGCGTCGAGCAATCGCGCAACCTGATGACGGTGCGGGCAGCCGCCAGCACCGGCATGAGCAACGTCGTCAAGCTGATGAAGGCGCTGGAGGTCGGCGATTACGAGCCGTACCTTTCCTATGCGCTGGGCGCCGGCGAGACGACCGTGATGAAGATGGTCAACGCTTATGGCGTGTTGGCCAATCATGGCCGCTGGCATGCGCCGTCGCTGATCGATTTCGTGCAGAACCGGCGCGGCCAGGTGATCTGGCCGGAGAACTGGCGCGCGTGCGATCGCTGCAACATGCCGGAATGGGACGGCAAGCCGATGCCGCGGCCGGTAACGCGTGGCCGCCAGGTGCTGGACGCCATGTCCGCCTACCAGATGGTGCACATCGCCGAGGGCGTGATCCAGCGCGGGACCGCGACCACGCTGCGTGACCTCGATCGCCCGATCTTCGGCAAGACCGGCACGAATTCGGGCCCGAAGGACGTGTGGTTCATCGGCGGCACGCCGCAGATGGTGGCCGGCGTCTACATCGGTTACGATTCGCCAGTGAACCTTGGGGGCTACGCACAGGGCGGCACGCTCGCGGCGCCGATCTTCAAGCAATGGGCGCAGAAGGCGTATGAGGGGATGGAAGTGCTGCCGTTCCGCGCGCCCGCCGGCATCCGCATGGTGCGGATCGACCGCGCGAGCGGGCGCCCTGTCTACGGCACCTTCCCGACCGACAGCGATCCCAAGGCATCGGTGATCTGGGAGGCGTTCAAGCCGCAGGCCGAGGCGCGCCGTGCGCCGCGCCGCACCGGCCCGGCACCGGCGGCGACCGAAAAGGCGAGCAGCGGCGAGCAGAAGAAGGCAAGCGACAGCGACTTCCTGCAGCGCGAGGGCGGCATCTACTAGAGCCATAACGGGCGGCATTGTGTCGTCGTTGTTGAGGCCCTAAGTCCGCCAACCAAATCGTCATCCCAGCGCAGGCCGGGATCTCCCGCCACTGACGCGTTGCTCGTGCCGCAGGGGATTCCCGACTTGTGCTGGACTGACGCCAGAAGCGGAGAATAACCATGCGCGCTGAAGCGCAGGCCCATGTCGACACGATCAACGAGGCGTTGGCTTTGGTGCGGCGGTTCCTCGACTGGGATCGTGCCGTGCGGCGGCTGGACGAACTGAATGCGCGTGTCGAGGATCCGACGCTGTGGGAGAACCCCAAGGCGGCGCAGGACGTGATGCGCGAGCGCCGCCGGCTGGACGAGGCGATTACGGCGACGCGCGCGATCCAGCGCGAAATGTCCGACACGGTCGAGCTGATCGAGATGGCAGAGGCCGAGGGTGACGAGGAGATGGCGCAGGAGGGCACCCAGGCCCTGGCGCAGCTCGCGCGCAAGGCGACCGAGGACAAGGTGAAGGCGCTGCTGGCCGGCGAGGCCGACGGCAACGACACCTATATCGAGATCAACGCCGGCGCTGGCGGCACCGAGAGCCAGGACTGGGCCGAGATGCTGCAGCGGATGTACACCCGCTGGGCCGAGCGGCGCGGCATGAAGGTGGAGCTGATCGACTATCACGCCGGCGAGCAGGCGGGGATCAAATCGGCCACGCTGCTGATCAAGGGCGAGAACGCCTATGGCTATGCCAAGGTGGAAAGCGGCGTTCACCGCCTGGTGCGGATCAGCCCGTACGACAGCTCCGCGCGCCGCCACACCAGCTTCTCCAGCGTCTGGGTCTATCCGGTGATCGACGATTCGATCGACATCGAGATCAACGACAGCGAGCTGCGCATCGATACCTATCGTGCGTCGGGCGCCGGCGGTCAGCACATCAACACGACCGATTCGGCGGTGCGCATCACCCACTTGCCGACCGGCATCGTCGTGGCGTGCCAGAACCAGCGATCGCAGCACAAGAACAAGGCGGAGGCGTACAACCAGCTGCGCGCCCGCCTGTACGAGCACGAGTTGCGCAAGCGCGAGGAAGAGGCGAACGCCGTCAACGCGACCAAGACCGACATCGGCTGGGGCCACCAGATCCGCTCGTACGTGCTTCAGCCGTACCAGTTGGTGAAGGACCTGCGCACCGGTGCCACTTCCACCTCGCCCAGCGACGTGCTTGACGGGGATCTCGACGAGTTCATGGCCGCGGCGCTGGCGCAGCGCGTGACGGGCGAGGCTGTCGAGGTGGAGGACGTGGAATAAGGATGAGCCGGGGGACGACGCTTCGCTGTGGGGGGATGCGGGGCGGAGCCATGCCCCGGCGCGGTGCGCCGTACCTGCGCGTGGGGCTGATCGCGGCGATCGCGTCGAGCGCGCTGCTTCTTGCCGCCTGTGACGGCGGCGAGCCGCTGATCAAGAAAGAGCCGAAGGATCCCGGCCCGTTCCCCGCGGCGGACCGGCCGGTCGCCCATATCGTCTCGTCGCGCTGGTCGAACGAGGAAGCGCGTGACCGGGTGAACGAGGCGGGCACCGTCATGGCGCTCGCCAAGATCAGGCCGGGCATGACGGTCGCCGATATCGGCGCGGGCGAAGGCTATTACACGATCCGTCTGGCGCAGAAGGTGGGCGAGGACGGCCGCGTTCTGGCGCAGGACATCATGCCCGCGACGCGCGACGCGCTGGCGGAACGTGTCGCGCGCGAGCGGCTGGACAATGTCAGCGTCAAGCTGGGCGAGCCGGCCGATCCCAAGCTGCCCGAGGCGAGCTTCGACCGGATCTTCATGGTCCACATGTACCATGAGATTGCGCAGCCGTATGAGTTCCTGTGGCGGATGCGCCCGTCGCTGAGACCGGGCGGGCTGGTGGTTGTGGTGGACGCGAACCGCAGTACCGTCGATCACGGCACCCCGCCGGCATTGCTGAAATGCGAGTTTGCCGCGGTCGGCTATCAACTCGTCGCGATGCAGCCGATGCCGTCAGCCGGCGGCTATTTCGCGACCTTCACCGCGCGCGGCGCGCGGCCGGAACCGAGCGCAATCCAGTCGTGCCGTCTGCAGCCGTCACAGCAGCCCGCGCGCGCGGAAGCTGACGCTGGCACCGGCGGCCAGCACGAGATGGTCGACCAGCCGAATCCCTAAAGCGTCGAGCGCCGCCGCCAGTCGGCGCGTGGTGCGCAGATCCTCCGCCGAGGGCTCGGGATCGCCGGACGGGTGGTTGTGGGCCATCATCACGTCCTGCGAATCATGCGCCATCGCCAGTGCGGTGACGGTGCGCAGCGACACGTCCACGCGCGAGGCGCTTGTGGAGGGCATGTGATGCAGGCCGAGCGCCGCGCCTCCCTTGTTCAGGAAGATGAAGGCGACCGATTCGGTTTTCCCGGCCGCGATCGCCAAGAGGTGCGGGAGGATCACCGGGTCGATGCCGTGCATGGGATGGGGGTGGGGCGGCGATGCCTGCCGCGGCAAGAGAACCCCGCCGATCCGGACTCGTCACTTGGCGCGGTGGACCAATCGATTTAGCGTCGCCTCATGCGCCAATACCTCGACCTCATGGCCCGTGTGCTCGATTCGGGTGCCCGGCAGATGGACCGCACCGGGACTGGAACGCTCAGCGTGTTCGGCCATCAGATGCGCTTCGACCTGGCGGAAGGCTTCCCGGTGTTGACCACCAAGAAGCTGCACCTCCGATCGATCATCATCGAGCTTCTGTGGTTCCTGCGCGGCGACACCAATGTCCGTTGGTTGCAGGAGCGCAAGGTGAGCATCTGGGATGAGTGGGCGGACGAGAAGGGCGACCTTGGACCGGTCTATGGCAAGCAGTGGCGCGACTGGGTGACTGCCGACGGGCGCCACATCGACCAGATCAAGGGCTTGATCGAGGACATCCGCACCAACCCTGCCTCGCGCCGGCAGATCGTCACCGCGTGGAACCCCGGGGACCTCCACGCCATGGCGCTGGCGCCGTGCCACTGCCTGTTCCAGACCCATGTGGCGAACGGACGGCTGTCGCTTCAGCTTTACCAACGTTCCGCGGACATCTTCCTTGGGGTGCCGTTCAACATCGCCAGCTATGCCCTGCTGACCCATATGCTGGCGCAGCAATGCGGGCTGGAGCCGGGAGAGTTCATCTGGACCGGCGGCGATTGCCACCTTTATTCCAACCATCTGGAGCAGGCGCGGCTTCAATTGACCCGCGAGCCGACCGCGCTGCCGCGGCTCGAGATCCTGCGAAAGCCGCCGGCGATCGACCAGTATGAATATGAGGATTTCGTGCTTCACGGCTATGAAGCGCAGGCGCATATCAAGGCGCCGGTGGCCGTCTGACGGAGGAGGTGCAGCAGAGTTCAGCGGGCGTTCAGCCTTGACGACTACAAACGTAATCGTTAGGGAGACGATGCCATGCGGGACTATGTCATCACCATCGCCACCGCCACGCTCGCAGCCTGGCTGTTGCAATCGGGCGCGCCCCAGCCGTGCCAGGGGAACACGCCCATGATCGCGGAGCGCAGCGTTCGATGACGATCACGTTCCATCTCGCGCGGGCGCGCAATGGCGTGATCGGTCGGGATGGAGGGCTCCCCTGGCGGCTGCCGGCTGACCTGAAGCGGTTCAAGGCGCAGACCATCGGACGCCCGATGATCATGGGGCGCAAGACGTTCGATAGTTTTCCGTCGCCGCTGCCCGGCCGCCGCCATATCGTGTTGACGCGTGACGCGGCCTGGCAGGCGGAAGGGGCGGAGGTGGTGCACTCGCCCGACGCGGCGCTGGCGCTGGCCGGCGAGGATGCCGCCGTGATCGGCGGGGCGGACGTCTTCGCGCTGTTCCTCGATCGCGCCGACCGGATCGAACTGACCGAAGTTCATGCCGATCCCGATGGGGACACGATCGTTCCCGCCTTCACCGGCTGGCGCGAGGTCTTCCGCGAGGATCATGCCGCGGATGGCGACCGGCCGGGCTATAGCTTCGTGACACTGGTGCGCTGACGTACAGCCCGCTATGCGCCGGCGGCGATGGAGCGGCAGGGGTTGATACGGCTGGATGCGGGCACGACGCTGCCCGCCGAGCTGCGTGGCGGGATCGTCGCGCTGGGCAATTACGATGGCTTCCATCTCGGGCACCAGGCAGTCGTCGGCCGCGCGATCGAGCGGGCGCGGCGTGAGGGGCGGCCGGCGCTGGTCGCGACGTTCGACCCGCATCCGATGCGCTATTTCGCGCCCGACGCGCCCTGGTTCCGCCTGACGACGCTGGAGCAGCGCGCGGCATTGATGCGTGATGCCGGCGTCGATGCGGTGCTGGTGTTCCAGTTCGATGCGCGCCTTGCGGCGCTTTCCGCCGAGGAATTCGTGACGACTCATCTCGTCGGCCAGCTGGGCGTCGGCGGGGTGGTGACGGGGGAGGATTTCACCTTCGGCAAGGGGCGCAGCGGCGACGTTGCGGCGCTGGCCGCGCTTGGCGCGGTTCATGGGTTCAGCGCGGATGCGGTCGGCGCGGTGACGCTGGATGGCGAGATCGTTTCCTCCACCCGCATCCGCGCGGCGCTGCGCGACGGACGGCCGGCGGACGCGGCGCGGCTGCTGACGCGGCCGTTCACGATCGCGGGCGAGGTGCGACACGGCGACAAGCTGGGCCGCGAGATCGGCTATCCGACGGCGAACGTCGATCTCGGCAACTACCTGCGGCCGGCCTATGGCATCTATGCCGTGCGCGTGAAGCTGCCCGACGGGCGCTGGCATGACGGCGCGGCGAACCTTGGCATCCGTCCAAGCTTCGACCCGCCCAAGGAATTGCTGGAGCCGTACCTGTTCGATTTCTCGGGCGATCTTTACGGCCAGACGATCGAGGTGGCGCTGATCGAGTTCCTGCGGCCGGAGGCGAAGTTCGACAGCCTCGACGCGCTGAAGGCGCAAATGGCAGCGGATTGCGACCGCGCCCGGGCGCTGCTGCGCACCGTGTGATCGTCGCGCGCGGCAAAGCGCACGAACGGTTTTGTGAAAGCCCGCGGTTCCGCTAAGGGCGCGAGCTTCTATGGCCGACGAAAACACCACCGCACGCGAGACCGATCAGAAGGATTGGCGCGACACCGTCTTCCTGCCGAAGACCGACTTCCCGATGAAGGCGGGCCTGCCGCAAAAGGAGCCTGCGATTCTGGAGCGGTGGCAGCGGCTGGGCCTGTACCAGCGGCTGCGTGAGCAGCGTGCGGATCGTGAGAAGTTCATCCTTCACGATGGCCCACCCTATGCCAATGGCGATATGCACATCGGCCATGCGCTGAACCATATCCTGAAGGACATGGTGGTGCGCACCCAGACGTTGCTGGGGAAGAACGCGCCCTACGTTCCCGGCTGGGATTGCCACGGCCTGCCGATCGAGTGGAAGGTCGAGGAAGAATATCGCAAGAAGAAGCTGAACAAGGACGAGGTGCCGCCGGCGGAATTCCGCGCCGAATGCCGCGCCTATGCCCAGAAATGGGTCGATACGCAGCGCGAGCAGCTGAAGCGGCTGGGCGTCAACGGCGACTGGGACAAGCCGTATCTGACGATGGACTTCGCCGCCGAGGCGACCATCGTGTCCGAGCTGATGAAGTTCGCCGAGACGGGGCAGCTGTATCGCGGCGCAAAGCCGGTGATGTGGAGCCCGGTCGAGAAGACCGCACTGGCCGAGGCCGAGGTCGAATATGAGGACGTGGTGTCGACGCAGATCGACGTTGCGTTCGAGATCACCGAGGCGCCGAACGCGCCGGAGCTGGTCGGCGCCCATGCGGTGATCTGGACCACCACGCCGTGGACGATCCCCGTGAACCAGGCGCTCGCCTACGGGCCGGAGGTCGAATACGTCCTCGCCCGCTTCGACGACATGGTGGAAGGGCCGCGCACCCTGCTGGTGGCGCGCGATCTGCTGGAGAGCTTCGGCGCGCGGATCGGCCACCCGGTGGTGGTGAAGATCGGCGATGCGGCGGGCACGGTGACCGTGCTGGCGGCGTTCAGCGGCGAGAAGCTGGCGGGCGCGGTGGCGCGTCACCCGATGCATGAACTGGGCGGCTTCTTCGCCAAACCGCGTCCGTTCCTGCCGGGCGATTTCGTCACCACCGACGCGGGCACTGGCCTCGTCCACATGGCGCCCGACCATGGCGAGGACGATTTTGAGCTGTGCAAGGCGCATGGCATCGATCCGGTCTTCGCGGTGGATGCCGGCGGCATGTACCGCCCGGACTGGCTGTGGCTGGGCGGGCAGGGCAGCGTCATCAACAAGAAGTTCGTCGCCGCTGACGGGCCGATCTGCACCGACCTCAGCGAAGCGGGCGCGCTGATCGCGGCGAGCGACGATTTCAAGCACAGCTACCCGCATTCCTGGCGTTCCAAGGCGAAGGTGATCTTCCGTTGCACGCCGCAATGGTTCATCGCCGTCGACAAGCCAATTAAGGCCAGCTCAGGCGAACCTAAGCCGAATACGGGCAGGGACCCGATCACGGCGCTTCTGACCACGTCCGCTGCCGTGGGGTATCTTAGCGGCAATGAAGAAGAACTGATCGCAGCCACTGGTGTGGAGCGTCCAGAGACTCCCGGACTTGAACAAGCAAAACGTCTATCTGGTCCGGCGCAGAATGCAGGTGACACCCTCCGCAACCGCGCCATCGCCGCGATCGCGGCCACGCGCTTCGTGCCGGAGAAGGGGCGCAACCGCATCGGCGCGATGGTCGAGGGGCGGCCCGACTGGGTGATCAGCCGGCAGCGCGCCTGGGGCGTGCCGATCGCGTTGTTCGTGCATCGTGCGACGGGCGAATTGCTGGTCGATCCGGCAGTGAACGCGCGCATCGTCGACGCCTTCCGCGAGAAGGGCGTCGATGCCTGGACCGACGAGGCCGCCGCGGGCTTCCTTGGCGAGGGACGCGATCCGGCCGATTACGAGCGGGTTACCGACATTCTCGACGTGTGGTTCGATTCGGGCTGCACCCATGCCTTCGTGCTGGAAAGCGGGCGCTGGCCGGAATTGTCATGGCCGGCGGATCTCTACCTCGAGGGGTCGGACCAGCATCGCGGCTGGTTCCAGTCGTCGCTGCTGGAAAGCTGCGGCACGCGCGGGCGGGCGCCTTATGATGCGGTGCTGACGCACGGCTTCACGATGGATGCCAAGGGCATGAAGATGTCCAAGAGCCTCGGCAACACGATCAACCCGCTTGATCTGATGCGCGATTATGGCGCGGACATCCTGCGGCTGTGGGCGCTGTCGGTCGATTTCACCGAGGATCACCGCATCGGCAAGGAAATCCTGGCCGGTGTCGCTGACCAGTATCGCAAGCTGCGCAATACCTTCCGCTACCTCCTGGGCGCGCTCGACGGGTTTGACGAGGCGGAGAAGCTGCCGGTGGCGGAATGGCCGGAACTGGAGCGGTACATGCTCCATCTGGTCCATGCGCTGGACCAGCAGCTGCGCCGTGCGATCGCTGATTACGACTTCAACGGCTATGTCCGCCTTCTGAGCGATTTCGCCAACGAGGATCTGTCGGCGTTCTTCTTCGATATCCGCAAGGATTCGCTCTATTGCGACGCGCCGACGGATACGAAGCGCCGGGCGTACCGAACCATGCTGGACGTGCTGTTCCACGCGATGGTGCGCTGGGCTGCGCCGGTGCTGGTCTTCACCGCCGAGGAAGTGTGGCAATCGCGCTTCCCGAGCGAGGATGGCTCGGTTCACTTCCTCGACTGGCCGGAACTGCCGGCGGAAGCGGGCGAGGACGTCAGCGCCCGCTGGCTGGAGGTGCGCCGCCTTCGTGAGCGCGTGACCGAGGCGATCGAGCCGCTGCGCCGCGAGAAGATCGTGCGTTCCAGCCTGGAGGCGAACGTGACCGTGCCCGAAACGCCGCTGTCCGTCGATGCGCTGGCCGAGGCGTTCATCGTGGCGAAGGTATCGCCGGGCGATGAGGTGACGGTGAGCCGGACCGATTACCACAAGTGCGGGCGCTGCTGGCGCCTGCTGCCCGAAGTTGTCGAGGACAGCGCCCTGTGCGGCCGCTGCGCCGAGGTGGTTGGCGAGGTGGCGGCGTGAAGCGCAGCGTGCCTGTTGCCGGCCTCGTCGCCGCGGCAGTCGTGTTCGTGCTCGACCAGCTGATCAAATGGGTGGTGACCGGGCCGCTCGGCATCAACTTCCTGGGTGCCTCGCGCGAGATCGTGTCGTTCTTCGATCTGCGGTTCGTGCAGAACATGGGCGTGAGCCTTGGCCTGCTGCGCGCGGAGAGTGAGTTCGCGCGCTGGGGCCTGGTGGTGATGACCGCGGCAATCGCCGGCGCCGTCACCTTCTGGATGTGGCGCGAGGAGAAGGCGGCCGACAAGCTGGCGCTCGGCCTGGTGCTCGGTGGGGCGCTCGGCAATATCGTCGACCGGGTGCGGTTCGGCTATGTCGTGGACTTCGCCGACCTGCACTTCGGCGAATGGCGGCCGTTCCTCGTCTTCAACGTCGCGGATGCGGCGATCACCATCGGCGTGCTCATTCTGCTGGCGCGGGCGCTGCTGATCCGCGATAAGCCGGCGGCAAAGCCGGACAAGATGGCTTCGGAGAATGTGAATGCGTAAGTCGATCGTCATGGGCGCAGTCCTCGCGGTGACGCTGGCCGGGTGCGCGAGCAACGGCCTCGATCGTGACCGTCCGGACGAATTCGCGGTGGCGCGCCAGCCCTCGCTGATCATCCCGCCCGATTTCGCGCTGGTGCCGCCGACCCCGGGCGCGGCGCGCGTCCAGTCCGCCACCTCGGCGCAGTCGCAGACGCTGGAGGCGCTGTTCGGCAGCGCCCCGCGTAGCGCCGGCGAGCGCTCGGTGGTTCAGGCGGCGGGCGGCGATACGGTGGATGCCGGCATTCGCTCCTCCGCCGGTGATCCCGACACCAACGTCGTCGACAAGGGGCAGACGACGCGGGACATCATCGCGGCGCCCGAAGGCGATGGCCAGGACGCCCGCGCCAACGCGCCGCGCTGACGCCTTCGCTCCGCGGCAGCGGGGCAATATGATATGACGCCCCGGGCGACGGCCCGGGGACTTGTCCAACGATGCGGTTCTTAGCCGCGGGCTGCGGCGAAGCGCTTCAGCCCTTCTTCGAGATCCGCGATGAGATCGGCCGGATCCTCGAGCCCGATCTGGAGCCGCACCAGCGGGCCGGCGAAGCTGGGCGCGGTCGCAGTGCGATAACGCTGTGGATCGACGGGGATCGCGAGGCTTTCGAACCCGCCCCAGGAATAGCCGATTCCGAAATGGACGAGGCCATCGATCAGCGCCGCGCGCGCCGCCTCGTCCCCGCCTGAGAGAACGAAGGAGAATAGCCCGCTCGATCCGCGGAAATCGCGGGCGAACAGGTCGTGGCCTCGGCACGTCTCCAGCGCAGGGTGGAGCACGCGATCCACCTCCGGCCGGGTTTCCAGCCAGCGCGCGATCTGAAGTGCGCTTGACTGATGCTGGGCGAGGCGCACCGCCATGGTGCGAAGCCCGCGCGCGCCAAGCCAGGCGTCGTCGGGGCTGGCGACCTGGCCAAGCTGGAAGCTCGTCTCGCGCAGCTTGCGCCAGTGCGAAGGCGCCGCTGTCACGCTGCCGAGCATCACGTCCGAATGGCCGACGACATATTTGGTGCAGGCGAGGATCGAGAGATCGACGCCATGCTCCAGCGCGCGGAAGTGGAGCGGCGTCGCCCAGGTATTGTCGAGGATCGCCGTCACGCCGCGTGCCTTGGCCGCCGCGGTGATCGCGGGCACGTCCTGCACCTCGAAGGTGAGGCTTCCGGGGCTTTCCATGAAGATCGCGCGGGTCCGCTCGCCGATCATGTCCGCGATGCCGGCCCCGATCAGCGGATCGTAGAAGCGTGTCGTGATGCCGAAGCGTTTCAGCAGGCCATCAGCCATCGAGCGGGTGGGATCATAGGCCGAATCGACCAGCAGCAGCTCGTCACCCGGTGACAGGACGGAGAGGAGGGCGGCAGCGATCGCGGCGACGCCCGAGGGATAGAGGAAGGTCGCCTCTGCACCCGGCTCCAGTTCGGTCAGCGCATCGGCGAGGCTCCACTGCGTCGGTGCCCCGCGCCGGCCGTAGAACAGGCGGTGGTGGGTGTCCCGACCGCCAGCGGCGCGCAGTTCGGCGACCGAGCCATAGAGATGCGTCGATGCACGCCAGACCGGCGGATTGACCACACCTTGCGTCCATTCCGGGCGCCGGCCGGCGGCGACGACGCGGGTGGCATCGCCGATCGTGCGGTCAGCCGTGTCGCGATCCTTGCTCATGCGCCGCGCGCCTTCGGGGTGGCGGGATCCGCGCCCCATTCGGCCCAGCTGCCGTCGTAGATCGGCACCTCCCGGCCGAGCATATGCGCGGCAAAGGCGATGACTGCAGCGGTCACGCCGGACCCGCACGTGGCAACCATCGGCCGATCAAGGTCGATGCCGCCGTCGCGGAACACCGCCTCCAGTTCATCGCCGCGCTTCCAGCTGCCGTCGGCGTGAAAGAAGCGGGCGTAATGGAGGTTGGTGGAACCGGGTATGTGGCCGGGTTCCACGCCGGGGCGCGGCTCGGGCTCGGCGCCGGCGAAGCGGCTGGGGGAGCGAGCGTCGACGATCTGCTCGCTACCGCTCGCCAGCGCTGCCTTCATCTGCGCCAGGTCGCGGATGCCGGCGCCGCGATCCCGTACCGTGATGTGCCTCGGCTTCGGCGCCGCGTCGCCCGTAGCCATCGGCCGGCCTTCGGCTTGCCACTTTGCGAAGCCGCCATCGAGCAGCGCAACATCGGTAAGCCCGAAGCTGCGCAGCATCGCCCAGCCGCGCGCGGCCGTGTGGTGCGGCGAGTTGTCGTAGAGGACGATGCGCGTGCCATCGCCGAGACCTAGCCGACCCATGCGGCTGGCGAACTTCTCGGGCGGAGGAAGCATCATCGGTACGTCGGCGGCGGCATCGACGATCTCGGCAAGGTCGAGGAACACCGCACCAGGGATGTGCGCGGCGCGGAACTCCGCGGCGGCGTCCCGATGCTCGGTGGGGAGGAACCAGCTGCAGTCGGCGATGCGCAGATCGGGCGCGCCGCTTTGAGCGGCGAGCCATTCAGTCGAAACGAGGGCGTCCATGAGCGCCTTCTTAGTCTCATGCGGCGCGTTGTCGAAGGGCGGCGCACCGGTGAACTGGCGCGGGCGGGCGCTCGCGCCTATCTGGCGGCGCATGACACTCCACCTCGGCAAGAATTCCGCGCTGCCCACCTCTCCGGAAGAAGCGGTGCTGGACTATGTTCCTAATCCCCGCCTGGGACGCACCTATCTGGTCCGCTTCGTGACGCCCGAGTTCACGTCGCTGTGCCCGGTGACCGGCCAGCCGGATTTCGCGCACATCGTGATCGACTACGTGCCGGGCGAGACGATCGTCGAATCGAAATCGCTGAAGCTGTTCCTCGGTAGCTTCCGCAACCACGCCGCCTTTCACGAGGATTGCACCGTGGGCATCGGTGAACGGCTGGTGGCGGAAATGGCGCCGCGGTGGCTGCGCATCGGCGGCTACTGGTATCCGCGTGGCGGGATTCCGATCGACGTTTTCTGGCAAACGGGCGCGCCGCCGGCCGACCTGTGGGTGCCCGACCAAGGCGTCCCCTCGTATCGCGGTCGCGGCTGATCCCGCTTTTATTTCAGAATCTTGTTGCGGTGCATCAAACGCCGCAACCTTCCTGCCCCTTACCCGTTGTCCGGAACGTGAACGCCCTGTGAATGGCGTTCCGTAAACAGCGAAGGCATTAGAGGATGAACGACACGGTCGAAACGAACACCGTCGCGCGTATCGCGCTCATCGGCAATTTCCTGCCCCGCAAGTGCGGGCTGGCGACGTTCACGACCGACACGTTCAATGCTCTGAAAAGCCGCTATCCGGATCTGGCGGTGGACGTCTATGCGATGGACGATCACCCCGGGCGTTACGATTATCCGCCCGAAGTCACCGACACGATCCCGCAGCAGGACCGTGCGGCGTACCTGGATGTCGCGCGCAAGATCGAGGCTTCAGGCGCGCAGGCGATCTGGGTGCAGCACGAATATGGCATCTACGGCGGCGCGGCGGGTGAATTTATCCTGGCGCTGCTCGATCGCACCACGCTGCCGTTAATCGTTACGCTTCACACCGTGCTTGAAAAGCCGAGCGCGGATGAGCGCGCGGTGATGGAGGGGCTGCTGCGGCGCGCGTCGAAAGTGATCGTTATGGCCGAGCGCGGCGGTGAGATCCTGACGCGTGTCTACGGCGCGAATCCGCGCTCGATCGTCAACATTCCGCACGGCGTGCCCGATCGCCTGTTCGCCGACCCCGCGACGTTCAAGCCGCGCTTTGGCTGGGAAGGCCGCCGCGTCATCCTCACCTTCGGTCTGCTCGCGCCCGGCAAGGGCATCGAGACGGTGATCGAAGCGATGCCGGAGGTGGTCGCGAAGCATCCGGATGCGACCTACGTCGTGCTCGGCGCGACGCACCCCAATCTGGTGGCGCATGAAGGCGAGAAATACCGCGACAGCCTGAAGGCGCTCGCACGGTCGAAGGGCGTCGAGCACAATGTCGCGTTCATCGATGCCTTCGTCGAGCAGGACGATCTGATCGACTATCTCCAGGCGTCCGACCTCTATGTTACGCCGTATCTGAACCCGGCGCAGATCACGAGCGGCACGCTCTCCTATGCCGTGGGCGTCGGCAAGGCGGTGATTTCCACGCCCTATGTCCATGCGACCGAGATCTTGGCGGACGGGCACGGCGTTCTCGTGGACTTCCGCGATTCGGCGGCGATCGCTCAGGCGATCAACGACCTGCTCGGCAATGACGATCGCCGGATCAAGCTGTCCCAGCGCGCTTATGATCGCGGACGGACGATGACCTGGTCGCGCGTCGCGGAGCGGGCGATAGGCGAGATCGAGCAGATCGTCGCGACGAAGCCGGCGCGGATTGCCGCCCCGTCGGCGATGAAGCCGCTGGACCCTGACATCTCGGCGGTCGAGCGGATGAGCGATTCGACCGGCATGCTCCAGCATTCGATCTACTCGGTGCCGGACCGCCGCCATGGCTATTGCATCGACGACAATGCGCGCGCGCTCATCCTGATGTGTGCGATCGACAAGCTGGACGAGACGGTGCGCGACAAGTGGACGACGGTATACGCCTCGTTCGTCCAATATGCCTGGAACCCGGAGAAGCGCCGCTTCCGCAACTTCATGAACTTCGATCGCACGTGGTGCGAGGACGTCGGCTCCGAGGATTCCAACGGCCGCGCATTGTGGGCGCTTGGCGTCACTGCGCGTGACGCACGTTCGCGCAAGCACCGCGACTGGGCGACGATGATGTTCGACATGACGGCAAGCCTCGCGTTCGAGCTGGGCAGCCCGCGCGCGCAGTCGTTCGCCATGCTGGGGGCGGCTGCGATGCTCGAGGCGTCGCCCGGCCACCAGCTTGCCCGCTCGATCCTGGAGCGATTCCCGAACGAGCATCTCGCCCTGCTCGATACGGCGCGCCGCCCCGACTGGGTGTGGTTCGAGGTGGTGCTCGCCTATGACAATTGCCGCCTGCCCGAAGGTCTGATCCGCGCCGGCATGGCGCTTGGCCGCCGGGACGTGATCGAGCGCGGGCTCGAGACGCTGGAGTGGATCATCAGCAAGCAGAAGAACCCGGAGGGCCGCTTCCGCGCGGTGGGTTCGGAAAGCTTCGGCCGCGCTTATGCCGAGCCGCTGCCGTTCGATCAGCAGCCGCTCGAGGCGCAGGCGACGATCGATGCGTGCTGCGCGGCGTTCCAGGCCACCGGCGACGAGCGGTGGCGGGAGGAAGCGATGCGCGCTTACGGCTGGTACATGGGGCACAACGACCTCGACCTTCCGCTGGCGACGGCGCAGGACGGCGGCTGTTTCGACGGGCTGATGCCGACCGGCCTCAACCGCAACCAAGGCGCAGAATCGATTTTGGCGCTGCAATTGTCCAGCTGCGCCATTTCGGGGCTTTCAAAGGCCACCCAAGGCGTGGCAGGAACGCGGCGCGCGGTCGCATAAGCAACATTTGCGTCGGCGCATTGTTGTCCTGACGCCACCGCGAGGCTGCTTTCCTTGGATTTGTTCAATCATCAGCTTCGGCTGCAAGCCGATCCCTCACGCGTGGTGGTCCGCCCGTTTCATATCCCCTGGTCCGCGCTGAACGGCCAGGGACAAAGCCGTGCCGCGCGTATGGTGGCCGAAGTGCTTGCCATGTCGCCGATCCAGGCGAGCGAGCAACTGGCCGTCGTGCTGAAGGACTTCGAAGCGCGGCACTGGCAGACGCGCCGCGTGTTCATGACCCGGTTCGAGGAAGTGGCCGGTCAGCACGGGCTGAAGGATGCCGACATCGGTGACGAGAAGCGGCAGCTGATCGGGGCCTATTTCTGCCATGAATACAGCTATGCCGCTGCGGCGCTGATGAACCCGAGCGCGGTGGCGCACCCCGATCAGTCCGGCATGCCGCCGGGATCGCAGCGCATCCTGATGAGCCTGCGGGCGGTAGGCGAGGGGCATATCTCGTCCGTCGCCTTCCGCGAGGGGATCATCACCGACGAGAACCAGCTGAAGCTGGCGCCCGAACCGCCCTTCGCCACGGCCGCGGATGCCCATGGCCTCGACAATGACGAGACGCCCAGCGGGCCGGTGACGGTTCATCGCAACCGCGACTCGACCCTGTCGGGCACCGTCATCTTCCCGATCACCGAGGCGCAGTCGAAGGGGTTGGAAGACCTGCGGCTGGTGCAGTTCACCCACGACGACGGCTCGGTCGAATGGCTTGGAACCTACACCGCCTATAATGGCGCGAAGATCCAGTCCGAGCTGATGCGGACGCGCGATTTCCGGTCCTTCGATCTTGTGCCGATGAGCGGTTCGGCGGCTCGCAACAAGGGCATCGCCCTGTTCCCAAGGACGGTGAACGGCGAATATCTCTCGATCGGCCGGCAGGACGGGGAGAATCTCTATCTGCTTCGCTCCGACCGCCTTGATCACTGGGACGACGGTGAGCTGATCTTGAGCCCGATGTACCCGTGGGAGCTGGTGCAGATCGGCAATTGCGGGCCCCCCATCGAAGTGGACGAGGGCTGGCTGCTGCTGACCCATGGCGTTGGCGCGATGCGCAAATATTCGATCGGCGCGGCGCTGCTCGACAAGCGCGATCCGTCCAAGGTGCTCGGGCGGACGAAGGAGCCGATCCTGGCCGCCGCCGATCAGGACCGTGAAGGCTATGTGCCGAACGTCGTCTATACCTGCGGCGCGATGCGGCACGGCAACAAGCTGTTCATGCCTTATGGCATTGCGGACAGTTCGGTCGGCTTCGCCTTCGTCGAGATCGACAAGCTGCTCGCGCTCATGTGAGCGCCGCGCGGCGGGTGTTGCGATATAGCAAGGCGATCAGCGCCGCGAACAGCAGCGTCCCGCCGATCAGCGCGACGGGCAGGAAGCCCTCGCCGACCAACGCCAGCGGCGCATCGCTGCCGCTGGCGGCGACGATGCCGGCGAAGGCAACGCCCCACAGGCTTTCGCCGACGATCATGCCCGTCGCGGTCAGCGTGCCGAAACGGCGCGTGCGCTCGGGATCGTCGGTGCGCTCCGCCCAGCGCTCGTACGCCGCGCCGACCAGGGCGCCCAAGACGACCGGCAGGATCACCGACATGGGCAGGTAGATCGCGATGCCCACCGCGAGCGGCGGCAGGCGCAACCTGCCGGCCTTGCCGAGCAGTTCGTCGAGGATGATGAAGATCACGCCGGCGACCACGCCCCAGCCGAGCATCGACCAGTTGAGGCTTCCGCCAAGCACACCCTTGGCGAGCGAGGAGATGAGACCGGCCTGAGGCGCCGCCAACGCGTTCGGTCCTGCGCCCGGCGCGCCGGCGAAACCGAAGGCGGTATTGAGCAGGTCGAGCACCGGCGGCACGACGATCGAGCCGAAGAAGACGCCGATGATCAGCGCCACCTGCTGCTTCCAGGGCGTCGCGCCGACCAGCTGGCCGGTCTTCAAATCCTGCAGATTGTCGTTGGCGATCGTCGCGATGCCGAAGACGATCCCGGTGACGATCAGCGCGTAGGCGACCAGAGCCGCGGTGGTGTCTTCAGCCAGTCCGCGACCGAACAGCCCGATGAGGAGCAGCGAGGCGGCGATGATCGACAGGATGCCGATGCCCGAAACGGGCGAGTTCGACGCGCCGATCAGGCCCGCCATATAGCCGGTGACAGTGGCGATCATCACGCCGATGACGAGGATGAAGAGCAAGGCGCCAGCGACAAGGATCGCGGCGGATCCGGCGATCGGCCCGACGCTGGCAACGCTCCACAACAGCCACGCGATCGGCACCAGCAGCGCGAGCGAGACCCCGCCGACGATGCCGATCGGCAGATCCTGTTCCTCGATCGCCAGTGCCTCACCGGCGTGGCGCGCGCGGCTGGAGGCAAGCGCGGACGTGACGCCGCCGACGACCGGGCGGGCGATCCGCAGCAATGTCCAGAGCGCAGCGACGCCGATCACGCCGGCGCCGAAGAAGCGCACATCCTGCCGGAAGACGGTGCCGGCCCAGGCTTCGACGTCGCCCGCCATTGGCTGGGCCGCGGTGAGGATCGGCAGCAGGATGAACCAAGCGGTGATGAGCCCGGCAAGCTGCGCCATGCCCACTGACAGCCCGACGAGGTGACCGACGCCGAACAGCGCGAAGGAGAGGCCGCCGGACAGGCCAGTCGCGCCACTGCCGACGCGAAACCAGGTGGAGACCTCGGCCGCGGCCAGCCGCATCTGCGTGAGGATTGCAAAGCCGGCCGAGGCCAAGCTGCCGGCGACGAGCAGCCGCAGGCCAGCAGCGCTTTCCGCGGCGCCTTCACGTGAGCCCGATCCGATATGGAGCACCTCTGCGGCCGCGCGCCCCTCGGGATAGGGAAGATCGCTTTCAACCACCAAAGCGCGGCGCAAAGGCACGGAGAACATCACACCCAGCGTGCCGCCGAGCGCGGTGATCCCGGCGGTGAGGAGAAACGGAAAACCCTGCCACCATCCGATGATGACCAGCCCCGGCAGCACGAAGATGATCGCCGCGAGCGTCCCGGCGGCGCTCGCGATCGTCTGGACGATATTGTTCTCAAGGATCGTCGACCCGCTGAAGTGCCGCAGGATCGCCATCGAGATCACCGCGGCCGGGATCGAGGTGGCGAAGGTGAGGCCGACCTTCAGCCCGAGATAAACGTTCGCTGCGGTGAACAGCAGCGTGATGATCCCGCCGAGCAGGACCCCGCGAAAGGTGAGTTCGGCCACGGCCTTGGTCGGATTGGTCATGACGGGAGGTGTTGCAGATTATTGCTGCGGCACAAGGGGCTGGTTGGCTGGCGTATTTCACCAAGAGATAGCGCGGTTTCCGACCTTGCGCCTCGGACGCATAACCGTCGCCTCTTCTAAGTAGCGGTAAAGATACGAAAAACAGGTTTGGCATGGAGGCTGCAAGGCGCCGGGCATGAACGGCGAGCGCCGTGCCAGTCGATCGGAGCCAAGGACCATGACCACCAACAGCAAGCCGCTTTCCACCCCGAAGGACAATCTGCTCGGCATCTGCAACGCGCTGGGCGAGGATTTCGGCTTCAATCCGCTGTGGCTTCGCCTCGCGCTAGGCGCCGCCTTCGTGCTTCAGCCCGTCGGCGTCGTGGTGAGCTACCTCGCGCTGGGGCTGGTGGTTCTGGTATCACGCCTCGCCTTCCCGAGTTCTGCCAAACCGAAGCAGCAGCAGGTGGCTCTACCGCAGGCGCCGGACCGAGCGGCGGCCGAAGACGGCGAGATGGAATATGCCAAGGCTGCCTGAGCGGCTGACGGCGCGCCCAAAAAAGATGCCCAGCATCGCCAAGTAGCGGTGCCGGGCAGGTTGCCCCTGTTTTACCATGGGCTTGGGTCGCCTGATCTCATTGCGTTGCGCGCGACATATTCACATCCCCCGAATGGGGTATGGCAAAAGAAAATTGCCGCGGGCCGCGGTATCGACACTCTCGCCGCAAGCCCGTAGGCGGCAGCCGCGTGCAACTGAGGGATTGAGATGGCGGACGCATTGCGAGTGGCATTGGCTGGGCTGGGCACGGTGGGCGGCGGGGTAATCCGCGTCCTGGAGACCAACCGTGAGCTGATCACTCGGCGTGCCGGGCGGCCGATCGAGATTGTCGCCGTGTCAGCGCGGGACCGCAGCAAGGACCGCGGCGTCGACATCAGCGGCTATGAATGGGTCGATGATACGACGGCGCTTGCGCGCTGTGACGCGGACGTCGTGGTCGAGCTGGTGGGCGGTGCCGACGGCCCCGCGCTCGCGCTGGCGCGTGCGACGCTCGGTGCCGGCAAGGGGCTGGTCACGGCGAACAAGGCAATGCTCGCTCATCACGGGCTTGAGCTTGCGGAAGCCGCGGAAGCCGCCGGCGCGCCGCTCAAGTTCGAGGCGGCGGTGGCGGGCGGCATCCCGGTGATCAAGGGACTGCGCGAAGGTGCGGCCGCGAACGCCATTGCGCGGGTTTACGGCATCCTCAATGGCACGTGCAATTTCATCCTCAGCAAGATGGAAGCGGAAGGTCGCGACTTCGCCGAAGTGCTCGCCGAGGCGCAGGCGCTTGGCTATGCCGAGGCGGACCCGTCGTTCGACATCGATGGCGTGGACGCGGCGCACAAGCTGTCGATCCTGGCCTCGATCGCCTTCGGTACCAAGCCAGCCTTCGGTGATGTGGCCGCGAGCGGGATCAGGCATGTCATCGCGGCCGACATCGCCGAGGCGGCGGCGCTGGGCTATCGCGTCCGCCTCGTCGGCGTGGCGGAGGCCGGCGCGGACGGGCTGTTCCAGCGCGTCCACGCCCATCTGGTGCCGCAGGATCATCCGCTGGCGCATGTCACCGGATCGACCAATGCGGTGGTGGCGGACGGCAACTTTGTCGGCCGGCTGCTGTTCCAAGGCGCGGGGGCAGGTGACGGCCCGACCGCAAGTGCGGTCGTCGCCGATCTGATCGACATTGCACGCGGCGAGTTCGGCCCGCCATATGCGATGCCGGCAACGTCGCTGGTGGCGGCGCCCGCCGCCGCGCCGGACACGCGACGTGGGCGCGCTTACCTGCGCTTCATGGTTGCCGACCGAGTGGGTGTGCTGGCCGAGATTGCGGCGGCGATGCGCGATGCCGGCGTCTCGATCGAGAGCCTGATCCAGCGCGGCGCGGCGGCGGACGGCACGGTGCTGGTCGCGATCGTGACGCACGAGGCGCCCGAGGCGAACATCGCAGCGGCGCTGGAGCGGCTTCGCGGATCGCAGAGCCTCGCCGGCGAGCCGCTCTGGATGCATATTCTCGACTAAGGATCGGCTGGGCGGCCCAAAGTGGCGCTCAGTTCCGCCCGGCGAACATGAATGCGGCCGCGCCGACGAGGCAGACGAAGGCGCCCGCGTGGCGCCAGCTCAGCTGTTCACCGAGCACCAGCACCGCAAAGGCGCCGAACACCAGCAGCGAGATCACCTCCTGCGCAATCTTGAGCTGTCCGCCAGACCAACCGCTGGCGAAGCCGATCCGGTTGGCGGGGACGGCGAAGCAATATTCGACGAGCGCGATGCTCCAGCTCAACAGGATCACCACGTGGAGCGGCTTCGACATGCCGCCCTTCAGATGCCAGTACCAGGCGATCGTCATGAAGACGTTCGAGACGACGAGCAGCGCGAGGGTCGGCATGTCGGCGCCATAGCCTCCGCCGGAGGCGGCAGCTAGTCGCCCGGCGTCGGAGTCGTCGTCGCCGTTGTCGGCCGCGGCTTCAAACCGGATACATAGATCCGCCAGCGGCGCTGCGCCGCCGTTGCGCCGTCAATGTCGGCGGCGCGATGAAGCGTCACCGGACCGTCCATGGCGAACGGCGCCCCATCGCGAAGCGTGCCGCGCACGGTGACCGGGATGGTGATGTACCGCTGGCCAGCACCGGCATCGATCCGGCCCGGCGGGCCAAGCTGCGCACTGAGATCGCGGTACTTGTTGAACGAAGCAGCGAACGCATCCGGCGTCATGCCGGAGGCTTGGCCCTCCCGATCCCACAGGTTCCAGGCCTCCCGGAACTGCTTGCGCGCGATCAGCGCATAATAATCGCGCAGCACCTGTGCCGCTGCCTCGGCGCCATCCTCCGCCGGTTCAGCTTCGGGAAGCCCCGGAGTTTCGGCGGTCGCCGATGCGGGTGTCGGCGCGCCAACAGCATTGGACACACCTGAGTTCGCCAAGCCAGGTGCGGTCGGCGTGGCCGCCATCGGCAGGGATTGCTGGCTATCGATCGACCCTTGCGCCGTGCGCGCAGCGTCGCCGATATCGACCTCCTCGGTGGTCGGCTGCCTGGAGCAGGACGCAGCGAGGAGGACGCATGCCGCGGCGACGGCGCTGGCGGCCGGGCGGTTACGGATTGAGCGCCGTATCGTCCTCGTCGTCGATGTCCTCGTCCTCGTTGATGGTGCCATCGTCGAATTCATCCTGGACCACATCTTCATCGATGTCGTCCTCATCCTGATCTGCATCATCGTCCTGTTCCGCGACTTCGCCGTCGAGCATCTGCAGATCGTCCTCGTCATCGTCCTCATCATCATCGAGGCCGACGTCCGGATCGAGATCCGTGATGATCGTCCCGTCGCTCGGGCCGTCTCGCGTCGCTTCCAGGATTTCGGCGCGCTGCGCCTCGTCATAGCCGTCTTCGTCGAAGGGGCCGCCGTCGCCCGAGCCGAAGTTCGTCACTTGATGGCCACCCATGATCATTCTCCTGCTGACCAAGGCGCGAACGGCTGTGAGGGCGGGGCGGTTCCGGCAAAAGCCGCTCAGTACTCGGGGCTTGCGACAGGCCGCTCAGAGGGCTAGTGTGTTACACTCGTAATACGGAGATTGAGATGCGCTTCTATATCGTTCCGGCGCTGGCCATCGCTGCGACGCTGGGCGCATGCGGTCAGCGTGACGGGGAGGGCACGACGGTGTCGATCGATGCCGGCAACGGTGCGGCGCGCGTGGATGGCAGCACCGGCGAGGTGACGCTGGACACACCGCTGATCAAGGGATCGATCAAGCTGCCGAAGCTCGACCTCACCGCCGACAATTTCGAGATTGGCGGGGTGCATCTGTTTCCGGGCACCCGCATCGGAGCGATGAACGTCAATGCGAAGGGCGATGAGGATGGCGTGGTGCGGCTGTCGTTCGATAGCCCGGCAAAGCTGGAGACGGTGCGCGACTGGCTGCGCAGCGAGTTCGAGAAGGCCGGCACCAAGGTGGAAGTGCAGGGTGACACGCTGAGCGGCACGACCGATGGCGAGCGTTTCCGAATCGATCTTAAACCCGCGGGCGACCGGGCGATGGGAACGGTGACGATCGGCTGACGACGCGCGAGCGGCCGATGACGGGCGGTGACGGACTGGCGGGGTTCAGGCGGGCGGCGTATACGCCCGCCATCCATAAAGTTCGACAAAGGCTGGTGTAATGCTCGACTCGCCGTTGGCCCAGGTGCCGACGCTTAGCCTCGCCGATCAGGCGCGCGACCCGGAGCGGTTCGCGGCGGATCTGGGGGGCTCCTTCCGCCGGTTCGGCTTCGCCGTGGTGGCCGACCATGGCGTGCCGCAGGGTCTGATCGACCGCGCCTGGGCGGCGACCGAGGCGCTTTTCGCGCTGCCCGAGGAAGAGAAGCGCGGCTATTTCATCGAAGGCGGCGGGGGAGCGCGTGGCTACACCCCGTTCAAGACCGAGATCGCCAAGGACGCCAAGCACGTCGACCTGAAGGAGTTCTGGCACGTTGGGCGCGAACTGCCCGAGGGGCACAAGTTCGCGGCGGACATGCAGCCCAATGTATGGCCGGCCCGGCCTGAAGGGTTCAAGGAGACGTTCGTCGAGCTGTTCAGCGCGTTCGATACGGCGGGCGACAAGCTCCTCTCGGCGGTCGCACGGCATCTTGGCCTGGCGCCCGATTGGTTCGACCCCGCAGTGAAAGACGGCAACTCCGTGCTCCGCCTGCTTCACTATCCGCCGATCCCTGCCGATGCGGAGGGCGTGCGGGCCGGAGCGCACGAGGACATCAACCTCATCACGCTGCTTCTGGGCGCGGAAGAGGCGGGCCTTGAGTTGCTGGATCGCGATTCGGGCAAGTGGCTCGCGGTGAAGCCGCCCGAGGGCGCGATGGTCGTCAACGTCGGCGATATGCTGCAGCGGTTGACCAACCATGTGCTGCCATCGACCACGCACCGCGTGGTCAACCCGCCGCCGGAGCGCCGCGGTCACTCACGCTATTCGATGCCGTTCTTCCTGCATCCAGTGCCCGACTTCCTGATCAAGACGCTGCCGCAGACGATCACGAGCGACAATCCGAACCGTTACCCGACGCCGATCACCGCCCAGAATTATTTGACCGAGCGGCTGATCGAGATCGGCCTGCTGAAGAAGTAATCACGACGGCCCCGCGCCCAGGTGTTCCGATACGCTGAACGCCAGGGTGCGGGGCCGATCTCCCACACCGGTCACTTGCTGGCGAGGAAGGTGTTGAGATCCTTCTGCGTACTTGCATTCGCCGCGGCCGTCATCTGAGCGTCACTGCGCGGCGCCGGCATGCCATCCATGTACGACAGATCCGTCACTTCCACCGTTGCGCCCATCTCGGTGGCTGCGAACAGCTTCTTGGCGAAGCTGGTGGGAACGCGGATGCAGCCGTGCGAGGCGGGGAATCCCGGGTTCTTGCCGGCGTGGATCGCCACGCCATCCCACGTCAGCCGCTGCATGTAAGGCATGGGCGCGTTGTCGTAGAGATTGGAGTGGTGCATCTGCTTCTTCTGCAGGATGGTGAAGACGCCAACCGGGGTCTCCTTGCCTTCCTTGCCGGTCGAGACGGTCGATACGGCGACTAGCGTATCACCGCGATAGACATAGGCCTTCTGGTCCGGGATGCTGATCAGGAGGCTGACCGGGCCGGCAGCCACATCCTCCTCCCACAGATACTTGCCCGGGGTCAGGCTGGCAGCGGCCTCCACCAGAGCTACGCTACCGGCATTGGCGGTCTGCGCCAGGCTGGGCGTCGAAACAAAGGCTGCCGTCGTCAGGGCAGCCGCCATCATAGCGCGAATCATGCGCATGTGCGTCCCTCTTTCTCGATGTCCGAGCCCTCATTGCGGGGCTGTCAAGTGGTAAAACGCACTATCTCGAATTTGGTGCCATGCGACGAACGGAAGGGTTTGCACGGCGGATGAAGCAAGCATCGGGCCAGATTGGGCCCGCATGGGCAGATCGTTCACCATTTCCGTGTTATGAACGACTTACCGGGTATGGGGACTTCAGGATCAATGCTCACGATGCGTGAAAAGGCGCCGACTCGACGCGGCTTGCTCAAGACGGCCGGCGCGCTCGCCGGTGCGATGGTGCTGCCGGATGCAGTATCCGCCGCGATGCGGGCGACCGAATCAGGATCGGCACAGCTGCCGTCATCTTCGCTGGCACCTGTGCGCCCCACGCCGAAGGTGACGCCGAGCTCGCCACGCGTCGTGTCCCCTGATCTAATGCGCAAGGCGCTGGCTGCGCTGGAGCGCCATGGCAACCGCATCGCGCTGCGCGATCGGATCGTCATCGCGGACTTTTCGGCACCCTCGTCGCAGCGTCGCTTCCATTTCATCGATCTCGTCAACGGATCGAGCGTGTCGAAGCTGGTCGCGCACGGCAGCGGCTCGGACCCGGCGCATAGCGGATACCTGCAACGCTTCTCCAACCAGAACGGCTCGAACGCGTCGTGTGAGGGCGCCTTCCTCGCGTCCGACTATTATGTCGGCAAGCACGGCCGCTCGCAGCGGCTGATCGGGCTTGATCCCACGAACGACAATGCGCTCGCGCGGGCGATTGTCGTGCATGGCGCCTGGTATTCGAACGCCGACATGCTGCAGAAGCACGGTCGGCTGGGGCGTAGCCAGGGTTGTTTCGCAGTGGGCGAGAACGAACTGGCCGAAGTGTTCCAGCGTCTCGGGCAGGGCCGGATGATCTACGCCGCCAAGGTGTAACGACGCTTGATGCTGCGGGCGCTGCCGATCAGGCGCGCCCACAGCAACTGCTCGATGCCTGCGTGGCCAAGGCCGAGGTGTGGCGGCCGCACTCGTATCGCGTCGCTCAGGGTTATCGTGCCGGCGCGCAGCGAGGCGCGTGATACCGCGGCCCAGCGACGCGCGGTTGCCCAGCGGATCATGCGCAGATCGGCGTCGCTGACGTTCCGCTCAGCGAGAAACGCCTCCTGCAGTCGACCCAGGTAGGTGCCAAGTCGTGCAAGCGTCGCCCGGTCGGGCACGGGCTGGCCGTGCATCAGATGTTCTACCACCAGCGCCGCTGCTTGCTCCGCCTCATCGCCCAGGACCGGCATATAGGCCGCGCCAAGCACTCGCCGCGCATTGGCCAGCATGATGCCCTCGTAGCGCTGCGATGCGCCGCCGGCGTGGCGGCGGTAGGCCAGCAGCGGCTCGTCGATCCGCGCAATGTCGCCATAAGCGGAGAGCCGATGGTAGAGATCGAAATCCTCGGCGTAGAGAATGTCGGGGCGGGTGAAGGGATGGAGCCGTCGCGCCACATCGGCCCGGACCATCACCGACGACCAGACGAACGGGTTCTCGATCCGGATCAGCCAGCCGAGCAGGCCCGGCGTCGTATGAGCGACATGCGGCGAGGGGAGAAGGCGCGCGCCTTCCAGGACTTCGGTCGCGGTGGCGACAAGAACCACGTTGGGGTTGGCATCAAGATAGGCCAGCTGGCGCGCGAAGCGGCTCGGCAGGCACAGGTCGTCCTGATCGAGACCCGCGATGTACCGGCCGCGCGCCTCGGCAAAGGCGCGGTTGCGTGCACGGACTGGCCCGCCATTCTCGTCGAGCGCGATGACGCGAACGCGCGGGTCGGGCCAGGAACGCAGCACGTCGAGCGTGCTGTCGGTCGAACGATCGTCGACCACGATCACTTCGAAATCGGTGAACGTCTGGCGCTGCAGGGAAGCAAGCGTCGCGGGCAGCAGTTCGGCGCCGTTATAGGCCGCCATGATGACGCTGATCGCGGGCGCTGCGGTCACGCCGCTGCCCTTGCCCGATCTGCCAGCAGCTGATCGACGATCATCATGCCGACGTCGTTCTGCCACAGCCATAGCCCGTTGGCCTGGCCGACGAAGCTTGCCTCGCCGCCGAGGCGACCATGCGGCACGAAGCCGGCAGCAAGGCCGATCCCGTAGAGGCCCGGGATCGCTGCACCGGCGGGATCCCGCACGCGGCACAGATCGTCGACCATGGGCGCTCCGCTATGGGCGGCAAGCGGAAGCAGCGAACCGTCGGCTTGCTCAAGAGGCAGGGCGCGCGGGCGATACCCAAGCGCGGCGATGACGATATCGGCACGGCGGACGATCTCGCGGGCCGCTTCGTCGTCACCCGTGACGCGGTGAGTTGCGACGCGGGGATCTGGCTCGCGGCCATCGATGGCCAGCATGCGCAGGACGAGTTCGCGCGCTTCGAGGCGGAAGCCGGCGAGGCGATATACGAAGCCCGAGACCGGGCACATGTCGTCCGGGCCGAAATCGGTGAAGCCCTCTGCGTGAGCGGCCTCCACCGAATGATAGAAGGGGCGGAGCGGGCGGCGGTGCAGCAGGGTGATCGCGCCGGCGCTGAACGGCAGTGCCGGCCGCTCCCGCAGCAGAAGAGCGACGGTTGTCAGCGCGCTGGTCGAGCCACCAATCACCGCCACGCGCGGCGCGCGCCTGCCGGAGAGAAGATCGGTGACCATCTCGAATCCGCCGCGGGTGAGAACGGAGTCCGACTGTAGCAGGCGATCCGCCGCAAGCTCGAGGAGCGGGGCGCCGGCGAACCGCTGCTCGACCAGGCGCGTGAGCGGCTGATGCCCGCCCGTCGCGATCACGAGGTTGCGCGCCAGCCGTTCGGTATCGCGGTGGGTTGCCACATCACGGATGCGCACGCGCCAGATGCCGTCCTGCTGCCGTGCCGAGACGACTTCCTGGCCAGTCAGCACCGTTCCGCCATTCGCCTCGACCGTCATATGCAGCCGGTCACCGATGGCGCGGAGCAGCGGGCCCACCTCTGCCAGCGGCACGCCGAGCGAGTCGCGATGCCGGGCGACCGCGAGCGCCGCGGGGTGATTGGCAAGTGCGGCGATCGCCGGATCGGGATTGCCCTCGATCGCGGTCAGGAAGGTCTGCGCGGTCGAGTCCGACGTGATCGAATAGCGGCCGAGCTGGCCACCGCCGATCGCCTGATCACGCTCCACGATGACGAGGCCGCGCGACAGTTCGGGCAGCAGGCCGTGGCGGCTTGCGGCGGTCAGCATGGCAGTGCCAGCCGGCCCGCCGCCGACGATCAGCGTCTCGGCCACGGGTGGCGGCGCGTCACGCGACGTCCGGCGTGAGGGGCGGGCGACGGCCCGATCCAGCGCCGCGACGACTTCCGCCACATCCTCGATCGCCATCGTGTCGGAAAGCGGGAGGGAGAGAAGGCGGCTGCCGACCATGTCCGCGACCGGCGTCTCCTCTATCTGCGCGACGCTGCGGACCCAGGGCTGCTCGCCCAGGTGCGGGCTGAAGTACTTGCCGGCGCCTACGCCTTCGCGCCCGAGCCGGGCGATGATCTCGTCGCGCTCGTGCGTATATTCGGACGGCAGGAGCAGCGGGAAGAAGCCCAGCGCCTGGCGTCCTGCCTGCCGTGGCTGGATGCGATAGCGGTCCCCGATCAGCTCGCGATAGGCGAGCGCCAACTGATCGCGGTGGCGCGCCACGCGGGCGAAATCATCGAGCCGCGCCTGCGCCATCACCGCCATGGCCTCCGGCAGCTTGGCGTTGAGGCCGGGCAGGGTCGCGGTGCGCGGCGCGGTGAAGCCGAAGTTCGCCATGGCGCGCAGCCGCTCGATCCGATCGGCATCCGCGCAATGGATGAGGCCGCCTTCGGCCGTCGCGAACGGCTTGGTCGCGTGCATCGAGAAGACGACCGGGAAGGGCGCGCCCGCCCCGAAGCCGACGCCTTGCGCATCGGTTGTGCCGAGCGAGGCGGCAGCGTCGATGACGACGGCAACGCCATAGCGGCGAGACAGCCAACGATAACGATCGAGGTCGATGCCGTAGCCAAAGGTAGCGTACGGCACCACCGCTGCGACCTGCGCTCCATAGCGGGCGAGCAGGCGTTCTTCTTCGTCTGCGGCGGCGCCCCAATCGTCTGCATCGATATCGCAGACGAGCGGCGTCAGACCGGCCCACCACGCGGCTTGCGCGGTCGCCGCGAAGGTCATCGCGGGCATGATCGCGAAGCGGCCCGCCGGCCCGTCGCTGACCGCATCGCGCAATGAGATCATGAGGCCGAGCGTGGCGTTTGCCACCGCCAGGCAGGCACCCCGCCCGCCGAACAGGCGCCGCGTGGCGTCCGCCTCGAACGCACGAAGCTCCGGCCCGTTGTTACTGAAGATGCCGGATTGCTCGACACGCGTCAGCGCCTCGACCATGCTCGACAGGCGCGGCGGATGCGGCGCAATCAACGGCAGTTTCTTCATCGGACGGTCCCTGTCTCCCGTCCGATGCTTTGCCGATTACGGCCTAATAGTTGGTTACCCGCCGGTCATATTCGGCAAGTTCATAGGCGATCGACGCCTCAACCAAGTCGTTCCACAATTGCGCGATTGCTTCGCCGGGAAGCCCGGCGGCTTCCGCGGCAGCTCGGGCATTGGCGATGACTTGTGCCTTGCGTCCTTCGTCGCGCACGGCATCACGGGTTGGCTTGATGCGCGCCGCGGCATCCATGTAATCGAAGCGCCGACGGAGCAGCGCGATGAGTTCGCGGTCGACCTGGTCCACGCCTGCGCGTACCTCGGCCATCGTGGTGCATTCTTGTCCGGGAAGGATCATTGCCCGGCTGTGGCGGTACAGGGCGCGGCTGTCCAGCGCCACCTTGCCTACCTTGACTCCGTGCGGCCCTGCGGCTAGGCGCGCCGCTTCGCGATCGCCCCTGCATCCCGGTGAAGCAGGCGGCCTGCCCGTGCCCCGCACGGTCGGTGCGATACCGGGACCAACGTTGTTAGCAAATCGAAGGAAAGACGATGTCGAAGCGCCATAGCGCCAAGCACAAGCTCGACCGCCGTTTGGGCGAAAACATCTGGGGTCGTCCCAAGAGCCCGGTCAACAAGCGCGAATATGGCCCCGGCCAGCACGGCCAGCGCCGCAAGGGCAAGGTGTCGGACTACGGCATCCAGCTGCGCGCGAAGCAGAAGCTGAAGGGCTATTACGGCGACGTCACCGAGAAGCAGTTCCGCCACTGCTACGACGAGGCTGCCCGGATGAAGGGCGATACCTCGCAGAACCTGATCGGCCTGCTTGAGCGCCGCCTCGACATGATCGTGTACCGTGCGAAGTTCGCGCCGACGATCTTCGCAGCGCGTCAGCTCGTCAGCCACGGCCACGTCTATGTGAACGGCGTGAAGTGCAACATCGCGTCGCGCCGCTGCGCGGTGAACGACGAGATCACGATCGGCAAGAAGGCGCAGGAAATGGCGCTGGTGCTCGAGGCGCAGAGCCTCGCCGAGCGCGACGTGCCTGACTATGTCGTGCAGGACGGCACCACCAAGGTCACCTTCATCCGCGTGCCGACGCTGGACGAAGTGCCGTACCCGGTGAAGATGGAACCGAACCTCGTGGTCGAGTTCTACAGCCGCTGATCCTGACGGCGCCGGCAGCCGCCGGTGCCTCCATCGGTCGCAAAAAAGGGCGGTCCCGCGGGGCCGCCCTTCTTCGTTTCTAGAGCCCCAGCGTCATGCGCAGGAATGTATCCGATTTGTCGAGCATCTCGGTGCGCGCCGTGGAATCATTCAGCGAATGGGCGAGCCCCTTATATTCAACGAGCTCGACCTTCTTGCCCGCATCCTTCAGCCGATCAGCCATGAGGCGCGAGTGCCCGATGCGGACGTTCTGATCCCGGTCACCGTGGAACATCAGGACCGGCGCCTTGATCCCGCTCGCCAGCCGTGCCGGAGACCCCTCGCGGACGTGCGCGCCGGTCCCGATGAATTTATCGACCAGCTTGAAGTTCGTGTACATCTGCGAGTCCGTGCGCAGCTGCTCCAGATCAGTGACTGGCGCGATCGCGACGATCGCCTTAAAGAGGTCCGGATCGAGCGCGGGCGACTGTAGCGCCGCAAAGCCGCCGTAGGACCAGCCGACGATCGCGATCTTGCCCGGCGCAGCGATGCCCTGCGCCAACAGCCACTTTCCCCCGTCATTGATGTCGCCGATCGCGGTGCGCCACGATTGAAAGCCGTTCTTCTCGAACCACGCCTCGCCGTAACCGGACGAGCCGCGAAAATTGGGCTGGAGAACCGCATAGCCTCGCGCAGCGAAGAATTGCGCCAGCCAGTCGAACCCCCATTCGTCGCGCGCACTTGGCCCGCCGTGCGGCATGACGATTGCGGGCAGGCCTTTGCCCGTGCTGTTTGCCGGCAGGGTCAAATACCCCGGGATCATCGTGCCATCGGCGGCGCGATAGGTGATCGGCTTCATCTTGCCGAGGCCGAGAAGCGCGAGCTGAGGCCGGGCAGGCATGACCTCCTCGAGCTTCTTGGTGCCCTTGTCATAGATGTAATAAATGCCGGGATGGTCGTCGCTTGATGCGGAAAGCAGCAGCTGCTTTTCGTTCGCACTTGCATCGACGAACCGGATCTGCGGCAGGTTGGGGATGGCCCGCCCGAGCGACGTGGCGAGCGCCTTCAACTCGGGATCGAAAAAGGTGAACTCGCGCACTTCGCCAGCCCAACTTGCGCCGACGACACGTTGTTGACGGCCGATCTGGATCAGCCCGTCGACATCCACGCCAGGTCGCTCGACGACGATCTCTTTCTTCAAGCTCCCGTCAAGGTTGATCCGCACCAGCTTTTTGAAGCCGTCACTGTCATCGAAGCCATAAACGACGTTGAGATCGGGATCGACGGCATAGGGATTGAACCCTGCTCGCGCGTTCTGGGTGAGCTGAAACGTGCCAAGCCGCTCCCAGGTCCGTTCACCTGCCTTACGGTAACTATAAGCGATCGTCTCGCCGACGTATCCCCCGGTCGCGCTGGTCAGGAGCCCCATTACGCGCACCGTGCCGCGGCCATCGCTGATATATTCCACCGCCATCGGCTTTGGCGGCTCCACTGCGCGGCGGGCCAGCGTGATGGTATCAATGCTTTCGACGCCCAATCCCTCCGCGTCGCTGCCGAAGCGGCTGCCCGTGGTTTGTTCAGGCACGTGGGACCGGGTCACCAGAATGGAGCTCTCCTTCCCTTGGCCTCTCCAGTCGATGACATTGCCACCGTTCAACGTCGGGCCCAGCGAGCGTGACGATCCCGTCTGGGACAGCATTTTGGGGTTTGTGCCGTCCGCGTTGATCGCGATCAGGCGGGTGAAGCCGGTGAGAACACCCAAAGTCGTCGTGTCGCCATAGATCCGGCACACGATCCGAGAGTTCGTTGACCAATGGCAACGATCGAACCGCTCGGGATCGCCCGACACGCTCGTCACCGGCGTGATCGCCCCGCTTTCGAAATCCCCCACGACGAGCCGAGCGCCGCGCCCGCTGCTCGCCTCGACCATGGCCACGCGCTTGCCGTCGGGTGACAGGCTGATGTCCTGCACGAACTCGCGCGCACCGAACGCCTTTGCTTCCTTCGACGGCTCGGCTGCCGCCGGCACGGCGATAGCGCCGCTCAAAAGAGCGGCTGTCAAAACCTTACGCATCCCCCAAAACTCCCCCTTGTTTCACCAGCATAACGGAAGCGGGGGCGGTGCCAAGCCCGTCGCTTGCGCACCTGCACGGCCGCTGCCAAACAGCAGGGCAGTCATTCTGCCGGAGTACCCATGCGTTCCTTCGTTCTGCTTGCCCTGGCGGCGCTGCCGCTTCCCGTCGTTGCGCAGACCGCGCCCGCCATTTCCGTCGAGACGCTGAAGTCGGTCACCCAGGAACTGTCCTCGGACGCCTATGAGGGGCGCGCGCCCACTACAGCCGGCGAGGCGAAGACGATCGACTATATCGTCAAGCGCTTTGCCGCGGCCGGGCTGAAGCCGGGCAACAAGGGCCAGTGGACGCAGGACGTGCCGATGGTGGAGATTACTGCCAGGGACGTGACGCCGTTCACCGCGTCCGGCGGAAAGGCGCCAGTCACCTTCAACTATCGCACCGATATGGTGGCGGGCACGTATCGCGTCGTGCCGAAGGTGACGCTGAAGGACAGTGAGATCGTCTTCGTCGGCTACGGCATCAATGCGCCCGAAAAGGGCTGGAACGATTATGCCGGCCTTGATGTGAAGGGGAAGACGGTCGTCATCCTCATCAACGATCCGGACTGGCAGACGACCGCCGCCGGTCAGGACGCCGGGCCCTTCGAGGGCCGCGCGATGACCTATTATGGCCGCTGGACCTACAAATTCGAGGAAGCTGCACGGCAGGGCGCCGCGGGCGCGATCATCGTCCATGATACGGAGCCTGCCGCTTATGGCTGGTCTGTCGTCCAGTCGTCGTGGACTGGCCCGCAGTACAAGCTCGATGCGCCGGGCAATCACATGGACCAGAACGAGATGGTCGGCTGGATCCAGCTTGCCAAGGCGAAGGAACTGTTCGCCGCAGCGGGCAAGGATTTTGATCAGCTGTCTGCTGCCGCCAAGCAGAAAGGCTTCCGCGCCGTGCCGCTGGGCCTGAAGCTGTCGGGCAGCTTCTCGAACGACATCAAGCGGAGCATGTCGAAAAATGTCGTTGGCGTGCTGCCGGGTACCGCTGCGCCCGACGAGGTGGTGCTCTATTCGGGCCATTGGGATCATCTTGGCCGCTGTGATGCGGTAGATGGCGACGACATCTGCAACGGCGCGCTCGACAACGCCTCGGGGATCGCGGGGCTGGTCGCCACGGCGGAGGCTTACGCCAAGGCAGGGCCGGCGCGCCGCTCGGTCGCCTTCGTTGCCGTGACCGCGGAGGAGAGCGGGTTGCTTGGTTCCGAATATTATGCCCGCAATCCCGTGTTCCCGCTGGGCAAGACGGTTGGCGGCGTCAACATGGACGGGCTGAACGTGATCGGTGCGACGAAGGATTTCGAGATTACCGGCGCCGGCAAGTCCGAGCTTGAGGACATGGTGAAGCCGCTCGTCGCGGCGCAGGGCCGGACGATCGCGGCAGAGGCAACGCCGGAGAAGGGGCATTACTACCGCTCGGATCACTTCAGCTTCGCCAAGCTCGGCGTGCCGATGTTGTCGGCCGGCGGCGGCATCGATCTGGTCAAGGGTGGCGCGCTTGCCGGCAAGGCGGCAAGCGAGGATTACCTCAAGAATCGCTATCATGGCCCGAAGGATGAATATGATCCCAACTGGAACTGGGACGGCGCGGTCCAGGATCTGACGATCTATTATCAGCTCGGTCGCCAGCTTGCCGACGGAAACGCCTGGCCGAGCTGGTACTCCACCGCCGAGTTCAAGGCGATCCGTGACAAGTCCCGCAGCGAGGCGAAATGACCCACGCACCCAAGCCCGAATGGGCGCCGCACAAGGCCATTTGGATCGGCTTCCCCAGCCATCCGGAGCTGTGGCAGGAGGATCTCGATCAGGCGCGCGACGAAGTCGCCGCCTTCGCCGCAGCGGTGCACGCTGGCGGCAAGGGCGAGACGGTCTTGCTCGTTGCTGCTGACGAGGAAGCGGGCGAGGCGGCGCGCCGCCTTGCGCCGTTCGCCGATGTCGTCGTGGAGCCGTTCGGCGATATCTGGCTGCGCGATACCGGCCCGATCATCGCCGGTGACCGGGTGGCGCACAGCTTCCTCTTCAACGGCTGGGGCGGCAAATACGATCTGCCGGGCGATGACGACATTGGACAGCGGCTCGCCGCGCAGCGCGGCAAGCGGATCGAGCGTCATTCCTGGGTGCTGGAAGGCGGCGCAATCGACGGTGATGGTACCGGCCTGGTCGTGACGACCGAGCAATGCCTGCTGAACCCGAACCGCAATCCTAACCTATCGCGCAGCGACATCGAGGCGCGCCTCCATTCCGATCTTGGCTTCAACCGGGTGCTATGGCTCGGTGACGGCCTGCACAACGATCACACCGATGGCCATGTCGACAATCTCGCCCGTTTCGTAGGCGAGGGGCGCCTGGCGATCCCGGTCGGCGGGGAGAATGATCCCAATTGGCAGGTCTATGCCAATGCCGCCGAGCGCGCGCGCGGCGCTGGTGTGGAGGTGGTGCCGGTGCCATCGGCCGGCCGTGTGTTGCGCGATGGCGAGATCGTGCCTGCGAGCTACATGAACTTCTACATCGGCAATGCGAGTGTCGTCGTGCCCATCTATGGCGCGGCTGACGACGAGGCCGCGGTGCGGGAACTCCAGGCGATCTTCCCGGGTCGCAACGTCGTCGGCCTGCGGGCAGACGCGATCCTCACCGGGGGCGGCAGCTTCCACTGCATCTCGCAGCAGATCCCGGCCTGATCAGCCGGGATGGCGTTGGGCCCGGCGCCCGCCGGGCCCGACCGATCAGCCGAAGACGCGATCGAAGATCGTGTCGACGTGCTTGTAGTGATAGCCGAGGTCGAATTCGGCATCGATCGCTTCGGGGCTGAGCGCCGCAGTGACTTCCGGATCGGCCTTGAGCAGCTCGTTCAGCGACAATGCGCCGTCCGACTCCCACACCTTCATCGCGTTGCGCTGGACGAGGCGATAGGCGTTCTCGCGGCTGACCCCGGCCTGGGTCAGCGCCAGAAGCACGCGCTGCGAATGGATCAGCCCGCCCATCCGGTCCATGTTCTTCTGCATCCGCGCCGGATAGACCAGCAGCTTGTCGATCACGCCAGTGAGCCGCGCGAGCGCGAAATCGAGCGTGATGGTCGCGTCGGGCGCAATGTACCGCTCGACCGATGAGTGGCTGATGTCCCGTTCATGCCACAGCGCGACATTCTCCAGCGCGGGCGTCACATAACCGCGCACCATGCGGGCGAGGCCGGTCAGGTTCTCGGTCAGCACGGGGTTGCGCTTGTGCGGCATCGCCGACGAACCCTTCTGCCCGGGTGAGAAATATTCCTCCGCTTCCAGCACTTCGGTGCGCTGCAGGTGGCGAACCTCGACCGCGAGGCGCTCGATCGAACTGGCGACGACACCGAGCGTGGCGAAGAACATGGCGTGGCGATCGCGTGGGATCACCTGGGTCGACACGGGCTCCACCGCGAGGCCGAGCTTCTCGGCGACATGCGCTTCAACCCGGGGATCGACATTGGCAAAGGTGCCGACCGCGCCGGAGATGGCGCAGGTCGCGATCTCTTCCCGCGCCGCGACGAGCCGCGCGCGGCAGCGATTGAACTCGGCATAGGCCTCGGCAAGCTTCAGCCCGAAGGTGACCGGCTCCGCATGAATGCCATGGCTGCGGCCGATCGTGGGGGTGAACTTATGCTCCTCGGCGCGGCGACGCAGCACCGCGAGTAGCGCGTCCATGTCCGCGATCAGGATGTCGGACGCGCGCGCCAGCTGTACCGCAAGGCATGTGTCGAGCACGTCGGAGCTGGTCATGCCCTGGTGCATAAAGCGCGCCTGGTCGCCGACCTGCTCCGCCACCCAGGTGAGGAACGCGATCACGTCATGCTTCGTCACCGCCTCGATCGCATCGATCGCGGCGACGTCGATCTCGGGGTTGGTGCGCCACCAGGCCCAGAGCGCGTCCGCCGCTTCCTTCGGGACGACACCCAACTCGGCCAAAGCTTCAGTCGCATGAGCCTCGATCTCGAACCAGATTCGGAACCGCGCCTCCGGCGTCCAGATCGCGGTCATTTCGGGCCGGGAATAGCGCGGAACCATTTGAATTTCCTCAAATCAACGGCGGCGCGGCAGCGCGGAGACTGCCGCGGGCCAGACAAATCGCGCGCTCGGTAGCAGGGTCCCGGGAAGTGTTCAAATCGCCAACAGGGAACCGAATAGAACAGATGAGGGTTGATTATTCGCCAGTTTCTTGGCGCCGCGCGCGTATTCCGGCGTCGTTCATCTGCAATTCATAAAAGCAAGCAACGGAGAGTGAAGATGTTGAAGTATGTTCTTCTGGGTACCGCCATGGCTGTTGCTACGCCTGTTATGGCGCAGGACGCCGGCATGACGGCGCAGACGCCGTCGACTGCTGCAACCCCCTCCGCCACTACTGGCACGACTGCTACTGACTCGACGACTACTGCCAGCCCGGCGACGACTGCGGCACCGACCACGGCTCAGCCGGCAGCGCAGGGCAACCAGGTGGCGGCGATCGTCGAGAGCGAGTTCGGCACCTACGACAAGGATTCGAACGGCACGCTCGACAAGACGGAGTTTGCTGCCTGGATGGACGCGCTGAAGGCAAAGGCGCCGAATGCCTCGGCTCAGCCGTCTGACCCGAAGTGGAATGACGCTGCTTTTGCCCAGGCTGACGCAGACAAGTCGTCGACCGTTACGAAGCAGGAACTTGCCGGCTTCCTGGGTGGCGCCGCTTCCAGCGGCACGATGTAAGCGCCAATTGCACCAGACTTCATGTTCACGGGCGGCCGCTGGAGCGATCCGGCGGCCGCTTTCATTTGTGATCGTTCGCCGAATCTTTACGCCGCCGCTATTATCCCGGCACCCATGCCGCGCGTCTTCCTCACCATCGATACCGAACTCGCCTGGCGGCACCATGCGGCGGGCCACGATGCGGCGACGGTGGAGGCGCGGTCGATCGAACCGGGTGGGGTGGGGCTTGCCTGGCAACTTGCGGCACTCACCCGGCATCAACTGAAGGCGACCTTCTTCGTCGATCCGATGCCGGCCCTCGTCTATGGCCTTGATCCCTTCCGGCGGATCGTCGCGGCCGTGCTGGAGGCAGGGCAGGAGGTGCAGCTTCATCTCCACGCCAATTGGCGGGGCGCGGCCATCGACGATCGGGGCGCGCATGGGGCGTTCGAGCTGATCGACCATTCGGCGGAGCAACAGCGTGACCTTCTGGCGCAGGCGCGCGATCTGCTGATGGGGGCTGACGCGCCTACGCCGGTGGCATTTCGTAGCGGAAGCTATTCCGCCAACGACGAGACACTGTCGGCGCTCGCCGGCCTGGGGATCCAGTACGATTCCAGTCACAATGGTGCGCATCATCCCTGGCCCAGTGCAATCGGCCTGCCACCGTCGTGCATCGCGCCGGTCGCGCGGCACGGCGTCGTCGAGGTGCCGGTGACGGTGATCGAGGACCGGCCGGGCCTGTGGCGCAACTTCCAGATTTGCGCGCTGTCCGCCGGAGAGATGCGCGCGGCGCTGGATCACGCGATCTCCGAGCAGCATGTGGCGACGACGATCGTCGGGCACAGTTTCGAACTGGCGAACCGTGCTGGAACGGCCGCCAACCGCGTGCATGTGAACCGGTTCGAACGGCTGTGCGCTTTGCTGGCCGAGCGTCGGGATACCGCGCCGACGACGCATTTCGCGGACAACCCTATACTCGCGCTTGATCGTGAGGATGCTCCTCTTCCGGCCAGTGCGTTGCGACGCGGCCGGCGGCAGGCGGAGCAATTGTGGTCGAACCTCGTCGCGGAGCGCGCGGCGTGAGCGCGACCGCCCTGCGATTGCAGATTGGTGCGCGCACGATCGCCTCGATCCCACGCCGGCTGCTGCGCGTCGGGCTGTCCCTCGACGACGCCCTTGCCGGAACGCTGCCCTCGCTCCCGCCACTTGGTGACCACCATGGGTATCTCGTCACGTCGCTTCCGGCCGCGACCGCGCCGAGCTGGGCAGGGCTGCAGTTCGAGCGTCAGCGTTACACGCGCTATTTCGTCGATCTGGCGGCGGGCGAGGCGGCGTGGCGCGCCGGCCTTTCTGGCCAGACGCGCTCGACGCTGAAGCGCAAGGCGAAGAAGGCGGCGGCGGCGAGCGGCGGTTCGGTTGATGTCCGCCGGTTCCGATCGCCGGAAGAGCTGGCCGTCTTCCATCCGGTTGCGCGGGCGTTGGCCGAGAAGACCTATCAGGAGCGGCTGATGGCGGCCGGCCTTCCCGGGGATGCTGCATTTTTCCACCGAATGCAGACGCTGGCGGCCGCAGACGCGGTGCGCGCCTGGCTGCTGTACATCGGTGAGGCGCCCGCGGCTTATCTGTGGTCCAGCGCAGACGGGGACACGTTGCGCTACGATTACGTCGGCCATGATCCCGCTTTCGCCGCGCTGTCGCCGGGAAGCGTGCTGATGGAGGCGGCGCTGGCCGATCTGTTCGCGGATCGCTTCCTCCGCTTTGACTTCACCGAAGGCGAAGGGCAGCACAAGCGAAGCATGGCGAGCGGCGGCGTCGCCTGCCGGGACCTGTTGCTGCTGCGGCCGACCATCGCCAATCGCGGGGCGCTGGCGCTGGTCGGCGGGTTCGACGGTGCGATGCGGCTCGCCAAGCGGGCTGCGGCCACGCCCGCGTTCCGCGATCTTGCCCGGCGCGTACGGCGGGCCTGACCGGACGCGCGCCCTTTCGCGGCGCGAGGGACGCGGTACAATCGGCACATGCATCTTGCCTCGCCCGCCATCGTCCTCGCGATCCGGCCGCACGGCGAGCATGGTGCAATCGTTCGCGCGCTGACGCCCTCTGACGGGGTCCAGGCGGGCTATGTGCGCGGTGGCCGATCGCGCGCGCTGCGCCCCATCCTTCAGCCCGCGAACACGATCCTGGGCGAATGGCGCGCCCGTACCGCAGATCAATTGCCCGCGTTGACGATCGAACTGGTGCACAGCCTGGCGGCGTTGCATGCCGAGCCGCTGCCGGCGGCGGTGCTGGAATGGGTGACCGCGCTCACCGCTGCGGCGCTTCCGGAGGCGCAGCCGTATCCGCGCCTCCACGCGGCGCTGAGCGGGCTGCTCGACGCGGTCGAGGCGGCACCGGCAGCGCGGGGATGGGCTGGCGCGCTTGCGCGTTATGAGTTGCTCGTGCTGGCCGAGCTTGGCTTCGGGCTGGACCTTGAACAATGCGTCGCCAGCGGCGCGACCGGCGAAATGGCATTCGTCAGCCCCAAGAGCGGCGGCGCCGTCAGCCGTGCGGCGGCGGCGGGTTATGAGGATCGGCTGCTGCGGCTGCCTCCTTTCCTGCTCGCGGGCGGGGAGCCCGACTGGCCCGATGTCTTCGATGCACTGGCGATCACCGGCCGCTTCCTCGCGCGCGACGTGCTGGTCGATCGGCGGGCGGAAGCGCTCGCCGCGCGCGACCGGCTGCTCGATCGGCTGAAGAGAGCGGTTGCGTGAGTGCATGCCGGGCGGCAAGGGACGCGCGCCTTTAGCGGAGTTGAACATGGCCCTGATCGCGATCCTGCCCGGCGACGGCATCGGCCCGGAAGTGACTGCCGAGGCGCGGCGCGTGCTCGAGGCGCTGGCGCTCGACCTGGCGTTCGAGGAAGCGCCCGTCGGCGGCGCGGCGTATCACGCGAGCGGGCATCCGCTGCCGCCGGAGACGCTGGACCTCGCGCGGCGAGCGGATGCGATCCTGTTCGGCGCGGTGGGCGATCCCAGCTGCGACTCGCTCGAGCGCCATTTGCGGCCGGAGCAGGCGATCCTTGGCCTGCGCAAGGAGCTGACGCTCTTCGCGAACCTGCGCCCGGCAAAGCTGTTCGCGGGGCTGGAGGAGGCCTCCGCGCTCCGCCCGGAGGTGGCGCGAGCGATCGACCTGCTGATCGTGCGCGAGCTTAACGGCGACGTTTATTTCGGCGAGAAAGGCATGCGCACCACCGCCGCTGGCCTTCGCGAAGGCTATGACGTCATGAGTTATGACGAGGGCGAGGTTCGCCGCATCGCGATTGCCGGCTTCGAGGCGGCGCAGCGTCGGCGCGGGATGCTCTGCTCGGTCGACAAGGCAAACGTCCTGGAGACATCGCAGATGTGGCGCGACGTCGTGATCGAGACCGCGAAGGACTATCCCGACGTGACGCTCAGCCACATGTATGTCGACAATGCCGCGATGCAGCTGGTGCGCGATCCGGGCCAGTTCGACGTGATCGTCACCGGCAACCTGTTTGGCGATATCCTGTCCGACCAGGCATCGATGTGCGTCGGCTCGATCGGGCTGCTGCCCTCCGCCTCGCTCGATGCGGCGGGCAAGGGCCTGTACGAGCCGATCCACGGATCCGCACCGGACATTGCCGGGCAGGGCAAGGCGAACCCGTGCGCGGCGATCCTGTCCGCGGCGATGATGCTGCGCCACTCGCTGGGTCACGCCGCCGCCGCCGATCGCGTCGAGGCGGCGGTCGCGAAGGCTTTGGCAGCGGGCAATCGCACCGCTGACCTTGGCGGTGATTGTTCGACCCGCGCGATGGGCGATGCGGTGCTTGCCCACCTGTGAGCGACGCGCTCGACCTCGCAATCGTCATCCCGACGTTCAACGAGCGCGGCAATGTGCCCGTGCTCGTCGCCAAGCTCGATCAGGCGCTGGCCGGGATCAACTGGGAAGCGATCTTCGTCGATGACGACAGTCCGGACGGCACGGCGGATGCCGCGCGGGAGATCGGCCGGTTCGATCGCCGGGTGCGGGTGATCCAGCGCATCGGGCGCCGCGGCCTCGCGACTGCGTGCATCGAGGGGATGTGCGCGACCGCCGCGCCTGCCGTCGCGGTGATCGACGGTGACCTGCAGCATGACGAGACGATCCTCCCTGCGATGCTCGCGGCCTTGAAGGGTGATCCCGTGCTGGACATCGTGGTCGGCTCGCGCTTCGTCGATGGTGGCGGGACGGGCGAGTGGGACCGGGACCGGGTGGCGAAGTCCGCCTTTGCCACCAAGCTGTCGCAGCGCGTGCTCGACGTCGGCCTGACCGATCCGATGAGCGGCTTCTTCATGATGCGCACCGAGCTGTTGCGCGCCATCGCGCCGCGGCTCGCCGGCATCGGCTTCAAGATCCTGCTCGACATCATGGCAGCCGGCGATCGCCCGCTGCGCTTCCTCGAGCTGCCCTATGTCTTCCGCACCCGCAGCGTTGGCGAGTCCAAGCTCGATCACGTGGTGGCGCTGGAATATCTGATCGCCTTGTACGATCGGAAGTTCGGCAATGTCGTGCCGGTGCGCTTCGCGATGTTCTCCGCCATCGGGGTGATCGGCGTCGGCATCCACATGGGCGTGCTGACCTTGTTGTACCTTGGCCTCGGCGTCAGCTTCCTGGCCGGCCAGATCGCCGCGACGATGGCGGCGATGACGTTCAACTTCTTCCTCAACAATGCGCTCACCTATCGTGATCGGCGGTTGAAGGGCTGGCGGCAACTGCTCGACGGGTGGGTTTCCTTCTGCCTGGTCTGTTCGGTCGGTGCGGTGGCGAACGTTGGTGTGGCGGCGTTCCTCTATGACTTCCGCTATGGTGCCTGGGCGGCATCGGCGATGGCCGGGGTGCTGATCGGCGCGGTGTGGAACTACGCCTTGTCGTCGCGCTTCACCTGGGGCCGCTACTGATCACACCCAGGTCGTAAACCACGTCCAGCGCCGGAAGGCGCCGGCGTCAGGCAGGGCCTGGGCGGAGAGGATGGGATAGAAGTAGATCGCCAGCGCAGCGGTGACGGCGATCAACGCCACGTCCCAGTTGCGCGTCCGCTCACGCCAGTGGTCGAGTGCGGCGACGATGGCGATGACGATGAAGACGCTGGCCGGATAGTAATAATAATAGAAGCCGAGCGACTTGGGGATCACTGCCCATAGGGCGAGGCTGCCCGTCCACAGCCAGGCCGCGGCAAACAGCCGCGTCGAACCGGAGCGCACCCACCCGATCCAGCACGCCGCGACCGCGACTAGGCCCGACCACATGATCGCCGGATTGCCGAGGAACAGAATGCCGCGCTGCGCGCCGTCGGCGGGCTCGTAGAGATACCAGATCGGTCGGATCAGCAGCGGCCACGTCCACCAGTTCGACTGGTAGAGATGGGGCGGCAGCACCTGGGTCTGCCGTTCGTACATGGTGAGCTGGAACGGAATGAGGCTGGCCAGCGTCAGCGGTTCGCTGGCGTAGAAGAAGGCAGGAGCGAAGGTGGCGAGATAGGTCGCGACCGACACGGCGCCGAGCAGCGCGATCGCCGGCAGCGGGCGGATGCCGGGGAAGCGGCGCGCGTCACCCCGCTTCAGGATGACCAGCGCGCCCGCGGCGAACGCGATATAGGGTGCGGCAAGCCATTTGCAGCCGACCGCGCAGCCGAGCAGCACCGCCACCAACGTCCAGCGCCACCAGCCGCCGCGCCGCATCGTCCAGGCCGCCATGGCGATCGCCGCCATCAGGAAGGCGAGCATGAACCCGTCCAGCATCGCGATCCGCGACTGGACGTAGACGGTGAAGCCAAGCAGCGTCAGCGCCACCGCGACAAGGGCAGGGCGGAGGCGCCCGGTCATCAGCCAGACGGTGGCGAACAGCGATACCACGGTGACACTGCCGGCCACGGTTGACGGAAAGCGCCAGCCGAACGGCGTGTCGCCGAACAGCCGGATGCCGAGCGAGATCAGCCATTTGCCCAGCAGCGGATGTTCGATGTTCATCGGCCCGGCGAGCGTGATCAGCGCGCGGGCTGCGGGCACGTAGTGCACCTCGTCGAACACGAACTGGTGCGGCACCGATAGGCGGATCATGAACAACGCCTGCGCAAGCGCGAAGATCAGGATCGCGAGCGGCAGCGGGCGGCGAAGCATCACGTCCTGCTTAGCCGAGGATAAGGCGGTGCGGAACTTCATGAAGTTGACGCATGTGGAAAGGGAATTTTGCGCCTCCCGCGCCTGGACGTGGATGGCGCCACCTTCGCACGGTTACGGCCTTGTAGGACAGGGGCCGCCGCCCTTGAAAGCCCGTGCCGAATGGCCGAAAGCGGCGGCATGAAACGCCATACCGGACAAGACCGCTCGATCACCGACACCTGGCGCCCCGCCACGCGGGCGATCCGCGGCGGCACGGTGCGTTCCGAATTCGGCGAGACGTCCGAGGCGATCTTCCTCACCTCCGGCTATGCCTATGACTGCGCCGGCGATGCCGCCGCGCGCTTTGCCGGCGAGCAGCAGGGGATGACTTACTCCCGGCTGCAGAACCCGACCGTCGAGATGCTGGAGCATCGCATCGCCCTGCTGGAAGGCGCCGAGGCGTGCCGCACCATGGCGAGCGGCATGGCGGCGATGACGGCGGTGCTGCTGAGCCAGCTGCAGACAGGCGACCATGTCGTCGCCGGCCGCGCCGCGTTTGGATCGTGCCGCTGGCTGGTCGATACGTTGCTGCCCAAGTTCGGCATCGCCACCACCGTGGTCGATGCGCGTGACCCGCAGCAGTTCATCGATGCGGTGCGCCCTGAAACCAAGGTGTTCTTCTTCGAAACGCCGGCCAATCCGACGATGGACGTCGTGGACCTGCGCGCGGTGTGCGCCATCGCCCGCGAGCGCGGCATCACCAGCGTGGTCGACAATGCCTTTGCCACCCCGGCGCTGCAGCGGCCGATGGAGTTCGGCGCGGACGTGACGGCCTATTCCGCGACCAAGATGATGGACGGGCAGGGGCGCGTGCTGGCCGGTGCCGTTTGCGGTACCAAGGATTTCATCGACAACACGCTGCTGCCCTTCACCCGTAACACCGGGCCGACGCTGTCCGCGTTCAACGCCTGGGTGGTGCTGAAGGGGCTGGAGACGCTGGACCTGCGCATCCGCCGTCAGTCCGAGAACGCGATGAAGGTGGCAAGCTTCCTCGAAGGCCGCGTGCCGACGGTGCTGTACCCCGGCCTGCCGAGCCACCCGCAGCACGAACTGGCGATGAGCCAGATGGAAGCGGCGGGGCCGATCTTCGCCATTCTGCTGGATGGCGGGCGCACCCAGGCGCACGGGCTGCTCGATGCGCTGGAGCTGATCGACATTTCCAACAACATCGGCGATTCGCGGTCGCTGATGACGCACCCCGCCTCCACCACGCACAATTCCGTGGCGCCCGAGAAGCGCGAGGAGATGGGCGTGACGGAGGGGATGCTTCGCCTTAACGTGGGCCTTGAAGACCCGGCGGACCTGATCGAGGATCTCGACCGTGCCTTGCGCAAGGTGGGCCTGTGAAGGCGCTGTTCCCCGCCGCGGAGACGACGCGCGGGGTGACGGTGCGTGTTTCCGTCAGTTACCTGCCCGAGCAATCGGAGCCGGCGCGCGGGCGATGGTTCTGGGCTTATCACATCCGCATCGAGAACGATTCGCCGCAGACGGTGCAATTGCTGACGCGCCACTGGATCATCACCGATGGGCGGGGTGCGCGCCATTCGGTGGAAGGGGAGGGCGTGGTCGGCGAGCAGCCGGTGATCGCGCCGGGCGCCAGCTACGATTACGTATCCGGTTGCCCGCTCGCGACGCCGAGCGGATCGATGCAGGGCAGCTATCGCATGATCGGCGAGGATGGCGCGCTGTTCGACGTGGCGATCCCGAAGTTCGCGCTGACGGCGCCTGCGGTGGCGGGGTGAGCCGGGCATGAAGCGTACCCATCTTCCGCTGAACGGCCTGCGCGTGCTCGACGCCGCGGCGCGCCACCTGTCGTTCACCCGCGCGGCGGACGAGCTGGCGGTGACGCCCGCCGCCGTCGGCCAGCAGATCCGGGCGCTCGAGGACACGCTGGGCGTCGTGCTGTTCCGCCGTACCACCAAGGGGCTGGAGCTGACCCCGGAAGGAGAGGCGGGGCTCGGGCCGCTGCGGCATGGCTTCCTGCAGTTCGAGGAAGCGGTGCGCGCGATGCAGGCCGGGCAATCGTCCAAATCGTTGACGATCGCCGCGCCGCGCGACCTGACCGAGAAGTGGTTGCTGCCGCGGCTGGCGGAGATCGCGCGCAATGACGGCGACCTCCGCTTCGTGCTGGTCGCCGCCGATACGCCGCCCGACTTCACGGAGGCGAACCTCGACCTCGCAATCACCTGGGGTGACGGCCCCGGCGCGCACGAAGGCGAGGCGATCGAGAGTGAGGGCATGGTGACGATCGAGCGCGCCGGCGGCGGCGCTGACGCGGTGATCGCCTGGCCGGGCTGCGGCAGCGAGGATGGCAGCCCGCTGATCCAGGTGGGCGACGCAGGCCTGGCGCTTGATGCTGCCGCGCAGGGGCTGGGGAAGGCGACTGTGCCGGAGCTCCTTGCCGCGCGAGATCTTGCTGCAGGGCGGATCGCGGCGATCGGCGAGCCGCGGCCCTCCCGGCTCGGCTATTGGCTGGTCGCGCCGCTGCCGCAGTGGCGCCAGCAGAAAGTGCAGGCGCTGGTCGAGGCACTGGCGGGTTGATCGGCATGCGGGCCGAGCCTTTTGAGAGCGAACGGCTGATCATGCGGGCGCCGACGGCGGACGATGCCCCGGCGTTGCACGAGGCGTATCGTGACCCGCGGGTGATGCGCTTCTGGTCCAGCCCGCCGCATGCCTCGCTGGAGGAGACGATCGCTTATGTGACGCCCCACGCCGGCGATCAGTGGCGGCAATGGGTGATCGTGGAAAAGGCCAGCGGCCGTGCAATCGGCACGCTGGCCGCCGGCGAACGGCGCCGCGCGGTGATGGAGATCGGCTACCTCCTTTCCGCCGCCGCCTCCGGCCAGGGCTATGCCCGTGAAGCGGTGAGCGCGCTGATCGACCTGCTGTTCGCGCAAGGCGCGCGGCGGGTGTTCGCCGATACCGATCCCGACAACGTCCGCTCGATCGCGCTGCTGACGACGCTCGGCTTCCGACGCGAGGGCCTGCTGCGCGCCGAGTGGGAAACGCATATCGGCGTGCGCGACAGCATCATCTGGGGCCTGCTGCACGACGAATGGCGCCCGAAGCAGTCGCGTGCGGCGCAGGAGTGATCCGCGCGCGCTGATCCGCATAGAGGAACAGGCGTGACTGACGAGCCGACGATCGCCCGGGCGCGCCGACGCTGGACCCCGCGCCGGGCGCGCGCGCTGCTCCGTTCCCGCGGCCCCACCTCGATCCTGTTCCGCCGCCGGATCGCAGTGATCACCGGCGCGGTGATCATCGGCGTGGTGGCGGTGCTCTTCGCCAAGGCCTCGGACGAAATGGGGCTGATCTTCGAGCACTACGCCCGGCGCTGGCCCTACGCGCCGCTGGTGACGACGCCGTTCGGCTTCATGGCGCTGGTGTGGATCACGCGGCGCTGGGTGCCGCTAGCGCGTGGATCGGGCATCCCGCAGGTGATGGCGGCGCGGGATGATCCGCCAGCCGCGATGCGCGGGCTGATCGCGGTCAGGACCGTCGCGGGCAAGGCGTTGCTGACCATGGCGGCGATCCTGTGCGGGGCCAGCGTTGGGCGCGAGGGCCCCACCGTGCAGCTGGCGGCGGCGGTAATGAACGTCAGCCACCGGGTGATGCACGTCGCGCTGCGCAGCACCGTCGTTATCGCCGGCGGTGCGGCGGGCGTGGCGGCGGCCTTCAACACGCCGCTGGCGGGCGTGCTGTTCGCGATCGAGGAGCTGGCCGCGGCCTATGAGCAGCGCATGACGCTGATGGTTCTGTCATCGATCGTCATTGCCGGCATGGTCGCGCAGAGCCTGGCGGGCGATTACGTCTATTTCGGTGCGATCGGAGCGCACATGCCGATCGCCGGTGCGCTAATCGTAGCGCCGATCGCGGGCATCGGCGGCGGCCTTGCCGGCGGACTGTTCTCGCGGGTGGTGCTGGCGCTGGCGAGCGGCAGCCACCGGGTGACACGGTGGAGTAAGGCGCGGCCGGTGCTGTTCGCCGGGCTGTGCGGCGCGGTCGTCGCGGTGCTGGGCGTGGCGACGGGGCTGACATGGGGCACCGGCTATGGCGCGGCGCGCGCCGTGATCACCGGGGCGGATGCGCCCTTGTGGTTCGGGCCGGCGAAGTTCGTCTCGACGCTCGCCACTGCGGTGGCCGGGCTGCCAGGCGGCATCTTTGCGCCGAGCCTGGCGGTCGGGGCAGGGGTGGGGAACCTGCTGCGCGAGCTGTTCCCCGGGGAGCCCGCCGAAGCAGTCGTAATCCTCGGCATGGTGGCCTATTTCACCGGCGTGGTGCGCGCGCCGCTGACCGCCGTGATCATCCTGTCCGAGACGACGGCGAGCCGCGGTTTGATGCTGCCGATGTTCGCCGCCGCCTTCCTGGCGGACGGGGCAAGCCGGGCGGTGTGCCGGGAGAAGCTCTACCACGGCCTGTCGCGGACGTTCGCCGGCCAGCCCTAGGCGCACCTCACCTGGATTGGCGGCGGCCTGTGAAGCGTCGCGCGATTCCGGCGGCGTCCTGGGAGCCCGCAATCTCGGAGCGGCACGCGGGCGCGCATCCGAGATCGCGTCACCCTCAGCGCACTCTCAGCGGCACTTGATCTGCCCGCGATCGACCGAACGGCCGAGCAACGCCCCGCCACCGGCGCCCGCCAGCGTGCCTAGCGTGCCGCCACCGATCAGGTTGGCCAGCAAGCCACCCCCGACCGCGCCGATCACCAGGCCCGTCGTGCCGTCGTTGCGCTTGCAATAGGCGCGGCCGTCCTGGCCGCGGTAGATCCGGTCGTTGCGGCTGAGGCGACGCTCCCGATAATTGCCGCTCCGATAGCTGGAGGCCGGATCCCAGTTGCGGTCGTTCCGGTCGCCTTGCCAGCGATAGTCTCCGCGGTTGTTGCGGTTCCCGCGGTGATCGCGATCGTTGCGGTCGTACCGATCATGGCGATCGTCGCGGCGCTGCGCGGCGGCGTCCGTCGGCATCATTGCGGGCGATGCGACCGCCACCGACAGAAGCGCGGCTAATAGATGGGTTTTCAAACTAAGCTCCTGATCTGAACGTCAGGTCAACCATCGATGGGCGAGAAGGTTCAGAAAGTAGCATGGCTGTGCGACGACGATCTTCTGGGCAACTGGCGTGTGTTCCCGCAAAAAAAAGGTGGATCGCCCTATGCATTGGTGACGGCGAATACCGTCGATGATGCTCATAGATGTTACCTGGTCCACCGTGTCGCCACGTTGATTGCAGAGGGTGACTGCATCTTTGCTGAAGGCGTTTCGGCGTCAGCTATGCGCGGTTGGCAGTCGCGACGTGACATCTTGGCGTGGTGGAAATGCGGGGTCGCCGGCGCCGTCGTTTTCGCAACCAACAAAAAGCCCCGCCGGATCGCTCCGGCGGGGCTGATTGCATCAGGCTGAGCCGAACGATCAGTCGTTCAGATACTCACCGGCCGCCTCATCGCTGCCGTCGCCCGAGGGGACGACGGTGGCGAGCGGATCGTCACCGGTGCCGACGTCTTCACGCGGGCTGCGGGCGTTCTCTGCCGCACGCAGCTCGTCCGCGCTGGTCGGGGCCACGATCATCGCTTCGGCCAGCTTCTTCTGCTGGGCACGAAGCGCGGCGTCGCGCGAGGAAGCCGCCACGCGCAGGCGGTTCATGCCGGCGCCGGTGCCTGCCGGGATGAGCCGGCCGACGATGACGTTTTCCTTCAGGCCCATCAGCGTGTCCTGCTTGCCCTGGACCGCCGCCTCGGTGAGGACGCGGGTGGTCTCCTGGAACGACGCGGCCGAGATGAACGACCGGGTCTGCAGCGACGCCTTGGTGATGCCGAGCAGGATCGGTTTGCCCTGGGCGGGCGCCTCGTTCTTGCCGAGCTTCGCGTTGACCTCGTCCATCTCCGCACGGTCCACCTGCTCGCCAGGGAGCAGGGTGGTGTCGCCGGCCTCGGTGATCTCGACCTTCTGCAGCATCTGACGAACGATCGTCTCGATGTGCTTGTCGTTGATCTTCACGCCCTGCAGTCGATAGACTTCCTGGATTTCCGACACGAGATATTCCGCGAGCGGCTCGATGCCGAGCACCTCGAGAATGTCGTGCGGATCCGGGCTGCCGCCGATCAGGTTGTCGCCACGCTTGACGTAGTCGCCTTCCTGGACGTCGATCACCTTCGACTTCGGGATGAGGTATTCCACCACCTCGCCGCCGTCCTCGGGCTGGATGCCGATCTTGCGCTTCGCCTTATAGTCCTTGCCGAACACCACGCGGCCCGAGACCTTCGCGATGATCGCATTTTCCTTCGGCTTGCGCGCTTCGAACAGCTCGGCAACGCGCGGCAGACCGCCGGTGATGTCGCGGGTCTTGGCGGACTCGCGGGCAACACGGGCAACCACGTCGCCGGCGTAGACGACCGAGTTGTCGTCCACCGACAGTACCGCACCCGGCGCCAGCATGTAGCGGGCGGTTTCACCCGAACCCTCGTCGAGCAGGGTGATGCGCGGACGCAGATCCTCCTTCGAACGGCCAGCTGCACGATATTCGATCACGACGCGCTGGGCGATGCCCGTTGCCTCGTCGACCTGCTCGGTCAGCGTCTTGCCCTCGATGAGGTCCTGATACTTCACCGTGCCGCCGGTTTCCGTGATCACCGGCATGGTGAACGGATCCCATTCGGCGATGCGATCGCCAGCGCTGATGATGTGCCCATCGTCGCACAGCACGTTCGCGCCATACGGGATCTTGTGCACCGCCAGCTCGCGGCCATCCATGTCGACGATCGCGACTTCGCCCGAGCGGCTGAGCACCACGCGGCGACCACGCTGGTCGACGATGATGCGCAGGTCACGATATTCGATCGTGCCGTCGGTCGGTGCCTCGAGGTTTGACTGCTCATTGAGCTGCGCCGCACCGCCGATGTGGAAGGTACGCATCGTCAGCTGCGTGCCCGGCTCACCGATCGACTGCGCCGCGATGACGCCGACGGCCTCGCCGATGTTCACCGGCGTACCGCGGGCAAGGTCACGCCCGTAGCACTTGCCGCAGACGCCGATCTTGCTTTCGCAGACCAGCGGCGAGCGGATCTTGACGGCCTGGATGCCAGTCGCCTCGATCTTCGCCACCATCGGCTCGTCGAGCAGGGTGCCGATCGGGATCACGATCTCGCCGGTCTTCGCCTCGACGATGTCCTCCGCCGTCGTACGGCCAAGGATACGCTCGCCGAGCGACGCGATGACCGAGCCGCCCTGAACGATCGCCTTCATCTCCAGCGCGCGCTCGGTGCCGCAATCGTCCTCGACGATGACGCAATCCTGCGACACGTCGACGAGACGGCGGGTGAGATACCCCGAGTTCGCCGTCTTCAACGCCGTATCCGCGAGGCCCTTACGAGCGCCGTGGGTGGAGTTGAAGTATTCAAGGACGGTCAGGCCTTCCTTGAAGTTCGAGATGATCGGCGTTTCGATGATCTCGCCTGACGGCTTGGCCATCAGGCCGCGCATGCCGGCAAGCTGCTTGATCTGCGCCTGCGAACCACGCGCACCGGAGTGCGCCATCATGTAGATCGAGTTGATCGGCTTCTCACGGCCGGTCTCCTCGTCGATGCGAACGGCCTTGATCTCGTTCATCATCGAGTTCGCCACCTGGTCACCGCAACGGCTCCAGGCGTCGATCACCTTGTTGTACTTCTCTTGCTGCGTGATCAGGCCGTCCTGATACTGCTGCTCGAAGTCCTTCACCTGCTCACGCGTCTCGTCGACCAGCTTGGTCTTGTCCGGCGCGATGATCATGTCGTCCTTGCCGAACGAGATGCCGGCGCGGAACGCGTGACGGAAGCCCAGCGCCATGATCGCGTCGGCGAACAGCACCGTCTCCTTCTGGCCGGTGTGACGATACACCTCGTCGATGACGTCGGTGACGTCCTTCTTGGTCAGCAGGCGGTTGACGGTCTCGAAGGGTACCTTGTGGCTCTTCGGCAGGCACTCGCCGAGCAGCATGCGGCCCGGCGTGGTCTCGTAGCGCTTGAGGTACTGGTTGCCGTTCTCGTCGGTCTGCGGGACGCGGCTGATGATCTTGGTGTGCAGCGTCACCGCGCCGTTGAACAGCGCCTGGTGCACTTCCTCCATGTCCGCCAGCAGCATGCCTTCGCCCGGCTCGTTCTGCTTCTCCATCGAGAGGTAGTAGAGACCGAGCACCATGTCCTGCGACGGCACGATGATCGGCTTGCCGTTCGCCGGCGACAGGATGTTGTTGGTCGACATCATCAGGACGCGCGCTTCCAGCTGCGCTTCAAGCGACAGCGGAACGTGCACGGCCATCTGGTCACCGTCGAAGTCGGCGTTGAAGGCCGAGCAGACCAGCGGGTGAAGCTGGATCGCCTTGCCCTCGATCAGCACCGGCTCGAACGCCTGGATGCCAAGACGGTGAAGCGTCGGCGCGCGGTTCAGCAGAACCGGGTGCTCGCGGATCACCTCGTCCAGGATGTCCCAGACTTCCTTGCGCTCCTTCTCGACCCACTTCTTCGCCTGCTTCAGGGTCATGGACAGACCCTTGGCGTCGAGCCGGGCGTAGATGAACGGCTTGAACAGCTCGAGCGCCATCTTCTTGGGCAGGCCGCACTGGTGCAGCTTGAGCTCCGGACCGGTCACGATGACCGAACGGCCCGAATAGTCGACGCGCTTGCCGAGCAGGTTCTGACGGAAGCGGCCCTGCTTGCCCTTGAGCATGTCGGACAGCGACTTCAGCGGACGCTTGTTGGCGCCCGTGATCGTGCGACCGCGGCGGCCGTTGTCGAACAGGGCGTCGACGGCTTCCTGCAGCATGCGCTTTTCGTTGCGGACGATGATGTCCGGCGCACGCAGCTCCATCAGGCGCTTCAGGCGGTTGTTACGGTTGATCACGCGGCGGTACAGATCGTTCAGATCCGACGTCGCGAAACGACCGCCGTCGAGCGGCACCAGCGGGCGAAGCTCGGGCGGGATCACCGGCACGACCTCGAGGATCATCCACTCCGGACGATTGCCGGATTCGAGGAAGCTCTCGACGACCTTCAGCCGCTTGATGATCTTCTTGGGCTTCAGCTCGGACTTGGTGACGGCGAGCTCTTCGAGCAGCGCGGTCTTCTCGCCTTCGAGATCCAGGCTCTCGAGCATGATGCGCACGGCCTCGGCGCCGATGCCGGCGGAGAAGGCGTCCTCGCCATATTCGTCCTGCGCCTCGAGCAGCTCATCCTCGGTGAGGAGCTGATACTTCTCCAGCGGGGTGAGGCCCGGCTCGATGACGATATAGGCTTCGAAGTACAGCACGCGCTCGAGCTGCTTGAGCTGCATGTCGAGCAGCAGGCCGATGCGCGACGGCAGCGACTTCAGGAACCAGATGTGCGCGACCGGGGCGGCGAGCTCGATATGGCCCATCCGCTCGCGGCGGACCTTCGAGACGGTGACCTCGACGCCGCACTTCTCGCAGACGATGCCCTTGTACTTCATGCGCTTGTACTTGCCGCACAGGCACTCGTAGTCCTTGATCGGACCGAAGATGCGCGCGCAGAACAGGCCGTCACGCTCGGGCTTGAACGTGCGATAGTTGATCGTCTCGGGCTTCTTGATCTCGCCGAACGACCAGGAGCGGATGCGGTCCGGAGACGCGATGCCGATCTGGATCTGGTCGAAGGTCTCCGGCTTGGCGACCGGGTTCGCGAAATTGGTAAGTTCGTTCATTTTTCTACCTCTTCCCCCTCCCGCGCGGGCGGGAGGGGCTAGGGGAGGGATGGTCGATCGTCGGAGCGGTGCGGTTACTCGGCCGCCTCGGCCAGATCACCGTCGTCCGCGTCTTCCATGCTCTTCAGCTCGACGTTGAGGCCCAGCGAACGCATTTCCTTGACGAGCACGTTGAAGCTCTCCGGAATGCCGGCCTCGAACGTGTCGTCACCCTTGACGATCGCCTCATAGACCTTGGTGCGGCCGACCACGTCGTCGGATTTCACCGTCAGCATTTCCTGGAGCGTGTACGCAGCGCCATAAGCCTGCAGCGCCCACACCTCCATTTCGCCGAAGCGCTGGCCGCCGAACTGCGCCTTACCGCCCAGCGGCTGCTGGGTGACGAGGCTGTACGGCCCGATCGAACGTGCGTGGATCTTGTCGTCGACGAGGTGGTGCAGCTTCAGCATGTAGATGATGCCTACCGTCACCTTGCGGTCGAACTGATCGCCGGTGCGCCCGTCGAACAGATCCGACTGACCCGACGGATCGAGACCCGCCAGTTCGAGCATGTTGGCAACGTCCTGCTCCACCGCACCGTCGAACACCGGAGTGCCCATCGGAACGCCGGGCTTCAGGTTGGTCGCCAGCTCGATGATGCCCTGCGCGTCACGTGCCTCGATCTCGTCGACATAATGCTCGCCGTAGATCGTCTTCAGCCGTTCCTTCACCGCCTCGGGCATGGCGCCCGCGGTGGCATCCGGATTGGCCTCACGCCATTCCTCCAGCTGCTGCGCGATCTGCTGGCCGAGGCCGCGCGCGGCCCAGCCAAGGTGCGTCTCGAAGATCTGACCGACGTTCATGCGCGACGGCACGCCCAGCGGGTTCAACACGAGATCGACCGGCGTACCGTCGGCGAGGAACGGCATGTCCTCCACCGGCAGGATGCGGCTGATGACGCCCTTGTTGCCGTGACGGCCGGCCATCTTGTCGCCCGGCTGCAGCTTGCGCTTCACCGCGACGAACACCTTGACCATCTTCAGCACGCCCGGCGGCAGCTCGTCGCCGCGCTCCAGCTTCTCGCGACGGTCCTCGAACTTCTCCTTAATGAGCTTCGCGGCCTCGTCGTACTGCGCCTTTACCGCTTCGAGATCCGACTGGACCTTGTCGTCGGCGACCGCGAACTTCCACCATTCGTGGCGGTCGACGCTGTCGAGCATGTCCTGATCGATCACGGCACCCTTCTTGGGGCCGCCCTTCGGCACCGCAGTCGCGGTCTGGCCGATCAGCATCTCGCGCAGGCGCGACCAGGTGGCACGGTTGAGGATCGTGCGCTCGTCGTCCGAGTCCTTCTTCAGGCGCTCGATCTCCTCGCGTTCGATCGCCATCGCACGCTCGTCCTTGTCGATGCCGTGGCGGTTGAAGACGCGAACGTCGACGACCGTACCGGCAACGCCCGGCGGCAGGCGGAGCGAGGTGTCACGCACGTCGCTGGCCTTTTCACCGAAGATGGCGCGCAGCAGCTTCTCTTCCGGCGTCATCGGGCTTTCGCCCTTCGGCGTGATCTTGCCGACCAGGATGTCGCCCGGCTCGACCTCGGCACCGACGTACACGATGCCCGCCTCGTCGAGGTTGCGCAGCGCTTCCTCGCCGACGTTCGGGATGTCGCGCGTGATGTCCTCCGGCCCGAGCTTCGTGTCGCGGGCCATCACCTCGAACTCGTCGATGTGGATCGACGTGAACACGTCGTCCTTCACGATCCGCTCGGAGATGAGGATCGAGTCCTCGTAGTTGTAGCCGTTCCACGGCATGAACGCGACGAGCGCGTTACGGCCGAGCGCCAGCTCGCCGAACTCGGTCGACGGGCCGTCGGCGAGGATGTCGCCGGCGTTCACCACGTCGCCCACCTTCACCAGCGGGCGCTGGTTGATGCAGGTCGACTGGTTGGAGCGCTGGAACTTCATCAGCGAGTAGATGTCGACGCCCGACTTGCCGGCATCGACCTCACCCGTGGCGCGGATCACGATACGGCTGGCGTCGACCTGGTCGACGACGCCGGCGCGGCGTGCGGCGATCGCGGCACCTGAATCGCGTGCCACCGTCTCTTCCATGCCGGTGCCAACGAACGGCGCTTCCGCCTTCACCAGCGGCACGGCCTGACGCTGCATGTTCGAGCCCATCAGCGCGCGGTTCGCGTCGTCGTTCTCGAGGAACGGGATCAGCGAGGCGGCGACCGACACGAGCTGCTTGGGCGACACGTCCATCAGCGTGATCGTCTCGGGCAGCGCCATGAGGAATTCGCCGGCCTGACGGGCGGAGATGAGATCCTCGGTGAAGCGGCCTTCGGCGTCGAGCTCGGCGTTCGCCTGCGCAACCGTGTGCTTCTGCTCTTCCATCGCGGAGAGGTACACGACCTCGCCGGTCACCTTGCCGTCCACTACGCGGCGGTACGGCGTCTCGATGAAGCCGTACTTGTTGACGCGCGCGAACGTCGACAGCGAGTTGATGAGACCGATGTTCGGGCCTTCCGGCGTTTCGATCGGGCAGATACGACCATAGTGCGTCGGGTGAACGTCGCGCACTTCGAAGCCCGCGCGCTCACGCGTCAGACCGCCCGGCCCGAGGGCCGAGACGCGGCGCTTGTGCGTCACTTCCGACAGCGGGTTCGTCTGGTCCATGAACTGCGACAGCTGCGACGAGCCGAAGAATTCACGCACCGCGGCGACCGCCGGCTTCGCGTTGATGAGGTCGTTCGGCATGACGGTCGACACGTCGACCGAGCTCATGCGCTCCTTCACCGCACGCTCCATGCGGAGCAGACCGACGCGATACTGGTTCTCGAGCAGCTCGCCCACCGAACGCACGCGGCGGTTGCCGAGGTTGTCGATGTCGTCGATCTCGCCCTTGCCGTCCTTCAGGTCGACGAGGGTCTTCACGACTGCCAGGATGTCCTCGGTGCGCAGCGTCGTCACCGTGTCCTCGGCATCGAGGTCAAGGCGCATGTTGAGCTTCACGCGGCCCACGGCCGACAGGTCGTAGCGGTCCGGATCGAAGAACAGGCCAGCGAACAGCGCTTCCGCCGTCTCGAGCGTCGGCGGCTCGCCAGGGCGCATCACGCGATAGATGTCGCTCAGCGCCTGCTCGCGCTCTTCGGCCTTGTCGGCCTTCAGCGTGTTGCGGATCCACGGGCCGGTGGTGACATGGTCGATGTCGAGCAGCTCGATCCGGTCGATGCCGGCCTTGTCGAGCTTCTCCAGGCTTTCCGGGCCGATCTCGTCACCGGCCTCGACGTAGATCTCGCCGGTCTGCTCGTTGATGAGGTCATAGGCCGAATAGCGGCCGTAGATTTCCTCGGTCGGGATGAGGAGGTCGGTCAGGCCGTCCTTGGCTGCCTTGTTGGCGGCGCGCGGCGTCACCTTCGTGCCCGTCGGGAACACGACTTCGCCCGAGTTCGCGTCGACGAGGTCGAACGTCGGCTTCACGCCGCGCCAGTTCTCGGCCGCGAACGGGATGCGCCAGCCACCCTGGCCGCGCACATAGGTGACGCGGTTGTAGAAGTGGTTGAGGATTTCCTCGCTGTTGAGGCCAAGCGCGTAGAGCAGCGCCGTCACCGGCAGCTTGCGCTTGCGGTCGATACGGACGTTGACGATGTCCTTCGCGTCGAACTCGAAATCGAGCCACGAACCGCGATACGGGATCACGCGCGCCGCGAAGAGATACTTGCCCGAGGCGTGCGTCTTGCCGCGGTCATGATCGAAGAGGACGCCCGGCGAACGGTGCATCTGGCTGACGATCACGCGCTCCGTGCCGTTGATGAAGAACGTGCCGTTCTCCGTCATCAGCGGCATGTCGCCCATGTAGACGTCCTGCTCCTTGATATCGAGCACCGAGCGGGTTTCCGTTTCCGGATCCACCTCGAACACGATCAGGCGAAGCGTCACGCGCATCGGCGCGGCATAGGTGATGCCACGCTGACGGCATTCCTCGACGTCGAACTTCGGCGGTTCGAGTTCGTAGTTCACGAAGTCGAGCTCTGCCGTGCCGGCGAAGTCACGGATCGGGAACACGCTGCGCAGCGTCTTCTCGAGACCCGAGACATAACCGATCGAGGGGTCGGACCGCAGGAACTGTTCGTAGCTCTCGCGCTGCACCTCGATGAGGTTCGGCATCTGCACCACTTCGTGGATGTTGCCGAACACCTTGCGGATGCGGCGCTTCGCAGTGCCGTATTCGATCGCCTTGGATGCCATGTAGCTGTACCGCCTTGGTCTAATTCGTCCGGGCGCAGACAAGACACGAAAAGGCCGCACGTCATGTTCCGGTTCAGGAACAAACGGCAGCCTTGAAGCGTCTTATGAAACCACCAACTCCTATCCGTTCGACACGGTGCGCGACGCCATGTCATTTCCCGAAGCTGTGGTGATTGACCGGATATAGGTGACGGGGTTGCCGGCGTCAACCAGTCGGCAGGCGGTAAAGCGCGCTATTTCCATCGGCATAGACAGGTGCAGCGCCGGGCCACGGATCATGCCCGCGCGTGCCGAGTACCCATAGATACTGCCAGCCGCCGCCACGGATCTGCGCCAGCTTCGCGCTGAGCGGCTGGGCGAGCGGACCGTTGCAATCGAAGCCATCCACCATCTGCGAGGGATCGTGCATCAGGGCGGCGTCCCCCGGCGCGCGCACGGTGAGCAGCGCCGCGCCCGGCAGCAGCCACTGGCTGTTCACCAGCGCGTGACGCCGGCCGATCGCGAGGCTGGGCAGATGATTGTACGCGGTTGCCTGCCACGCGCTGTGGCAGCGATCCTGCAGCACGACAGCGTGGATGCGCGCGCCGGCCGGCACCAGCTCAAGCGCCGCAAGGTGCGAGGCATAGGCCGCGTCGAGCCGGTGCCAGTCCCGCGCGATCATCACGGTGCGCACCCCGAACAGCATGGACGCGAGGCCGGCAAGCGCGATCGCGCCGCGTCGGCTGCCGCGCCAGCGCAGGGACAGCAGCGCAGCGATCACCGCCGCCGGCGCGATCCGCTCGTCGGCGCCCCAGCTGCCGAACATGGTGGTCGGCATGGCGAGGCAGGCAAGCGCGATCAGCACGGCGCCGGTGCCGATCCGCCAGTCGATCAACTGCCGGCGCCAGGCGGCAAGGCAGGCGAGGGCGATCAGCACCGGCGTCGCGAGATCGATCCACTTCGCCTCTCCGCGCAGCATGACCACCCAGTTCATCACCTTGCGGGTGACGAGGCTGTCGCCCCATGCCATCAGCGCGCCATGGTCGCCGCTTTGCCAGGCAAGCGTCAGGATGAGCGGGGGCAGGAGCGGGACCCCGCGCAGCAGCGCGTCCGCTAGCGCCTGAGCGCTGCGCCGCCGCCACAGCCGTTCGAGCTCGAACCCGCCAGCGAGCAGCACCAGCACGCCCCAGCCCATGGCATGGGCGATCCACGTAGCGAGCGCGGCGATTGCGAGCAGCGGCACCGTCCAACAGGCGGGCGCGTCGCGCAGCCGGATCCACGCGGCGAAGGTAAGCAGCGCCAGCGCGAACGATAGCGAATAGTTGACGAAGCCGAACATCAGCGGATTGGCCAGCGCGAAGCAGGCGGCCGCCACGGTGGCGGGCTGGATGCGACCGTGCAGTGCATGGCCGACGGCCGCCATGCCGAGGATCGTCAGCGGTGCGATGGCGGCGGCGACCAGCCATGCGGCGCGTTCCGCCCCCAGCCAGCCGAGCGCGCGGACCGTCAGGTCGACGCCGAGGTTGCCGACGAGCTTCCACGTGAAGTCATAATAAGAGGCAAGATCAGCCGAGCGCCCACCATCCAGCATGACGGCGTAGCGGCCGATATGGCCCGGCAGATCGGTCATCGACGCGATGGTGGCGCTGAGGAACGGGACGCACGCCAGGAGCGCCATTGCCGCCAGCACCACGCCGAAGCGCGGCAGGCCGCGCCGGCGCTCCGTTGGCCGGGCGGAAGGAAAGGCGGGGGTGGGGCCGGGGCGCATCGCCGGCGATCATGGCACAAAGCGCGTCAAGGAACCGTGAAAGCTGGCCGATGCCGGTTGATCGCCAGCCCCGCGTCCGACTATCGCCCGGCGCTTGAGCATCCGTCCAACTTCGCAGGGAGAAGAGGCGGACGCGATCGGGCCGATGGTCGGCAAAAGGGGTGAAGCGAATGAAGAAATTGCTGCTGCTCGCCGGCGTTGCGATGGCCGTCACCCCGCTCGCCGCGCAGCAATCGCCCGCGCCCGCCGGGGACATCCCGCCCGGCTTCGCCTATCCGATCGAGGCGCGCGACTATGTGAAGCGCGAAGTGATGATCCCGATGCGCGACGGGGTGAAGCTCTACACCGTCATCGTCATCCCGAAGGGGGCGGCGAACGCGCCGATCCTGCTGACGCGCACGCCCTATAACGCCAGCGGCCGCGCCAATCGCGTGGCGAACAGCCCGAACATGCGCGCGCTGCTGCCGCAGGGGGACGAGCCGTTCGTGCGCGCCGGCTACATCCGCGTCTTCCAGGACGTGCGCGGCAAATATGGCTCAGAAGGGAATTATGTCGTCACCCGCCCGGTGATCGGGCCGCTCAACCCGACCAAGACCGATCACGTCACGGATGCCTATGACACGATCGATTGGCTCGTGAACAAGGCGAACCTGCCGGAAACGAACGGCCGCGTCGGCATGCTCGGATCGTCCTACGAAGGGTTCACGGTGGTGATGGCGCTGCTGAACCCGCATCCGGCGCTGAAGGTGGCGGCGCCCGAAAGCCCGATGATCGACGGCTGGATGGGGGACGACTGGTTCCATTACGGTGCCTTCCGCCTCGCCAACATCCGCTGGTTCGGCAGCCAGACGGGCTTCAAGGGCGCCGGAAGCGGCCCGGCGCCGGAAGTCTATGACGATTACGAGGTATTCCGCCGCGCCGGGTCGGCCGGTGCCTGGGCGGAAAAGTCCGGCTATGCCAAGCTTCCCTATTGGCAGCGAATGGCGGCGCATCCTGCCTATGACGCCTTCTGGCAGGGCCAAGCGCTGGACAAGCTGCTCGCCGCGAACCCGTCGAACGTGCCAACGATGTGGGAACAAGGGTTGTTCGATCAGGAGGATATGTACGGCGCGATCACCGCGTGGGAAGCGCTGAAGGCGAAGGGCAAGGCGGGCAACAACTTCCTCGTCATGGGGCCGTGGCGGCATAGCCAGGCCAATTACGACGGCTCGTCGCTGGGCGACTTCAAGTGGAACGGCGATACCGCCACCGAATGGCGCGAGGATTACCTCTTTCCCTTCTTCGACCAGTATCTGCGCGATGGCCGCCCCGCCTTCACCCCGCCGCAGGCGCTGATCTACAACACCGGCGCGAACCGCTGGGATAAGCTGGCGCAATGGCCGCTCGCCTGCGAGGCGGGCTGCGCCGCGCCGATGAAGCCGATCTATCTGCAGGGCGACGGCGGGCTCGATTTCGCCAAGGCCGCGACCGGCGGCGACAGCTACGTCGCCGATCCGGCGAAGCCCGTCCCGCACTTGCCGCGCCCGGTGAACTTCAACGACGGCCGCTGGCAATCCTGGCTCGTCTCGGACCAGCGCTCGGTCGACGGGCGGACCGACGTGATGACGTACCAGACCGAGCCGCTGACCCAGGCGGTGCGCGTCTCCGGCGCGCCGCTGGCGGATATCTTCGCCAAGACGACCGGCACCGACGGCGATTTCGTCGTCAAGGTGATCGACGTCTATCCGGACGATTATCCCAACGAGCCGAAGAAGGGCGGGTACCAGCTGCCGATCAGTCTCGACATCTTCCGCGGGCGCTACCGCGACAGCTTCGAAAAGCCGACGCCGATCCCCGCCGGCAAGGTGCAGCGCTATCGCTTCCGCCTGCCGACGGTGAACCACGTGTTCCAGCCGGGCCACCGCATCATGGTGCAGGTGCAATCCTCGCTCTTCCCGCTCTACGATCGCAACCCGCAGACGTTCGTGCCCAACATCTTCCACGCCAAGCCCGAGGATTATCGCAAGGCAACCGTCACGCTGATGCGCGGGGGTGAGCAGGCGAGCGCGGTGTGGCTGCCCGTCGTCCCTACCGATCAGCCGCAGGTGAAGCCGTGATCCGTTGTCGCGCGTTCATCTTGGCAGGACTAGCGCGATGACGATGCGCAGAACGACGGGATATTTGGCGGGCGCGGCGATCCTCGCCCTGGCCGGATCGGCCGCGGCCCAGGTGCCGCCGGGCGGCTTGCCGGACCTTGGCAATTTCAGCCTGCCGCCGGGCCAATCGACCCCGCAGCCGACGCCCACTCCGACGCCGGTTCCGGTCGTCACGCCGCCACCCCCGCCGTCGGTGGTGACGCCCACGCCGCGCGCGACACCGACGCCCCGTGCCACGCCAACGCCCCGCGCCACGCCGACGCCGCGGCCGGCCGCGACCCCCACGCCGCGGCCGACTCCGACGGCGACGGCAACCCCGACGACGAGCGCACCGACGCCCGTTGCCTCTCCGACGCCCGCCGCACCACTCTTACCTTCGCCGATTGCGTCGGAGACCCCGGCGCCGGTCGAGCCGAGCGCCGCACCGCAGCCGCTCCCGCCCGCGGAAGAACCGGCGCGTCCGATCTGGCTGCTGCCCGTGCTTCTCGTCGCCGCCGTCATCGCCGGCCTGCTTTTCTGGCGCAGTCGCCGGCGGCGCGAGGAGGTGGCGGACGAGGAGCCTTTCGCCCCAACGGTGACCGAGCCGACACCGCCGCCGCCGCCGGCACCTGCCGCCGCGCCGCGCCCGCTACCGGCGGCGCCCGTCACACCTGCCGCGCCCGTGACGCCGCCGCCTGCGCCGCCGACACCGCGCTTCCTGCAGCCGACGCCCAGCGCCGCCGCTCCGGGCGCAACAACGCCAGCGGCAACCGCGCCTGCTACGACCGCCCGGATCGACATCGACGAGCCGGTCATCAGCCGTGCCGGCATCAACCTCGTCACCGCCACGGCGGACGTCATCGTCACGGTGCGCAACACCTCGGACGTGCCGGCCACCGGCGTCGCGGTCGAGGTGCGCCTGCTCAGTGCGCAGCCGGGGCTCGATTCCGTGATCGCCACGATCTTCGGCGGCCCGGTCGGCAAGCCGGCGATCGCACCGTTCACGCTGGCGCCGGGCGAAACGAAGCGGGTGCGCACACTCGCCACCATGCCACGCGACGCGATCACCGTGCTTCAGGCGGGCGGGCGGCCAATGTTCGTGCCGGTGCTCGCCATCCGCGCGGTGCATGAGGGTGCGCAGACCACGTCCGTCCACGCGCTTGGCATCGACCGGCCCGGCCAGGCGAAGCTCGGGCCCTTCTGGCTCGATCAGCCGCCGCGCATGTACGATACGATCGGCGTGCGGCCGCACGGCAGGTGATCAGAACGAGCCTCTGTGCCTCGGGCGCGCGCGATGCGCACCAAGCTCAGCGTCTGTAACCGCAAGCGACGCTTCCCGTCGCAAGGAGAGGCGGCGGCGGCCGCCATCGCGGCGGAGATCGTCCTGCGGCCCTATCGCTGCGATCGCTGCGGCCGCTGGCATCTCACCAGCCGCACGAAGGGAAAACGCGTGCCGCGGGCCCGGGGCGAGACGGGAGCCGATCGCGCGAAAACTTGACTTCCGGCGCGCCTGTCCTCACGTTCCACTAATGTACGCTTGGGCGACATATCAGCGTTTTCGCGATCACGCAGGGCAGCTCGCCGCACGCCGCTAGCCCGGGCCCCGGACGGCATGCGCCGCCTGGGTTCGGGCCTTCATCGATATGACCTCCCTAGGCCGCGCGCGTGCGCGGCCGATTTCGATCAAGCGGAAAGCTGCTATTTTCATGGAACAACTCGCCTCGCTGCCGGCGGAGCCGCCGGCGATCTATCTCACCGCCGCGGAATGCGATCAGCTCTGGGAGCTGGCGCTTCGTGCCGAGCGGGCCCATCCTCACACCACGGCGCTGCTGATGGCGGAGCTCGACCGGGCCGAGGTGCGCGAACCCGATGAGCTGCCGCAGCAGACGGTGACGATGAATTCGCAGATCGAATTCGTCGACGAGGGGACGGGCGCGCAGCGGACCGTGCAGCTGGTCTATCCCAAGGACGCGGACATCGACGCAGGCCGCGTCTCGATCCTGACGCCGGTGGGCGCGGGCTTGATCGGGATGCGGGCCGGCAGCACGATCCGCTGGCCGGACCGCGACGGACGCGATCGCGACCTGCGCATCGTTCGCGTCACGCCGCTGGCCGTGGACTGAGGGCGATGATCGAGGAACTCGCACGGCACCGGTGCATCGGCGACGACGGCACCGCGCTGGTGGTAGTGGAGCGTCGCCACGTCTTCATGACGAACGGCGGCACGGGCGTGCGCCAGCATCGCGGCGCGGCCTGGACGACGCTGCTTGACGGCGAACCGGTGCGGTATCTCGATTCCAGTACCTTCGAAGTGGTCGCGACGGGCGAATTGCTCGCCCATGATACGCGCCGCTGCGGCTGTGCGCCCGCGGCGCGCATCGCGACGCGGGCCGGGGACGGCGACGACTGGGTGGGGCACGCCTGAGCGCCGTGTCGTCTTGCAGGGCTGCGTCACCCCGCACCTGATCCGGCGTCCCGCTTCTTTCTCTTCTCCGGCGTCGTCACCGAATTGAGCATGCATAGAAAAAGGCGGCGCCCGCGAGGGGAGCCGCCTTTTTCTGTCTTCGGCTATGCCGTCACGGGAGCAGGTCCCGTGACGTCGGACGTGAGCCTTGGCCCACGCCGGCCGGCCTTGCGGGGATGCGGGCCAGCATGGCCCGTCTTCCCCGCAGCGGCTTACTTGACCTCGACGGTCGCGCCAGCTTCTTCAAGCTGCTTCTTGACCTTCTCGGCCTCGTCCTTCGAGACGCCTTCCTTGATCGCCTTCGGAGCCGACTCAACGAGGGTCTTCGCTTCGGTCAGGCCCAGGCCCGTGATCGCGCGGACTTCCTTGATGACGTTGATCTTCTTGCCACCGTCGCCGGTGAGGATCACGTCGAACTCGGTCTTCTCTTCAGCGGCCGGTGCACCGCCGCCGGCGCCGCCAGCTGCCGGAGCTGCTGCAACCGCTGCTGCGGCCGAGACGCCCCACTTCTCTTCGAGGAGCTTCGAGAGCTCAGCCGCCTCGAGGACGGTCAGTTCGGACAGCTGGTCAACCAGCGCGTTCAGGTCTGCCATGATATACTTCCTTTGAAACGTTCGAATGAAACGATGCTGCCTGAAGGATCAGGCGGCTTCCTTTTCCGAGTAAGCTGCAAGCACGCGCGCGATCTGCGCGGCGGGCGCCTGGGTGATGGTCGCGATCTTGGTGGCCGGGGCCACGATGAGACCGACGATCTTCGCCCGGAGCTCGTCGAGCGACGGCATCGTGGCGAGCGCCTTCACGCCCTCCACGTCGAGCTTGGTCGCACCCATGCCGCCGCCGACGATCTCGAACTTGTCGGTCGTCTTGGCGAAGTCCACGGCCACCTTGGCAGCCGCAACGGGGTCGACCGAGGTCGCGAGACCGACCGGACCGGTGAAATATTCACCCAGGCCGTCATAGTCGGTGCCATCGAGCGCGATCTTGGCAAGCTTGTTCTTCGAGACCTTGTAGACGGCACCGGCCTCGCGCATCTTCGTCCTCAGCTGCGTCGACTGTGCGACGGTGAGGCCGAGGTTGCGGGTGACGACCACCACGCCGACCTCGGAGAAGGTCTGCTTGAGTTCGGCGACGGCTTGGGCCTTTTCAGCACGATCCATGCCATTCTCCACACTTTGGCCGCGTCCCGAAGGCTGCGGCCGGTTACGATCCGTATGCGGCAGATACCGCATCCGGTTGTCCAGCGAAGGGGAATGGGAAGCAGTCGCACGGCGCGGGAATGACCCCGTAAGCGGTGCGGCAAACCGAAGCGCCAGGGCGCTGCGGCAAAATCCTGTCCCCGCCTCGGCGGGGAATTAAGGGCGCCAGGGCCCACCCGCTGTCTCGGACGGCGCCGTTCGCCCAAAGGCGTACGACAAGCGCGGCTCCATAGCGAAAGCGTGCGCTGGGTCAAGTGTCTTGGACTTCACATCAAATTGCAACCGTAGCGACTTCGTCACGCCACGTAGCCGTCACCAGCGCCCGCCACATGACCCCGTAACAGGGCAGCTTCCGGGGGCGATCATGACCGATTCGACTTTCCTCTACGACGATGGCGACGTTGACACGAACGAGAGCGCGAACACGCATCTGGGCGATCTGATCGCGCGCCGCTATTCGCGCCGGCAGACGCTGCGCGGCGGCTTGAGCGCGATGACGACCGCAGTGTTCGGCGGCGTGCTCCTCGCGGGCTGCGACGACGATGACACGATCACGCGCGATCCGATCACCGTGACGGCGGGCAGTGCGGTGGCGATCACTGCGGGCAAGATCGTAACGCTGCAGGGTACCGCCAGCCCCACCGCGCAGGCGGTCGGATGGACGCAGGTGAGCGGCCCGGCGGTGACGCTGAGCAGCAGCGGCGCGAGCGCGACGTTCATTGCCCCTGCCGTCGCCGCCGCGACGCCGCTTGTGTTCCGTTTCAGCGGCACCACCAGTTCCGGCGACAACGCAACGGCGGATACGACGGTCACCGTCTCTCCCGCGACGCTCGATTTCGCCGCCGTGGCGAAGAACCGCAACGACATCGTCACTGTGCCGGCCGGCTATCGCGTGACGGTGCTGTACCGCCTTGGCGATCCGATCAACGGCGCGACGCCTGCCTTCGCCAATGACGGCAGCGATTCGAGCTTCGCGACCCGTGCGGGCGATCATCATGACGGGATGAGCTTCTTCGGCCTTGCCGCCAGCGGCACCGCGCGGGACGCATCGAACAGCACCCGCGGGTTGCTGGTGCTCAATCACGAGAACATCACCCAGGCCTATCTTCACCCGAACGGCCCGACGAGCGCCGGCGGCGTGCGGCCGGAGGCCGAGGCGACCAAGGAGATCGAGGCGCATGGCGTCTCGGTGGTCGAGGTCACCCGCGGTGCCTCCGCATGGAGCTATGTCCAGGCGTCGGCGCTCAACCGGCGCGTCACGCCCAATACGCCGACTGCCTTCAGCGGCCCGGCGCGCGGCAACCGTCAGCTGAGGACGCTCCATTCGCCCGATGGGACGCAGGGCCGCGGCACGATCAACAATTGCGCAAACGGCCCGATGCCCTGGGGCACCTATGCCACCGCGGAGGAGAATTGGGCCGGCTACTTCCGCCGCGACACCGGCGACGCGACGGTGCGCACCAATGCGGGGGCCGCGAAGGAGAACCGCAGCCTCACCCGCTATGGCATCGGTGAGGGCCGCGCGGGCAATTACGGCTGGTCGACGGTGGCCGCGTCAGACCCGTCGAACACCAGCTTTCGCCGCTGGAACGCCACCGCCAGCGCGGCGCTCGCCGCGGACGGCACCGGTGATTTCCGGCACGAGCCGTTCCAGTTCGGCTGGATCGTCGAGATCGATCCCTATGATCCCGCCTCCACGCCGCGCAAGCGCACCGCGCTCGGCCGCATGAACCATGAGGGCGTGGAGCCCGGCCGGATGGTCGCCGGCGTAAAGCCGGCCTTCTACATGGGTGACGACGCGCAGAACGAATATATCTACAAGTTCGTCTCCAACACCGCTTGGTCCGCGGCGGACGCCAATGCCGCGAGCCGGCTGGCGGTGGGCGACAAATACCTCGACGCCGGGACGCTGTACGTCGCGAAGTTCAACGCCGACGGTTCGGGCCAGTGGCTGCCGCTCACCTTCGGCTCGGGCCCGCTGACCAGCGCCAACACGGACTATCCCTTCGCCGATCAGGCCGACGTGCTGATCAACGTCCGCCTCGCGGCGGATGCGCTTGGCGCCACCAAGATGGACCGGCCGGAATGGACCGCGGTGAACCCGGCCAATGGCGAGATGTATTGCACGCTGACGAACAACAGCTCGCGCACCGCAGCCGGCGTCGATGCCACTAACCCGCGCGCCTATGTCGATCCCCGCACCGATGGGCGCAGCAACAGCGTGGGCAACGTCAATGGCCACGTCATCCGCCTGCGCGAAGCCGGCGACACGACCGAGGCGACGAGCTTCACCTGGGACGTCTATGCCTTCGGTTCGGGCCGTGATCTCGACGCGGCCAACATCAACCTGTCGGGGCTGGACGACAGCAACGATTTCTCCTCGCCCGACGGCATGTGGTTCAGCCTGCCCTCGAACGTCGCAGGGCAGGGGGCCAATCCGGTGATGTGGCTGCAGACGGACGATGGCGCCTATACCGATGTCACCAACTGCATGATGCTGGCCGCAATTCCGGGCCGGGTGGGTGACGGGGGCGTGAAGACGATCACCAACACCACGCCTGCCGGCACCAGCACCGCGACGACGCGCGTCGGCAAGGTGCCGGGCGCGACGCTGAAGCGCTTCCTCGTCGGCCCGAAGGAGTGCGAGATCACCGGCATAACCTCGACGCCGGACGGCAAGGCACTGTTCGTCAACATCCAGCACCCGGGCGAGAATGGCGGGCCGGACAATATCACGTCGAACTGGCCGGCGTCGCAGAGCGGCACTTCGGCCAGCGCCAGCCGACCGCGCTCGGCCACGATCGTGATCACCCGCGAGGATGGCGGGCTGGTCGGGATCTGATCTTCAGGGGCGTCATCCCTTCGCCGGATGACGCCTTCCCGGCGCTAGCGATCCGTCCGGATCGCCCCCGCCTGGCGCACCGCCTCCAAGGTTGGCCAGCCGTTGACCGCCATCAGCAGGTCCGCCTCGGCAAGGAAACACTTCAGCACGTGCGCGCAGCCCGCCGCGCCGCCCAGCGCCAGGCCATAGGAATAGGGCCGGCCGACACCCACCGCATCCGCGCCAAGCGCGATCGCCTTCACCACATCGGTGCCCGATCGGATGCCCGAATCGAACAGCACCGGCACGCGTCCCGCCACCTCGTCGGCCACCGCCGGCAGCATGTCGATCGCCGCGATGCCGCCGTTCGCCTGCCGACCGCCGTGATTGGAGACATAGATGCCGTCCGCGCCGCTATCGATCGCGCGGCGCGCGTCATCGGGGTGGCATATCCCCTTCAGCACGATCGGAAGCTTCGTGATCGACTTGAGCCACGCCATGTCGTCCCACGTCAGCACCTTGCCGAACGTCGCGCCCCAGGTGCCGATGGCGGTGCGCAGATCCTCCTCGGGCGCCTTGCCGCCCAGCATCTGGCGAAAGCGCGGATCCACGAAATAGTTCTGCAGCACATGGCCGCGCAGCTGCGGGAAGTTCGACGGGTTGAGATCGCGCGGCCGCCAGCCGGTGACCCAGGTGTCGAGCGTGACGACGATCGCCTTGTATCCCGCCGCCTCCGCGCGCCCGACGAGGCTTTCGGCCAGTTCCTTGTCGCGCGGCGTGTAGAGCTGGAAGAAGGCCGGCGTCTCGCCGCAGGCGGTCTTCACGTCCTCCAGCGGATCATTCGACAGGGTCGAGGCGGTCAGCGGCACGCCGGTCATGGCTGAGGCCTGTGCCGCCGCCACGTCGCCGTGCTGGTCCTGCGTCATCATGCCGGTGACGCCGATCGGCGCCATGAACAACGGCGAGGGCAGTTTCAGCCCGAACAGCTCGATCGAAAGATCACGGTGCGTCGCATCGACCATCATGCGCGGCACCATCCCCCAATGGCGGAAGGCGCGCGCATTCTCGTCCTGCGTATATTCGTCCCCGCAGCCGCCCTGGACATAGGTCAGCACATGCGGCGGCAGCGCGGATTGCGCGCGCTTCTCCAGCGTCGCGAAATCGACCGGATAGGTGGGGACCACGCCGGACAGGCCGGCACCATAGATCTGGGTTTGCAGGTCGCCGTAATGCGGCATGGAAGGCTCTCCTTTGCCGCCTTCATTGCCGCGCGGGGGCGCGCTGTCACCCCCTTGGCCTGCGCCGGCGCGGCAACGCATCAGTGCCACGCCGGCGGGGATACGTCAGGCGCGCCGGTCCACGTCGAGGTTCGGCGTCTCGCGGAAGCTGTCGGTGTCAAAGGCCGGCCCGCCTCCCGCTGGCGCCCGTGGCCCGTCGATCACGTCCGGCTCCATCGGATCGAGCTCGCCTTCCCATTTCGCGATTACCGCGCTCGCCACCGCATTGCCGACGACGTTGGTTGCCGACCGGCCCATGTCGAGGAAGTGGTCGATGCCAAGGATCAGCAGCAGGCCGGCCTCGGGAATATCAAAGAAGCCAAGCGTCGCCGCGATCACCACCAGGCTGGCGCGCGGCACGCCGGCAATGCCCTTGCTGGTGATCATCAGCACCAGCAGCATGGTGATTTCCTGCCACAGCGTCAGATCGATGCCATAGGCCTGCGCGATGAAGATCGTCGCGAAGGTCATGTAGATCATCGAGCCGTCGAGGTTGAAGCTGTAGCCCAGCGGCAGGACGAAGCTGGCGATGCGCGGCGGCACGCCGAACTTGTCCAGCGCCTCCAGCGTGCGGGGATAGGCGGCTTCGGACGATGCGGTGGAGAAAGCGAGCAGCAGTGGCTCGCGCACGTAGCGCACCAGCAGCTTCGTACGCTTTCCGACGATCGCCCAGCAGACCCCGAACAGCAGCATCCACAGGATGATCATGCCAAGGTAGAAGGTGCCCATGAAATAGGCGAGGTTGCCGATGATCGAGGGCCCGCGCTCGGTCAACGTGCCAGCCACCGCCGCGAACACCGCGATGGGGGCGAAGCGCATCACGTAATTGGTGACGGTCAGCATCACCTGCACCAGCGCCTCGATGCCGCGCACCAGCGGCGCGGCCTTCTCGCCGACTGCGGTGATCGCCACGCCGATGAAGATCGAGAAGACGACGATCTGCAGGATCTCGTTCTTCGCCATCGCTTCGATTCCGGAGGCGGGGAAGACGTGGGTGATGAAATCCTTGAGGTTGAACGCGGCCTTTTCGACGCCGCTGGTGGCGGTTTCCGGCGGGATCGGGAAGTTCAGCCCGACGCCCGGCTGGAACAGGTTCACCAGGATGAGGCCAAGCGTCAGGCTGACGAGGCTGGCGCAGATGAACCACGCCACCGCCCGCCCGCCGATCCGGCCCAGCGCCTTGGTGTCCCCCATGTGCGCGATGCCGGCGACGAGGGTCGCGAACACCAGCGGGGCGATGATCATCTTGATCAGCCGCAGGAAAACGGCGGTCACGATCGAGAAATATCCGGCGATCTCTTCCAGCCGGGCCGTCGCGGCGGCGCTGCCGTCATCGATCCAGGCATTGAGGGCAACCCCCAACGCAAGGCCAGCGACGAGCGCGATCATGATATAATAAGTGAGCCGCTTGGCCATGTATGCTCCCGAGATGTGCGCCTGGCCTTACCGCTGCGTGGCGACCCTTCGACAAGCTCGGGGCGAACGGTGGATAGGTCGTCGCGCGAAGGTGAAAGGGGATTGGCGGCGCGAGGTCAAGTGACTCTGTTCTCACACGCATAGTCGCTTTAGGCATGGCTGCGCCCGCCCGGGCAGCGCAGCACTGGGTCTGTCGCCCTCCGGTCAATTCATCCACGCACCCGATAGGAAAAGAACAAGCCGATGATCTTCGCCCCCTCCCGCCGATCACTGCTTCGGGCGGCAGCGGCGCTGCCATTGCTCTCGATCACTGGGGTTCTTCGTGCCGCGGAGCCGGATCTGGCCGAGCTTTCCGACATCACCACCGGCGCCCGGCCGATCACCCCGGCGGAGCGCACGGCGCGTGTCGCGCGGGCTCAGGCGCTGATGAAGGCCAACGTGATCGGCGCCGTGCTGATCGAGCCGGGGGCAAGCCTCACCTATTTCACCGGCGTGCGCTGGGGGCGCAGCGAACGGCTGACGGCGGCGGTGATACCGGTGGAGGGGGAAGCGCTCGTCGTCACGCCCTTCTTCGAGGAACCGTCGGTCCGCGAGACGCTGGGCGTGCCGGCGGAGGTGCGGGTGTGGCAGGAGGACGAGGATCCGCTGAAGCTCGTCGCCGGCTTCCTCGCCGAACGCAAGCTGGCGGGCCGGCCGGTCGGCGTCGAGGAAACGGTGCGCTTCTTTGCCAGCGATGGGCTGAAGCGCGCGCTGCCGGGCGTCCGGCTCGTCTCCGCCAATCCGGTCGTGCGCGGCTGCCGGATGATCAAGACGCCGGCCGAGATCGCGCTGCTGCAGTGCGCGACAGACGTGACGATCGCCGCCTATCGCTGGCTCCACCCGCGGGTCGAGAAGGGCATGACCGGCGCGGAGGTCGGCGCGCTGATGAGTGCCGCGACACGCAAGCTGGGCGGGGAGCCGGTTTTCTCCATGGCGCTGATCGGCGAGGCATCGGCCTATCCGCATGGCAGCCGCGAGGTGCACCGCGTGGGCGGCGGCCAGGTCGTGCTGATGGACTGCGGCTGCGCCGTGCACGGCTACGAATCGGATGTCTCGCGCACCTGGGTTCACGGCGATGCTACTGCCGAGCAGCGCCGTGTCTGGGATCATGTCGCGCAGGGCCAGCAGATCGCGCTGAAGGCCGCTCGGCTCGGGGCACCCGCCGGCACGATCGACGATGCGGTGCGGGCGCAATATGGACGCTGGGGCTATGGCCCGCGCTACCGGCTGCCGGGTCTCTCGCACCGCACCGGCCACGGCATCGGCATGGACGGGCACGAGCCGATCAACCTCGTCCACGGCGAAACCGCGCCGCTCGCCGCCGGCATGTGCTTTTCCAATGAGCCCGGCCTGTACCTGCCGGGCAAGTTCGGCATCCGGCTGGAAGATTGCTTCGGGATGGGCGCATCGGGCCCGCAATGGTTCAGCACCCCGCCGACCAGCCTCGATCGCCCGGTCTAGCGACTTCACTCGTCACCCCGGCCTGGAGCCGGGATCCCACTTCTTCTTCTTGTTCCGGAGGGGTCGGCGGATCACTTGGCCATCGGCCGAAGCTCGACGCCGTCACGCCCGCCGCCGGTGGTGACGCTGAGGCCAAACGCCCCGCAGCCGACCAGGAACAGGTTCTTCTCCTGGCAATTGTCGGTCCGCGCCAGGAACCGCTGCCGTTCGTTGGCGACCGGCTCCCACATCGGATCGCCTGCCTCGTGCACCGTGAAGGGTGCGCGGAAGCGATCCGCATTGCGCATCCCGCACACCGTGATGTCCGTCGACTGGGGGTCGCGTACGCAGCGCGAATCGGCGGTGGTCAGCTCCCGATAGCGATCGACCGCGGCTTCGGCGGAGGGAACGGCAGCTTGCAATGCCAGGATCAGCCACATGCCGGCGCGCTCCTTCAGGTGTGCCGCGCACTATGAGCGCGCCTGCGCGGCACGCACAAGTGCGACGAACCGAGCAGTCGCGCGCAACGCACTCACTTGGATCATTTTTCCTTGGGCACTAAACGGCGGGCAGGGGGTTTGCCTTTCATGTTCACCATCACCGCCGACAGCGCGGGTCCTTCTGTCGTCCCGCGCGCGTCAGGCGTCGTGGGGGAGCCGTCCCGTCGACACGCCCGCGTCAACGAGGTGCTGGAGCGTGCCTGGACGCGTGGCTGGCTGTCGCGCCCGGTGATCGAATCGGACGCGCTGATCGCGGCCGCGCGCCGGCAGGTCGGCGATGCGACGCTGGGGCCGGACAATGGCTGGCGCGAACGGCTCGACGTGCTCACCGCGGCGCTGCGCGACGAGGCGGCGCTCACCCCGCTCGGCACGGTGATCGCTCATGGCCAAATCGTGGCGGCGCTGGCCAATCGCGCGCGCATGCACGCCTGGTGGCGGCGCCACCCCGAAATCCTCGCCCAGCCGATTCGCCGCCCGATCATCGTCCTGGGGCAGATGCGCTCGGGAAGTACGCGGATGCAGCGGCTGCTCGCGTGCGATCCGCGCATCGCGCACACGCGCTTCTTCGAAAGCTGGAACCCGCTGCCGAGCGGGCGCCTTGGCCCTTTCGACGATCGCCGGCTGCGCGGCTGGATCGGCCTGCGCTGCGCCGCCTGGCTCAATCCTGAATTCCAGACCATCCATCCCACCGCCACGGCGGAGCCGGACGAGGAGATCGGGCTTCACAACGTGTCGATCTTCGGCGCCGCGTTCGAGGCGCAGTGGCGGATCCCCAGCTTCGTCGCGATGACGGAGGCGATGGACACGCGCCCCGTTTACGCCGAATTCAAGCGGCTGCTGCAGACCGCCGCGTGGCTGCGGCGCGAACGCGGGGACAAGCCGCTGGTGCTGAAGCTGCCGCAGTTCACGCAGGATCTGGATGCGGTGCTCGATACCTTCCCGGATGCGCGGTTGGTGTGCCTTGATCGCGCCGCACCGGCGACCGTCGCCTCGTCCGCTTCGCTGGTGCACAGCCAGATGCGCGTCCAGTCCGACGCCGTCGATCCGCATTGGGTGGGGGCGGAATGGCTGCGCAAGATCGCGCTTCGCCAGCAGCGTACCGCCGCTGCCCGCCGCGCCGCGATCGTGCCGCAGGTCGACGTCAGCTTCGAGGCGGTCGGCGCCGACTGGCGCTCCGAAATGCGCCGCGTGTACCGGATGCTTGCCATGCCGCTCTCGTCGCGCGTCGAGGAGCGGATGGAGCGCTTCGTTGCGCGGTCGAAAGAGGGAAGCCACGTCGCGCACCGCTATTCGCTGGCGGATTACGGGCTGAGCGAGCCCATGGTCGTGCGGGCGCTGGCCGGGGAGCTGCCATTGCGCGCCGCTTGAGCGCCATTGTCGACCGTTTTTGCGCGCGATCGACCGTACGACTACCGCTAGTCACCGGGCGTTCAGGTGATTAAGTCGCACGCCATGACCTCGACGAACGACATCCGCCGCAGCTTCCTCGATTACTTCGGCTCGGCCGGGCACAGCATCGTGCCCTCCGCACCCTTGGTGCCGCAGAACGATCCGACGCTGATGTTCGTCAACGCGGGCATGGTGCCATTCAAGAACGTGTTCACGGGCCTCGAGACTCGGCCCTATTCGACCGCGGTAAGCGCGCAGAAATGCGTGCGCGCCGGCGGCAAGCACAATGATCTCGACAATGTCGGCTACACCGCCCGGCACCATACCTTCTTCGAGATGCTCGGCAATTTCTCGTTCGGCGATTATTTCAAGGAACAGGCGATCACTCACGCCTGGACCTTGCTGACCAAGGAATGGGGCCTTCCCGCGGATAAGCTGACCGCGACCGTGTATCACACCGACGACCAGGCGTTTGATCTGTGGAAGAAGATCGCCGGCCTCCCGGATCACCGCATCATCCGCATCCCGACCAAGGACAATTTCTGGGCGATGGGCTCGGATGGTCCGTGTGGGCCGTGCAGCGAGATCTTCTACGATCATGGCGATCATATCCCCGGTGGCCCTCCCGGCTCGCCGGACGAGGATGGCGACCGCTTTGTCGAGGTGTGGAACCTCGTCTTCATGCAGTTCCTGCAGGAAGCCGACACGATCATCGGCGATCTGCCGCGCCCGTCGATCGACACCGGCATGGGGCTGGAACGGATCGCGGCCGTCATGCAGGGCGTGCACGACAATTATGATACCGACACGTTCAAGGCGCTGATCGCCGCCTCGGGCGCGCTGACCCACACTGCGACGACAGGCGCGAATCAGGCCAGCCACCGCGTGATCGCCGATCACCTGCGCTGCGCCGGCTTCCTCGTTGCCGATGGCGTGCTGCCCGCCAACGAGGGTCGCGGCTATGTCCTGCGCCGCATCATGCGCCGCGCGATGCGTCACGCGCACCTGCTCGGTGCCAAGGAGCCATTGATGCACCGCCTGGTGCCGGCGCTGGTCGCCGAAATGGGCGCGGCTTACCCGGAACTCGTCCGTGCGCAGCCGTTGATCGAGGCGACGCTCTCCCAGGAGGAAACCCGTTTCCGCCAGACGCTCGACAAGGGGCTGAAGCTCCTCGACGAGGCGACCGCGGGGATGAAGCCGGGCGACGTGCTGCCGGGTGAGACCGCGTTCAAGCTCTACGACACGTTCGGCTTCCCCTATGACCTGACCGAGGACGCGCTGCGCGCCCAGTCGTTCGGCGTCGACCGCGCCGGCTTCGACGCCGCGATGGCGGAGCAGAAGCGCGCGGCGCGCGCCGCCTGGAAGGGCTCTGGCGCCAAGGCATCGGACGAATTGTGGTTCGACCTCGCCGAGGAAGTCGGCGCGACCGAATTCACCGGCTATTCCAGCGATGTCGGCGAGGGCGTCGTGCTCGCGCTGGTCAAGGATGGCGCGCGGGTCGAAAAGGCCGCAGCCGGCGACCAGGTCGACGTGATCGTCAACCAGACGCCTTTCTATGCCGAGAGCGGCGGTCAGGTCGGCGATGCCGGCACGATCAGCAGTGAGGGGGGCCTTTCCGCCGAGGTGACCGACACCTCGAAGCAGCTCGGCAAATTGTGGGTCCATCACGCGACGCTCGGCGCGGGCGAGATCAAGGTCGGCGACACGGTGAAGCTCGCGATCGACGTCGCGCGACGCGCCGCGATCCGCGCCAACCACTCGGCCACCCACTTGCTGCATGAGGCGCTGCGCCAGCGGCTCGGCACGCATGTCGCGCAGAAGGGCTCGCTCGTCGCGCCCGATCGCCTGCGCTTCGATGTCAGCCATTCCAGCGCGATGAGCGCGGAGGAACTGGCCGATGCGGAGGCAGCGGTGAACGCCAAGATCCGCCAGAACACCCCCGTCACCACCCGGCTGATGACGCCCGACGATGCGATCGCGATGGGCGCGATGGCGCTGTTCGGCGAAAAATACGGCGACGAGGTCCGCGTCGTCTCGATGGGCAGCGATGACGGCGGCAAGACCTATTCGGTCGAGCTGTGCGGCGGCACCCATGTCAGCGCGCTGGGCGACATCGGCCTGTTCAAGGTGATCGGCGAGGGCGCCGTCTCCTCGGGCGTCCGCCGCGTCGAGGCACTGACCGGCGAAGCCGCGCGCGCTTACCTCTCCTCGCGCGACGAGAAGCTGCGCGAGGCAGCCTCCGCGCTGCGCACCACGCCAGACGAAGTCCCCGGCCGCGTCGCCTCGCTGCTCGAGGAAAAGCGCCGGCTGGAGCGTGAACTGGCCGAGGCGAAGAAGGCGCTGGCGATGGGCGGCGGCAGCGGCGCTGCGCCGGCCGGTCCCGAAACCGTCGGCGGCGTCGCCTTCGTCGGTCAGGTGCTGAACGGCTTCGAGGCCAAGGGCCTGCGCGGCGCGGTGGACGATGCCAAGAAGCGCATCGAGTCGGGCGTCGCCGCATTGGTCGCGGTCAACGACGGCCGCGCCACGGTCGCGGTCGGCGTCACCGACGATCTCGTCGCGACGTACAATGCGGTCGATCTGGTGAAGCGCGCGGTCGCCGCGGTGGGCGGGCAGGGCGGCGGTGGCCGGCCCGACATGGCGCAGGGCGGCGGTCCGGACGGCGACAAGGCCAATGACGCGCTGGCCGCGGTTCGCGCCGCGTTGGAGGAAGCCAAGGCCGCAGCCTGAACCCCCGTGTCACCGGCGGCGTGCATCTCGCGCGCTGCTGGTGCGTTCGGCATCGTCGAAGGAGACGATGCTTGGCGAATTCAATTCACAAGGGTGACAAGGTCAGCTGGCACTGGGGTAGTGGCACGGCGCACGGCAAGGTCGAGGAGCGGTTCGAACGCCGTGTCCAGCGGACGTTGAAGGGTGCCAAGGTCGTCAAGAACGGAACCAAGGATAACCCCGCGTTCCTCATCGCACAGGAGGACGGCGCGAAGGTGCTGAAGCGCGGATCTGAATTGCACAAAGGCTAACGGCCGCGGGCGCCGTGCCCGCGGCCTCTGCCGTACTTACTTGGCCGCTCTTACTTGCCGGCCATCGCTGCTTCGAGCTGCGCAGCGGTCATCCCGATGGTGACACCCTGCGGCCCGGGGCCGAACGAGCCGATCGGCAGCTTCGCGTCACCCTTGGGCGTGGTGAGCGTCACGAACTGCGCGTCCGCTTCCTTGATCGTTCCGACCGACGCGCCGGCCGAACCATAGACGGTGGTGCCCGCGGTCAGCTTCGACTTGAAGTCGGCAGCGGCCTGCGCCGCGCCCTGGCCGGCAGCAGCTTCAAGCTCCGCCTTCGTCATGCCGAGCGTTGGGCCCTTGGGGCCGGTGCCGAACGAGGTGAGCGGGACGGCAGCCTTGACGGTGCCGGTGTCGACGACTGCGTTGGTGCCGTCGGTCGATGCGATCGTGCCGACCGTGCCGCCCTGCGCGTCATAAATGGTGGCGCCGACGGTCGGCGCGCCGGCTGCCGGTGCAGCAGCAGCGCCGGTTGCGGGCGTGGTGGCCGGAGCCGGGGCAGTCTGGGCGGTGGCGGCGATCGGCGCCGCGGCAAGCAGAAGGAATGCGTAACGGTACATGGTCGCTCCTTGGTTGTTGCGTCAGTGTTCCAACGAGGGCGCGCGACCCGGGTTCCTGCAAGTGCGGGGCGGCGGGCCGCTCCATCGCGGGGATAAACCGAGCCTCCTTGGCGCAACCGCGCCAGCCACCTACCTTCCGGTGCACACTTCAGGAGAACCCTTCGTGCCTGATCTTTCCGCATTCCCGGTCACCCGGCGCTGGCCCGCCCGGCATCCCGATCGCTTGCAATATTACGGCCTGCCGACGCCCAATGGCGTCAAGGTGTCGATCATGCTGGAGGAAACCGGTCTTCCCTACGAGGTTCACCTCGTCGACTTTGCCAAGAACGATCAGAAGTCGCCGGAATTCCTGTCGCTGAACCCGAATGGCAAGATCCCCGCGATCCTCGATCCCAATGGCCCAGACGGTGCACCACTGGCGCTGTTCGAAAGTGGCGCGATCCTGCTGTACCTGGGCGAAAAGACGGGCAAGTTCCTGCCCGCGGACCCGGCGCGCCATTGGCAGGCGGTGCAATGGGTGATGTTCCAGATGGGCGGCGTCGGCCCAATGTTCGGGCAGCTCGGCTTCTTCAACAAGTTCGCCGGCCGTGAGTGGGAGGACAAGCGCCCGCTGCAGCGCTACGTCGACGAGGCGAAGCGACTGCTTGGCGTCATGGACTCCGCACTGGAGGGCAAGCAGTGGTTCCTCGGCGATGAGTATTCGGTCGCCGACATCTCGATGATCGGTTGGGTGAACAACCTCATCACCTTCTACGAAGCGCGCGACCTCACTGGCTTCGACGGCTATTCAAACGTCGTCGCATGGCTGGAGCGGGGCCTTGCCCGTCCGGCCGTGCAGCGTGGGCTGGAAATCCCCAAGCGGCCTTAGGCCAGATACTCGGCGATGGCCGACCAGGCGGGCTGCTTGGCGGCGAGGCCGACCGTGTGGAGCGGGCTGGACGAGGGGAGGGCGAGGATCGCGAGATCTCGCCCGGCCAGCATCGGCCGCCCGATCGACAGCGCCTTGCCGCCGTTGAAGGCGACCGCGCGAAGTTGCGGCAGGCGATCCACCAAAGCGACGAGGTCGTTCGCACTGGCGTCGCTGATGGTCGCGTCGCTGCTTCCGGTGCGCCGCGCGGTGGCGACCACGTCCCATAGCGCGATGCCTGCGGCGCTGACGGCAGCAAGCCGCGCCTCATATTCAAGCGCCGCGAGATCACGCCCGACCACCGGCGATAGCAAGCGCCAGAACTGGTTTTGCGGATGCGCATAATAGCGCCGTTCGGCGAGGCTGCGCTCACCCGGCAGGCTGCCGAGGATCAGCACGCGCGCATCATCCGGGGCGATCGGCGGGAAGGAAGATTTGAGCGTCACGTCGCCGGCCGAGATCAGCCTTCGCGCGCTACAACGCAAGGTTGCTTGTGGCGCGGGCATGGCTTCGCCATCTAAGCCGGATGCATATCGCCAACGACACGCTTTCGCTCATCGGCAACACCCCGCTCGTCCGTCTCAAAGGCCCCAGTGAGGAAACCGGCTGCGACATCTTCGGGAAATGTGAGTTCGCCAATCCCGGCGCCAGCGTGAAGGATCGCGCGGCGCTGTTCATCGTCGAGGATGCCGAGGCGCGCGGCGCGCTCAAGCCCGGCGGCACGATCGTCGAAGGAACGGCCGGCAACACCGGCATCGGCCTGGCGCTGGTCGCCAACGCCAAGGGGTATCGCACGATCATCGTGATGCCGGATACCCAGTCGAAGGAGAAGATGGACACGCTCCGCGCGCTCGGTGCCGAGCTCGTGACCGTTCCGGCCGCGCCTTACTCCAGCCCGTGCCACTTCGTGCACCAGTCACGCCGCATTGCCGAGGAGACGCCCGGTGCCGTCTGGGCCAATCAGTTCGACAATATCGCCAATCGCCGCGCCCATATCATGGGCACCGCGGAGGAGATCTGGAACCAGCTCGACGGGCGGATTGACGGCTTCACCTGCGCCGCGGGGACCGGCGGCACGATCGCGGGCGTCGGCCTCGGCCTGAAGGAAAAGGACGAGCGGATCACGATTGCGCTGAGTGACCCGCACGGCGCCGCGCTCTACAACTACTACGCCCACGGCGAATTACGCGCGGAAGGATCCTCGGTAGCCGAGGGGATCGGGCAGGGGCGGATCACCGCCAACCTGGAAGGCGCGCCGATCGACACGCAGTTCCGCATCTCGGACGCCGAGGGGCTCGAATGGGTCGATCGTCTGCTGGCGGAGGAGGGGCTTTGCCTTGGCCTGTCATCGGGCATCAATGTTGCCGGCGCGGTGCAGCTGGCGCGGCATCTGGGGCCGGGGAAGCGGGTCGTCACGATCCTGTGCGACACGGGATTCCGTTATCTTTCGAGCCTTTACAATCCGGCCTGGCGCGAGTCGAAAGGCCTCAGGGTGGCAGGGTGAGGTCCCGGAATTCGACAAGTGCGCGATGTTCCGTTAACTGACGACGACGAAATGAAATCCGTCGCATCACATAATCAGGCGATGCAGCGCGTGAAGGTTGGCCTGGTCGGGCTTGCCTTGGTTGTCCTGCTCATCGGCCTCGCAAGTGCCATCTTCAGTGCCGCCAACCGCGAAAAGCCTGTCGCTGCCCCCGGCGCGCCGCAGACGGGCGCGCTGACGAACCTCACCGTCACCAACACCAGCGACGCGGCGAACGAGCCGCTGGCCGAGCTTGGCGTTGCGCCCAGCGCCACCGATCCGTCGCCGTCACCTGCCCCGGAAGCGAACCGCCAATGATCGCGGGAAATCCGGGGATGGGCGGGAATCGAGCGCCTGGAATGGCATCTGGTCGCCCAGCGGCCGGGCCCGATTGCGGAACGGATACCGAACTGCGCCCTCTGCACACGAGACGCGACGTGGGAATCCCACCGGAATAGCCTCGTTTCCCCGACTTTCCCCAAATTTCCCTTCCTTTCCCCGTGTCTCCCTGATATTCATCAGGATGACAGAGGGGCAGGACCACTGTTTTTTGTCGATGGCGACAACCGAGGGCGGTGTGAGCTGCTTTTCGGCTCGGGCGGGTCTTGCGCGCCTTGTGCGAGGTGGGCGTGTCGGAACGGGTGGATTATCTTGGGAAGGGGGTCGGCCTTGTCGATGACAAGGGTCGTGTCGCCATTCCCAGCACCCTGCGGGCCGCCCTCGCCCAGAATGCACCGCGGCCGGACGGCAAGGACGGCGGCACCGTGCTCGTCGGCGTTCACCCGGATTTCCCGTGTCTGATCGCGCATGACCGCGGCTATGTGGAATTCGCCAAGAACCAGCTGATCCAGCGCCAGGCCGAGGCCGGCGCACACACCGGTTCCGCGGCTTACTACGCGCCCCGCATGCGCGGCGCCTCAGTCGAGCCAGTGCCGTTCGACGGCAGCGGCCGCTTCATCCTGCCTGCGGCCGAGCGTGAACTTGCCGGAATCACCGACATCGCCTTCTTCCTCGGCGACTACGAGAGCTTCATGATCTGGGACCCGCGCGCGCTCATGGCGCACGAGGGGGTCGACGAGATGGTGAAGCGTCACGCCGCCATCATGTGCCGAGACAAGGGGATCACGCTGTGAGCCCCCGCCCAGACGCCGATGCACCGCACATCCCGGTGCTGCTCGACGAAGTTCTCGCCGCGCTTGCCCCCGAGCGCGGCGAGACCATGGTCGATGCCACGTTTGGCGCCGGCGGCTACACCCGTGCGCTGCTTGGCGCCGGGGTGCAGGTTTTCGCCTTCGATCGCGATCCTGACGCGATCGCGGCGGGCCGCGCGCTGGAGGAGGCAGAGGCTGGCCTCACGCTCGTCCCCAGCGAGTTCTCGCGCATGGATCGCGAACTGGCGGCGCGGGGGATCGCCTCCGTTGATGGCGTGGCGATGGATATCGGCGTCTCCTCGATGCACCTCGACCAGGCGGAGCGCGGCTTCTCTTTCCAGCAGGACGGGCCGCTCGACATGCGCATGAGCCAGTCGGGCGAGAGCGCGGCCGATTTCCTGAATCACGCCGATGAAGAGGATATCGCCAACGTCCTGTGGCGGTACGGCGAGGAGCCCAAGTCGCGCCGCGTCGCGCGCGCGATCGTCGCTGCGCGGCCGCTGACCACGACCGGCGAATTCGCCCGTGTCGTGCGCAAGGCGCTGGGCCACCGGCCGCACGACAAGAAGGATCCGGCGACCCGCGCCTTCCAGGCAGTTCGCATCCATGTGAACCGCGAGCTTGATGAACTGGCCGAAGGGCTGGCCGCGGCGGAGCGGATCCTCGCGCCGGGCGGGCGGCTGGCCGTGATCAGCTTCCACTCGCTCGAGGATCGCATGATCAAGCGCTTCCTGCGCGAACGGAGCGGGGGAACGCCGGCAGGATCGCGCCATCGGCCGGCGGTGGCCGCGGCGCAGGCGCCGACATTCGAGATTACTGCCCGCGCCGTGCGCGCGGGTGCAGCGGAAGCGGCGCGCAACCCGCGCGCTCGTTCCGCGACATTGCGGACGGCGCGGCGGACGGCCGCGCCGGCATGGGGCAACGACGGTTTGGGGCGAGCCGGCAGTGGAGACGAGTAAATGACGGCGGCGTATCGATTGAAAGGGCTCGGGTGGTTCGGCGGCGTGGTGATCGTGTCGCTGAGCTTCTATCTTGTCAGCCTCCAGGTGGCGGCGGAGCGCAAGCGGCTGGCGCAGGTCGACGCGAAGATCAGCGCTGCCGAACGCGATATCCGCGCTCTGGAAACGGAGTTCGACGTTCGTGCGAACCTGGCGCAGCTCGAACGCTGGAACGGCGATACGCTCGCGCTCGTCGCCCCGACGGCGCAGCAGTTCGTGCGTGACGAAGCGCAGCTTGCGGCGATCAGCTTCACGCCCGGCGGCGCTGCGCCGATAGCCGAGGGCGCGATCCAGACCGCCCAGCTGATCGTGCCGTCGCGCCCCATCGACTCGGCGCCGGCCGCAATCACCGAAACGCCGGCCGCCGCCGCCGCTGCCAAGCTCGTCCAGGTCGCTGCCAAGCCTGGCGAGCCGCGTCCCGCCACCGTCCAGCTTGCGTCCGCCGTCACGAAGCCGGTGCGCCCGGCCGCGATCAAGGTTGCGGCAGCGCGCGGCGATGAGCCGGTCGCTACGATCCGCAAGGCCAATGCCGTTGCCATGCTCGACAAGTCGCTGCTCAGCGACCGCACCCTCGGCGACCTGCTGAGCGGCGCCCGCACCGAGACGAGCCGCTTGCGTTGAGCACGATGGTCGCCCGGCAGGCGGCACGCCCCATGCGTGCCGCCGAACAGCGGCAGGCGCTGCTCGCGACACAGCACCAGCGGCTGATGATGCTGCTGCTGCTGTTCACGGCAGCGATCCTGCTGGTGATCGGGCGACTGGCGATGCTCGCGTTTGACGGCGGCCCGCGCCGGTCGGCCGCGATCAGCACCGCGCCGCGCGGCGATATCGTCGATCGCAACGGCGCGCAGCTGGCGCGCACGATCGATGCGTGGACGATCGGCGTTCACCCGAACAAGCTGCTCGGCGACCGGATGGAGATCGCCAAGCGCCTCGCCGACCTGATGCCCGATGTCGGCGATCAGGCGCGCTTCTACCGGTTGATCACCAAGCCGGTGACCTTCACCTATCTCAATCGCCGCGCATCTCCGGCCCTGGTCCAGGCGGTGAATGCCATCGGTGAGCCGGGCATCGTTTTCGAACGCGAGACGCAGCGGCTGTACCCGCAATCCTCGCTTGCCGCGCACGTGCTCGGCTATATCGGCACCACGCAGAAGGATCCTGTCGTTCGCGGACGGCTGGGCATGGAGCGGGCGCTGGAGGAGCGGCTGACCAACCCTGCACTCTCCGGCACCCCCGTCGCGCTCTCGATCGACAGCCGCGTCCAGGCAGCGATGGAAAGCGAGCTTGGCCGGGCCATGTCGACGATGCAGGCGCGCGCCGCCGCCGGCATCGTGCTCGACGTCGACACGGGCGAGGTCATCTCGATGGTGTCGCTGCCGCTGTTCAACCCGAACCGAGTCGGCATGGCGGGCAGCGAACAGCTGCGCAACACCGTCACCCAGAGCGTTTACGAGCTGGGTTCGGCGTTCAAGCCGATCGCCATGGCGACCGCGATAGACAATGGCATCGTCACCGATATGTCGCGTCGGTTCGACGCGACGGCGCCGATCCAGGTCGGCCGCTTCCGGATCAAGGACGACCACGCTCAGAACCGCTGGCTCAACATCCCGGAAACGCTGATCCACTCGTCGAACATCGCCACTGCCCGCGTCGCAGACGAGATCGGCGCCGCGCGTATGCAGGACATGTTCCGCAAGATGGGCTTCGACACGAAGCCCGATACCGAGCTGATCGAGAAGGGCCGCCCGCTCTGGCCGCATTATTGGGCGCGGACCACGGTGATGACGACCGCGTACGGCCACGGCATTGCGGTGACGCCACTTCATCTCGCCAATGCCTATGCCACGCTCGTCAACGGCGGCATCTGGCGCCCGACCACGCTGCTGAAGGTGGCGCCGGGCCATGCGCCGAAGGGCCGCCGCGTTCTGAAGGAGGAGACCAGCGCACGGCTTCGGCAGCTGCTCCGCCTGATCGTCACCAACGGCACGGGGCGAAAGGCCGAGGCCCCAGGCTACCGCGTCGGTGGCAAGACTGGCACTGCCGAGGCCGCTGAAGCTGGCGGCTATGCCCGCAACCGCAACGTTTCCACCTTTGCGGCGGTGTTCCCGATGGATGCGCCGCGCTATGTGGTGCTGACTATGATGGACAGCCCGAAGCGGGTGCAGGAAAACTCCTTCCAGACCACCGCCGCCTATACCGCCGCTCCCGTCGTCAGCCGTGTGATCAGCCGGACCGGCGCGATGCTGGGCGTCATTCCGGACGCGAATCGCGACATCGACCTTGGTGAACTGCCAAACCTCTTGTGGCACGCTCCTGGCGACAAGAAGGTCGCCGCAGAATGAAGCTTGGCGACCTCATTCCCGACGGCGGCGATCAGACCGTCACCGGGTTCGCAATCGACCACCGCAAGGTCGCGCCGGGCACCATCTTCGGCGCATTCGAGGGCCAGCGGGTGAACGGAGAGGATTTCATCCCCGCTGCGATCGCCGCCGGCGCCATCGCGGTCGTCGCCCGCCCTCAGGCCGTCGTTGAGGGTGCGCTTCACATTGCTGATCACAACCCCCGCGCGCGCTTCGCAGAACTGGCGACGACGTTCTTTGCGCCTTTCCCAGAAACCGCGGTTGCGGTGACCGGAACCAACGGCAAGACCTCGACGGTCGAACTGACGCGCCAATTGTGGCGCATGGCCGGACACCATGCCGCCTCGATCGGCACCCTCGGCGTCACCACGGCGGACGAGCGGGTGACGACTGGCCTTACGACGCCCGACGTCGTCACGTTCCTCTCCAATGTCGCCGGGCTCGCGCGGGAGGGCGTGACGCATGTCGCCTTCGAGGCATCGAGCCACGGGCTGACGCAATATCGCACCGAAGGCCTGCGTGTGTCCGCTGCCGCCTTCACCAATCTCAGCCGCGATCATCTCGACTATCACGGTGACATGGCGGCGTATTTCACCGCCAAGCTGCGGCTCTTTTCGGAAGTGCTGGCGCCCGACGGCACCGCCGTCGTCTGGGCTGACGATCCCCATTCGGACCGGGTGATCGATCTTGCCCGCCAGCGCCGCAACCGCCTGATGACGGTGGGCGAGCATGGCGACGACATCCGGCTTGTCTCGCGCGATCCGACGCTGCTCGGGCAGGGGCTGGTCATCGCAGCCGGGGGCGCCGAGCATCATGTGAAGCTGCCGTTGATCGGCGCTTACCAGGCAGCGAATGCGCTGATGGCTGCAGCGTTGGTGATCGCGACGGGCGGCGATGTCACGGCCACGATCGCTGGCCTATCCCGGCTGCAGCCCGTGCGTGGTCGACTGGAGCGCGCCGTGATCACCGCCAGCGGAGGGCCGGTCTATGTCGATTACGCGCATACGCCCGACGCACTGGAGGCGGCGATCGCCGCGCTTCGCCCGCACGTCACTGGCCGGCTGATCCTCGTCTTTGGCGCCGGCGGTGACCGCGATCAGGGCAAGCGCGAACCGATGGGGGCGATCGCCCAGGCGCTGGCCGACGTGGTGATCGTGACGGACGACAATCCGCGAAGTGAGGATCCGGCCACGATTCGCGCCGACATCCTGAAGGCAGCGCCTAGCGCGGTCGAACATGGCGATCGCCGCGGCGCCATCCGCCTCGCCATCGAGCAGGCGGGACCGGAGGACATCGTGCTGATCGCCGGCAAGGGACATGAACAGGGGCAGATCGTCGGCGATCTCGTCCTGCCGTTTGATGACGTGAGTGTAGCCAGGGAGGTTGCAGGTGAAGCATAAGTTCGTGACCCCGTCGAAGCCCAATGCCAGCGAGGGTGAGAAGCGCCCGCGCGAGCGCCGCACCCTCGGCGTGCGGTATGAGCTGGTGACGGGTGACAGCGTCAGCGGGCTGCGTTGAACCGCGCGGCGGCACCGCGTTCTCTCTCCCTGGCCGGGGTACGCCCCGGCCTGTCGATACTGGACCCGGCCGTCCGCCGCGGTGGTATAGGCGCGCGATGACTCTCTGGACCTCTGATGACATCGCCGCCGCTACGCACGGCGTCGCCCACGGCAGTTTTGCCGCGAGCGGCGTCGCTTTCGATTCGCGCGAGGTGGGGCCGGGTGACCTCTTCGTCGCGTTGAAGGGCGAGGCCACGGACGGCCACCGCTTTCTAGAGCAGGCCTATGCGCAAGGCGCGGCCGGCGCGATCGTCTCTGCCGGCGCAGCGGGGCCGCATGTCGCCGTCTCCAACACATTCGCGGCTCTCGAGGATCTCGCGCGCGCCGCCCGCGCGCGCACCAAGGCGCGGATCATCGGCGTCACCGGCTCGGTCGGCAAGACGTCGACGAAGGAGGCGCTGTTCGCTGCGCTGGATCGCGGCGCGCGCGGCGCGGTGCACCGTTCGGTCAAGAGCTACAACAACCACACCGGCGTGCCGCTCAGTCTCGCCCGAATGCCGGCCGACTCTCGCTTCGGCGTGCTTGAGATGGGCATGAATCATCCCGGCGAACTCGCGCATCTAACCACGCTCGTCCGCCCCCATGTTGCGATCGTCACCGCGATCGCGCCGGCGCATACGGAATTCTTCCCCGACGAAGCCGCGATCGCCGATGCGAAGGGGGAGATCTTCCGCGGGCTGGAGCCTGGCGGCGTCGCCATCATCCCCTTCGACAGCCCGCATCGCGATCGACTCATCGCGGCGGCCCGGCCGTACGCAGCACGCATCGTCACCTTCGGCTCCGCGCCTGATGCCGATGTTCGGCCGATCGAGACGATGCCGGTGAAAGGCGGCGGCACGTTCGTTACCGCGCGGATCGGCGAGCGCGAGCTGAGCTTCACCGTGGCGCAGCCCGGCGCGCATTGGGTGTCGAATGCACTCGCGTTGCTGGCGGCGGTGGACGCGGTGGGCGGCGATCTGGCGCTTTCCGGGCTGGCTCTCGGTGATCTCGGCGGCCTGCAGGGACGCGGCGCGCGACTCGAAGCACAGGTGCAGTGCGGCGACATCCTCGTGATCGACGAAAGCTATAACGCCAACCCCGCTTCCATGGCCGCGACCCTTGCCGTCCTGGGTGCCGAGCCCGGCCGCCACGTCGCTGTTCTTGGCGAAATGCGCGAGCTGGGCGAGGCCTCGGCCGACTATCACGCGGCCCTTGCTGGCCCCATTGCGGCGGCCCGCGTCGAAGCGGCGCTCTTGGTCGGCGAAGCGATGGCCCCTCTTGCGCAGGCGCTTGAGGGAAAGACGAAATTCGTCCATGTGCGCGACGCCGCGGCGGCGCTGGAGGTCCTTCCGGATATGCTCGCGCCGGGTGACGCGGTACTCGTCAAGGGATCGAATGGGGTAGGGCTGTCGCGGATCGTCGCGGCGCTTGCCGGGGGCATGGCTTAGTGTTGTACTGGATCGCCGAGCAGCTCGGGTTTCCGAGCGTCCTCAACCTCATCCGCTATCTGTCGTTTCGCGCCGGCGCCGCCATCGCGACCGCGCTGTTCATCGGCCTGATCATCGGGCCGAAGTTCATCGGCTGGCTGCGCGTGCGGCAGGGCAAGGGGCAGCCGATCCGGGCCGACGGGCCGCAGACTCACCTCGCCAAGCGCGGCACGCCGACGATGGGCGGGCTGATGATCCTGACCAGCCTTGCGCTGTCGATCCTCATCTGGATGGATCTGCGAAACCCGTTCGTCTGGGCCTGCCTGTTCGTGACTCTCGGCTTCGGCGCGATCGGCTTCCTCGACGATTACGACAAGGTGCGAAAGGCGACCACCGCCGGCGTGCCCGGGCGCGTCCGCCTGCTGCTGGAATTCATCATTGCCGGCGTCGCGGCGTGGATCATCAGCTACGAGAACGGCACGGCGCTCTACCTGCCGTTCACCAACCGCATGTATATCGACCTGGGGTTGTTCTACCCGCTGTTTGCGGCCTTCACGATCGTCGCCTTCGGCAATGCGGTGAACCTGACGGACGGGCTGGATGGCCTGGCGACCATGCCGGTGATCATCGCCTCGGTCGCGTTCATGCTGATCGTATACCTCGCCGGTAACGTGAAGTTCGCCGATTACCTCGGCATTCCGCATGTCGCACGGGCGGGCGACCTTGCCATCTTCTGCGGCGCGATGATCGGGGCCGGCCTCGCATTCCTGTGGTATAATGCGCCGCCCGCCGCGGTGTTCATGGGCGATACCGGCAGCCTTGCGCTTGGCGGGGCGCTTGGCACCATCGCGGTCGTCGCACATCACGAGATCGTGCTCGGCATCATCGGCGGCCTCTTCGTTGTCGAGGCGATGAGCGTCATCATCCAGGTGTTCTGGTACAAGCGGACTGGCCGGCGCGTGTTCCGCATGGCGCCGATCCATCACCATTTTGAGCAACTGGGCTGGAGCGAGCCGACCGTTGTGATCCGTTTCTGGATCATCAGCCTTGTTCTGGCGCTTGCCGGCCTGTCGACGCTGAAACTGCGGTGATCGTCTCCCCCGCCTGGGCCGGCAAGCGCTACGCGGTGCTGGGGCTCGCGCGTTCGGGCCTGGCGACCGTGCGCGCGCTGGCGCAGGCTGGCGCGCATGTCGTCGCTTGGGACAGTAACGCCGAGGCGCGCAGCGCGGCGGAGCAGATCGACGGCGTCATCGTCCATGACATTGCCGCACTCACGCTGACCGGCGCGGCGGGCCTCGTCGTCTCCCCCGGCGTGCCGCTCAACACGCACCCGCTGGCCGCCAAAGCGCGGGCGGAAGGCGTGCCGGTCATTGGCGATATCGAGTTGTTCGCGGAGGCCCGCTCGGGCCTGCCACCACACAAGGTGGTCGGCATCACCGGCACCAACGGCAAATCGACCACCACCGCGCTCGTCACGCACATCCTGAAGACGGCCGGCGTGCCGGCGCTGATGGGCGGCAATATCGGGCTGCCGATCCTCGCGCAGGATCCGTTGCCGGAAGGCGGCGTCTATGTGCTCGAACTGTCGAGCTACCAGATCGACCTGACGTCGCGGCTCGATTGCGACGTCGCCGTGCTGCTCAACATCACGCCCGATCACCTCGATCGCTACGATGGGTTCGAGGGCTATGCCGCGTCCAAGGCGCGGCTGTTCGCCATGCAGTCGGCAGATCACGCGGCGGTGATCGGCACCTCTGACGCGCCCTCTTCGGCTATCGCAGGCACGATCGAGGCGGCGGCCAAGCGCCTGATCCGGATCGCGCCGGAAGTCGGCGTGGATCAGTCCGGTTGGCCCTCCCTTCAGGGTCCGCATAACGCGCAGAACGCGCTCGCCGCGATTGCCGTGTGCCAGGCGCTCGGCATCGCCGAGGATGACATCCAGCGCGGCCTTGCCAGCTTCACTGGCTTGCCACATCGCATGGAGAAGATCGGCGAGGTGGCCGGCGTGGCTTATGTCGATGACAGCAAGGCCACGAACCCGGAAAGCACCGCGCCAGCGCTCGGCGCCTTCGATCGCGTGCACTGGATCGTTGGCGGACGCGCGAAGGGTGAGGATCTCGACGCTTGCGCGCCCTATTTCGGGCATGTCGTACGTGCCTACACGGTCGGCGAGGCCGGGCCGGTGTTCGCCCGCGTGCTCACCGGCAAGGTGCCCGTTGAGGAAGCGGGAACGCTGGAGGCGGCGGTGCGCCGCGCGGCAGAACTTGCGGCACCGGGGGAAACGGTGCTGCTGTCACCGGCGGCCGCATCATTCGATCAATTCCGCGATTACGAGCATCGCGGCCAGGCATTTCGTGAAGCGGTAGGGGGCCTCGCGTGACCGAATTGTCGAACAGGGCCGGCCTGCGCGGCCGGTTCAAGGAGCGGGGCGGCCGGGGCGATCGCTCGCCGCTCGGCACGTGGTTCTGGGATACCGATCGGCTGCTGCTGCTCCTCACCTTCGCGCTGATCGCGGTCGGCTTGCTTTCCGTCGCGGCGGCGTCGCCGGCGAGCGCGGTGCGCTATTCGGGCGAGCAGTTGAAGATCCCGCCGCTTTACTACTTCTGGCGCCAGGTGATGTGGGTGCTGGTGTCCTTGCCGGTGCTGATCGGCGTTTCGATGCTTCCGGTGAACGTCGCACGGCGCGCAGCGGTGATCGGGGCGGCGGCGTTCAGCGTGATGCTCGTGCTCGTGCTGATACCCGGCGTTGGCGTCGAGGTGAACGGTGCAAAGCGCTGGCTCGGTGTCGGCGTCGCCCAGTTCCAGCCGTCCGAGTTCCTGAAGCCCTGCTTCATCGTCACCGTCGCCTGGCTGCTCTCGCTGCGCTCCAAGGACGAGAGCCTGCCGCTCACCGCGATCACCTGCGGCATGACGGCAACGGTCGCATTGCTGCTGATGCTCCAGCCCGACTTCGGCCAGACAATCGTGTTCGCGACCGTCTGGATGGTGCTGCTGATGATCGCCGGCACGCCGATGCGCACGCTCGCCGCCTTCTTCGCCATGGCGCCGGTCGGGCTGGTCGCGGCCTATATGTTCTACGGCACGGCGCGTGCGCGCATCGACGCCTTCCTGTTTCGCGATCCGAACGAGGCGGAGGGTGCGCACTTCCAGACCGACGCCGCGCATGCGACGCTGACGTCCGGCGGCTGGACCGGGACGGGACCCGGCGCGGGCACGGTGAAGTTCGGCCTGCCCGAAGCGCATACCGACTATATCTTTTCGGTGATCGGGGAGGAGTTCGGCCTTCTTGCCTGCATGGTAATCGCGGTGCTGTTCCTCGCCATCGTTGTGCGGGTGTTCGTGAAGATGCTGGACGAGCAGGACGGGTTCAAGCTGCTCGCGGCGTCGGGGCTGGCGACCCAGTTCGGCGTCCAGGCTCTGGTGTCGATGGCGGTGAACACCGGCCTCGCACCCTCCAAGGGGATGACCTTGCCGTTTATCAGTTATGGTGGTTCGTCGATGATCGCGCTCTCGCTTGGCATGGGGCTGTTGCTGGCGTTCACCCGTCGCAATCCGTTCCTGCTGCGCAGCCCCTATGTCACGCGCTGGGGGCCGGCGGCATGACGCGCGCGCGCCACTTCGTTCTGGCTGCCGGTGGCACCGGCGGTCACATGGTGCCGGCCGCTGCGCTTGCCGAAGAACTGATGCGTCGCGGCCACCGCGTCGCGCTGGTCAGCGATGCGCGCGGCGTGCGCTTCCCCGGCCTGTTTGAAGGCGTGCAGACCCACGTGCTGCCAGCCGGTCGCTTGGCTGGCGGCCCGCTCGGCTGGGCCAAGGCGGCGCGCGAGATGTGGCGCGGCCGCGCGATGGCGCGCCAGCTGTATCGCACATTCCGGCCGGCCGCGGTGATCGGCTTTGGCGGCTACCCCGCTTTCCCGGCACTGGCCGCCGCCTTCGCCGAAAAGATCCCGACCGCGGTGCACGAGCAGAATGCCGTGCTTGGCCGCGTAAATCGGCTCGTCGCCGCCCGTGTCGACGCGATCGCCACCTCTTATGCCAAGACGGAGCGGTTGAAGCCCAAGTTCGAAGGCAAGACGCACTATATCGGTAATCCGGTGCGCGACACCGTGCTGGCCCTGCGCGCCAAGCCTTATCCGCTGCTGGAAGAGGATGGCATCTTCCGTCTGCTCGTTACCGGAGGCTCGCAAGGCGCGAGCGTCCTTTCCAAGGTGGTGCCCGACGGCCTCGCAATGCTGCCGGTCGCCTTCCGTCGGCGCCTTCAGGTGACGCATCAGGCGCGCATCGAGGATATCGATGCCGCACGCGCCAAGTACGCCGAGCTTGAGATTGCCGCCACGCTGGCCACCTACCTCCCCGATCTGCCGGAGGAGCTTGGCTGGGCGCATCTGGTGATCGCGCGCGCGGGAGCGTCGACCATCTCGGAACTGACCGCTGCTGGCCGCCCCGCGATCCTGGTGCCGCTGCCCGGTGCCACGGACGATCACCAGACGGCGAATGCGCGCGAGATCACCGCAGCGGGCGGGGCGCGGACGATTCCGCAAAGCGCCTTTACGCCCAGCGAACTGGCCAAACAGATGCAGAAGCTCGGCCTCGATCCGGCCGCGCTGCAGAATGCCGCCGGCCGCGCCCGCGGCTGTGGCAAGCCCGATGCCGCACGCGATCTTGCCGATCTGGTCGAAAGCCTTGATTCGCCGCTCACGCCGCTGCCGGTCGGGCCGGCAGTGAAGAAGGAGGCGTTTGCGTGAAGGGTGTTGCGACCGACATCGGTACGATCCATTTCGTCGGTATCGGCGGCATCGGCATGTCCGGCATCGCGGAGGTGATGCACAATCTCGGTTATGCAGTGCAGGGCTCCGACGTCGCGGAAAGCTACGTTGTGGAGGGCCTGCGCAGCCGCGGGATCAAGGTAACGATCGGCCACGATGCGGCCAACGTCGATGGCGTTGCCGTGGTGGTCACCTCGACCGCAGTGAAGCGCGGTAACCCGGAAGTCGAAGCTGCGCTCAGCCAGCGCATACCGGTGGTGCGCCGGGCGGAGATGCTGGCCGAGCTGATGCGGCTGAAGTCCACCGTCGCGGTTGCCGGCACGCACGGCAAGACGACGACCACCTCGATGATCGCCGCGCTGCTCGACGCTGGCGGCGTTGACCCGACCGTCATCAACGGCGGGATCATCAACAGCTACGGCTCCAACGCCCGCCTCGGCGACAGCGACTGGATGGTGGTGGAAGCCGATGAGAGCGACGGCAGCTTCCTCCGTCTCGATGGGACGATCGCGGTCGTCACCAACATCGATCCCGAGCATCTCGATCACTACGGCAGCTTCGAGAGGGCGAAGGACGCCTACGTCGAGTTCGTCGAGAACGTGCCCTTCTACGGCGCGGCGCTGTTGTGCCTCGATCATCCGGAAGTGCAGGCGCTGATCCCGCGCGTCCGCGACCGCCGCATCGTCACCTATGGCTTTGCGGCCAGCGCTGACGTGCGCGGCGTCAATGTCGCGCCCTACCCGGGGGGTAACCGGTTCGAGGCGATCATCCGCCATCGCGACGGCACCAGCCGCTCGATTGAGGGCATCGACCTGCCGATGCCTGGCCGTCACAATGTGCAGAACGCGCTTGCCGCGATCGGCGTCGCGCTTGAACTCGGCATCGACGACGCGACGATCCAGAAGGGGTTCGAGAAGTTCAACGGCGTGAAGCGCCGCTTCACCAAGGTTGGCGAGGTCTCGTTCGCTGACGGCGGCACCGCTGCGGTGATCGACGATTACGGCCACCATCCGGTCGAAATCCGAGCCGTGCTCGCCGCCGCGCGTGAATCGGCGCAGGGCCGCGTAATCGCCGTGGTGCAGCCGCACCGCTACTCGCGCCTCGGCAATTTGATGGACGAGTTCCAGGGCGCGTTCAACGATGCCGACGCGGTCTATGTGACCCCGGTTTACGCCGCGGGCGAGGCGCCGGTGCCCGGTGTCGACGCCGATGCGTTGGTCAGCGGACTGCGCCACCGCGGGCACCGCGCCGCGGCGATGGTGGCCGATGCCGATGCGCTTGCAACCGCGCTCGCTGCGGAGGTGCGCCCCGGTGATCAGATCGTCTGCCTGGGTGCCGGCGACATCACCAAATGGGCCGCTGGCCTCGCACCCGCGATCGAGGCACGGCGGTGAGCGCAATCGACGAAACCACGCCCGGCCCGAGCACCGGGGACGCTGCGACCACGCGCGCGCCGGTGCAAAGCCGCCTCACGCAAAACGCGCCGCTCGCCCCGCTGGTCTGGTTCAAGTCGGGCGGCCCGGCCGAATGGCTGCTGGAGCCGGCGACCGTGGATGATCTCGCGAAGTTCCTCGCCAACCTCGATCCCGCCGTTCCGGTGATGCCGCTCGGCCTCGGCTCCAACCTGATTGTGCGCGACGGCGGCGTACCCGGCGTCGTCGTTCGCCTCGGCAAGCCCTTCGCCAAGGTCGAGGTGGTTGACGCGACGACGCTGCGCTGCGGCGGCGGCGCGAGCGGCATCCTCGTGTCGTCGACCGCGCGGGACGCGGGCATCGCCGGCGTCGAGTTTCTCCGCTCGATCCCCGGCACCGTCGGCGGCTTCGTGCGCATGAACGGCGGCGCCTATGGCCGTGAGACCGCCGACATCCTGGTCGAATGCGATGTCGTGCTTCGCTCGGGCGAGCTGGTGACGCTCCCCGCCGCCGACCTCCATTACAGCTATCGCCATTCGGAGCTGCCCGATGGCGCGATCGTGGTCAGCGCCACCTTCCGTGGCCAGCCGGGCGATCCGGCCGCGATCCAGGAGGAAATGGACCGCATCGCCGCCAGCCGCGAGGCGTCGCAGCCGCTGCGTTCGCGCACCGGCGGCTCCACCTTCAAGAATCCGCCCGGGCACAAGGCCTGGGCGCTGGTCGACGAGGCAGGCTGCCGCGGGCTGAAGCGTGGCGACGCGCAGGTCAGCGAGAAGCATACGAACTTCCTCCTCAACCTCGGTAACGCGACCAGCGAGGATATCGAAGGACTGGGGGAGGAGGTGCGCGTACGGGTGAAGGAGAAATGCGGCGTGACCCTCGAATGGGAGATCCAGCGCGTGGGGGTAGCATCGTGAGCCTGTTGCATATTGTCGTGCTGATGGGCGGCTGGTCGGCCGAGCGCGACGTATCGCTGTCGTCCGGCGCCGGCATCGCCGAGGCGCTGGAATCGCTTGGTCATCGCGTCACCCGGATCGACATGGATCGCAACGTCGCCGCGCGCCTTGCAGAGGCCGCGCCCGATTTGGTGTTCAATGCGCTGCATGGCTCGCCCGGCGAGGATGGCTCGATCCAGGGCCTGATGGACATCATGGGGCTGCGTTACACGCACAGTGGCCTCGCCACGTCCGTCATCGCCATCGACAAGGTGCTGACGAAGCAGGCCCTGGTGCCGCACGGCGTACCCATGCCCGGCGGCCGTATCGTCGCGACGGAGGATCTCTATGCCGCGGATCCGCTTGCCCGGCCGTATGTGCTGAAGCCGGTGAACGAAGGCTCGTCGGTCGGTGTCGCGATCGTCACGGACGAGGGGAATTACGGCAATCCAATCAGCCGCGAGGCGAGCGGGCCATGGCAGGAGTTCGACGAGCTTCTCGCCGAGCCGTATGTGCGTGGCCGCGAATTGACGACGGCGGTGCTCGGCCATCGCGCGCTCGGCGTCACGGAGCTTCGGCCCAAGTCCGGCTGGTACGATTACGATGCCAAGTACACCGAGGGGATGACCGAGCATATCTTCCCCGCCCCGGTGCCGGACGACATCACTGAAGCGTGCAAGGCGATCGCGCTGCGCGCGCACCAGTTGCTCGGCTGCAAGGGCTGCAGCCGCGCCGATTTCCGCTGGGATGACGAGCGCGGCGTCGACGGCCTGTTCCTGCTCGAAGTGAACACGCAGCCGGGGATGACGCCGCTCAGCCTGGTGCCCGAACAGGCGCGCCATATCGGCATGAGCTATCCCGAGCTTGTCCAGGCGATCGTCGATGAAGCGCTGAAGGATCACGTGCAATGAGCCGCGCGATCAAGCGGGACACGCCGCGCCGCCCAACGGTACGCCGCCCCCCGCCCAAGCAGTCGCTCGGCGATCGCATCATCGCCAAGTTGCCGGTCAGCGAGGCGACGCTACGCCGCGCGGTGACGTGGACGATCCTGGCAACGACCGGCGCCGTGGCGATTGCCACCGCCACGTGGTTCGGCGTGCCGGCCGCGGTTGGCGCGGCGGTGGCGGACAGCACAGGCCAGCTTGGCCTTCGGGTCGAGCAAGTCGACATCACGGGCCTGAAGCGGATGAACCGCGAGACGGTCTATGCCGTCGCGCTGGAGGATCAGCCGAAGGCCATGCTTCGCGTCGATCTCGATCAGATCCGCGAGCGCCTGCTCGCCTACGGCTGGGTTGCGGACGCCTATGTCTCACGCCGGCTGCCCGATCGACTGCTGATCCATATCGTGGAGCGGGAGCCGGCGGCGATCTGGCAGAACGGCGGCAATCTGACGCTGATCGACGCGCAGGGCGTGCCGCTGGAGGCCGTAGACCGCAACCACATGCCAGATTTGCCGCTGGTGATCGGCCCTGGAGCGGATCGGCAGGAGGCCGCATACCAGCGCCTTCTCGCCGCGGCGCCGGCGCTGAAGCCACGGGTGAAGGCGGCGACGTGGGTGGGCAATCGCCGCTGGGATCTCACCTTCGATACTGGCGAGACGCTCGCCCTGCCGCAGGAGGGCGCCGCGGCGGCGCTGGTGAAGTTCGCGCAGCTCGACGGCGCCCGCTCCCTGCTCGGCAAGGGATGGCTTCGCTTCGACATGCGCGATCCGGCAAAACTCGTGGCGCGCAAGCCGGGCGCGGACATGGAGCATCAGGTGCCCGATGGGGACGGGGCCGCGATCGATCCGGAACGACTGGCCCGGGTGGGCGACGCATAACGACGACGGGCAGGCAACAGGGAACAGGCAATGGCGAAGGCAGCACCGGAAGGACTGATTACCGCACTCGACATTGGCACGTCGAAGGTGTCGGCGATGATCGCGCAGCGCGGCGACGGCGGCGAACTGATCGTGCTCGGCACCGGCCAGCGCGAGTCGAAGGGCGTGAAGCGCGGCTACATCGCCGACATGGCGCTAACCGAGGTCGCCGTGCGCGAGGCGGTGGCGCAGGCGGAGCGGATCGCCGGCTTCAACATCGAGAACGTCTGGGCCGGGTTCTCGGCCGGCGGGCTCGTCAGCGACGAGGCGTTCATCGAGGTGGAGCTGAACGGCCATCGCATCGAGCAGCAGGATATCGACGCGCTGCTGCAGGAAGGTCGCTCGGCGATCGACCCGCAGGGCCGCATGGTACTGCACGCACAGCCCGCGCTCTATACGTTGGATGGCCTCACCGGCGTGAAGAAGCCGCTCGGCCTCCATGCCGATCGCTTGGGCGTGCACATCCACGTCATCGCCGCCGATGGTTCGCCGGTGCGCAATCTTGACCTCACCGTCCGCTCCGCGCATCTCGAGGTGAAGTCGATCATCGCCTCGCCGGTCGCGACCGGGCTCGCCTGCCTCAGCGAGGAGGAACGGGACCTTGGCGTTGCGCTGGTCGAGATCGGTGCCGGAATCACGAATGTATCGCTCTTCGCTGGCGGCATGCTCGTCGGCCTGAAGTCGCTCGCGATCGGCTCGTGCGACATCACGGACGATATCGCATCGGCATTCGGCACCACGCGCAGCCAGGCGGAGCGGATGAAGTGCTTCCACGGCTCGGCCAATGCCTCCCCGCGCGATAACCACGAGATGATCACGATCCGCCCGGGGGCGGGGGACGATGACGCCGACCCGCTGCAGATCACCAAGGCTGCGCTGATCGCGGTCATCCGCACGCGGCTGGAGCATCTCGTCAACGAGATTCAGAATGCGCTGAAGGAACTGAAGTTCGAAGGCCCTGTCGGCCGCCAGGTGGTGCTGACGGGCGGCGGCGCGGAGCTGAAGGGCATTGCCGATTACGCGCAGCAGGTGCTCGGCCGCTCGGTGCGCGTCGGCCGGCCGCGCGGGCTGACCGGCCTGCCCGATGCCCATGCCGGGCCGGGCTTCGCCACCCTTGCAGGCCTTGCCTTCTTCGCGGCATCTGATCCGGTCGACCTGCGCGGTCTGGTGCCCCAACAGCAAATGGTGGTGCGACAAAAGGGGCTTGGCGCGTTGAAGCGGTTGTTCCAGGCGGCGAAGGCGAATTATTGATCGCGCAGTGCCGCTTTTCGGCTGGCACCTACGCTTTCAATGCTGCACTAAGATCAATGGCGATGGCGGGCCAGTGTTTCGTGCCCGAAATGACGGAGTAATTTGCGATGGGCATTGAATTCATTGCACCCGAAGTTGACGAACTGACCCCGAAGATCGCGGTTGTCGGCGTCGGCGGTGCGGGCGGCAACGCAATTGCCAACATGATGCGGGCAGATGTGCAGGGCGTCGACTTCTTGGTCGCGAACACCGATGCCCAGGCGCTGAAGCAATCGATCGCGCCGCAGAAGATCCAGCTTGGCGCGAAGATTACGCAAGGTCTTGGTGCGGGCAGCCGTCCGGAGATCGGCCGCGCCGCCGCCGAGGAGACGATCGAGCAGGTGTCAAAGCTGCTTGAGGGCGCCCATATGTGCTTCATCGCGGCCGGCATGGGCGGCGGCACCGGCACCGGCGCCGCGCCGGTGATCGCCAAGGCCGCACGCGACATGGGAATCCTGACCGTCGGCGTCGTGACCAAGCCCTTCGCCTTCGAAGGCAAACGCCGCGCGAAATCGGCCGAGCAGGGCATCGAGGAACTGCAGAAGTTCGTCGACACGCTGATCGTCATCCCGAACCAGAATCTGTTCCTGATCGCCAACGCCAACACCACCTTCAAGCAGGCTTTCGAGCTGGCGGATGAGGTGCTGCAGCAGGGCGTGCGCGGCATCACTGACCTCATGGTCATGCCGGGCCTCATCAACCTCGATTTCGCCGACGTCCGCTCGGTGATGCAGGAGATGGGCAAGGCGATGATGGGCACCGGCGAGGCGGAAGGCGACGACCGCGCGCTTGTTGCCGCGCAGAAGGCGATTGCCAATCCGCTGCTCGATGGCGTGTCGATGCAGGGTGCGAAGGGCGTCATCATCTCGATCACCGGCGGCGAGGATATGCGCCTGCTCGAGGTGGACGAGGCTGCGAATCACATCCGCGAACTGGTTGATCCGGACGCGAACATCATCTGGGGTTCGGCCTTCAACCCGGATCTGGAAGGCCGTATCCGAGTCTCGGTGGTCGCCACCGGCATAGAGGCCGTCGAGCGCACCGAGGCGCCGGTCGCTGAGCCCGGCCGCGCGTTCAGCTTCTCGGCACCGCGCCGCATCGACACTCCGGCCACCGCACCTGCCGCCGCCACGCCGGCCGCACCTGCTGCTTCGACCACGCCGGCGCCCGCACCGCAGCCGACCGGTGCTGCCGCCGGTGCGATGGCGAGCGGCGTGCCGACGCCCGGCGCCTCGCCCGAGGTTCAGCCGGCTCCTGCCGTTCGCGAAGTCGAGGACGAGGCTGGCGGCGACGAGCTGCTGCTAGGCGCCGACACGATCGTTCCCGCCACGCCGTCGGCGTCCACGAAGCCCGCCCAGCCGCGCGTGTTCGGGGATGACGAGCCGACGGAGGCACCGCGCCGCCGCTTCCTGTCGGGCGGCAGCGAGGCGGGCGCCGAAGGCATCCCGCCGCAGCCGCGCGTGAAGCTCGGCGGCACGCTGTTCGAGCGGATGCAGAACGCCTCGCGCGGCACGCAGCGCAAGGAAGAGGAAGAGGGCAAGGACTCGCTCGACATCCCGCGCTTCCTTCACCGCCAGAACAACCAGTAATCATGGGCGCGGGCGGCGGCCGGCGTTCGTCGGCCGCCGCGTGCAGCTTGGCGCGCGGTGGCGCGGGGCTCATTGCCGGTTCATCGTGCCCCGTTGTAAGCGCCTGACGCTCATGTCGATTTCTCGCCCTCTCATCATCGCCGTCGCCCTGACGGGCGCCCCGGCGGCACTTGCTCAGACCTCGCCCGCGCCGGGCATGGTGCAGCCGCTGCAGACCATGCCGCGCCCTACGCCGGACGCGGATGCGCTCGCCAATGCGATGCGCCGACTCGGCACCAACCCGCGCGACCTGTCGTCGCTGATCGAGGCAGGCGAGCTCTCGCTGCGGCTTGGTGACGTGAATGCCGCGGCCGCGCTGTTCAAGCGCGCGGAGAACGTCGATCCGATGAACGGCCGCGTTAAGGCCGGCATGGCGCGGATCCTCGTCACGCAGGAGCGCCCTGGCGAGGCGCTGCGCTATTTCGACCAGGCAATCGGCTACGGCCTCGATCCGCGCACCTTCGCTGGCGATCGTGCGCTCGCCTACGACCTGATCGGCGAACAGGAGCGGGCGCAGCGCGACTACCGAGTCGCGCTAAAGCAAGCACGCAGCGACGAGGTTGAGCGCCGCTATGCCCTGTCCCTTGCCTTGTCCGGCAAGCGTGAACAGGCGCTCGCCGAGATCGATCAGCAGGTCCGCAAGAACGATCGCAGTGCGTGGCGCACGCGCGCCTTCATTCTGGCGCTGACCGGGGATGTGCCGGGCGCGGAGAAGATCGCGGCGACGATGATGCCGCCGGGCATGGGGAATGCGCTCGCGCCGTTCTTCTCACGGCTCGGCACGCTCAGCCCGGCGGACAAGGCGTTCGCTGTTCATTTCGGAGAGCTTCGCGCCTCGCCGCAGCGACTGGCCGATCGCCGCATGGCGCCGCCGCTCCCGGCGCTGCCGCCCGAGTACCCGCCGCCGGTCCAGGTCGCCGCCGCACCGGCGCAGCCGCCGCAACGCGCGCTCGATCCGCGTCAGGAGCGTCAGCGCAAGCGAGACGAGGCGCGTCGCCAGCGCGAACTCGCCCGTGAACAGGCGCGGGCGCGTCGCTCGGGCCGCACCACTGCGCCAGTGGCGGTCGCCAGTGTCGCCGCCAAGGCGTCGGCTGATCCTGCCGCCACGCTTCAACCGCCGCGTTACGGCAATGGCGTCACTTTTGCGGCGCCGAGCGCCGTCGTGCAGTCGCTGCCCAACGCGCCAGCATCCTCACAGCCGGCGCCGACAGTCGCCCAGGCGCCGACGCCCTCGCCCTCGAGCACCTACGCGGCAACTCGCACGACGCCGGCGCCCGCTGCGACGACGTCCACTTACAGTACCTCAGCACCGTGGCGCCCGGCGTCGCAAACGGCCGGAGCCAACACTACCACGTCCACGACATCGAGTTCGACGCCCGCTCCGGTAGCGCAGGCGCCCTGGCGTCCGGCTTCGCAGACTGGCGGAGCAAGCGTAGCCTCGACCACGCCGGCATCGAGGCCTGCGCCGGTGGCACAGGCTCCCTGGCGCCCCGCGTCGCAAACGGGTGGCGCGAGCGTTGCCGCGACCACCGCGGCCCCGGCGGCGCAGGCTCCTTGGCGTCCTGCCGCGCAGGCGGGCGCAGCCAGTGCTGTATCGGGGACCACGCCCACATCTGTCGCAGCGACGACGGGCACACGCAGTGGGCTCACCACCACGGCTAGTTCTACGCCGCAGCCGGGCTTCTCCAGCAGCGCGCCATCAACCACGGTCACGAACAATTTGGCGAGCGCGTCGGCGCCGAGTGCCACCACGCCGGCCGGTGCCACGGCAGCGGCCAGCTCGCCCCCCGTCGCGACCGGCCTCAGCGAGGATTCGATCCTCGCGCGCATCATGGCCGGCATTTCAATCCCGGCGGAGGAACTCGGCGTGCCGCCGGTGCGGCCACAGCCGGTCCGCGAGGTTGCCGCCGCACCCGCGCCGACGCCCGCACCAGGCGCTGGGACCGCGGAGCCGGCCCGTGCGGCGCCCGAACGTCCCTTGCCGACGACGCGCGTCGCCCAGGCCGCAGCACGCGAGCCGACGCCCAAGCCGACTGCGACCCCCACTCCGACGGAAAAGGTGACGCCCTCCAAGTCGAAGGCGGGCACGGCGCTCGCCAAGGCGGATACCAAGACGGAGAAGGAGCCTTCGGTCGATCCGAAGAAGGCCGCAGCGGATCGCAAGGCGGCTGCCGAGAAGAAGGCGGCCGATGCCAAGAAGGCTGCCGAGGCCAAGAAGGCGGCTGAAGAGGCGCGCATCGCCAAGTCCGAGCCGTCGCGCATCTGGGTTCAGGTGGCTGGCGGTGCGAACCAGAAGGATCTGCCCAAGGCGTGGAGTTCGGCGCAGGCCAAGGCTCCCGCGCTCAAGGGCAAGACCGCCTATACGACGCCGCTGCGCGCCACGAACCGCGTCGTCACCGGCCCGTTCAAGACCGATGCGGAGGCGCGGTCCTTCGTCAACACGCTCGCCAAGCAGGGCATTGCCGCATTCCCCTTCACCAGCGAGAAGGGCCAGAAGATGACGAAGCTTTCTGACAAGTGAGTGGGCTTGCGTCCTGGGCTTCCGACCCTGCGCACAGCAAAGGCCGCCTTCACGAAGAACAAAGCAAGTCCGCGGCTGGCGTGGAGCGCGGCCCGCGTGATGCCTATCAGCGCGATCGGGACCGGATCGTCCATTCGATCGCCTTCCGTCGCCTGCGCCACAAGACGCAGGTGTTCCTTGCGCCCGACGGCGACCACTTCCGCGTCCGGCTAACGCACAGCCTGGAGGTGGCGCAGATCGGCCGAACCATCGCGCGTGCGCTCGGGCTGAACGAGGACCTGACGGAAGCGCTGTGCCTCGCGCACGACATCGGCCATCCCCCCTTCGGCCACGCCGGCGAGGATGCGCTGAAGGAAGCCATGCAGGGGGCAGGGGGCTTCGACCACAACGGCCACACCCTGCGCACGCTGATGCAGATCGAGCGCGCCTATCCCCGGTTCGATGGGCTGAACCTCACCTGGGAAACGCTGGAGGGCCTCGCCAAGCACAATGGCCCGGCGCGCCATCCCGGCTGGGCCCTGGCGGAAGCGGACGCGCTGGCGAACTTCGGTCTCGACGGATGGTCCAGTCTCGAGGCGCAGGTTGCCGCGCTTGCGGACGACATCGCCTATGACAATCACGACATCGACGATGGCCTTCGGGCCGGGCTCCTGTGTGTCGATCAGCTCCTCGCCGTGCCGCTGGTGGCGAGTGGCTGGGACAAGGTCCGCGCCGCCTTCCCGGAGGTGAGCGAGCGCCGGCAGGCGCGCGAGCTGGTGCGCAGCCAGATCGGCGTGATGGTGAATGATCTCATCGGGGAAACGCAGCGGCGGATCACGGAGGCCCGCGTCGAGACAGTCGCCGACGTGCGCGCCGCCGTACGTGCGCTGGTCGCCTTCTCGGATCCGATGCGGATCGCCGAACGCGACCTGAAGCGCTTCATGTACGCCAATCTGTATCACCACCCGCGTCAGCTGGAGGCGGCAGCGGCGGCGCAGCAGGTGGTGTCCGGGCTGTTCGCCGCTTTCCGCGCCGATCCTGCGGCGCTGCCCGAGGAATGGCGCATCCGGCTGCCCCCCGACGAGCCTGGGCTTAGCCGCCACATCGCCGACTATATCGCCGGCATGACCGATCGTTACGCCGTGCGCGAATATTGCCGGGTCGTCGGCCCGGTCAGCATGCCCGAAGGCTTCTGAGCCGGGCTCAGTTCTTGATCCGCCACCCGCGGCTCAGCAGCGTGTAGCAAGCAATCGCCAGCACCACGTCGATCACCAGGATCACGAGGCTGCCGAGCAGCACCGGCGAGTCCGTGATGCCCAGGAAGCCGTAGCGGAAGCCGGAGATGATGTAGAAGAACGGGTTGGCGTGGCTGATGTTGTGGAAGATCGGCGACAGCCGGTCCACCGAATAGAAGGTGCCCGACAGCAAGGTCAGCGGCGCGACCACGAAGTTGGTCACCGCCGCGGCATGATCGAACTTCTCGGCCCAGATCGACGTCAGCACGCCGATCAGCGCGAGGAACACCGATCCCAGCAGGCCGAACCACAGCACGGCCAGCGGATGCGCTGGCAGCACGTGTACGCCCGGCCACAGCAGCATCGCCAGCCAGACGGTCGCGCCAACCAGGAACGCGCGCGTCACGGCGCCGCCCACCAGCGCCGTCAGCAGTTCCGCAACGGACAGCGGCGGCATCAGATAATCGACGATCGTGCCCTGGATCTTGCCGACCAGCAGCGAAAAGCTGGCATTGGCAAAGGCGTTGTTCAACATGCCCATGACGATGAGGCCAGGGGCCACGAAATCGGCAAAGGCAACCGTGGTGCCGCCTAGATGAACCTCGCTTCGCCCGCCCAGTGCGACGGTGAAGATGATGAGATACAGAAGCGTCGTAATCGCCGGCGCCCAGATCGTCTGGAGCTGCACCTTGAAGAACCGGCGCACCTCCTTCACATATAGGGTCTTCAGGCCGCCCCAATTGACGTTCCGGATCGTCGGCACGCCGGGCGCGCTCCTGATCAACGATTGATCTTTGCCGATCGGGGGGTGGCTGCTCATTGCGCAATCGCGTAGTCGCTGCCGCTGCCCGCCGCAAGAAATGAAGGAACGACGAGTCCCATGTCCTGGACCGAGGAACGGATCGATACGCTGCGCAAGATGTGGGAAGGCGGCCAGACCGCCAGCCAGATCGCCGAGGCGCTGGGCGGCGTCAGCCGCAATGCCGTGATCGGCAAGGCGCACCGCCTGGGGCTCCAGTCGCGTCCCTCGCCCGTCGTCCCGAAGGATGCGGAGGCAAAGGCACAGGTGCAGGCGGAAGCGCCCGCCGCTGCCGCGGCACCGCCTCCGCCACCACCCGCACCGCCGGCGCCTCCGCCAGCCGCACCGGTCGCAACTGCCAAGCCGTCGCCAGCGCCTGCCCCGACGTCGAAGCCGACAGCCCCTGCCTTTACCCAGGCATCGGAGCCCAAGCCGATCACCATCACTACGCCACTTGAACCCGAGCGGTCGGTGGATCAGGCGCGGATGGTTCGTTCGGTTGGTCCCGGCGGCTTCGTGCGCCAGGCACCAGGTGAACAGCAGGCCCCCAGCACGCCGGCGCCGCCGCGCCGCCTGGTTCCCGCCAAGCCGTCACCTGAAATGGCCGGCAAGACGACTTTGCTCGATCTCAGCGACAAGGTCTGCAAATGGCCGCTCGGCCACCCGGGTGAGCCGGATTTCCACTTCTGCGGTGAAAAGGTGAACCCCGGCTTCCCGTATTGCGTCGCGCATTGCGGCCACGCCTATCAGGCGCAGCTGCCGCGCCGTGATCGCCGCGCTGCGCCGCTGCCGTTCGGCGGCCCGCGCCCACGCTAAGGGCCGCGTACATGTTGCTCCGGTCTGACCGGGGCGGCTGGAAACGAAAACGGATCCGCTCCCTCACTGGGCGCGGATCCGTTTCCTTTTGGCGAAACCGCCACTTCTGAAAGGCTGTGCTGCGACCGGGCTTGCGGCCGATCGCAGCGTGCTTGATCAGAAGCGGAACGCGGCAGTTGCGCGCAGCGAGTGCCACCGGAACTTGTCATCACTGCGACGGAAGTCGGTGCCACCTGCGTTACCGAGCAGGAACGGGTTGGTCGCCGGGGTCGTGCCGGTGCTGCCGGCGCGGACGCGGTAATCGTCGTCCTGATACTGATGGTACATGTATTCGAGGCCGACCGAGAAGTTGCGGCCGATGCGCTGCTCGACGCCGCCACCGCCGGTGATGCCCCACTGGTTGCGCTTGCCGCTTTCAGTGAAGGCGTTCGCCGTGTTGGTGGTGGTGAAGCTGCGGTCGATCCGCGCATAGCCCGGGCCGAACGTGCCGTAGAACAGCGTGGTGTCGTTCGGGGTGTAGCCGATGCGGCCGCGGATGCTCGATTCCCAATCGACGGAGCGCGTCATGGTGTAGGACGCGGGCGTCGTCGAGAAGGCGCTGACGCTGTCGTTGATCTCGCTCTTGCCGAACTCGCCGACCACGCCGACGACCAGGCGGCCGCGCTGCTGATCAGCACCGACGCGGGCGTAATAGGACCAGCCGTCCTTGTCGTTGCGGCAGCCAGCACCCGCGACCGGGTTCGTCGGCGAAACGGCGGCCAGGGCCGCACCGTTGCAGAAGCCGCCGATCGGCGCGCCGAATGCGTTCGCGCCGGTGGCGGTGCTCACCGTGTCTCCGAACGTGCCGTTCAGATCGCGATCGAACAGGATCGAGGAGCCGACATCGTTCGGCTGAACGTCATAGCCGCCGGCCACGCCGACGTAGATGCCCGAGAAGCCGGGATCTTCATCGCTGGTCTGCGCGGACACGGCCGGGGAGACCATCGCAGCAGCAAGACCGGCAAGCAAAAGGGGTTTGAAGTTACGCGACATACAACGCGACCTTTTTCGTGGGTGGGGAGCACAGGGAACGGCGACGGCCGCTGAAAGGATGCATGTCGAAGCGTGTCCAGGCCGGATTGGCGGCCGCGCTGTTGCATGCATGCAACAGTTCGCCGGGCAGGGTCTGGCTGCTATAGAGCGCTATGGCCGATCCCGATCTGTTCCGTTCCGTCGTCCCCACCACTGATTATGACGCATCCTCGATCGAGGTGCTGGAAGGGCTGGAGCCGGTGAGGCGCCGGCCGGGCATGTATATCGGCGGCACTGATGAGCGGGCGCTTCATCACCTCGCCGCCGAAGTGCTCGACAATGCGATGGATGAAGCGGTTGCCGGCCACGCGACGCGGATCGAGGTGACGCTGGACGCCGGCAATCGCCTTACCATCGTCGATAATGGGCGCGGCATCCCGGTCGATCCCCACCCCAAGTTTCCGGACAAGAGCGCGCTCGAGGTGATCCTCTCGACGCTCCATTCGGGCGGCAAGTTCGCGGGCAAGGCCTACGCCACCAGCGGCGGACTTCATGGGGTCGGCGTTTCGGTCGTGAACGCGCTGTCGTCGGATACCGTGGTCGAGGTCGCGCGCGACCGGCAGCTTTATCGCCAGCGTTTCTCACGCGGCCAGACGCTGGGGCCGCTCGAAAACGTCGGTGCCGCACCCAACCGTCGCGGCACATCGGTCGCCTTCACGCCTGATCAGGAGATTTTCGGCCCCGAACTGTTGTTCAAGCCGGCTCGCCTCTATCGTCTCGCACGCTCGAAGGCATATCTCTTCGCCGGCGTCGAGATCCGCTGGAAATGCGCACCGGAACTGATCACGGACGATACGCCGCCCGAGGCGGTGTTCCAGTTCCCCGGCGGCCTTGCCGATCACCTGCGCGAACAGATCGGTGGCCGGGAGTGCGCGACAGCGGATTTCCTCGCCGGCTCGCAGGAGTTCCCGGGCGAGGCCGGCCGCGTCGAATGGGCCGTCGCCTGGCCCTTGTGGTCGGATGGCAGCTACAGCTGGTATTGCAACACCATCCCCACCCCCGACGGCGGCACGCATGAACAGGGTCTGCGTCAGGCGCTCGTCCGCGGCCTTCGCGCCTTTGGCGAGCTGGTCAACAACAAGCGTGCGAAGGATCTGACCGCGGACGACGTGATGGTCGGCAGTGAGCTCATGCTCAGCGTCTTCATCCGCGAACCGCAGTTCCAGTCGCAGACCAAGGATCGGCTGACCTCGCCAGAGGCCGCAGGGCTGGTCGAGAAGGCGGTGCGCGACCATTTCGATTACTGGCTTGGCCACAACATGGATCGCGGTCGCGCGCTGCTCGGCTACGTCCTGGAGCGGATGGACGAGCGGCTGCGGCGCAAGGCCGAGCGCGAGGTGAAGCGCAAGACCGCGACCTCCTCGCGCAAGCTGCGGTTGCCGGGCAAGCTCACCGATTGCGCCAACGACAGCAACGAGGGCACCGAACTCTTCATCGTCGAAGGCGACAGCGCCGGTGGCAGCGCGAAGCAGGCGCGCGATCGCAAGACGCAGGCGATACTGCCTATCCGCGGCAAGATCCTGAACGTCGCCTCCGCCACCAGCGCCAAGATCCTCGCCAACCAGGAGATCGCCGATCTGGGCCAGGCGCTCGGCTGCGGCACCCGCAAGGATTGCCGCCCGGATAACCTCCGGTACGAACGCGTCATCATCATGACCGACGCTGACGTGGACGGCGCGCACATCGCGACGCTGCTGATGACCTTCTTCTTCCAGGAAATGCCCGAACTGGTGCGCCGCGGGCACCTCTATCTCGCGCAGCCGCCGCTCTACCGACTGACGGTGGGCGCCAAGTCGCTCTACGCGCGCGACGACGCGCATCGTGCCGAGATCGAGGCGACGGTGTTCAAGGGCAAGAAGGTCGAGGTCTCGCGCTTCAAGGGTCTGGGGGAGATGAACCCCGGCCAGCTGCGCGAAACCACCATGGATCCCGCCACCCGCAGCCTGATCCGCATCACCCTGCCGCAGGAATATGAGGAGCGGGCAGGCGTGAAGGATCTCGTCGATCGGCTGATGGGCACCAACCCCGCCCATCGCTTCGCCTTCATCCAGGAAAACGCCGCGCGCCTCGACGAGGAGGCAATCGACGCGTGACGCGGCCTGGTTACCGCGTCACTCGGCGGTGATCAGTTCAAGCGGCCGAACGGGTCGATGCCCGCGCCACCACCTTCGTTGCCCTTGTACCGCATGTTCTGGATCCGCTCGACGGACTGGCGATCCAGTCGCGCCATCTCGGTCCATTCGGCGGCGGTCAGGCAACGCTTGCGCGCCCCAAGGCGGCTCCCCGTAACATTCTCCTTGCGGCAGACGACGCGGTTCTGATCGCCCTTGCTGATGTTCTCATCCTTGGGCTCGGCGGATACGATTGCGGGAATGGCCAAGAGGCCAAATGCTGCCATGACAATCTTCTTCATCGAATCCACCCCTGTTGCTGCAAACCCCATATCGCACGTGCAGCATCAACTCCATTGATCTGCTTGGGGCGGAAATACTGCTTCGTCGCAAAATTGGCCGGGTGACCGGGGCGGGGCGAGCCCCTATCTGTAGCCGATGCGCAAACCCAAGGCCGGGCTTCCCACCCGTCAGCAGATCCTCGACTTCATCTCCACCAGCGATACGCCAGCCGGCAAGCGCGAGCTCGCGCGCGCCTTCGGGTTGACCGCGCAGGAGAAGATCGGCCTCAAGGCGCTGTTGAAGGATATGGCCGACGAAGGCCTGATCGACAGCGCTCCCGGCCGCGCCTTCCACAAGATGGGCGGGCTGCCCAAGGTGACGGTGCTGCGCATCGTCGATGTCGACGACAGCGGCACCATCTGGGCGACGCCGGAGCGCTGGGAGGCGGACGTCCCCCCGCCGCGCCTTCGCGTGCGGGAGCGCAAGCGCGGCGAGCTTGGTGTCGGCACACGCGTGCTCGCGCGTACCGAGGAAGCCGGCAATGGCTGGATCGCGCACCCCTTGAAGACGCTTGCGCCTGCCGCGGAACAGATGATCGGCGTGCTCCGCGGCGAGGGCGATCGGCTCTGGCTGCAAGGCGTGGAGAAGAAGGACCGCCGCGAATATGCCGTCTCGGACGCCGGCGATGCGGAGGCCGGCGATCTCGTCCTCGCCGAACGAGCCGGGCGCCCGCCGCGCATCACCGCGCGCGTCGTGACGCGCCTGGGCGATCCCTTCGCGCCCCGCAGTTTCTCGCTGATCGCGATCCACAAGCACGAGATTCCGCACGTCTTCAATCAGGAGACGCTGGACGAGGCCGAACGAGTCGCCCGCCAGCCGCTCGGGGCGGGTCGCGAGGATCTCACCCACCTGCCGATCGTCGCGATCGATCCCGCCGACGCCCGCGATCATGACGATGCGATCTGGGCCGAGCGAGACGATGATCCCGCCAATCCGGGCGGGTGGAGGGCGATCGTCGCCATCGCCGATGTCAGCTTCTACGTGCGCCCGGGCAGCGCGCTCGATCGTGAGGCGCGCCGCCGCGGCAATTCGGTTTATTTCCCCGATCGCGTCGTCCCGATGCTGCCTGAAGTGCTCTCGGCCGATGTCTGCTCGCTGAAGCAGGGCGAGGATCGCGCGGCGCTCGCCTGCCACCTTCAGGTAACGAAGGAGGGCGCGCTCAAGTCCTTCCGCTTCACCCGCGCCATCGTCCGGATCGCAGCCAATATCGCCTATGAGGATGCTCAGGCAGCGATCGACGGCACCGCGCCGCTCCCGCTTTCAGAAGAAGCTGCGCCGCGCGCCGACGAGATCATGGCGGCGCTGCGGCATCTGTGGGATTGCTGGGCTGGCCTCTCGATCGCCCGCGACAAGCGCGAGCCGCTCGCGCTCGATCTGCCGGAACGGCAGGTCGCGCTCGACGAGAAGGGGCGCCTGCTGTCGGTCGCCCCGCGCGAGCGGCTGGACGCGCACCGGCTGGTCGAGGATTTCATGATCGCCGCCAATGTCGCCGCCGCCAAGGCGCTGGAGGCGAAGAAGGCGCCGGTGATGTACCGCATCCACGAGCCGCCCGCGCGCGAGAAGCTGGTCGGTCTCAAGGATTATCTCGCCACCTTCGATGTCGCCTTCGCACTTGGCCAGGTGATCAAGCCGGCAACGTTCAACCGCATCATCGACCGGGTGGGGGATGCCGATTTCCGCCCGCAGGTGATGGAGCAGATCCTTCGCTCGCAAACGCAGGCCTATTACGGCCCGGCAAACCACGGCCACTTCGGCCTGTCGCTCGGCTCCTATGGCCACTTCACCTCGCCGATCCGCCGCTACGCCGATCTCCTCGTCCATCGCGCGCTGACCAGCGCCTATGCGCTTGGCCCCGGCGGCCTCAACGGCGACGAGGATTTCGAGCGGCTTGGCGAGACGATCAGCAAGCTCGAACGCCGCGCGATGGAGGCGGAGCGCGACACGATCGATCGCTATGTCGCGGCCTTCCTCGCGGAGAAGGTGGGCGAGGTGCTCGATGCGCGGATCACCGGCATCCAGAACTTCGGCTTCTTCGCGACCGTCGAGGGCATCGGCGGCGACGGGCTGATGCCGATCAGCGACCTTGGCGGCGAGTATTTCCGTCATGACGAGACGAGCCATCGCCTCGTTGGGGAGACGAGCGGCGAGGAATATACGCTCGGCCAGCGGTTGAAACTGCGGCTCGCGGACGCCAACCCGGTGTCGGGTGCGTTGCGGTTCGAACTGCCGGAGGGCAAGGGCGCGCGGCCGGCGCGTCGCGGCGAACGGGAAGATCGCGGCGCCCGCGTGCTCAAGCGGCGCGGGCGGCCAGGAAACATCCGGCATCAGGGGCGGAGGAAGTAACCATGGCGAACATCGTGGTGCGTACGGCGGAACGCTATTCGACGCGGGCGCAAAGCCGGATCGTGGAGCGCCTGCGTGCAGGCGGCGCGCTTCGCCCCGCAGCCGCCATCGCGCTCGTGCCCAACGGACGGGCGGAGAAGCGTCTGCTCGAACGGATGGTCAAGTTCCGTGCCGTCGTGCCGGAGGGGGAAGGCCGTTACTGGCTCGACGAGCGTACGCTGGGCCATTTCCGCAAGGAAGAGCTGGCGCGCGTCCTCGGCGCCATCGCGGTCGCCGGCTTTGCCGCAGCGGGGGCAATCGCACTGGGGCGCTGACACTGCGCCCCAGCGCGCATTACGTCAGTCGGCGACGAAGGTCATGCCGGCCCGCGCGATCAACCGCTTGCGAAGCTCAGGCCCCATCAACGCGCCCGGCGTCCAGATCCCGCCTTCGCCCTCGACGTCCTGGACAAGGCACAGCGCGCTTTCCGCCAGCATCCGGCTGGTCGAGCCATAGCCCGGGTCGCGATCGCCGGTCACCACTGCGTCGATTCGCGTCCCGTCCGGCATCAGGCCGGCGAACAGCACGTCATAGCTGCCGTTCTCGCGCTCTTCCTTCGTCGGCCCTTCGCCGGGCTTGGGCCCCTTGTCGCCGGCGAGCGGGTTCAGCTTCGCGAGCGCTTCCGCCGCAGCTTTGCCCATCTCGCCCAGCCCGGCGACCATCATCTCGTCATAGACGAAGTCGTCGCCGTAGCGCTGGCCGAGCAGGAAGTTGGTGCGGTGCACGTTCTTGGTGTTGATCGGCGCCATCACGAACGGCGCCACCCAGGCGTCGATAGTCGTATCATGTTCCGGGATCAGCCCGGTCGGCTGGTGCGCGCCCTTGTGCCCCGGGGTCAGCGCGAAGGGGCTGGCGAGCAGCGCGATCAGCGACGGATCCTTGGCTGCCGCCGCCATCGTTGCCTTCAGGCTCGCTGCGGTGCCGCCCGAGAAGCCGCCCTTCATTGTGCGCACGCGGCCCTTTACGCGAGGGGCTGGGCGGCCGAAGCGGGCCATCGCCGCCTCCTGCAGCGTCAGCACGCCAAGGTCGAAGGGGATCGAATCGAACCCGCAGGAAAAGACGATGCGCGCGCCGCTCGCCTTCGCCTGCTCATGATGCGCGTCGATCATGCGACGCATCCAGCCCGGCTCGCCGCACAGGTCGACATAGGCGGTGCCCGTCGCGGCGCAGGCGGCAACAAGGTCGCTGCCGTACAGCTGATACGGTCCGACGGTCGTGATCACGACGGTGGTGCGCTCGCACATCGCGCGCAGCGAGGCGGGATCATCGGCATTGGCGGTGATCAGCGGCACGTCCGCCGAGATCCCCAGTTCGGCGCGCACTTCCTGAAGCTTGGTGAGCGAGCGTCCCGCCATCGCCCAGCGCACGCCTTGCGGGTAAGCGCCCGCGATATATTCCGCCACCAGGCGCCCGGTGTAGCCGGTAGCGCCATAGACGATCACGTCGAAGTCGTTCGCCATTATCTCTCTCCCCTCAGGCCGCTTCGCTGAATTGCAGGCTGGCGAGCCGCGCATAAAGGCCGCTGCGCGCCATCAGCGTCGCATGCGTTCCTTCTTCCACGATTCGTCCTTCGTCCATCACGACGATGCGATTTGCCGCGCGCACGGTGGCGAGGCGATGCGCAATCACCAGCGTGGTGCGATCCGCCATCAGCCGTTCCAGCGCCTCCTGCACGAGGCGCTCGCTTTCGGCGTCAAGCGCGCTGGTCGCCTCGTCGAGCAGCAGGATCGGCGAATTGCGCAGCAGCGCGCGCGCGATCGCCACCCGCTGGCGTTGTCCGCCCGACAGGCGCGCGCCGCCTTCGCCAAGAAATGTATCGAGCCCCTCCGGCAGTGCGCGCAGGAAGCTGGCCGCATTGGCCGCTTCCGCCGCCGCCCACAGCGCCTCGTCATCCGCGTCCCACCGGCCATAACGGAGGTTGTCACGCGCGGAGGCGCCAAAGATCACCGTCTCCTGCGGCACCATCGCGATCCGCGCGCGCACCGCGCCCGGATCCGCATCGCGCAGGTCCACCCCGTCGATCAGCACGCGGCCCGCCTCGGGATCGTAGAAGCGCTGCAGCAGCTGGAACAGCGTCGATTTGCCCGCCCCCGACGGGCCGACCAGCGCTACCGTCTCGCCGGGCGCCACCGTCAGCGAGAAATCGTGCAGCGCCGCCACCTCGCGGCGCGTGGGATAACGGAACGCGACATGCTCGAAGGCGATCGCGCCGCGCGCCGGCTCGGGCAGGGCCGCGGGATCCGCAGGCGCGGCGATCTCGGGCTGCTCGGACAGAAGCTCGGCGAGCCTCCCAGCCGCACCAGCACCGCGCAACAACTCGCCATAGACTTCCGTCAGAGCGCCAAATGCGCCCGCGACGATACCGCCCGTGAGCACGAATGCCGCGATCGAACCGCCCGAAATCTCGCCGGCGGCAACGTCCGTCGCGCCCTCCCACAGCACCAGCGTGATCGATCCGAAGATCAGCCCGATGACGATCGCGGTCATCACCGCGCGCAGCAGGATGCGCTTCTCCGCCGCCACCATGGTCGCCTCGACCGCGCCGGCGAAGCGCTGCGCCTCGCGCCGCTCCTGCCCGAACGCCTGGACGATCTTCATCGCCCCCAGCGTCTCGGTCACCATCGATCCGACGTCCGCGATCCGGTCTTGCGACGTGCGCGAATAGGTCCGCACGCGCTTCCCCAGCAGCATGATCGGCAGCACCACCAGCGGGATGCCCAGCACCAGCATGCCAGCGAGCTTGGGCGAGATCGCGAACAGGTAGATCAGCCCGCCGATGCCGGTGAAGGCGTTGCGCAGCGCCACCGATACTGTGGTCCCGACCACCATCTCGATCTGCGCGGTATCCGCCGTCATGCGGCTGGCGATTTCAGACGGGCGGTTCTCCTCGAAGAAGCGCGGGCTCAGCGTCAGCAGATGGCGCTGCACCGTCCGCCGGATGTCCGCCACTACCCGCTCGCCCAGCCACGACACGAAGTAGAAACGCACCGCCGTGCCAACCGCCAGCACCGCGACGATCATCAGCATGTAGTGGAAGGCTTCCGCCACCGCCTCGCCGCCGCCCGACGTGAAGCCGCGGTCGACCACGCGCTTGAAGCTGTAAGGAATGGCGATCGTCGCGGCGGAGGTGACCGCCAGCGCGACCCAGGCGGCGGCGATCTGCTTCGGATACCGCTTGGCATGATGCCAGACGAGAGCAAGGTTGCCGATCCGCCGGCTGGTAGGAGGTTCGTTGGTCGCGCTGCTTGCCATCGCGGGCGTCTAGCAGCCGGTCGGGTGTGGCTCAACGGCCACCGCCCGGGACCGATTGTCCCGGTACCTCTTTGTGCACATGCACAATTACTATATCTGTGCCGGACTTAGCCGCGTTTCAGGATACCCGATGCTCTACGACGCGTACGAATTTCAGCGTTCGATCCTGGCAACTGCCAGCGCCATGGCGAATTTTGGCGCCGGCATGCTGCAGAACCCGGCAAACCCGTTCGCCTATATGGGTGGTGGGCAGGTGATCGCCTCGGCGCTGGAGGTATTCGCCCATGCTGCGGCTGCGCGCGGAAAGCCCGCGTTCGGCCTCGATCACACCGTCATCGACGACCGCGACGTGGCCGTGCGTGAGGAGATCGTGCTCCAGAAGCCGTTCGGCCAGCTGAAGCGCTTCGTGCGCGAGGGCGCGGAAGGCGGACCGCGCCTGCTGATCGTCGCGCCCATGTCAGGCCATTTCGCGACGCTGCTGCGTGGCACGGTGGAGCGGATGCTCCCGTTCGCGGACGTCTACATTACCGATTGGTGCGATGCGAAGCTGGTCCCGGTGGAGGAGGGCAGCTTCGATCTCGAGGATTACGTCGACTATCTCGTCGCTTTCCTCGAGAAGATCGGGCCCGGCGCGCACATGCTGGCAGTCTGCCAGCCCTCGGTGCCCGCCTATGCCGCCGCCTGCCTGATGAGCGCGCATGAGCACCCTTGCCGCCCGCGCACGCTGACGATGATGGGCGGGCCGGTCGACACGCGTGAAGCGCCCACCGCGGTCAACACGCTGGCGACCGAACGTCCGCACGCGTGGTTCGAACAGAACGTCATCGCCACGGTGCCCACCATGTATCCGGGCGCCGGCCGCCGGGTGTACCCGGGCTTCCTGCAGCTCACCGGCTTCATGTCGATGAACCTCGGCAATCACATGATGAGCCATTGGGAGATGTTCAAACATCTCGTCGAGGGCGACGGCGAAAGCGCCACCGCAACCAAGGAATTCTACGACGAATATCGCTCCGTCAGTGACATGACGGCCGAATTCTATCTGCAGACGATCGACCTCGTGTTCCAGCGCCACGCGCTGCCGCGCGGGCTGATGACGCATCGCGGTGAGACGATCGATCCTGCGGCGATCAAGGACATCGCGCTGCTCGCGATCGAGGGCGAGCGCGATGATATCTCCGGCCTCGGCCAGACGAAGGCCGCGCTGACGATCGCGACCGGGCTGCCGGAGGAAAAGAAGCGCTATTACATGGCCGAAGGCGTCGGCCATTACGGCATCTTCAACGGATCGAAGTGGCGCGACCGGATCGCGCCCGTGGTCGAACAGTGGATCACCGCGCACGACTGAGGCGGCGCTTAGGCGAGGCCAGGGGGCGACCCAAGCCGCCCCCGTCCGATTTATCCGACCGAACCGACCTTGGCGTGGCTCGACGATTCCGCGGAATCGATCGTGCCGCCGAACAGCATCTTCAGCCGCCCGCTGATCGACACGTCGGTCTCCCACAGCTCGGCAGACGTGATGTCGAAGCGGTTGAGCCGCGCATCGGCCTTGCCGTTCGGGAACCATGCCTCGACCTGATTGTCCCACAATTTGTCGAACGTCGCCTGGTTCGTCTCCTCGGAGACGCGGCCCGCGAGGCAGGCGAAGAAATCGTGGCCCTTGCCGACGAACTGCGCCATCGCCTCGCCGCCCTTGGCAATGCGGTTGTCGCGCGCGGAGAACATGAACAGCGTGTTCGGCTGGGTTTCGTCCAGCTTCACGCTCATCGGTTCGGAATGTTCGCCGTCCATCAGGCCGATCATCACATACGGGCTTGCTTCAAGCTTCTTCAGGAAGGTTTCGGCGACTTCCTGCGGACTATCCTTATCGGCCATGCGGCACTCTCCTGCTTTAGATCAAGCCGAAGAACGAGGCGAACGTCCGTTGGTTGCGCTGTTTCGGCGCGGCGATCCGCACGCCCGAAAAAGATCGAGCCCCGGCCGCTCGCGGCGGCCGAGGCTCGGGATGATCGCCCGGATCATCGTGGCCGGCACCTGAGGCGCCGGCCGATTGTGCGGATCAGAGGACCTCGAACAGGCCCGCTGCGCCCATGCCGCCGCCGACGCACATCGTGATCACGACATACTTAGCGCCGCGACGCTTGCCTTCGATCAGCGCGTGGCCCGTCATTCGCGCGCCCGACATGCCGTACGGGTGGCCGATCGAGATCGCGCCGCCGTTCACGTTCAGCAGCTCGTTGGGGATGCCCAGCTTGTCACGGCAGTACAGCACCTGCACCGCGAACGCCTCGTTCAGCTCCCACAGGCCGATGTCGTCCATCTTCAGGTTGAAGCGCTCGAGCAGCTTGGGGATCGCGAAGACCGGGCCGATGCCCATCTCGTCCGGCTCGGTGCCGGCAACGGCCATGCCGACATAGCGGCCCAGCGGGGTCAGGCCCTTCTTCTCGGCCAGCTTCTCTTCCATCAGCACGCTGGCCGATGCGCCGTCCGACAGCTGCGAGGCGTTGCCGGCGGTGATGTTGAGATCGGGCCCAAGCACCGGCTTCAGCGACTTCAGGCCCTCCAGCGTGGTGTCCGGGCGGTTGCCCTCGTCCTTGGCCAGCGTCACTTCCTTGTAGGAGACTTCCTTGGTCTCCTTGTCGGTGATCGCCATGTTCGCGGTGACGGGGATGATCTCGTCATCGAACTTGCCGGCGGCCTGCGCGGCGGCGGTGCGCTGCTGCGACTGGAAGCCATATTCGTCCTGCGCGTCGCGGCTGATGCCATAACGCTTGGCCACCACTTCGGCGGTCTGCAGCATCGGCATGTAGATGTCCTTGTGCATCGCGACCAGTTCGGGGTCGGGCTGCACGCGCATCTGCGGCGTCTGGACGATGCTGATCGAATCGACGCCGCCGCCCAGCGTCACGTCCATGTTGTCGACCACGATCTGCTTTGCGGCAGTCGCGATCGCCATCAGGCCCGATGCGCACTGGCGGTCGAGCGACATGCCCGAGACCGAGGTGGGGAGGCCGGCGCGCAGCAGCGAGGTGCGCGCAATGTTGGTCGCCTGCGCGCCCTGCTGGAGCGCGGCGCCCATCACGACGTCCTGGATTTCAGCACCGTCGATCCCGGCGCGCTCGACGGCGGCCTTGATCGCATGGCTGGCGAGCGTCGGCGACAGCGTGTTGTTGAACGCGCCACGATAGGCCCGGCCGATCGGCGTGCGGGCGGTGGAGACGATGACGGCGGAACGCATGATTGTTGTCCTTGGGTAAGGTTGGTGGCCGGTCCGCCCGCGGCTGCGGGCGGCACTCCCTGGGGAGGGCGGCGGTCAGGAGGATATCAGGTGAAGACCTGGGTGATCCACTCCGCGATCATCGCGGGCTTTTCGCTGCCCTCGATCTCGATCGTGGTCTCGGTGGTGAACTGATACTGGCCCGGGCGCTTTTCATCGAACTCGGTCAGCTTGGAACGGCCGCGCACGCGCGATCCCGAGGGCACGGGGGCGAGGAAGCGGACTTTGTTGCCGCCGTAATTCACGCCCATCTTCACGCCGTCGAGCCGCGGCATGCCGGGGTTCTTGGCCGACAGCAGCGGCAGCAGCGACAGCGTCAGGAAGCCGTGCGCGATGGTGGTGCCGAACGGCGTCTGCTTGGCGCGTTCCGGATCGATGTGGATGAACTGGTGGTCACCGGTCGCGTCGGCGAACTTGTTGATCATCTCCTGGGTCACCTCGACCCATTCGGACACGCTTTCCTTGCCGATCGCGGCCTTCATCTCGTCTGCGTTCACGAAGACTCCCCTTGGCTTCCTCATCCCGTTCGCGGGTGCAGCGCACCTGTAGGCGCGAGGGCGCCAGCCTCGCAACCCTTGTGAACCGCAGGATGGAATTTGCCGAGAGCCAAGGGCCGGACCTGCGAACCGGATCTTCGAAAATGCCGTTACGGCAACGGCCAGTGCAGCGACTCGCTTGCCTGTGCCACCATAAATAATGTTATGGTCGTAGGCGAAGCTGCCGGAGGGGCGGCGCAAGTAAGGAGAGGCAGCTTGGCGTACGAGCAGATCATCTATGACGTGAAGGACGGTATCGCGACCATCACGCTGAACCGGCCGGAAAAGCTCAACGCATTCACCGGCACGATGATGGCCGAGATGATCGACGCGTTCGACAAGGTGGATGCCGATGACGACGTGCGCTGCGTCATTGTGACGGGCGCCGGCCGCGCCTTCTGCGCCGGCGCGGATCTGTCGGCGGGCGCCAAGACCTTCGACTATGACAACCGCACCGATCGCCCCGATCACGGCAGCGGCCAGGGCGGCCTCACCTATGAGATGGAAGAGGCGCGTGACGGCGGCGGCCGGCTGACGCTGCGGATCTTCGAATGCCTGAAGCCGGTGATTGCGGCGGTGAACGGCCCCGCGGTCGGCATTGGCTCCACCATGCAGCTGCCGATGGACATCCGCATCGCCAGTGACACCGCGCGCTTCGGCTTCGTCTTTGCACGCCGTGGCATCGTGCCGGAGGCCGCGTCCAGCTTCTTCCTGCCGCGCGTCGTCGGCATCAACCAGGCGCTGGAATGGTGCTTCTCGGGCCGCGTCTTCGACGCGCAGGAGGCACTGAACGGTCGTCTGGTGAAGCAGGTGGTGCCGGGCGGCGAGCTGCTCGCCGTCGCCAATGCCCTTGCTCGCGAGATCGCGGACAATACCGCGCCCGTCTCGGTCGCGCTCACCCGCCAGATGCTGTGGCGCGGGCTCGGCATGAGCCACCCGATGGACGCCCACAAGATCGATAGTCGCGCGATCCTGTCGCGCGGCCGCTCGGGCGATGCGAAGGAAGGCGTCACCTCCTTCCTCGAAAAGCGCACTCCGGTGTATCCGGACAAGGTGTCCGAGGCGATGCCGGACTTCTTCCCGTGGTGGGAAGAGCAGAAGTACGCCTGACGCGCCGTGATCCTTCGGCGCTCGACCTGCGTTATAAGGCGGCATGAGCGCCGAGGATGACAAGAGGCTGGCCGCGGAAGCTGCGGTGGCGGAGGTTCGGGACGGGATGATCGTCGGCCTCGGCACCGGATCGACCGCGGCCTTCGCCATTCAGGCTCTGGCCCGCCGCTGCGCCGCCGGGCTCCGGATCGAGGCGGTGGCGACCAGCGAGGCAAGCACCGCCGCCGCGCTCGACGGCGGCATCATCGTGCGCGATTTCGCCGATGTCGCGACGCTGGACCTCGCGATCGACGGCGCGGACGAGATCGACCGCCGGCTCTGGGCGATCAAGGGTGCGGGCGGGGCGATGCTGCGTGAGAAGACGGTTGCCGCCGCCGCGCGCCGCTTTGTCGTGATCGCCGACGGATCGAAGCGGGTGGAGGCGATCGGAGCGGCCAAGCTCCCGGTCGAGGTGCTTCCCTTCGCCCGCGCCTTCGTCATGAGGCAGCTTCAAGCACTCGGCGCCACCGTCACCGTCCGCCCGGGCTATCGCACCGATAACGGCAATCTGGTCGCCGACTGCCGCTTCGTCGCCATGCCTGATCCCCGCTCCCTCGCGGCCGCGATCGCCGCCATTCCCGGGGCGCTCGGCCATGGCCTGTTCCTTGATGAAGTGGACGCTGCCTATATCGCTTCGAACGGTATCGTTACGCGACTGGAACGCGGCCATACGAACGTTTAGAGGGGCCGGGATTCGGCAACCGGGCAAGGGCCCGTGCGTTCGATCCAATGAATCAGCGAGGCCCCATGACCGACACCGCAACCTCTTCGTCCGCGAATGTTCACGAGGACGGCTCGCCCGAGCGGCTCGCGATCGACACGATCCGCACGCTCTCGATGGATGCCGTTCAGGCGGCCAATTCGGGTCACCCCGGAACGCCGATGGCGCTTGCGCCGGTCGGCCACACGCTGTGGACGAAATTCCTGCGCTACGATCCGGCGAACGCGCACTGGCCCAACCGTGATCGCTTCGTCCTGTCGGTCGGCCACGCCTCGATGCTGCTCTATTCGCTGCTGCATCTCGCAGGCGTGAAGCAGCCCGATGGTGCCCCCGCCGTCAGCCTCGACGATATCAAGCAGTTCCGCCAGCTCGGCTCCAAGACGCCGGGCCACCCTGAGTACAGCCACACCGTCGGCGTCGAGACGACCACCGGCCCGCTCGGGCAGGGCTGCGGCAATTCGGTCGGCATGGCGATCGCCGAGCGCTGGATGGCGGCGCGCTACAACAAGCCCGGCTTCACCCTCTTCGATCATGACGTCTATGCCCTGTGCGGCGACGGTGACATGATGGAGGGCGTCGCCTCGGAGGCCGCGAGCCTCGCCGGTCACCTGAAGCTCTCCAACCTCTGCTGGATCTATGACAGCAACCAGATCTCGATCGAGGGCGATACGGACCTCGCGTTCGATGAGGATGTGGGCAAGCGCTTCGAGGCTTATGGCTGGCACGTCATCCACGTGGATGATGCCAATGATGTCGCGGCGCTGACCAGGGCGTTCGAGGAATTCCGCGCCACCACCGACAAGCCGACGTTCATCGTCGTGAAGTCGGTAATCGGCTGGGGCTCCCCTCGCGCCGGCAGCGAGAAGGCGCATGGCGAGGCGCTGGGCGAAGAGAATGTCCGCCTGACCAAGGAAGCCTATGGCTGGCCGACCGACAAGAGCTTCTACGTCCCCGAAGGCGTGCAGGAAAACTTTGAAAAGGCCATGTCCAGCCGCGCTGCGCCGCTGCGCGAGGCATGGGAGGCGACCCTCCAGAAGTATCGCGCCGAGCACGCCGATCTCGCCAGGGAAGTCGATGCGATCATCAACGGCACGCTGCCCGATGGCTGGGACGCGGAGATCCCGACCTTCGAGGCGGATGCCAAGGGCGTCGCCAGCCGCGACGCCGGCGGCAAGGTGCTGAACGCGATCGCCAAGAAGATGCCGTGGCTGATCGGCGGCTCCGCCGATCTCGCGCCGTCGACCAAGACGGACATCAAGGGCGAGGCATCGTTCGAGGCGGATAATTACGCCGGCCGCAACTTCCACTTCGGCGTGCGCGAACATGCCATGGGCTCGATCGCGGTAGGCATGTCGCTGTCGGGGCTGCGCTCCTATGGCAGCACCTTCCTCGTCTTCCTCGATTACATGCGTCCGCCGGTGCGCCTCTCGGCGCTCATGGAGCTCGGCACCACCTGGATCTTCACGCACGATTCGATCGGTGTCGGTGAAGACGGGCCGACCCATCAGCCGATCGAGATGCTGGCCATGATGCGCGCCACGCCCGGCCTCGACATGTTCCGCCCGGGTGACGCGAACGAGGTTGCCGCCGCATGGCGCGCGATCGTCGAGACGCCGAAGCAGCCGGCTGCGCTGGTCCTGTCGCGCCAGGCGCTGCCGACGCTCGATCGCTCGAAGTACGCCAGCGCTGATGGTGTGAAGCAGGGCGGCTATATCCTCGCCGACAGCGACGGCACGCCGGACGTGATCCTGCTCGCGACCGGCAGCGAGGTGGGCCTTGCGATCCAGGCACATGAGAAGCTGCTTGCCGATGGCGTGAAGAGCCGCGTCGTCTCGATGCCGAGCTGGTATCGGTTCGAGAAGCAGAGCGATGCGTACAAGGAAAGCGTCCTGCCTAAGGCCGTCACCGCTCGCGTCGCGATCGAGATGGCGGGCGAGATCGGCTGGGATCGCTACGTCGGCCTCGCCGGAAAGACGATCACCATGTCCACTTTCGGTGCTTCCGCCCCGATCTCCAAGCTCGCGGACAAGTTCGGCTTCACCGCTGACAACGTGGTGAAGGTGGCGAAAGAAGTCATGGCTGCCTAACTGGTAACAACACCCCCGTCCGGTCCGAGCGAAGTCGGTAACCGGGGCCGGACGGGCTCGGCGTTGTGATGCGCCAACGTGTTTCGGCTTCGCTCGACATGAACGGATGGAGTGAAGAATAATGGGCAGGCTCAACGATCTTGCAGCGCTCGGCCAGGCGATCTGGCTCGATTTCGTCGCGCGCGATTTCCTCAACGAAGGCGGGCTGAAGAAGCTGGTCGATGAGGATGGCGTTACCGGCGTCACCTCGAACCCGACGATCTTCCAGCAGGCGATGGGGCAGGGCACCGCGTATGACGCCAGCCTCGCCGAGTATGACAAGGCACACCCGGGCGCAGCCGCGCTCGATCGGTACGAGTATCTCGCGGTCGAGGACATCAAGGCCGCAGCCGACACGCTTCGCCCGGTCTATGATCGGCTGAATGGCAAGGACGGCTATGTCAGCCTCGAAGTGTCGCCCTATGTCGCCAACGACACTGATGCGACGATCGCCGAGGCGAAGAAGCTCTGGGCGGCAGTCGACCGGCCGAACCTGATGATCAAGATCCCGGGAACCCCCGCCGGTGTTCCGGCGATCGCGGCGACGATCGCCAGCGGAATCAGCGTCAACGTCACCTTGCTCTTCTCGCAGGAGGCATATCAGGCCGTCGCGCTGGCTTATGTCGAGGGGCTGGAGCAGCGCGTCGCGCGCGGTGAGCCGATTGATCGCGTCGCCAGCGTGGCCAGCTTCTTCGTCAGCCGCATCGACAGCAAGATCGACAAGAAGATCGAGGATGGCGTCGGCGGCGATGAAGCCAAGGCGCTGAAGGGCAAGGTGGCGATCGCCAATGCCAAGCTCGCTTACGCCTGGTATCAGGAATTCATCGCCTCGGATCGCTGGCAGGCGCTGGCCGCCAAGGGCGCGCAGCCGCAGCGGCTGCTGTGGGCCTCCACCGGCGTCAAGAACCCGGATTATCCGGACACGCTCTATATCGACACGCTGATCGGCCCTGACACGGTTAACACCGTGCCGCCCAAAACGCTCGATGCGTTCCGCGAGCGCGGCACCGCCGCCGTCACGCTGACGCAGGACGTCGATGGCGCACGCAAGGTGCTGGCCGATGCGGATCGCCTCGGCCTCGATCTGCCGGGCGTCACCGAGGAACTGGCGAGCGAGGGCGTCGCGTCCTTCTCCAAGTCGTTCGACGAGCTCCTCGGCTCGATCCAGGCGAAGCATCCGGCGGACGCCTGACAGGGCGCGGGCGGAACGAAAGGCCGTTCCGCCCCGTTCGCGCTTTTGGCCGCCAGAGCATGGGTCCGAAGCGTAAGTTTCGAGAAGTTTGGCCCGAGCGGCGGTAAAAGCGGGAGCCTTTGACATGAAGATCGGCATCGTCGGCCTTGGCCGCATGGGCGGCAATATCGCGCGGCGCTTGATGCGCGGCGGCCATGAGGTCGTGGTCTGGGATCGCAATGACGATGCGGTGTCGGGCCTCGCCGGGGAGGGTGCGATCGGTGCGTCCTCGCTCGCCGACATGAAGGACAAGCTCGCCAGCCCGGCGATCTACTGGATCATGCTGCCTGCCGGCGCGCCGACCGAAAGCACGATCGAGGAACTGAGCGCGACCGAATGTGCTTCGGGCGACATCATCATCGATGGCGGCAACACCTTCTGGAAGGACGATGTTCGCCGCGCCAAGGCGCTCGCCGAAAAAGGCGTCCGCTATGTCGACGTCGGCACCTCGGGCGGCGTCTGGGGGCTTGAACGCGGCTATTGCATGATGATTGGGGGCGACAAGGAGACGGTCGATTTTCTCGACCCGATCTTCGACACGCTGGCGCCCGGCATCGGCTCTGTGCCCCGCACGCCCAACCGAGGTGAGGATGCCGATCCGCGCGCGGAAAAGGGTTATATCCACGCCGGACGCGCTGGCGCGGGCCACTTCGTGAAGATGGTGCACAACGGCATCGAATACGGCCTGATGCAGGCCTATGCCGAGGGGTTCGATGTGCTGTGGGGCCGCAACGTCGCGCATTTGCCCGAAGAGGAAAGGTTCGACTTCAACATGTCGGAGATTTCTGAGGTCTGGCGCCGCGGCTCGGTGATTTCCTCCTGGCTGCTCGATCTTACCGCCTCGGCTCTGGCGCAGGACCAGAAGCTGGAGCAATTCTCCGGCAAGGTCGCCGATTCCGGCGAGGGCCGCTGGACGATCGAGGCCGCGATGGAACAGGCGACCCCCGTCGCCGTCCTCACCACCGCGCTCTTCGCCCGCTACCGCAGCCGCATCGACGAGATGTACGGCGACAAGTTGCTCTCCGCGATGCGCTACGGCTTCGGCGGCCACGTCGAGATTCCGCAATGAGCGTGCGTTCGTGACGCTCGTCATCAGCGATGTCGACGGCACGCTGGTCGACAAGCAGAAGCAGCTCACCCCCGCCACGATCGAGTCGATCGATCGCCTGCGCACGGCCGGGTTCGGCTTCACGATGATCAGCGCCCGGCCAATGTCGGGCCTGACGCCGCTTGCCGATACGCTGTCGCTCGACGCCCCGATGGGCGCCTTCAACGGCGGCCTCGTCTTCCGCCGCAACGGCGAGATCCTGTGCCGCCACGTCGTCGAGGAAAATGTCGCACGCGGCGCCGTTGCGCTGGCGCAGGAGACGCCGGTGGATATCTGGGTCTTCGCCGACGATCGCTGGTACGCCACCTCCGGGGAAGGCGCGCACGTGCCAAGCGAGCGTCGCGCATCGAATCAGGAGCCGACGATCTGCACCGGATTCGCGGATCTGCTCGACCACGCCGACAAGATCACCTTCGTCAGCGATGATCCCGCCGTTCTCGATGCCTTGCGCGATCGCATCCTCGCGGCCGATCTTGGTGAGGCGACGATCGCCAAGTCGCAGACCTATTATCTCGATGTCACCGCGACGACCGCCAACAAGGGCGACGGAATCGCGCGTCTTGCCGCGGCGATGCACGTCGCGCTCGATCGTACGATCGTGATCGGCGATCAAGCCAACGACCTGCCGATGTTCGCCCGCGCCGGCCGCGCCATCGCGATGGGCAACGCGCCCGACGACGTGAAGGCCATGGCCGCGGACGTCACGCACGGCAACGATGCGGACGGCGTCGCCCACGCCATCGATATGTTCATCCTTGGGAGAATGATGTGAAGCAACTCGTCGCGTTCGATCTCGACGGCACCCTGGCGGAGAGCAAGCAGGCGATCCAGCCGGACATGGGGGAAGCGCTCGCCGATCTGCTCGGCGTGGCGCATGTCGCCGTGATCTCGGGCGGGGACTGGCCGCAGTTCGACAAGCAGGTCGCCTCGCGCCTGCCCGGACGTGCGGACCTGTCGCGCCTGTGGCTGATGCCGACGACGGGCACGAAGCTCTACACCTATCGCGACGGCAAATGGGGCTCGGTCTATGCCGAGCTGTTCTCCGACGAGCAGAAGAAGACGATCCTAAAGGCCTTCGACGAGGCGCTCGAAGCCACCGGCTTCGTCCCGGAGCAGACGTGGGGCGAACGGATCGAGGATCGCGGCAGCCAGATCACTTTCTCCGCGCTCGGCCAGCAGGCGCCGATCCACGCCAAGGAAAGCTGGGATCCGGATTTCGCCAAGCGCAAGGTGATCCAGGCCGATCTCAAGAAGCGCCTGCCTGGCCTCTCGATCAACATGGGCGGCGCGACCTCGATCGACATCACGCAGGAGGGTGTCGACAAGGCCTATGGCCTGAAGCGGCTGCGCGACGAAAGCGGCATTCCGCTCGATGCGATGATGTTCATCGGCGATGCGATCTTCCCCGGCGGCAATGATTATCCGGCGAAGGAACTCGGGCTCGATACGGTCCGGGTGCGCGATCCGCAGGAAACGCTGAGCGTCATCGCCGCCATCGTCGCCTGCCAGAAGTAAGACGGCGCAGCGATCGTCATCCCGGACATCGGCCCGGGGTGATGATTACTGGCCGATCACCGCCCGCGCCCGCTCCGCCAGCCGCTCGATCGCGGCTTCATGGATCCCGACGCTGCTGGTGATCACCCCGAACGCGCGCGGGTTCGGCTTGTTGAACAACAGGTCCGCGCCCAGCGCGTCGGTCACGGAGCCGCCCGCCTCGGCCGCGATCAGCGATGCGGCGGCAATGTCCCACTCGTTTCCCCAGCGCAGCGTCGCGACCAGGTCCGCGCGATTGTCCGCCACCATCGCCATGCGCAGCGCGATCGAATTGGGCTTCTCCACCGCGGTCAGGTCGCGGTCGGTCTTTGGCAGGGCGTCAGTCGGCACGCGCGCGCCGGCAAATTCGGTGCGGGTGCTGGCGTGAATAGGATCGCCGTTCAGCGTCGCGCCGCGCCCGGCGGTCGCCCGCCACAGCTCGCGTCGCGCCGGCGCATCCAGCACCCCGATCACTGACCGGCCGTTCTCAACCAGCGCCACTGAGACGGCCCATCCGGGGCGACCCCGGATATAATCGCGCGTGCCGTCGATCGGATCGACCACCCAGATGCGCTTGTGACCTAGCCGATCGGGATTGTCCGCCGTCTCCTCGGAAAGCCACCCGGCATCGGGCAGAAGCGCCGAGAGGCGGGAGCGCAGGAGGCTGTCGATCTCCAGATCGACCTCGCATACCGGGCTCCCCGGTGTCTTGTCCCAGCGCGCGAAATCGGTGCCGAAGCGGGCGAGCGCTCGCTCACCCGCTTCGCGCGTAATATCCGCTACCGCATCGGTGAGATCATCCACCGGCGACGGTCATCCCATCGATGCGCAGTGTCGGCACGTTCGTGCCGTAGCGGAATTCCAGATCGTTGGCGGGCGTCACGTTGCGGAACATGTGCTTGAGGTTGCCCGCGATGGTGAACTCCGCGATCGGCCCGGCAAGCTCGCCATCCTCGATCAGGAAGCCGGCCGCACCGCGGCTGTAATCGCCCGTCACGCCGTTCACGCCCTGGCCGATCAGTTCGGTGACATAGACGCCGCGCTTGATGTCGCCGATTAGCGTCGCGACCGGCACGTGTCCGGCGTGCATGTAGAGGTTGCTGGTCGTCACCCCCGGCGCACCGCCGACACCGCGCGCGGCATGGCCGGTCGGCTCCAGCCCGAGCTGCCGGGCAGATGCCGAATCGAGCAGCCAGGTGGAAAGCACGCCGTCCTCGATGATCGCGCAAGGCGACACCGGCAGGCCCTCGCCATCGAACGGGCGCGAACGCAGGCCGTGCGGACGATGCGGATCGTCGGAAACGGTGATGCCGTCGGCGAACACCTTGGTGCCCAGCGCCTCGAGGAGGAAGCTCGTGCGGCGCGTGATCGCCTGGCCAGCGATCGCGCCGGTCAGATGGCCCAGCAGCCCGGCGCCGACGCGGGGATCAAACACCACCGGCAACGCGGCGCTTTCCATTCGGCCGGGGTTCAGCCGCGCGACGGCGCGCTCGCCCGCGCGGCGGCCGATCTCTTCCGGCGATTCCAGCCGGCTGCGATGGCGGGCGGAGGTGAAGGCATAATCGCGCTGCATGCCGCTGCCCTCACCGGCGATCACGCTGGCGGACAGGCCGTAGCCGGAATTGGCATACGCGCCGCTAAACCCGTGGCTGGTGGCAAGCGCCCACAGGCTGCGCGAGGCGCTTGCCCCGCCGCCCTCGCTGTTGGTGACCCCGGGAACGGCGCGTGCCGCTTCCTCCGCCGCCAGCGCGGCTTCGCGAAGCTCGGTCGGGGACATGTCGCCGCCGTCGTCGAGGTCGAGCAGCGGCGCGTCGCCCTTCATCAGCCGCTCTTCCGGTGCAAGGCCGGCCCAGCGATCTTCCGGTGCCTCGCGCGCCATCGCGATGGCGCGCTCCACCAGTTGCTCGAGCGCTTCGGGCGCGAGATCGGATGTCGAGACGCTGGCCGAACGCTGCCCGATGAATACGCGCAGCCCCAGATCTTCGCTCTCGGATCGGCCGACGTCCTCAAGCGCGCCAAGGCGCACCGATATCTCGGTTGCGGCGTCGGCAGCGAACACGGCGTCGGCTGCGTCGGCACCGGCTTTCATGGCGCGGGCGACGATATCGGCGGCGCGTTCCTGCGCCTCTGGGGGAGTGAGCATGAAGGCGGACTTAGGGGCGGGACGCCGCCGTTGCTAGAGGTTCGTCCCGACGACGAGGCAGGCAAGGAACATCAGCAGCCCGGCAAAGCGATTGGATCGGAAGCGGACGAGGGCACCGGCGCCGTCATCGGGGCGAAGCGTCGCCACCTGCCATCCAAGGTGCAGTGCCATTGGCAGCAGCGCCGCGAGCACCAGCGCATCCGAACGCTGCAGCCACAGCGCCGTCGCCCACAGCAACAGCGCGCCCGCGTAGCAGAGCGCCGTGCCGCCGCGGACATGCCGGCCCATGCGAAGCGCGGAGGACCGCACACCGATCAGCGCGTCGTCCTCCCGATCCTGCAGCGCGTAGATCGTGTCATAGCCGATCACCCACAGGACCGATCCGGCATAGAGCAGCAGGCCCGGCGCGGTCAGCGCGCCCCAGGTTTCCAGCCAGCCGACCAGCGCCGCCCAGGAAAAGACCAGCCCAAGCCATGCCTGCGGCCACCAGGTGATCCGCTTCATGAACGGGTAGCCCGCAACCAGCGCCAGGCTGGCGACGGCCAGCACCGCGGTATCGACACGAAGCTGTACCAGCACGACGAGGCCGATCAGGCAGAGGATGCCAAGCCACGCCCAGGCCGCCTTCAGCGACACTTGGCCGGATGGGATCGGCCGCGCCCGGGTGCGCGCGACGCTGGCATCCAGGTCGCGGTCGACGATGTCATTGTAGACGCAGCCCGCGCCCCGCATCGCGATGCTGCCGATCAGGAGCCAGGCAATCAGCGACCAGCGCGGAATCGCGCCGCCCGCCAGCGCAACGGCCCAGGCCCCCGGCCAGAACAGCAGCCACCAGCCGATCGGCCGGTCGAAACGGGCAAGAAGCGCAAACGGGCGGATGCGCGCTGGCAGCGCAGCGACCAGCCCGCGGTGTTCGCTGTCGGGGGTGATGTCAGGGGAAGCAGTCACGCGCCTTTCCCTAGGCCCCTCATCCCCGCGTCGCCAGCACCTCGATCGCGCTATCCTCCAGATAGACCGCGCTCAGGACGCCTGATTGATAGGCGCCGGTGTCGAGACCGATCCGGTTGGGCCGCAGTTCGACGAACGGGCTGATCGTGTGGCCATGAACGATGACGGCCCCGTGGTCGCGCTGGCTGTCGAGGAAATCCTCGCGGATCCACAACAGGTCGCGGCGGTGCTGCTTGCGCAGCGCCACGCCCGGCTTCACCCCGGCGTGGCAGAAGAAATAGTCGCCCGACGTCGCGGTCAGCGGCCAGCCGCGCATCCACTCGATCCATTCGGGGCCGATGGCGGCGCGCAGTTCCTCGATATAGGCGCCCGCATCCTCCCCATCGAACGGGGGCAGGCCGAAGCTCCTCGCGGTGTCATTGCCGCCGTTGCGCAGCCAGTTGGCAAACGTCATCGGATCGCGCTCGCAGGCGCGGATCAGCATTTCCTCGTGATTGCCCATCAGCGTCACGATGCCCGGCGCCTCGTGGTGCAGCCGGTCCAGCCATTGCAATGCACCGCGGGTGTCGGGGCCGCGATCGACGATGTCCCCAAGGAAAATGATGCGCATTGCGCGCGGGTCGGGCCGCGCGGCGGCATGGGCGGTGATCGTCGCCCACAGTTCCTCCAGCTGCTCGATGCAACCGTGCACGTCGCCGATCGCGTAGATGCGCTCGCCGGGCGCGGTGCTCGGCGCCCGGTTGCGTCGGGCAAGGTTGCGCAGCGCGTTCAGGATAAGGAGGGGCCTCTCACGGGTCGACGTTATAGCGCGAACGGTGACATAGATGGCCGCAGCCGACAATGTCGGGAGCCGGCGGTCCGATTTGCTCGCCCCCGGCTTCCTTGACGATGTGTCAGGCCAGTAGGCCCATCGCCTTCTGCGCCTGCGCCAGCACCGGTGCCGCCAGGTCACGCGCCTTCTCCGCTCCGCGCGCCAGGATCGCGTCGATCGCGCCGCGATCATTCAGCAGCCGCAGCATCTCGTCGCGGATCGGGCCCAGCTTCGCCACCGCAAGGTCGGCCAGCGCCGGCTTGAACTGTCCGAAGCCCTGGCCGGCGAACTCTGCCACCACATCCTCGGGCGTCCGATCCGCCAGCGCCGCGAAGATCGTCACCAGGTTGCGTGCCTCCGGCCGCTCCGCCAGCGCATCCCAGCTGTCGGGCAGCGCGTCGGGATCGGTCTTCGCCTTGCGGAACTTGTCGGCAATCTCGCTGTCGCTGTCGATCAGCTTCACCACCGACTGCACCGACGGGTTGGATTTGGACATCTTGGCCGACGCATCTCGCAGGCTCATGATGCGCGGCGCGGCCTTGCTGATCAGCGGCTCGGGCAGGGTGAACAGCTCGGTGTTGTAATCCTGGTTGAACTTGGTCGCGATGTCGCGCGCCAGCTCCAGATGCTGCTTCTGGTCCTCGCCGACCGGCACGTGCGTCGCATTGTACAGCAGCACGTCCGCCGCCATCAGCACCGGATAGTCGTACAGGCCGACGCTCGCGCCCTCGCGGTTCTTGCCCGCCTTGTCCTTGAACTGCGTCATGCGGTTGAGCCAGCCGACCCGCGCGACATTGTTCAGCAGCCACGCCAGCTCACTGTGCGCCGGCACGCGGGTCTGGTTGAACAGGGTCGATCGCTCAGGGTCGATCCCCGCCGCGACCACCGTCGCGGTCATCTCGATCGTGTTGGCGGTCAGCTCGGCCGGCGCGATCCACTCGGTCAGGCCATGAAGGTCGGCGATGAAATACATCGTCTCGCCCCCGGCGGCCTGGATCTCGTCCTGCATCGCCACCCACTGCTTCACCGCGCCCAGGTAATTGCCGAGGTGAAGATTGCCGGTAGGCTTGATGCCGGAAACGACGCGCATGATGGTCAGCTTGCTTTCTTGCGACGGAGGAGGGCTTTGATATCGGACAGCCGGTACGCCCCAGTCACCACACAGGCAACGCCATAAACCGACACGCCCGCGCCAACCAGCGCCATCAAGGCACCAATGCGTACCGGAAGGCTACCGGTAAGGTACGGGTCAATCGGAGGCGCGATGAGCAGCAACGTCCCGCCCATTACCCCTGCGGCCAGCGCCAGCCGCGGCACCCGCCGTCGCACCTGCGCATCGATCGCGAAATGCCCGCGCCGCGCCAGCACGATGTACAGCGACGCCACGTTGATCGTGGAGGCAAGGGCAGTCGCCAGCGGCGGCCCCATCTGGCCGATGCCGTAACGGCCAAGCAGCGGAATAAGAACCAGATTCCCGACGAGGTTCACCGCCACCGACCACAAGGCGAGGCGCACCGGCGTCGCCGTATCCGCCCGGGCGTAGAAGCCCGGCGTCAGCACCTTCACCAGCACATAGCTGGGCAGGCCGATCGAGAAGGCCGACAGCGCCAGCGCCGCCCGCGTCGTGTCCGATGCGTCGAACGCGCCGTGCTGGAACAGCCCCCGCACGATCGGCTCGGCCGCAAAGACGAACGCCGCGGTTGCGGGCAGCGTCAGGAAGAGCGCGAGCTCCAGCCCGCGATTCTGCGTCTCCATCGCTTCGGCCTCGCGGCCCTCCGCGAGCTGGCGCGAGATGACGGGCAGCAGGATGGTGCCAAGGCCGATGCCGATCATCCCCAGCGGCAGCTGGTTCAGGCGATCCGCATAATAGATCGCCGAGATCGAGCCCGCCGACAGCAGGCCGCCGGCGAGCGCGGTTGAGATGGCTAGGTTGATCTGCGCGGCGCCAGCGCCCGTCGCAGCCGGCACGATCAGCTTCAGCAGCCGCCGGACATCGTCGTCGAGCCGCGGCATGCGCAGCTTCAGGCTGACCCCGGCGCGTCGGCACGCCCACCACAGCCAGGCAAGCTGCATTGCGCCGCCCACCGTCACCGCCACCGCTTGCGACTGCGCGGTCTCGTAGGGATTGTCGCCATGGAAGAAGAGGAGTCCGCCAACCATGGCCACGTTCAGCAGGATCGGCGCCGCCGCATTCACCCAGAACTTGCCGAGCGAATTGAGAATTGCACCGAGCAGCGATGCAAGCGAGATCAGCAGCAGATAGGGAATGGTGATCCGCGATAGCGTGACGGCGAAGGCGAACTGCGCCTCGCTCGGGTTCTGCCGCTCGAAACCGCCGGAAAGGCTCCAGGTGATCGGCCACGCTGCCGCCAGCATGATGGCGGTGAACACCACCAGCACGGGGAAGAGAAGTGCAAGCGCGCGCTCGGCAAAGTCGATGCCCGCCGCGGTCCCGCCGCCCTCGGCAATCTTCTTGTTGAACAGCGGGATGAACGCGGCGTTGAACGCGCCTTCCGCGAACAGCGCGCGGAACATGTTGGGCAAGCGGAAGGCGACGAAGAACGCGTCCGACGCAAAGCCGGCGCCGACATAGCTTGCCTGCAACGTGTCGCGGACAAGCGCGAGCACGCGGCTCGCCAGCGTCAGCCCGCCGACCGAACCAAGCGCGCGCGTGAGGTTCATTTTGCTACGCCCCGTCCGCCATCATTGCCCCGCGCACCACCTCGGCTGTGTTCATGCGATCGGCGATCACAACGAGGCGGCAGGCCCGGGTGGAACGGGCGATGCGCATCCCACCCCGGCCCATGATCCGGTCTCAGGCCTGGCCGAAGTTCCCGGCCTGAAGCTGCGCGTCACGCTGCTCATTCTGCTGCATGTACAGCGCGTTGAAGTCGATCGGCTCCAGCAGCAGCGGCGGGAAGCCGCCGTCGCGGATCGTATCGGCGATGACGCGGCGCGCGAACGGGAACAGCAGGCGCGGCGCTTCGCCGAGCAGGAACGGCTGCAGCGCATCGAGGGGCACGTTGCGCACGCCGAACAGGCCGGCATAGGAAAGTTCGACGAGGAACGTGACGCGGCCCTGCGTCTCGGCGCGGACTTCGATCTTCAGCGTCACTTCGTGCGCGTCTTCTGCCACCTGATTGGCGGCGATGTCGAACTGGACGTTAATCTCCGGGCCCTGCTGATCCTGATAGACCGACGGCGCGCGCGGATTCTCGAAGGACAGGTCCTTCACATATTGCGAGATCAGCCCGACTGCCGGCGACGTGTCTTCGCCATTGGGCTGCGGCGTCGTGCCGTTGCCGGCGCCAAGATCCTGCTCGTCCATCTCGTCGAATCCTTGAAAGAAGGGCGCGCCTTGCTCTCGCGCGCATGGCGGCGGCGCCTAGCAGGGGGGGCGGGGCGTTTCAACGGTCGCACCCATTTGAAACATGATGCGTTGCCGCCTATGTTAGGACTTCAGCGTATCGGAGGCCGGGTGTTTTACATTATCCTGCTCGCGATGGTTGCCGCGTTCCTCGCGCTTCGGCTCTATTCGGTGCTGGGCAAGCGTACGGGGCATGAGCAGCCATTGATCAAGCCCGCGGAGGAGCGTGTCGCCCCCGCGGCGCTCCCGCGTGCCGTCGAGCCGGTGCGGGAAAATCGCGAACCGGCGGTGAAGCCGTTCGAAAGCGACGCCGAGCCAGGCATTCGCGCGATCGTCTCTGCCGAGTCCGGGTTCGACGTCGCACGCTTCGTGGATGGCGCGCAGGCGGCTTATCGCATGATCCTCGAGGCCTTCTGGAAGGGCGACGAGGAAACGCTGCGCGACTTGGTATCGTCGGATGTCAGCCGCGCCTTTGGTGATGCGATCGCGGCGCGTAATGCCTCGGGCCATGTGCTCGACAATCGACTTGTGTCGATCGAGCGCGCGATGATCACCTCGGCCTCGCTCAACGGCAAGGATGCGCGGATCACCGTCCGCTTCGATGCGGTCATCGCTGCCGTGACGCGCGATGCTGAGGGCAATGTTATTGCCGGGTCGACGAGCGATGCGGTCGAAACGCATGACGTGTGGACCTTTGCGCGGACGCTGCGCAGCGCCGATCCGAACTGGAAGCTGGTGGATACCGACGAAGCGTGATGGCGTTTCGGGGGGGAGCCGCGCTGGCCGCCGCGCTGGCGCTATCGGCATGTGTCGGCGGGGTCGTCCCGCCATCGCCCGGGTCCGGTCCGGCGCCGTCCAAGGTGCCATCGCAGCCGCGGCCTCAAGGTCCGGTGCGTCAGCCGGCCCCGGCCACCCCGATCACGCCTGTGCCCGCTATGACATCGGCGACGGCGACGACCGCGGTCAGCGCAGGGCTTGTCGCGGGCCCACCAATCGCCAGCCTGCCGATCACCCGCGAATCGGCTGCCGGCGCGCTGGCGGCTTTTCGCATCAGCTGTCCCTCGCTGATCCGCAGGACCGATCCGACTGGGCTCACGCGCGGCACTGACTGGAAGCCAGCCTGTGACGCCGCCGCGGGCGCATCCGGCGATCCTCAGCGCTTCTTCGCGCGCTTCTTCGAAACGGTGCAGGTCGGCGACGGCAAGGCTTTCGCCACCGGCTATTACATCCCGGAAATCGCTGGCTCGCGTGAGCATCGCAGCGGCTATGCCCCGATCTATGGGCGTCCGAGCGACTTGGTCGATGTCGACCTCGGCCTCTTCTCGGACAGTCTGAAGGGCAAGAAGATCCGCGGCCGGGTGGAGGGCACGAACTTCGTGCCGTACTATGATCGTACCGCCATCGAGGAAGGCGCGCTTCGCGGCAAGGCAAAGATCCTCGCCTACGCCGTGGATCCCGTGGAGCTGTTTTTCCTCCAGGTGCAGGGTTCGGGGCTTGTGCGCCTCCCCGACGGCGAGGTGCTGCGGATCGGCTACGAAACACAGAACGGGCGGGACTATACCGGCATCGGCAAGCTGATGCGCGATCGCGGACTGCTTGGGCCGGGTCAGTCGAGCATGCAGGGCATCGTCGCCTGGCTGCACGCGAACCCGGAGCAGGGCCGCGCGATCATGCGCGAGAATAAGAGTTTCGTTTTCTTCCGCCTGCTCGATGGGCCGCCGCTGGGCGCCATGGGGCTGCCGGTGTCCGCCCAGTCGACCGTGGCGGCCGACGTGCGCTTCGTGCCGCTCGGCGCGCCGGTGTTCCTGTCGATGGATCGCACTGACGCAACCGGCTTGTGGGTGGCGCAGGATACCGGCGGCGCGATCAAGGGCACCAATCGCTTCGACACGTTCTGGGGTGCGGGCGAGGATGCGCGGGCGATCGCCGGCGGGATGAGCGCGCGCGGCACGGCGTTCGTGCTGGTGCCGGTCGGCACGCTGAGCCGGCTCGGTGTCGCGCAGCCTCGCCCCTGACGAGGCGGCGTTATGGGCGCGCGTGATGGCGACCGTGCGGCCGCTTCGCGCCGCAAGCGCGCCAGCGGTCGCGAAACCGGTCCCCGCAAAGCCCGCTGAGCGCCAGCCGGTCGCGCGCACGAAGGCAGCGCCTCCGCCGGCGCCGCCGCGGGTCGAGCTTCCGAAGCGGCCCCAACCGGGCGTGACGCTCGACGGCGGTTGGGACAAGCGCCTGTCGCGCGGGATGGTCTCTCCCGACGTGACGATAGATCTGCATGGCCATACGCTCCACTCCGCGCATGACCTCCTAGATGCGGCGCTCGGCCGCGCGATTGCACGGGGTGATCGCGTGATCCTGCTCGTCACGGGAAAGCCGCCGCGCCCGGAAAGCGAGCGCCCGCATGCGCGCGGCGCGATCCGCGCGGCGATCGGGGACTGGCTGGCTGCGTCACGCCACGCCAGCGCGATCGCAGCGGTGCGCGGCGCGCATCCGCGGCACGGGGGCGCGGGCGCTCTCTATATCGTGCTGCGCCGTCCGCGCGGAACCTAGACGGCCGGGGCCAGCGCCCGGCGCAGGATGTCGGCGTAGATGCCGGTCAGCAGTCGAAGATCCTCGACAGCCACCGCCTCGTCCAGCTTGTGCATGGTGGCGTTCAGCAGTCCGAACTCGACCACCGGGCAGACGGCGGACAGGAAGCGTGCGTCCGACGTGCCGCCGCTGGTCGAAAGCTCCGTGACGATCCCGGTCCGCGCCTCGATCGCCTCAGCCACGATCGTGGAGAGTGCGCCCGGCGCGGTAAGAAACGCCTCGCCTGATACCTTCGCCTCCACACGCGCCCCCGGCGCGTAGCGAAGCACCACCTCCTCAATCCGCCGCGCCAGGTCTGCGCCACGGTGAAGATCGTTGAAGCGGATCGATAACCGTGCCGAGGCGAGCGCGGGGATGACATTTGTCGCCGGGTTTCCGACGGTGATGTCAGTCACCTCGATGTTCGACGGCTGGAACCAGTCAGTTCCCTCATCAAGCACGATGCCGTCGATCTCAGCCAGCGCGGCGACGAGGCGCGGGATCGGGTTGTCGGCCAAGTGCGGATAGGCGACATGCCCCTGCCGCCCCGGCACGTAGATCCAGATGTTGACCGAGCCGCGGCGCCCGATCTTGATCATGTCCCCAAGCCTAGCCGCGGACGTTGGCTCACCGACCAGGCACATGTCCGGCCGGATGTTCCGCGCAGCCATCCGGTCGATCAGCGCGCGAGTGCCGAACGTTGCCGGCCCTTCCTCGTCACCGGTGATGATCAGGCTGGTCGTGCCCCCATCCGTCACCAGCGCCGCGGCGGCGACGAAGGCCGCGATCGCGCCTTTCATGTCCACCGCGCCGCGCCCGAAGAGAAGGCCGTCGCGCACTTCAGGCTCGAAGGCGTCGCTCGTCCAGCCGCTTCCCGGTGGCACCACGTCGACATGGCCAGCGAAGGCGAAGTGCGTGCCGCCTTCACCGCGCACCGCAAGCAGATTCTCAACCGGTCCGTCGGGCGCCTCGCCGGCGACGAACCGCTCCACCTCGAAGCCGATCGGCAGCAGCGCCGCCTCCAGCACATCGAACACCGCGCCGCGCGCCGGGGTCACGCTCTCGGCGGCGATCAGCGCCTGCGCCAGCGCCAGGACGTCGGTCACGGGGCGGTTGGGGTCGGCGTCGGGCGCTCGAATTGCTCGATCACCCATTCCTCTTCCTGAGCGCCGGCGATCCAGTCCTGCATGAACGGATGGGTCAGCACCGCCTCGATATACGGGCCGGCAAAGCGCGCGACCGGCAGCGAATAGGTGATGATCCGCGTGCACACCGGCGCGAACATGATGTCCACCGCGCCGAACTCTCCGAACAGGAAGTCGCCGTCGCCGCCGAAGCGCGCCCGTGCCTGCGCCCACAATTCCATCATCCGCGTCAGATCGGCGAGGACGGCCGGGGAGGGCGGTACCGGGGGGTAGATCTGGCGAATGTTCATGCTGTGCTCGCGGCGCAGCGCTGCGAAGCTTGCGTGCATCTCCGCCGCCATCGATCGGGCCATGGCACGCGCCGCCTCGTCTTCGGGCCAGAAGCGCGCCCGGCCCACCTTGTCGGCGAGATACTCGACGATTGCGAGGCTATCCCACACCACCGCATCGCCGTCCCACAGGATCGGCACCTTGCCCGAAGAGGGGGCGAACTCATCGCCCTCGCGCCGCTTGTCCCAATCCTGGTCGTACAGCGGTACGACGACTTCCTCGAACGGCCGGCCTGATTGCTTGCACGCGAGCCAGCCGCGCAGCGACCAGGACGAATAGGCCTTGTTGCCGATGATGAGCTTCATGGCTGCCGGCGTATAGGCGGCCGTCGGCAGGCGCAACTAGGCGCGCCGGGAAAGCGTCAGCCGATCGCCTCGATCACGGCCGCGCGAAGCTCGGCAATCCCCATGCCCTTCTCGGACGAGGTGGCGATGATCTCCGGATGCGCCGCGGGCCGCTTACGCGCTTCCGCGATGGTGCGCGCCGTTACCTCATCCAGCTCTGTCGCCTTGATCTTGTCGGCCTTGGTCAGCACCATGCGATAGCTGACCGCTGCCTTGTCGAGCATGTCGAGGATCTCGCGATCGACATCCTTGATGCCGTGCCGCGCATCGATCAGCACCAGCGCACGCTTCAGCACCTGCCGCCCGCGCAGGAAGTCGTTAACGAGGAAGCGCCACTTCTTGACCACGTCCTTTGGCGCTTTGGCAAAGCCGTAGCCGGGCATGTCGACGAGGCGGAACAGCATCGGCTCGCCCACATCGAAGAAGTTCAGCTCCTGCGTTCGCCCCGGCGTCACCGAGGTGCGCGCCAGCGTCTTGCGCCCGGTCAGTGCGTTGATGAGCGACGACTTGCCGACGTTCGAACGGCCGGCAAACGCCACCTCCGGCACCGACGGATCGGGCAGGAACTGCAGCGCTGGCGCCGATTTCAGGAAGGTGATCGGCCCGGCGAAGATCTTGCGTGCCGCCTCGATCTCGGCCTCGTCAGGGCCACTGTCCAGTTCGGTGAAGGGGGCCTCGGGCGACGCCGTTTCCGGCGCCGCTTGTGTGCCAGCGGCGGGCTGGGGCCCCTCCCCATGGAGGGGAGGTTGGCGGTTCATTTCGCGGGTGCTTCCTTCAGGCCGGGATGCCGGGCGTAGAGCAGCTTCTGCTGCAGGATCGTCAGGACGTTCGACGTGATCCAGTAGACCTGAAGGCCCACCGCGAACGGCGCCATCACGAACATCAGCACCCATGGCATCAGCGCGAAGACCTGCTTCTGCGTGTCATCCATCGGTGCCGGGTTCAGCTTGAACTGGAAGTACATGCTGATGCCAAGCAGGATCGGAACCACGCCGATCGCCAGGAACGCCGGCGGCGTGAAGGCGAGCAGGCCGAAGAGGTTCACCGGCGTCAGCGGATCGGGCGCAGACAGGTCCTTGATCCACAGGATGAACGGCTGGTGCCGCATTTCGATCGTCAGCATCAGCACCTTGTACAGCGCATAGAAGATCGGGATCTGCAGCAGGGTGGGGGCGCAGCCGGCAAGCGGGTTCACCTTCTCCGCCTTGTACAGCGCCATGATCTCCTGCTGCATCCGCGGCTTGTCGTCCTTGAAGCGCTCCTGGATCGCCTTCATCTTCGGCTGCACGGCACGCATGTTCGCCATCGACGCGAATTGGCGCTGCGCGATCGGGAACATCAGCAGGCGGATCGTCAGCGTCAGCAGGATGATCGCGACGCCGAAATTGCCGACCATGCGGAACAGCCAGTCGAGATAATAGAAGATCGGTTTCTCGACGATGCGGAACCAGCCCCAGTCAATCGCATAGTCCAGGCGGGTCACGCCTTCCTTGTCGGTATAGCGATCGAGCAGGCGCACTTCCTTGGCGCCAGCGAAGAAGCGGCTCGTCTGCGTGATTTGTCGGCCGGGCTGCAGCAGCTGGGCGTTGCTGGTATAGTCGCCCTGGTACGCCTTGTTCGCGCCTTCGCGGAACTGCCCGTCGAACGGCCGCGCCTGATCCGGGATCAGCGCGGTCAGCCAGTATTTGTCGGTGAAGCCAAGCCAGCCCCCGGTGGTCGCGAACCGCTGCGGCCCTTCGGTCAGGTCCTTGTAGTCGACGTCGTAGTCGGCCTTGTCGTTGTGCACCGACATCGGCCCGACATGGATCGTCCAGCTGTCCGGATCCTTGGAGACGCCAGTGCGATTGACGAGGCCATAGGCAGCAACCGGCACTGCACCGGTTCCACCGTTCGCCACCGTCTGCTTGATGCCGAACATATAGCCGTCGTCGACCGACAGCTCGATCGCGAAGCGCTGCCCACGACCGTTGGTCGCCGTCAGCGTGACCGGCTTGCCCGGCGCGAGGAGGTTAGACGATGCGGTCCACACCGTATCGGCACTGGGCGGCGACAATCCGTCGTCACGCCAGCCGAAGCCGGCGAAATAGGCCTCGGGCGCGCCGGCTGGTGACAGCAGGCGGATCGGCGGCGAGTTCTTGGCGATCGTTTCCTTGTAATTCTTGAGCACCAGATCATCGATCCGCGCGCCCTTGAGGTTGATCGAGCCGCGCATCGTCGGCGTGTCGATCATCACGCGCGGCGTTTCGCGCAGGACGAGGTTGCGGTCACGGATCGCGGCAGGCCCGTCAGCCGTCGGATCAGCCGACTTTTGCGTGACGACCTTGGTCTTGCCGTCCTCGATCTTTGTGACGGGCGGATTGGCGGTGGGGAAGAACTTGTTCTGCAGGACCGGCCAGCCGAACAGGATGAGCGCGGCAATGACCGCGAACAACACAAAGTTCTGATTCTCTTTATTCACGTGCGCCAAAATCCTTTACGGCACCGGATCATAGCCGTGCCCACCCCATGGACCGCAGCGCGCGATCCGCTTCATCGCCAGCCAGCTGCCGCGCACGGCTCCATAGCGGCGAAGGGCCTCGATTGCATAGGCGGAACAGCTTGGCTGATAGCGGCACGTTGGCGGCAGGATCAGCGAGGGGCCGAGTTGCCAGCCGCGTGCCAGCAGGATGAGCAGCCGGGCGATCACTGGCTCGCCTGCCGGGCAACCTTGCCCAGCGCCTTGCCCAGCTCGCGCCGCAAGCTGTCGAAGTCGCGCTCGATCCCGCCGTTGCGTCCGATCAGTACGTGGTCCGCGCCGGCAATGCCCTGCGTCGGCAGCAGCTCACGCGCAAGCGACCGCAACCGGCGCTTCATCCGGTTGCGGACCACGGCATTGCCGATTTTCTTGGTGACCGTGAAGCCGACTCGCATCGTCGGATCACCGTCCTCGCGGGGGCGCACCAGCAGCACGAAGCCCGGCATCGGCGCACGGCGCCCCGCGTTTGCCGCCAGGAAGTCCCGGCGGCGGGTAAGCGTCTGAATTATGCCGACAGCTTCTTGCGGCCGCGTGCGCGACGCGCCCGGATCACTGCCCGGCCGCCCACCGTCGCCATGCGCGCACGGAAGCCGTGACGACGAGCCCGCACCAGGTTGCTCGGCTGAAAGGTCCGCTTCATCGTTCATTCCCGAATCTGAAAAACAACAAGGCCGCCACGCAGGACGGCCCGAATGGTGCGGCGCATAGGTGAAGACCGGCTCCAAGTCAACGAGAGCCAAGGACGCGATCGCGCGCGCGGCGCCGCAGCGCGCTTCGCCGACGCATCGTCCGGTCGACCAGATTGCCGACACGTGGCCAGCGCCGCTTGAGGCGGGCCCAGCGCACCTGCGCCCAACGCGAATTGCGCAGGATCAGGATCATCCCGCCAGCGAACAGGAAAACGCCGCCGGGGCCGGGCAGGGGTGCCACCGCGGCAGCGCCGATCCACAGCAGGAAGCCAAGCACCAGCTGGATGAGTCGCGAAACGGGATGGCGGTCACGCATGGCGGCGATGTGGCTCCGGTGTGTTGCAATGACAAGACGCTCGATGAGTGGTTTGCAGCCGTCGCAAAGCGGGTATGAACGGGAGGGGAACGGGGGAGATAGATGGCGGCGATCGTCTCGACGGTGGCGTATCTCGGGCTGGAGGCGCGCGGCGTCGAGGTTCAGGTGCAGCTCATTCCCGGCTTGCCGGCGTTCAACCTCGTTGGGCTCGCCGACAAGGCAGTTGGAGAAAGCCGGGAACGGGTGCGCGGCGCCATCGCGGCAATGGGCCTCGCCTTGCCCCCAAAGCGGATAGCGGTGAACCTGTCGCCGGCGGATCTGCCGAAGGAGGGATCGCACTTCGATCTGCCGATCGCCATCGGCCTGCTCGCCGCGATGGGCGTCGTCGATGCCGAGACGCTCGCGGAGTACGTGATCGTCGGCGAACTGACACTGGATGGTCGGCTCGCGCCCTCGCCTGGGGTCCTGCTCGCCGCGCTCCATGCCGCCGAGACGGGCAAGGGCCTGATCTGCCCTGCCGCCCAAGGTCCGGAGGCTGCGTGGAGCGGATCAATCGAGGTGGTGGCCGCCCCCGATCTTCTCTCGCTAATTAATCATCTCAAGGGACATGGCCTACTTTCCGCACCCATTGCTGGCGACGTGATCGCGGCGGGCTCGGGCCCGGATCTGCGGCAGGTACGCGGGCAGGAGACGGCAAAGCGTGCGCTGGAGATTGCGGCGTCGGGCGGGCACAATTTGTTGATGGTCGGCCCGCCGGGTGCCGGCAAATCGCTGATGGCGTCCTGCCTTCCGGGCATACTTCCGCCGCTCGATGCCGCCGAGGCGCTCGAAGTCTCGATGGTGCAGTCGGTCGCCGGCACGCTGGAGGGTGGCCGCCTTACGCGCACCCGGCCGTTCCGGGCGCCGCATCATTCCGCCTCGATGGCGGCGCTGACCGGCGGCGGTCTCAAGGTGAAGCCAGGCGAGGTCAGCCTGGCGCATCTTGGCGTCCTGTTCCTCGACGAGCTTCCCGAGTTCCAGCGCGCCGTCCTCGATTCGCTGCGCCAGCCGCTCGAATCGGGCACGGTCAGCGTCGCGCGTGCCAATGCGCACGTCACATTCCCCGCGCGCGTCCAGTTGGTCGCGGCGATGAATCCGTGCCGCTGCGGCTATCTCGGGGATGCGAGCCTCGCCTGCGCCCGGGCACCGAAGTGCGCGGCGGACTATCAAGCAAAGGTCTCCGGCCCGCTGCTCGACCGGATCGATCTGCACGTCGAGGTTCAGGCGGTTAGTGCTGCGGACTTGATGCTGCCGGCTCCTGCTGAAGGCTCGGCGGAAGTCGCAGCGCGCGTCGCGTCAACACGCAACGTGCAGGCAGCGCGTTACGCCGATCACCCGATCCGGACCAATGCGGAAGCTGAGGGAGACGTTCTGGAGGCGCATTGCATGCCGGACGAGGCGGGCCGCGCGCTGCTGGCGCAGGCGGCGGAGGCGATGCGGCTGTCGGCGCGCGCCTATACCAGGATCTTGCGGGTCGCGCGGACGATCGCCGACATGGCGGGTGCGCAGGAGGTCGGGCGCATCCATATCGCCGAAGCGCTCAGCTATCGTCGGCAGCCGCCCCGCGCCTGACGCGCAGCGCGGCGATCAGCTCGCCAGCCGGCGCTCGTCGGTCGGCCCAGCGCCAGTGGCCAGCATCCGGCGCTCGGCCAGCAATCGGCGGGTGTTGGCCCCACTCATTGGCCGGCCATAGAGATAGCCCTGGCCACGCGCGCAGCCGATGGTGCGCACGCGTGCCTCGATCTCGGCGTCTTCGATGCCTTCCGCCGTCACCGGCAGATTCAGGCTCGTGCCAAGGCTGGCGATCGCGCCAACGATGGCCGCACTGTCGGGATTGTCCGCGATCGCCTGCACGAAGCTCTTGTCGATCTTGATCCGGTCGAACGGCAGGGCGCGCAGGTGCGCGAGGCTGGAATAGCCGGTGCCGAAATCATCCAGCGCGATGCGGATGCCCTGGTTCTTCAGGCTGCCCACGATCGTCTGCGCCAGCGACAGATTCTCGAATAGCGCGCTTTCGGTCACCTCGATCTCGAGCCGGTGCGCCAGGAATCCGGTCTCCAGCAGCAGCTTGATGATCTTCTGCGGCAGCCAGGCGTCGCGCAATTGATAAGGCGAGATGTTGACGGACAGCGTCAGCGCCGGGTCCCAATCGCGGGCCGCCAGGAAGGCCTGGCGCATCACCATCATCGACAGGTCGGCAATCAGGCCGCTCTGCTCCGCGATCGGGATGAAGCGGTCGGGCAGGATTGTCCCGTGCACGGGATGCTCCCAGCGCGCCAGCACCTCGAAGCCGCACAGCCGGCCGGTCTCCAGATCGATCTGCTGCTCGAAATAGGGCACGATATGACCAGACGGGATGGCGTGGCGCAGCCCCGTTTCCAGCTCGTTCCGGGCATGAAGCGCACGCGCCATGGCGGGATCGAACCAGGCGAGTCGGTTCCGCCCACCGTCCTTCGCCGCATACATGGCGATATCGGCGGCGCGCATCAGTGCGTCGATCGAACCACGCTCAACATCGGAACGCGCAATGCCGATCGAGGCCGAGACGTGAAGCTGCTGCCCGTCGATCTCGATCGGCAGGGCAAGCCGGCTGACGAGTTGTTCGGCGATTCGCTGTACCACCGATGGGTCACGCGGATCGAAGATGAATGCGCAGGCGAATTCGTCGCCGCCCAGCCGCGCGGTTAGCGCCCCGCTCGGCAGGATGCCGGTGATCTCGCTCGCCACCCGGGCGAGCAGCGCGTCGCCAGCGGAATGGCCGTGAAGATCGTTGACCGTCTTGAACCGGTCGAGGTCCAGCATCAGCAGCGCGACGGCGCGGCCGCGGCGGCCTGCGTCATGCAGCATGGTCGCGGCTTCTTCCACCAGGCTGCGGCGATTGAGGAAGCCGGTCAGCGGATCGCAGTTCGAGAGGACGCGCACACGCTCGGAGGCGGCGACGTGATCCCCCACAGTCTTCGCCAGCTGGCGATGCCGCCGCCAGCCGATCAGGATCAGCGCGACGTTCAGCAACAGGGCGATGACGATGGTGCGGTCGAGCTCCTCGGGGGAGCCGAAGGACTGGCGCAGAAGGGTGCTCGCCACCATTCCGGCGAGTATGACGAACAGCGCGACGGCCGCGGCAGTGACGATCCCTGCCGCGCTGCCGTTCCCGGCGCGTTTGTCAGCGGCGCGTCGCGCCTGCTCCACCATGCCGTTCGTCCTCCATAGCCGACACATTCTGGAGGCCATCGGTGTAGAAGGAGTTAACGGCCGTAAACTTGCCTTCCGCGGCATTCCCCGCTACTGGCCGCTCACGTTCCGTTGTTGAACGCTGAAGACAAGCGCCCATGTGGTGCACGCTGGCCGGCGAGGTTTCGCCCGCCGGCGCTTTTGCGTTTGGGGCCGGATGAAGGAGTTTTGACGCGATGTTCGACAGCCTGAGCGATCGTCTTGGTGGCGTGTTCGACCGTCTGCGCGGCCGCGGCGCGCTGACGGAGGCGGACGTGCGTCAGGCGATGCGCGAAGTCCGCGTCGCGCTGCTCGAGGCTGACGTTGCGCTGCCGGTCGCGCGCCAGTTCGTCGACGAGGCGACCGAGAAGGCGATCGGCCAGAACGTGCTTCGTTCGGTCACGCCTGGCCAGCAGGTGGTCAAGATCGTCAACGACGCCCTCGTTGCGATGCTCGGCGGCGACGATCCCCAAGCGGCCGAACTGAAGATCGATGTCACGCCTCCCGCGGTGGTGATGATGGTCGGCCTGCAGGGCTCGGGCAAGACCACCACGACCGCGAAGATCGCCAAGCGCCTGTCGGGCGGCCAGGGCGGCCGCGATCGCAAGAAGGTGCTGATGGCGTCGCTCGACGTCAATCGCCCGGCTGCGCAGGAACAGCTCGCTACCCTCGGCCAGCAGATCGAAGTGCAGACGCTGCCGATCGTGCCGGGGCAGCAGCCGGTCGATATCGCCCGCCGCGCGCTTCAGGCGGCGAAGCTGCAGGGCTTCGATGTCCTGATGCTCGACACCGCCGGTCGTCTCCACGTCGACCAGGCGTTGATGGACGAAATGAAGGCGGTGGCCGAAATCGCCTCGCCGCAGGAAATCCTGCTCGTCGTCGATTCGCTGACCGGCCAGGACGCCGTCAACGTCGCGCAGAGCTTCTCGGCGCAGGTGCCGCTCACCGGCGTCGTGCTGACCCGGATGGACGGCGATGCGCGCGGCGGCGCGGCGCTGTCGATGCGCGCCGTCACGGGCAAGCCGATCAAGTTCGCCGGCGTCGGCGAAAAGATGGATGCGCTCGAGGCGTTCCATGCCGAGCGTGTCGCCGGCCGTATCCTCGGCATGGGTGACGTCGTCAGCCTCGTCGAGAAGGCGGCGGAGTCGATCCAGCAGGAAGACGCCGAGCGCATGGCGGCGAAGCTCGCCAAGGGCCAGTTCGACATGAACGACCTGCGCGGGCAGCTGGCGCAGATGCGGCGCATGGGCGGCCTTGGCGCGCTCGCCGGCATGATCCCGGGTATGAAGAAGGCGCAGGCGGCGATGGCTAACGGCGCGGTCGACGAGCGAATCCTGCTGCGCATGGACGCCATGATCACCTCCATGACGCCCAAGGAGCGTGTGAAGCCCGAACTGATCAACGCCAAGCGCAAGATCCGTATCGCCAAGGGCAGCGGCACGACCGTTCAGGACGTGAACAAGCTGCTGAAGATGCACCAGGAAATGTCCACTGCGATGAAGAAGATCCGCAAGATGGGCGGCATCAAGGGCATGCTCTCGATGCTGGGCAAGGGCGGTCCTGGCGGCGGCATGGCCGGGCTGGGCAACGCGCTCGGCGGGCCGGAGCTTGGCGACATGCTCGGCAAGGCCGGCGGCGGGCTTCCTGGCCTGCCGGGCATTGGCGGGGGCGGCGGAGCGCTCCCGCCCGGATTTCCGAAGTTCAAGAAGTAACGTTTTACCGATATCTAGAAGGAAGAGACTACAATGGCACTCAGCATTCGCCTGTCGCGTGGCGGCTCGAAGAAGCGTCCGTACTACCGCATCGTCGTCGCGGACGCCCGCAGCCCGCGCGACGGCAAGTTCATCGAGAAGATCGGCAACTACAACCCGCTGCTCGCCAAGGATGACGAGAAGCGCGTGGTGCTTGATGCCGAGCGTGCGAAGCACTGGCTGAGCAACGGCGCGCAGCCGACCGACCGCGTCGCCCGCTTCCTCGATCTCGCCGGCGTTCGCGAGCGTGCAGCCCGCAACAACCCGAAGAAGGCCGAGCCGGGCGAGAAGGCCAAGGAGCGCGCCGAGGAGCGTGCCGAGAAGCTGAAGGCAGCCGAGGAGGCTTCGCAGGCTGAGACCGAAGCAGTGATGGCGGCTGAAGTCGAAGCGGCAACCGAATAAGCATCCGATCGGATCATGGCGCGTTCCTTTGTTCGAAAGGAGCGTGCCATGACCAACGATCCCGATCCGCGGACTGCCGCCGATGACGATCAAGACCTCGCCAGCAACGAAGGCGTCTCGAGCACCGAGCCGGCCGAAGGCGGCGATGACACCCCCCCTGCCGAGGAAGGATCCCCCGGCGGGTGAGCCGCGCGTCGTGCTCGCCGCGATCACCGGCGCGCACGGCATCGGCGGGGAAGTGAAGCTGAAGCTCTTCGCTGAGGACGTGGCGGCCCATGCCTCGTTCAACGACGGGGCGCTGACGCTGAAGTCGCTCCGGGGCAACATCGCGCGCTTTGCCGAAGTGTCCGATCGCACCGCGGCCGAGGCGCTGCGCGGCACCGAGCTTTCGGTCCCGCGATCGGCCCTTCCTCCGCTGGAGGAGGGCGAATATTACCACGCCGACCTCATCGGCCTCCCCGCGGTGTCCACCGAGGGTGAGCCACTGGGCGAGGTGGTGGCCGTGGAGAATTTCGGCGCCAGCGATGTGGTCGAGATCGAGCGCCCGACCGGCAAGCGCTTCATGGTTCCGATGACCAAGCAAGCGGTGCCCGAGTGGGATGGCGAGAAACTCGTCATTGCTACGGCCTTCGCGGCGGAATAGCCGCCGCCCTTATTTCTATTCAGCGTCGCAGCGGGCGGCGCTCGCTCAGTTCATTGCGGATCGTCGTCGCGGCAACGCCCGCTTGGCCCATGGCGTGGCTGATCTGGTCCAACCCCCGCACCACGTCGCCCGCGGCATAGAGGCCGGGCAGGGTGGTGCGCTGGTGCTCGTCCGTCACGATGCACCCGTCGTCCGTTCCCCGCGCCCCGGCGGCCAGCGCCAGATCTGACCGCACCTTCGATCCCAACGCCGGATAAATGCTGTCGAACGCCACGCGCCCTTCCGCGGTATCGAGCGCGAGCCGTCCTTCCTCGATCGCATAACCGCCGCATGGCCCGTCGATCCGCGCGATGCCGGCCGCATCAAGCGCCGCGGCACATTCGTCGTCCAGCATATGTTCGGCATCCGGGGCGATCAGGGTCACGTCGCGCGAATACCCTCTGAGGAACAGCGCTTCGCGCATGCCATGCCCGCCAGTGCCGATCACGCCCACCTTCTTGTCGGTGACTTCATAGCCGTCGCAGATCGGGCAATAGCGCAGCAGGCCGTCGGCGAGCGCCCGGTGGTGCAGCGCATCGTCCATCTTCGGCCGGTTATTCACCACGCCCGTGGCGAGTAGCACGGTGCGCGCGTCGACCTGCATGTCGGAGGTGCGAATGATGAAATTTTCGCCGTCCGGCTCGATCGCGGTGACATCGGTGCGATGGGTGCGCACACCGAACGAGGCGGCCTGTTCGCTCATCCGCGCCAGCAACTCCTTGCCGCTGATCCCGCCCGGAAACCCCGCATGATTGTGCGTGCAAGGGATCAACGCGGCGCGGCTCGATCCATTGTCGAACAATGCGATGTCAAGGTGGAAGCGGGCGAGATAGATGGCGGCCGTCAGCCCCGCCGGGCCCCCGCCAATAATGACGCAGTCGTGCATGGCGTCCGGAGCGTTTCAAGCCGAAGGTGGTTCCCACTGGAAAGGGAGGCGCCGATGGGCTGGTTGATCGTGAGCGCGCTGGTGATCGCGGCGGTAACGGTGGGGGCCGCAAGGCTCGTCGTCGTCCGGGGCCTCGCAACGTCCACCCTCGGGCAGATCCTGCTTTCTGCCGCGTCGGTACCGATCGTCACGGCGGTCATCGCGGCACTGCTGATCGCGCTGCAATTCGCGCAGCGCGCGCCGGACGCGCATCGCGGCAGCTTCGGCATGGTGATCTTCTCGATCGTCATGTTCTGGTTCTACGGGCTGATGGCGAGCGTGCTGATCGGCCTCCCCACCGCCGTCGTCGCGGTGCGCGCGTTCCAGCGCGGTTGACGGGCAGGCGCCGCAAAGTATCGCTTCCGCCACTGGATTTGGGGGACGATCATGATCCGCGCTCTATCTGCCGCCCTGTTGCTCGCCGCTCCAGCGGCCGCCGTTGCTCAGCAGCAGGCGGCGCCGAACGCACCGATGCCGGCGCCCGACCAGCTCGACATCGCTGCAATGGAGCCGCAACTCACCGGCTATTTCGACGCTTGGATGAGGAACGCGCACGTCCCCGGCCTCGTCTATGGCGTGTTGAAGGATGGCAAGCTGGTGCTCGTGCGCGGTCTGGGCGTGCAGGACGTAACGACAAAGCAGCCGGTCACGCCCGACAGCCTGTTCCGCATCGCCTCCATGTCCAAGGCCTTCACCGCTCTCGCCATCCTGAAGCTGCGCGACGAGGATCGCCTGTCGCTCGACGCCCCGGCGGAGCGCTACGTTCCCGAAATGCGTGGCTGGAAGTACCCCAGCGCGGACAGTCGTCGCATCCGTGTCGAGGATCTGCTTCACCACACCGCCGGCTTCGTCGAGGACAATCCCTGGGGCGATCGTCAGCAACCCTTGTCGGAGGCCGCGTTCACCGCCCTGCTGAAGGCGGGCGTGCCGCTCGCGCAGGCGCCCGGGCTCAAGATGGAATATTCCAACCTCGGCTATGCACTGCTCGGCCGGATCATCAGCAACGTTTCCGGCCAGCGCTACCAGGATTACATCCGCACCAACATCATGGCGCCGCTCGGCATGGAGTCGACCGGCTATGACGTGCTGAACGGCCCGCAGGACAAGCGCGCCTTGGGTTATCGCTGGCAGGATGATGCCTGGGTGCGGGAGCCGGACATGGCCGACGGCACGTTTGGCGCGATGGGCGGCGTGCAGACGAGCGCCAATGATTACTGGCGCTGGGTCTCGTTCCTGCTGTCAGGCTGGCCGGCGCGCGACGATCCCGATCAGGGCCCGGTGAAGCGCGCCACGGTGCGCGAGATCGTCGAGGGCCTGAACTTCGTGAACACGGCCGAGCGCGCTGGACCGTCCGGCAAGCAGTGCCGCGTGTCGAGCGCCTACGGCATGGGCTGGCAGGTCGTGAACGATTGCGATGTCGGGCGGATCGTCACTCACTCCGGCGGCTACCCGGGCTATGGCTCAATCGTGATGATGCTGCCGGACGCCGGCGTCGGCGTCTTCGCCTTTGCGAACCGCACCTATGCGGGGCCTAGCCTACCGGTGATGCAGGCGCTCTATGCCCTGCGCAGTGCCGGGCTGGCGGATCGAACCGTGCCGGTCTCGCCCGATCTTGCTCGCGCCTATGACATCATGCGCGAGGTGTGGCGCACTGGCGATCCGGCGCGCGCGCCGCTCGCTAACAATGTCGTGCCCGATCGCGATCTCGCGCGTCGGCGCAAGGATGTTGCCGATCTCAAGAAGAAGGTCGGCGCCTGCCGGACGGACGCCGCGATCGCGCCGATTTCTGCCATGGAGGGCGCCTTCATTTGGCAGTGCGCGAACGGCAAGGTCGCTGGCCGCGTGCAGCGTGCACCGACGCCGGCGTTGAGTCTTCAGGTATTGAGCTTTACCGCCGCGCCGTGACTTTCCATGCCACCGTCCTGACGCTGTATCCCGAGATGTTTCCCGGGCCGCTCGGCTTTGCCATTGCCGGCCGGGCCTTGGCAGAGGGGCGATGGTCGCTCGACGCCGTCAACATCCGGGATTTCGCCACTGACCGCCATCGTACGGTGGACGATACGCCGGCAGGCGGCGGCGCGGGCATGGTGCTTCGCGTCGACATCCTCGCCGCTGCGGTGGACGCGCAGGGGCAGGGGCGGCCGGTGCTGGCGATGACGCCGCGCGGCAAGCCGCTGACGCAGGCCCGCGTTCGGGGATTGGCGGCGGGTTCCGGAGCCGTCGTCCTGTGCGGCCGGTTCGAGGGGTTCGACGAGCGGTTGTTCGAGGGCCGCGACATTGAGGAAGTGTCGATCGGCGACTATGTCCTCTCCGGCGGCGAGACGGCTGCGCTGGTGCTGCTGGATGCTTGCGTTCGGCTGCTTCCCGGCGTAATGGGCGCCGCTTCAAGTGGGGTCGAGGAAAGCCACGAAAGCGGCCTGCTCGAATATCCGCATTATACCCGACCTGTTGAATGGGAAGGGCGCACGATCCCCGAAGTGCTGCGATCGGGGGATCATGCGAAGATCGCCGCCTGGCGTCAGCGCCGGGCGGAGGAAGATACACGGCTACGGCGGCCGGACCTGTGGGAGCGCCACGTCGGCGCTCGGGTCAACCGCCCTCTGGCGCGCGGCGATGAACGGGAATGAGTTGAGATGAACCTGATCCAGCAGCTCGAGGCCGAGCAGATCGCGAAGCTGACCGCGAACAAGAAGATCCCCGAATTCCGCCCCGGCGATACGCTGAAGGTCGGCGTGAAGGTGGTCGAAGGTGAGCGTACCCGCGTCCAGAACTACGAAGGCGTGTGCATCGCGCGTTCGAACAAGGGCATGGGCTCGTCGTTCACCGTCCGCAAGATTTCCTTCGGTGAGGGCGTGGAGCGAGTGTTCCCGCTGTATTCGCCGAACATCGATTCGATCGAGGTGGTCCGCAAGGGCGCCGTGCGTCGTGCGAAGCTGTACTATCTGCGTGGTCGTACCGGTAAGTCGGCGCGTATCGCCGAGCGCCGCGACAACCGCCCGGCGAAGACCGAAGCCGCCGAGTAATCGGTCGGAACCGCAAGGGTTTCAGGAAAGGCGTCGGCGGGAAACCGCCGGCGCCTTTCGCTTGTCTGTCGCGCGCGTGATGGACGATCCGTGCCCTTCTAGGTCAGCGCGTCACCCTTGACGATCTCGACGATCCGATCGCCCAGTTCCACGCGCTGCGCACCCGGCTGGTCGAAGCCGATGCACGCGCCGCGCCGGAACAGCCGCACGCCAAGCCCCGTGGACAGCCCTATCAATGGCCGCCCCACATCCTCCGCGGTTGCATCCCGCTCGCGCAGCGCCACCCGGCCATGGGTCGCGGCAAGATCGTTCAGATAGTCGGCCACGTGCGGCCCATCGGTCGATCCGGCCAGCAACAGCCCGGCAAAGCTCGCCGGGTTGATCACCACGTCGGCGCCCGCCTGCCGCGCCAGTGCTTCGTTGTCGTCCGATCGGATCACCGCGCTGATCCGCACGTCCTTGGAAAGGCGCCGCGCCGTCAGGACGATCAGGATCGTTGTGTCATCCCGGCCAGCGGAGACCATCAGGGTCGATGCACGCTCAATTCGCGCCGCTTCGAGCGTTTTGTCGCGCGTTGCATCGCCATCCAGCACCACTGCGCCACATTGCTCCGCATGCTCGAGCGCTTCCGTGCCACGGTCGACCACCACGATCGTTGCCGGATCGGTGCCGCGCCGGATCAGCTCGCGCAGCGCTTCGGTGCCGCTGGTGCCATAGCCGGCGATCACGACATGGCCGGTCAGCTGTCGCTGGATCACTGACATCCGCCACCGCTGCCACGTGCGCTTGAGCAGGAAGTCATAAGCGGTCCCCAGGAAGATCAGCCACACAAACAACCGGATCGGCGTGACGATGAAGGTGTCGAACATGCGCGCGCTGTCCGTCACCGGCACGATGTCACCATAACCCACCGTCGTGACGGTGATCATGGTGAAATACAGCACGTCCTTGAAGCTGATATGGCCATCGATATTGTCGCGCAGCCCCTCGCGGTCGAGCCAGTGGCCGCCCAGCGCGATGCTGACGAGCGCGAAGGCCAGCGCCACGCGCAACGCCAGGCTGGCCCAGTCCGGCAGGCTGCTGCGGCGGCGCAGGTGCAGATCCTTGTTCGGTCGAAGGCGGCGCAGCATCGCGCCACCTAAGCGCCTGTTGTATCGGAAGTCACGCACGCGTCTTGCCGCTCCTCCCTCCGGGCCGAGGATGGAGCGCTGACCTTTGCGCTCCGCGGCGCGCGCCGCTAACCGGATCGTTCAATCAGCCGGGAAGAGTGAATGCGCATATGGATGGCGGCGATCGGGGCGGGTCTGGCGATCTGGTCGGCAACGGCAATGGCTGAGCCCTCGCCGGCGCCGGCGAAGCTTACGCTGCAACGCGTCTTCGCCAGCCCGGATCTCGCCGGCGATCAGCCGCAGGCGCTCCGCCTGTCGCCTGATGGCACGCTATTGACGTCGGTCCGCCCGCGCGAGGACGAGCGCAATCGCTTCGATCTGTGGGCGATGGACACGCGCACCGGCACGTGGCGGATGCTGGTCGATTCCAAGAAGATCGGCAGCGGCGCCGAGCTTTCCGAAGCCGAGAAGATGCAGCGCGAACGTGATCGCTCCAAGACGGGCAAGACCGGCATCCTCGATTATGATTGGTCGCCGGACGGCAAGTCGATCCTGGTGCCGATCGACGGCGAGCTGTTCGTCGCTTCGCTCGATGGCTCGGTGCGCAAGCTCGAAGGCACCAAGGGCGCGCTCAATCCGGTGATTTCGCCGCGCGGTGGCCATGTCAGCTTCGTGCGGGATCAGAATCTGTGGGTCGGCACCGCCGACGGCCCGGCGCAGGCGATCACGCGCGAGGGCGGTGGCACAATTCATTTCGGCGAGGCGGAGTTCGTCGCGCAGGAGGAAATGGGCCGCCGCACCGGCTATTGGTGGTCGCCCGATGACAAGAGGATCGCGGTCGAGCGCTTCGACGAGGCGCCGGTGCGCACCTTCACCCGCGCCGCGATCGGCGCCAGCGGTACCAGCATTTATCAGCAGCGCTATCCCGCCGCCGGCACGCCCAATGTGCTGGTCGATCTCTTCATCATGAACCCGGACGGTTCGGGCCAGGTGAAGGTCGATCTCGGGCCTGATCCCGACATCTATCTCGCGCGCGTCGACTGGACACCGGACGGCTCGGCGCTGCTGGTCCAGCGCCAGTCGCGTGATCAGCGCACGCTCGACATGCTTGTCGTCGATCCGGCCACCGGCGCATCCAGGGTGATGTTCACCGAGCGCGCCGGCGAAAAGAGCTGGATCAACCTCACCGACGCCTATCGCCCGCTGAAGGACGGCAGCCTGATCTGGCGCTCCGAACGCGACGGCTACGGCCATCTTTATCGCTGGCAGGCGGGCAAGTGGACCCAGCTGACGAAGGGCGACTGGTCGGTTGAATCGCTCGTCGCGGTGCACGAGCAGGCGGGGCGGCTGTTCTTCACCGGCAACCGTGACGGCGTGCTGGAGCGCCACCTCTATTCGGTCGATCTCGCCCGGCCAGGCGACGTCACGCGGCTGACGGAGCCGGGCTGGTGGCACGCCAGCGCCGCGGCAGACGGGCAGGGGTCGCGCTTCATCGTGTCGCGCTCCAACCCCGCCCAGCCCCGGCAGGTCTATCTCGCGGATGCGACCGGCAAGCGGATTGCCTGGGTAAACGAGAATGCCGTGTCCGGCGCGCACCCATATGCGCCGTATCGCGCCGCGCATCGCCCCACCCAGTTCGGCACCATCAAGGCCGCGGACGGCACGACGCTGCACTGGGAGATGATCACGCCGCCGTTGCAGAAGGGGCGACGCTATCCGGTGTTCTTCATGCACTACGGCGGTCCGCACAGCCAGGAAGTGGCGCGCGACTGGCCGGGCAACATGCCGCTGCGGCAGTTCCTGGTGCAGCAGGGCTGGATCGTCTTCCAGATCGACAACCGCGGCTCCGCCAACCGCGGGAAGGCGTTCGAGGATGCGATCTGGCACGCCATGGGCTCGGTCGAGGTGGAGGACCAGCTTGCCGGCGCCGCCTATCTGAAGACGCTGCCGTTCGTCGATCCGGACGCCATCGCTACCTACGGCTGGTCCTACGGCGGCTATATGACGCTGAAGATGCTGCAGGCCCATCCGGGCGTCTTTGCGGCCGGTATTTCCGGCGCGCCGGTTACTGACTGGGCGCTTTACGACACGCATTACACCGAACGCTACATGGGCGATCCGACGCGTGATGCGGCCGCTTATGCCGCCTCCAGCGCACTGCCGGACGCCGCAAAGACCAGCGATCCGCTGCTCCTCATGCACGGCATGGCGGATGACAATGTGTTCCTCGACAATGCGACCGCCTTCGCCGCCCGGATGCAGGCGGCGAACAAGCCGTTCGAGATGATGCTATACCCGGGCAAGGCCCATGGCGCGGTCCGCGACATCCATCCCTGGACGACGATCCTCGATTTCCTCGACCGGCACGTGAAGAAGCCAGCCGCGAAGTGAGGGGCGGACGAAAGTAAAGCTTGCTGGCACGCCCCGCACCGGGGCGGTATGGCCCGCGCGATCGGATGAAGGACGAAGTGAGATGGGTTACCGGGTAGTGGTCGCAGGCGCGACGGGCAATGTCGGTCGCGAGATGGTCAACATCCTCGCCGAGCGGGAGTTTCCCGCCGACGAGATCGCGCTCCTCGCCTCGTCGCGCTCCGTTGGCGAACAGCTCGAATATGGCGACACGGGCCGGATGCTGAAGGTCCAGAACATCGAGCATTTCGATCCCACCGGTTGGGATTTCGCGCTGTTCGCGATCGGCAGTGAGGCGACCAAGGTCTATGCGCCGAAGTTCGCCGCCGCCGGCTGCACCGTGATCGACAATTCGTCGCTCTACCGCATGGATCCGGACGTGCCGCTGATCGTGCCGGAAGTGAACGCCGATGCGATCGACGGCTATCGCAAGAAGAACATCATCGCGAACCCGAATTGCTCGACGGCGCAGATGGTGGTCGCGCTGAAGCCGCTGCACGATGCCGCCACGATCAAGCGCGTCGTCGTCTCCACCTATCAATCGGTGTCCGGTGCCGGCAAGGACGGCATGGACGAGTTGTTCCAACAAAGCCGCAACATCTTCGTCGGGGACCCTGCCGAGCCCAAGAAGTTCACCAAGCAGATCGCCTTCAATGTCATCCCGCATATCGACAGCTTCCTGGAAGACGGTTCGACCAAGGAAGAATGGAAGATGGTGGTCGAGACGAAGAAGATCCTCGATCCAAAGGTGAAGGTTACCGCCACTTGCGTGCGCGTGCCCGTGTTCGTCGGCCATTCCGAAGCGATCAACATCGAGTTCGAGAATGAGCTGTCGGCCGAGGACGCGCAGAAGATCCTGCGCGAGGCGCCGGGCATCATGCTGGTCGATAAGCGTGAGGACGGCGGTTATGTCACGCCGATCGAATGCGTCGGCGAATTCGCGACCTATATCAGCCGCGTGCGCGACGATCCCACCGTCGACAACGGCATCGCGCTCTGGTGCGTCAGCGACAACCTTCGCAAGGGTGCCGCGCTGAACGCGGTGCAGATCGCCGAGCTGCTCGGCCGGCGCCACCTCAAGAAGGCGGCGTGACGATCACCGGCGGCTGCCGTTGCGGCGCCTGCCGCTACGAGCTGGCGCTTGATGCGCTGCCGCCAGTCTATGCCTGTCACTGCCACATTTGCCAGCGCGCCTCCGGCAGCGCGTTCAGCGTCCAGGCGCTGGTCCGCGAGGAATTGCTGACCGTCTCGGGCCCGGTCGTGATCCACCAGATCACGACTGAGGACCGCACCTCGACCAGCGTTTCTGCGGCACCTGCCACGCGCGCATCTACAATACGAACACGCGGCGGCCGGGGATCGCGGTGGTGCGCGCCGGCACCTTCGACCGCTCCGAGGAACTGGACTGCCGCGCCCACATCTTCACCGCTTATCGCCAGCGCTGGGTAACGCTGCCAGATAATGTGCCGCAATGGGGTGAGGCCGCACCGCTTGACGACCTCGCGGCGGCGCTTCAGCGATAGGCGAACCGCCTACTCACTGTGCACCACCTCCACCTTGCCCTTGGGCTTCTGGAGCAGCAGCACCAGCGGCACCGCGGCGAACGAGATCCAGCTCATCAGGTAGAAATCGTCGAGATAGGCGATCATCGCCGCTTGCTTGTTGACCATGCCATCTGCCATCGACATCGCCGCGTCGGACAGCGTGCCGAGCTGCGCCAGCATGCCAAGATCAAACCCCGCCATCACGTTGCGCGTCACATGCTGTGACAAGTCCGCATGGCTCGTCTGAATGTTGCGCGCGAGCAGCACCGTCACCATCGAGATGCCGGCCGACTGGCCGATCGAGCGGAACAGGTTGAGCAGGCTCGCGCCGTCGGTGCGATAGCGATTGTCGAGCGTCGCGAAGGCTAAGGCGTTCAGCGGCATGAAGACGAGCCCCATGCCAAGCCCCTGTACGAACCCAGCCGTGATTACCGGCCAGAAGTCCATCTCCAGCGAATAGCCCGCCATCTGGCGCAGCGAGACGGCAAAGATCACCAGCCCCGTCATGATCACCAGCCGCGTGTCGACCCGACCCATCAACTGCCCGGCGAGCCACATCGTCGCCAGCACGCCGACGCCACGCGGCGCCATCATCACGCCCGTATCGATCACCGGATAGCCAAACAGGTTCTGCAGCATCGGCGGCAGCAGGGCCATTGGCGCCATGGTCGAAATGCCCACCACCAGCATGAAGAACAGGCCGGTGACGAGGTTGCGGTTGGCGAAGATCGCCCGGTCGAACAGCGGGTTCTTGGCCGTCATGAAGTGGATAATCGCCATCCAGGTGAAGGCGAGCGCCAGCAGGCCCTCGATGATCACTTCCCAGCTTTCGAACCAATCCTCGCTCTGGCCACGGTCAAGCATCAACTGGAACGAGGCCACCGCGACGCCGAGGTAGACGAAGCCCGCAAGATCGAACGATCGCGTCGCCTTCGGTCGGCTGGGCAGCAGGAACCACAGGATCGCAAAGGTCGCCAGGCCGACGGGCACGTTGACGTAGAACACCCAGCGCCAGTTGTAGCTCTCGGTCAGCCAGCCGCCCAGCACCGGCCCCATGATCGGGCCCACCATCACGCCCATGCCCCATACCCCCATCGCCTTGGCGGCGCGCTCAGGCGGGTTGATGTCCAGCATCGAGGTTTGCGACAGCGGGTTGATGAAGGCCGCGAACACACCCTGGAAGACGCGGAATATCACCATCTCCTCCAGGCTGGTGGCGATGCCGCACAGCATGGATGCGATGATGAAGCCCCCCACCGCGATCAGGAACAGGTTGCGGCTGCCGAACCGGTCGGAAAGCCAGCCCGTCGCGGGCAGGGCGATCGCGGTCGCGACGATATAGCTCGTCAGCACCCAGGTGACGGTGTCCACCGTCGCGCCAAGGCTGGTCTGCATGTGCGGCAATGCGACATTGGCGATCGTGGTGTCGAGGATCTGCATGATCATCGCACCCATGATGCCAACCGTCAGCAGCGCGCGGTTGTTGGTATGAAGCAGCGGCTTGCCCGGCGCCGGCGCGGCGGGCGCCTGGGAGGCGGGTGGCCGCCCGGGCAGGGCGCGCGATGCCACCTCAGCGCGCCCCCGTGTCGATCTTCACGTCAGTCGACAGCCCGGCGATCATCGCGCGCGGCGGCTTGCCGTCGATCGCGATCCGCACCGGCACGCGCTGCGTCACCTTCACCCAGTTGCCGTTGGCATTCTGTGCCGGCAGCACGGAGAATTCGCTGCCGGTGCCGGCCCCGATCGACTGCACATGGCCCGTCACCTTCAGCCCCGGATAGGCATCGAACGACAACTCTGCCGGCTGGCCGACGCGCATGTGGTCAAGGTCGGTCTCCTTGAAGTTCGCTTCCACCCACGCGGCGTCGCTGACCACCAGGCTCAGCGCCGGGACGCCGGACGGCGTGATGTTGCCAACCTGAAGCCGGCTCGTCTGGCTGACGACGCCGTCCTTGGGTGCGCGCACGGTGGTCCGTTCCAGGTTCATGGCTGCCTGTTCGCGCTTCGCCATCGCCACCTGGATCTGCGCCGGCATGCCCGATCCGCCACCCGATCCGATCTGCTGGCGTGCGCGTGCGGCCGCAGCCTGCGCCGTGGCGATCTTCGCCCGCGCCGCGGCAACGTCCTGCACCGCTGCGTCGAGGCTGGCGCGCGTCGTGAAGCCGCGCTTCATCAGCGCGTCCTGCCGCTCGTACGTCGCCTGTGCCAGCGTCAGCTCGGCGCGCGCACTCTCGATATCGGCGGCGGCGCTTCCGGTATCGGTGGCCATGGTTGCAACCTGAACGCGCGCCGCGGCAAGGTCAGCGTCGGCCTGTGCAAGGGCGATGCGGTAGGGTTCGGGGTCGATGCGGAACAATACGTCGCCCGCCTTCACCCGCTGGTTCTCGCGTACGTTCACCGCCACGATCCGGCCCGACACGTCCGGGCTGACCGATATCACGTCCTGCCGGACATAGGCGTTGTCGGTGGAGATGAACCGGCCCGACGTCAGGTAGAAATAGGCGCCCAGCGCCGCGATCAGCAGCGGCACGCCGAACAGCAGCAGCATCCGGCCCCAGCGCTTCTGGCGCGGCGCTTCTGCCGGCACATCCGGCGTCAAATCGATTTCGCTGTCGGCGACGAAGTCGCGCTTGGGATCGGCATCAGCCACGCGCCGCCTCCTCGGGAACTTGGGATTGTGCCGCCGCATCCGGCGCGGGATCGATAAGGTTCTGCCGGATCCGGTTCAGCGTCCCGGTCACCGCCTCAAGCTGCTCGGGCGGCACGCCGCGCAGCGCCTGCGCCATCAGGTCGGCCGCGGTGCAATGCAGCTCCTCGATGATTGGATGAGCCTTGTCGGTCAGGAACAGCTGCCATGCGCGGCGATCGTTCGGATCGCGCCGACGCTCCACCAGTCCGGCATCCTCCATCCGATCGATCATGCGACACAATGTGATCGGCTCGACTTCCAGCAGGTCCGCGAGGCCGCCCTGATTGATCCCGGCGTGCCGGCTGATCCCCAGCAACGCCTTCCACTGCGCACGAGTCGCGCCATGCTGCCGCGCCCGCTCGTCGAAACGCCGCCGCACGAGGCGTGCGGTATCACTGAGCAGGAACCCGAAACTATCTGCCATACTGCACGTATAGTAAGCATGCTTATATAATGGAAGGTCTGCCCCACTGCTCGATGCAACTTCTCCGCTTGGAGCAGCCGGCGGTCTGGAGCGTTCCGCCGCTTGAACTGTTGGACAAGGAGCCGCGGGGATGACGAGGATGACGGGCGGCTGCCAGTGCGGCCGTGTGCGCTATTCGGCGGAGGTCGAGAGCGACGAGGCATATCTCTGCCATTGCCGCATGTGCCAGCGCGCGACCGGCGGCGTCTCGATCGCCTTCGTCAACGTTCCGGTGGCCGGCGTCGAGTGGCAATCCGGCCCTGACTGGTATCAGTCGTCCCCGATCGCGCACCGGCCGTTCTGCTCCACCTGCGGCACCCCGCTCGGCTTCGCCTTCCTGGAGAACGGCGAGAACATCGATCTCACCGTCGGCAGCTTCGACGATCCTTCGCGCTTCCGCCCCGCGCATCATTACGCGGTCGAGAGCATGCACGAGGCGTGGATCGACACCCGCGACTTGCCACGGATGCGCAGTGAGGAGAATGAGAGCGTCAACCAACGCTGGATCGAGGCCTGTGGCAAAATACCCGACTGAGGCGCATCACTTCACCAGCTTCGATGGCACGCGGCTGGCCTGGCACGAACTGGGGGAGGGTCGCCCGATCGTCCTGATCCACGGCTATTTCTCGGACGCCCAGACGAACTGGGTGCGCTACGGCCATGCCGCCACGATTGCCGCCAAGGGTTACCGAGTGATCATGCCGGATCTGCGCGCACACGGAGAAGGCGACAAGCCGCACGATCCCGCCGCCTATCCGCCGGACGCGCTGACGAAGGACGGGCACGCCCTGATCGCGCACCTCAGCCTCACCGATTACGATCTTGGCGGCTATTCGCTCGGCGCGCGCACCACGTCACGCATGCTGGCCACCGGCGCCACGCCACGGCGCGTGATCTTTTCCGGCATGGGGCTGGAGGGGCTGACCAGCGCCGAACGTCGTGCCGATCACTTCCGCAACATCCTCACCAACCTCGGGAAGCATGAACGCGGCAGCCCGGCCTGGCTCGCAGAGGCATTTCTCAAGACCACTGGGGGCGATCCCGTCGCGCTTCTCCGCGTGATCGACACCTTCGTCTCGACGCCGCAGGATGTGGTCGCAGGCTTCACCCAGCCGACGTTGGTGGTGAACGGGGTCGAGGATTTCGACAACGGCTCTGCCGCGGATCTGGCGCGCCTGTTGCCGGATGCGCGCCTTGTCGAGATCCCCGGTGGCCATATGAGCGCGGTCACGAAGCCCGAACTGGGGCAGGCAATTGCGGAGTTCCTCGCCGCTTGACCGCACGTCCCGGTGGTTCCAGTTGTAACGAGATACGAAACACCGAGGACCCTTCATGACCCGCCCCCTGATTTCGCTCGCCGCTTTGGCGGCGGCCTTGGTCGTGCATCCCGCCGCCGCTCAGCAGGCCGCGCCGGCCACCGCACCAGCCGGCTCGCCGACCGTTGCGCAGGCCGATGCATTCGTTGCCGCGGCCGAGAAAGAACTTGCCGACGCAAGCGTCGATGGTGCGCGGATCGCCTGGGTCAACGCCACCTATATCACCGAGGACACCGACGCGCTCGCCGCAAAGTCGGGCGGTGAACTGACCGAGATGTCGGTGCGCCTCGCCAACGAGGCCGCAAAGTACCGCTCGCTCCCCGGCCTCTCCTACGACACCAAGCGCAAGCTCAACATCCTGGCGAGCGGCCTGACGCTGCCGGCGCCGATGCGCCCGGGCGCAGCGGAGGAACTGTCGACGCTCACGACGAAGATGTCGTCGTTCTACGGCAAGGGGCGCGGTACGCTGGACGGCAAGCCGATCAACGGCTCCGACATCGAGGCGGCCATGGGCGAGAGCCGCGATCCTGCCAAGCTGAAGGAAATGTGGGTCAGCTGGCACGACAGTGTCGGCGCGCCGATGCGCAGCGACTATGCCAAGATGACCGCGCTCGCCAACGAAGGGTCGGTCGAGCTCGGTTTCAAGGATACCGGCGCGCTCTGGCGGTCCAGCTATGACATGACGCCCGATCAGTTCGCCGCCCTGACGGACAAGCTCTGGAGCGAGGTGGAGCCGCTTTACAAGGCGCTGCACACCTATGTCCGCGCGAAGCTGAACGAGAAATATGGCGATGCGGTACAGTCGAAGACCGGCCCGATCCGCGCCGATCTCCTCGGCAACATGTGGGCACAGGAATGGGGCAACATCTATGACGTCGTCGCTCCCCCGGGCGCCGGCGACCTTGGCTATGACATCGGCGAGCTGCTGAAGGCCAAGCAGTACGATCCGGTTAAGATGGTGAAGACCGGCGAGGGCTTCTATTCCTCGCTCGGCTTTGCGCCCTTGCCTGAAACGTTCTGGCAGCGCTCGCAGATCGTGAAGCCGCTGGATCGCGAAGTGATCTGCCATGCCAGCGCGTGGGACGTCGACAATGTCGACGATCTGCGCATTAAGATGTGCACCAAGGTGAACTCGGATGATTTCATCACCATCCACCATGAACTTGGCCACAATTACTACCAGCGCGCCTACAATCAGCAGCCGTATCTCTACAAGAACGGCGCGAACGACGGCTTCCATGAAGCGATCGGGGACTTCGTCGCGCTGTCGATCACGCCCGATTACCTCGTGAAGATCAACCTGCTCGATCAGGCGAAGGTGCCCTCGCCGGACAAGGACATCGGCCTCCTGCTCCGCCAGGCGATGGACAAGGTCGCTTTCCTGCCGTTCGGCCTGCTGGTCGACAAATACCGCTGGCAGCTGTTCTCGGGCGAAATCCCCGCGGGCCAGATGCAGGGGGGCTGGGACAAGCTTCGGCTGCAGTATCAGGGCATCGTCCCGCCGGTCGCCCGTGACGAGACGAAGTTCGATCCCGGCGCAAAGTATCACGTGCCCGCCGCCGTGCCGTACACGCGCTATTTCCTCGCGCGGATCCTGCAGTTCCAGTTCTACGAGGCGGCCTGCCGCCAGGCGGGCTGGAAGGGGCCGCTCCATCGCTGCTCCTTCTTCGGCGACAAGGCCGTCGGCGCGAAGCTCGATGCGATGATGAAGATGGGGCAGTCGAAGCCGTGGCCGGACGCGCTGCAGGCGTTCACCGGTACGCGTGAAATGTCGGGCAAGCCGATGCTCGCCTATTTCGCGCCGCTGAAGAAGTGGCTCGACCAGCAGAACAAGGGCAAGCCGAGCGGCTGGTAATCCGACGCCCCGGGGCACCAGCCCCGGGGGCTTTAGGTTAGCTGCTCCCCCGGCCGGGGGAGCAGCAATCCGTCATTCCGGGATCACATTCTCGTCAGCGATCCCGGCCTCGAAGGATGCGGTGGCATCCTTGCCGTCCGGCATGTGCGCATGGCCGTGGTTCGGCGTTGCTGCGGCGGCCGCAGGCTCCTTGGCCGCCTCCGCTTCCTTCCCGTCAGCGCCTTTCTTGGGCGTCGAACCGCGCAGCGACAGCAGCGCGGCGGTCGCCGCCGCGCCGACCGCGGCCAGCCCACCAGCGATCGCGGCCTTGTTGCGCCAGCCGGCATCCTTCTTCGCCGGCTCGACGGCAGCGGCAGGCTTGGTGCGCCGCGGCTGCGGGGTCGCCCGCTTGCTGGAACGCGGCTTGGGCGGCACCTTCGTCGTTGCCTTGGTCGTCGCCGCGCCGCCGCTGGCGGCGCTTGCCGCCGCGGTCTTGCGGGCGCGCTTGGGGGCAGCAGGCTTGTCGGTCGCGGTAGCCGCCGGCTTCTTCGGCGCAGCGGCCTTGCGCGGCGCGCGGCGCGCCGGTGGCTTGGGCGATGCGGCGGGCGGCGTGTCGTCGTTCTCGGCCATGATCTGCTCCCCTTTGTCGAATGGATCGCGAACTAACGTCTCGACTGGCCGAAACGTTTCCTCGACGCAACGGGAGCCGCCCGCCGGCGCTGCTCAGCGGAACGGCGGCTCGTTGAACGCGCGCAGCTTGCGGCTGTGCAGCTTCTGCCCTTCGCGACGAAGCTCCTCGCACGTCTCGATCCCGATCCGCATGTGCTCGGAAATCGCACGCTCGTAGAAGCGGTTCGCCTGGCCAGGCAGCTTGAGCTCGCCGTGCAGCGGCTTGTCGGAAACGCACAGCAGCGTCCCGTAGGGCACACGGAAGCGGAAGCCCTGCGCTGCGATCGTCGCCGATTCCATGTCGATGCCCACCGCGCGGCTCAGCGAGAAGCGCAACGCCGAGCGCGAATAGCGCAGTTCCCAGTTGCGATCGTCGGTGGTCACGATCGTGCCCGTGCGCAGCCGGCGCTTCAGCTCCTCGCCCGATTGGCCGCTCACCGTCTCGGCCCCGCGCGCCAGCGCCTGCTGCACCTCGGCGATCGCCGGCACCGGAATTTCCGGCGGCAGCATGTCGTCCAGCACATGGTCGTCGCGCAGATAGGCGTGGGCGAGCACATAGTCGCCGATCCGCTGCGACGGGCGAAGTCCGCCGCAATGGCCGATCATCATCCAGGCATCCGGACGGGTAACGGCAAGGTGATCGGTGATCGTCTTCGCGTTTGACGGCCCGACGCCGATATTCACCAGCGTGATGCCGGTGCGATCCGGCGCCATCAGGTGATAGGCCGGCATCTGCAGTCGCCGCCACGCCGTGTCGTCCAGCATCGCGGGATCATCACCCGGCTTGAACAGCACGCCGCCCGGCCCGGACAAAGCGGTGAAGCGACTTCCTTCCGCCCCCACCTGCGCCGCCGCCCAACGGACGAACTCGTCGACATAGCGGTGATAGTTGGTGAACAGCACGTAACGCTGCACATGCTCCGGCGGCGTGCCGGTATAATGCCGCAGCCGCGCCAGGCTGAAATCGGTGCGCAGGCCATCGAACAGTGCGAGCGGCCGCGTGCCGTCGATCGACGCCCACAGGCCGTCGGCGATCTCGTCGCCGATATGCGCCAGCTCGGTCGCCGGGAAGTGCCGCGTCAGTTCCGCCGCAGAAACCTCGTCGAGGCTCAGCGCGTGGCCGGCATCGATCACATAAGGGAAGGGAATCTCGGTTGCGCCCGGCACCGCGGAAACGGTGACGTCATAATCCTCCATCAGCAGCGTCAGCTGCTCGACGAGATAGTCCGCGAACAGCCCCGGCTTGGTGACGGAGATGCGGTATTCGCCCTCGGTGACGAGCCGGCCGTAGGAGCGCAGCGGGGCAGGGCGATCCATGCCGCCGCGGAAGCTCAGCCGGATCTCCGGGTAAGCGAACGATCCGTCCCGCCGCGACTCGGGCGATGGCGGGGTGCCGGTTCTGATATAGGTGTCGAGGGCCGCTTGAAGGCGCGCCACTGCGCCGGTGTAGAGCCGATCCAGTTCGGCAACGATCTCATGTGCAGTCATCGCGGATGGTTAGGTCGGGTCGATGACTCTGGCAAGACAATGCCCCCCGCCGCGCCAGCTACGGCCGACACGGCGGAAGGGACAATGGTCAGCCCGCGTGCGATCCGTGGCTGGACTGGCCGTGGGATCCGCCAAGCTTGCTTGCTGCAAACGCTGCCCCGCCGACGGCGGCGGCAACGCCGGCGACGATGCCCGCCGCCGCATAGGGATGGCTTTTCACCTTCTCCATCGTGGACGATGCGGCGGCCGTCATCTTGTCGCCGGCGCCGCTCGCCGCGTCACGGGCGCGTTCGGTCAGCGAACCCGTGTCTTCGGACCCGGAGTGGGATGCTCCGGTCTTGTTCTGCGATGCGTTGGTCATGGCATGAACCTCCTGTCAGAGCCGCCAGACCAACGCCTCGTTTTGTCAGAGGTTGCCGAGCAGGTGGTCGGCCGAGCTCACCTTGAACTCGCCGGGGGCCTCAACATTGAGCTGCTCGACGACGCCGTCATTGACGACCATCGAATAGCGCTGGCTGCGCTTGCCCATGCCGAACTTGGAGCCGTCCATGGTCAGCCCCAGCTGCTCGGCGAAGTCGCCGTTGCCGTCCGCCAGCATGGTGATGTCGCCGGCATTGGCGGACTTGGACCAGGCACCCAGCACGAACGGATCGTTGACGGAGGTGCAGACCACTTCGTCGATGCCCTTCGCCTTCAGCTCGTCACCCTTCTCGACGAAGCCCGGCAGGTGCTTGGCGGAGCAGGTCGGCGTGAACGCACCCGGCACGGCGAACAGCGCCACACGGCGGCCCTTGAAGAATTCTTCGGTATCCACCGCTTCCGGCCCATTCTCGGTCGCCTTCACGAGGGTCGCCTTGGGCAGCTTGTCGCCGACGTTGATCGTCATCTCTGAATGTCTCCTCAAGCGCGCAAAGGTGCGGCGGCGGCTACGTCGCAAGGCTCGCCTGTGTTTTCAAGCGTGGCGATGCGCGCCGCTGCGGCCTAGATAGAAGTCATGGAAACCTCGAGCTTTCTCACTGGTCAGTTCCTTCTCGCCATGCCCGGGATCGGTGATCCGCGCTTTCAGCAGGCGGTGATCGCCGTCTGCGCCCACGATGCGAAGGGTGCGCTCGGCATCGGGATCGGCGCGCAGATCGCCGGGCTGGGGCTTCATGACGTGCTGAAGCAGGTCGATATCGATCCCGGCGACACTCCGGATGCGCCGATCCATTTCGGTGGGCCGGTGGAAACGCGTCGCGGCTTCGTCCTCCACACGCTGGACTGGGGCGGCCAGGACACGATCGACGTGGCGGGCAAGTGGGCGCTGTCCGGCACGCTCGATGCGCTGCGCGCCATCGCGAGCGGCAACGGTCCGTCGCGCTGGCTCGTCGCGCTCGGCTATGCCGGCTGGGGCGCCGGGCAGCTCGACGAGGAGATGACCCGTCACGGCTGGCTCAACGTCAGCGACGATGATGCGATGCTGTTCGATACCGGGATCGCGGATCGCTGGACGCGCGGCTTCAACGCCGCCGGCATCGATCCACGCCTCCTCGGCACGCAGAGCGGGCACGCCTGAGGGCACCGCCCGCGAACGTCGCAGCCGGCGCTGACGGGGCGGCGGGACGAGTGACAAAGCAGATATAAAGATATCTTTATATTTGTATTCGATGCCGCGCCCGATTATGTGGCGGGCATGTCGGCCGGTGATATGCCTTGGTCGGCGTCACTTTCCTGGAGACCCGTTGTGGCCACCGTTCTCGATCGCCCCACCACTGATTATGTCATCAAGGACATCGGCCTTGCTGATTTCGGCCGCGCTGAAATCAACATCGCCGAAACCGAAATGCCCGGCCTGATGGCGCTGCGTGAGGAATATGGCGCGTCGCAGCCGCTGAAGGGCGCACGTATCACCGGCTCGCTGCACATGACGATCCAGACCGCGGTGCTGATCGAGACGCTCGTCGCTCTCGGTGCCGACGTGCGCTGGGCGACCTGCAACATCTTCTCGACGCAGGACCATGCCGCTGCGGCGATCGCTGCCGCCGGCATCCCGGTGTTCGCGGTGAAGGGCGAGAGCCTCGCCGACTATTGGGATTATGTCGGCTCGATCTTCGACTGGGATGACGGCAACGGCCAGACCGCCAACATCATCCTCGACGACGGCGGCGATGCCACCATGTTCGCGCTGTGGGGCGCGAAGCTCGAGCGCGGCGAAAGCTTCGGCGAGCCGGAGAACGCCGAGGAAGTCGAATTCCAGCGCGCGCTGAAGGCGTTCATCGCCAAGAAGCCGGGCTATCTCACTGAGACGGTCAAGAACCTGAAGGGCGTCTCGGAAGAGACCACCACTGGCGTTCACCGCCTGTACGAGATCGCCAAGAAGGGCGAGCTGCCGTTCCCCGCGATCAACGTCAACGACTCGGTCACCAAGTCGAAGTTCGACAACCTTTACGGCTGCAAGGAATCGCTGGTCGACGCGATCCGCCGCGCGACCGACGTGATGCTCGCCGGCAAGGTCGCCTGCGTCGCCGGCTTCGGTGACGTCGGCAAGGGCTCGGCCCAGTCGCTGCGCAACGGCGGCGCCCGCGTGCTGGTGACCGAGATCGACCCGATCTGCGCCCTGCAGGCGGCGATGGAGGGCTTCGAGGTCGTGACGATGGACGAGGCGGTGAAGCGCGCCGACATCTTCGTCACCGCGACCGGCAACGCCGACGTGATCACTGCCGATCACATGAAGGCGATGAAGCCCATGTCGATCGTCTGCAACATCGGCCACTTCGACAGCGAGATCCAGATCGCGGCGCTCGACAATTACGAGTGGACCGAAGTTAAGCCGGGCACGGATCTGGTGAAGTTCCCGGACGGCAAGCAGATCATCGTGCTCGCCAAGGGCCGCCTTGTGAACCTCGGCTGTGCCACCGGCCACCCGTCTTTCGTGATGAGCGCCTCGTTCACCAACCAGACGCTCGCTCAGATCGAGCTGTGGACCAAGGGCGAGAACTACAAGAACGAAGTGTACGTGCTTCCGAAGCACCTCGACGAAAAGGTCGCCGCGCTTCACCTCGAGAAGCTGGGCGTGAAGCTGTCGAAGCTGACGCCGAAGCAGGCCGGCTACATCGGCGTGCCGGTGGAAGGCCCATTCAAGCCGGACCATTACCGCTACTGATTGCTCACGCGATCGCGCGAAACGACAAAGGGGCGAGCCGCAAGGCCCGCCCCTTTTTCTTTGTCACACTATGAGGGCGGACTCAGCCGCGAAGCACGTGCCCCAGACGCTGTCGCCCGGGACACGCTCTTCAGGCGATAATCAGCCAGCCGCCTGCACCATCACCCGCTGGCCCTCGGCCTCGACCACCGCATCCTTCACGGCGGCGAGGTATCCCGCCACGTCACCCGCGCTCGACGGCACCGCCTGGCGTAGCGTGATGAAGCCATGGATGTTGCCCACTGCCTCGCGGTACGTCACCGGCACGCCCGCCAGCACCAGCGCGGCGGCATAGGCGCGGCCCTGGTCGCGGATCGGGTCGAGCCCGGCGGTCACGATCACTGCGGGCGGCAGGCCGACGAGGTTGCCGATCATTGGCGAGCCGCGGAAGTGGGTGAAGTCCGCCTGATAATGGTCGGCGAACCAGATCATCGTGTCGCGCGTCAGCAGGAAGCCTTCGGCATAATCGTTGAACGAGGGATATTCCTTGTTCATGTCCGCCGCCGGATATATCGGGGCCTGCACGATCACCGGCACGGCGGCGGGCTCGTCGCGCAGCGCCATGGCAGTGGTGATGGTCAGCGTGCCGCCCGCGCTGTCGCCGGAGAGGACGAGGCCGGTCGCGGTCCGCCCAAGCTCCGCCGGGTTAGAGGCAACCCAGCGTGCTGCCGCCTCGCAATCTTCTGGTGCGGCGGGCCATTTCGCTTCCGGCGCCAGGCGATAGTCGACCGACACCACCGGCAGGTCCAGCTGCCGCGCCATCTCGGCGGTGAAGCTCGCGTGGGTGTCGATGTTCCCGATCACGAAGCCGCCGCCGTGGAAGAACACCACCACCGGGCCCGGTTCGCGGCTCTCGCGCGGATCGAACAGGCGCGCCGGGATGTCGCCCGCCGGCCCCGGGATGGTGAGGTCCCGGATCGTCGCCAACTCGCCCAGCGGCAGGTCGGCCACGTCCTTCATCGCAAGGTACATCGCGCGCGCCGCTTCCGCGGTGCCCTCATGGGTTTTCGGGCCGGGCACGCTGTTCAGATAATCGAGGAAACCGCGCACGTCGGGGCGTACATAGGGCCCGTCGGACGCTGCATTTCCAGTGCCAGCATCGCGGATCAGCGTGTCGGTCATGCCGTAACTCTCCTCAGGTTCGCTTTTGCTACCTATCTTGGCGCAGATGATCGCCGTCGTCCATCATGCCGATTACGTCGTGGAGGCGCCCGCACGCACTGGTTACCGCTGGGGCAAGAACGGTGCGATCCGTGACATTCTGGTCAGCGAAGGGCAGGGGATCGCCTGGCATGTGCCCGATCCGGCGCCGCGTGGCTGGCTGGAGGCGGTCCATGATCCGGCCTATGTCGCCGAGGTGCTCGCCGCCGCCGTTCCGCGTGAGAAGGAAAGGCGCATCGGTTTCCCGGTCACGCCGATCGTCGCGCAGCGGGCGCAGCTCGTTCCCGGTGGCACGTACCATGCCGCGCGGCTCGCCCTTGCCAATGGCTTTGCCGCCAACACCGCCGGCGGCAGCCATCATGCGCTCGCCGACACCGGTGCGGGCTATTGCGTGTTCAACGATCTCGCCGTCGCTGCCGCGCGCTTGGCCGCGGAAGGCGTTCGCGTCCTCGTCGTCGATGTCGACGTTCACCAGGGCGACGGCACCGCCGCGCTGACCGCGGGCCAGCCGAACATCGCCACTTATTCGATCCACGCCGAAAAGAACTTCCCCGCGCGCAAGGCCCGTTCGACGCTCGACGTCGCGCTTCGCGACGGCACCGGCGACGAGGAGTATTGTGATACGCTCGCTCACACGCTCGCGCCCCTGATCGATCAGGTCGCGCCTGATCTCATTCTCTACCAGGGCGGCGTGGATCCCTTTGCGGGCGATCGGCTCGGCCGACTCGCGCTCACCGATGAAGGGCTGGCGCGCCGCGACGAGGTGGTCGCGACGCTCGCGCTCGCCCGCCGTATCCCGATCGCCAGCACGGTTGGCGGTGGATACGGTGATGATGTCGTCGCGATCGCGCGTCGCCATGTCGACGTGATACTGCGGCTTGGTCGCATCTATGAAAAAGCGTGGGTTGCAGCGACGCGGGATCATTCTACCTTGGTTTCAAGGGGCCCCGGCGCGTAACAGCGCCTCATCTAGGGAAGTCTGCAGGAAAACATATGGCGACCGCCGCCCATGAAGTGACGCCGCAAGAGGCGTCGTCCAATCCGCCCGCCGAGTCGATGGTTGTCCGTTTCGCGGGCGATTCGGGTGACGGCATGCAGCTCACCGGGGGCCAGTTCACCCTGTCCACCGCGCTCGCCGGTAACGACCTTGCGACCTTCCCGGATTTCCCGGCGGAGATCCGTGCGCCGCTCGGTACCCTGTTCGGGGTCAGCGCCTTCCAGATCAATTTCGGTTCGACCCAGATCGAAACCGCCGGCGACGAACTCGACGTGCTGGTCGCGATGAACCCGGCAGCGCTCAAGACCAACGTCCAGGCGCTTCGCCCCGGCGGCCTCATCATCGCCGACGAGGGCGAGTTCAGCGAACGGAATCTCGCCAAGGCGAAGTACGATGCGAACCCGCTCGACGACGGCAGCCTTGGCAAGTGGCAGGTCATCCGCCTCAACATCTCGCAACTGACGCTCGATGCCGTGAAGCCGTTCGGCCTCGGCAACAAGGAAGCGCTGCGTTGCAAGAACATGTGGACGCTGGGGCTCGCGCTCTGGATGTTCGATCGTGATCGCGCGCCGCTCGTCGATTGGCTCAAGAACAAGTTCGCTAAGGCGCCGACGCTGGCAGAGGCGAACATTGCGGCATTGAACGCCGGCCATGCTTATGGCGAGACGGCGGAGCTTGCCGGCCCGATGAAGCAGCATGCGCTTCCGGCCGCCCCGGCGGAGCCTGGCCTTTACCGCACCGTCACTGGCGCGGACGCGATCAGCCTCGGCCTCGTTGCCGGCACGCAGCTTGCCGGGCTGAAGATGTTCTTCGGCGGCTATCCGATCACCCCCGCCTCGGCGATCCTTCACGCGCTCTCGCGCCTGAAGGAATATGGCGTCACCACCTTCCAGGCGGAGGACGAAATTGCCGCGGTCGCCAGCGCGATCGGCGGCAGCTACGCCGGCCAGCTCGGCGTCACCTGCTCCTCGGGCCCCGGCATTGCGCTGAAGACCGAGGCCATCGGCCTTGCGATCATGACCGAGCTGCCGCTCGTCGTCGTCAACGCGCAGCGCGGTGGGCCGTCGACCGGCCTTCCCACCAAGACCGAGCAGTCGGACCTCTACCAGGCGGTGTACGGCCGCAACGGCGATGCGCCGCTGCCGGTGATCGCCGCGCGTTCGGCGTCGGATTGCTTCGAAGTCGCGATTGAGGCCGTGCGCATCGCCACGACCTACATGACCCCGGTCATGCTGCTGACCGATGGCTATCTCCAGAACGCGGCCGAGCCGTGGAAGGTGCCGGACATCAGCACGCTCGAGCCGTTCCCCAAGGCCTTCCTCGAGGAAGCGCCGGAGGAGGGCTTCAAGCCGTTCGGTCGCGACGAGAAGGGCGCCCGCCCGTGGGTGAAGCCCGGCACGCCCGGCCTGCTCCACCGCATTGGCGGCATCGAGAAGGCGGTCGGCACCGGCAACATCGATTATTCGCCGGCCAATCACCAGGCGATGACCGAGTCGCGCCGCGACAAGGTGGCGAACATCAAGGTGCCGGATCAGCAGGTCGAAGTGGGCGAGACGAGCGGCAAGCTCGCGGTCGTCGGCTGGGGCTCCACCTTCGGCCCGATCCACCAGGCGGTGCGCCGCATGCGCCGCCGCGGTTATGACGTCAGCCACATCCACCTGCGTCACATCTGGCCGATGCCGGCGAACCTGGGCGCGCTGCTCAAGGGCTACGACAATATCCTCATGCCGGAGATGAACACGGGCCAGTTGAAGACGGTGCTGCGCGATCAGTTCCTGGTCGATGCAAGGCCGCTCAACAAGGTGTCGGGTCAGCCCTTCCGCATCGCCGAGATCGAGGCCGCCATCGCGACCTTCTTCGATGACGTGGCGGGCAACGAAGGCGGCACGCTGCCGGCCGACCAGACGCAGCTTCCCGAGCCCGCGTCCGGCCACGACGATGGCTCGCTGCGCGATGTCCACTCGCCGCAATCGGCATGATCATGGTGGTTGAGAAAACGCGCTATCGCCTCAACTTCCTCAACATTCGCTGCAAGAAGGCAGTTCGATGAACGACATGACTCCCATCGTCGCGACGAAGCCCAAGGACTGGGAAACCGATCAGGAAGTCCGCTGGTGCCCGGGCTGCGGCGACTATGCGATCCTGAAGGCGGTGCAGCGCACCATGCCGGAAATCGGCGCGCGCCCGGAAAACACCGTTTTCGTCAGCGGCATCGGCTGCTCGTCGCGCTTTCCGTACTACATGGAAACCTACGGCTTCCACACCATCCACGGCCGTGCGCCGGCGGTGGCGACGGGCGTAAAGCTCGCCAATCCGGAACTCGACGTGTGGATCATCACCGGTGACGGCGACGCGCTGTCGATCGGCGGCAACCACACGATGCACCTCATCCGCCGCAACCTCGATTGCCAGGTCCTTCTGTTCAACAACGAGATCTACGGCCTGACGAAAGGGCAGTATTCGCCCACCAGCCGCGTCGGCACCCAGTCGCCGTCGACGCCGTTCGGCTCGGTCGATCGCCCCGCGAACCCGTGCGCCTTCGCGCTCGGCGCCGGCGCGCGCTTCATCGCCCGCGGGATCGACGTGCACAAGAACCTGCCGAACGTGCTGAAGGCGGCCTATGCCCATAAGGGCACCGGCTTCGTCGAGATTTTCCAGAACTGCATCGTCTACAACGACGACGTGTTCGCGCCCTTCGCGGCGAAGCCCAATGCCGGGCCGAACCAATTGTGGGTCGAACACGGCAAGCCGCTGCTGTTCGATGGCGGCAAGAAGGGCCTCGCCATGGATGGCGAGCGCCTGACGCTCAAGGTCGTCGACGTGGCGGATGACGATTGGCAGTCGGCCGGCGTCATCGTCCATGACCAGACGAACCGTGGCCTCGCGCACATGCTGGTGGAAATGCCGTTCGGCGCGTTCCCGATGGCGCTCGGCGTGATCTTCGATGATCCCGCGCCGACGTTCGAGAGCGCCGTGGTCGAACAGAACGCTAGGGCGAGCGAAGGCAAGAAGCCCGATCTCCAGAAGCTGCTCTCCAAGGGGCAGACGTGGATGGTCGACAAGCAGCCGCACGTCATCTGATCCTGTTTCCGCGTCGCCGCCGCCAACCGGTGCTGCGGCGCGGAACATCATTCCTGAGACGGGCGTAGAGCAGCGATGCCAACGCTGCTCTGGCTCCGCCAGGATCTCCGCCTCCACGATCAACCCGCCTTATGCGCCGCCGCCGCGGCCGACGCGGTCATTCCGGTCTATGTCCTCGATGATGAGGGCCCCGGGGACTGGCGCATCGGCGGCGCGCAACGCTGGTGGTTGCACCACAGCCTCACCGCGCTCGACGACGCGCTGCGCGAAAAGGGCAGCCGCCTCATCCTCCGCCGCGGCCCCGCCGCCGAGGTGCTGAAGGGGCTGGCGAAGGAGACTGGCGCGACCGAGATCCACGCCATTCGCCATTATGAACCCTGGTGGCGCGCGGCAGAGGAAGAACTGGGCGGCCTCCTCACCCTGCACGACGGCAATCACCTGCGTCCGCTGCGTGATGTGACCACCGGGGCAGGCGGGCAGTTCAAGATCTTCTCGTCCTTCTGGAAGGCGCTGTCCGCGACGATGCCACCGGAAGATCCCATGCCCGCGCCCGACAGGATCCCGGCACCCGGCCATTGGCCAAAGAGCGACACGCTCGCCAGCTGGAAGCTGCTTCCCACCGCGCCGAACTGGGCAAAGGGCTTCGAGATGTGGTCGCCCGGCGAGGAAGGGGCACAGGACGCGCTCGACGCTTTCGTGTCGATCAGCACGGATTACGAGGAGCAGCGAAACCTTCCCTCCACCGAAGGCACCTCGCGCCTCTCGCCCCATCTTCACCACGGCGAGATTTCGCCGCGAACGGTCTGGGCGGCGCTCAGCGGGCGGAGTGCCGGCGTGCAGTCCTTTCGCCGCGAACTCGCATGGCGGGATTTCACCTCGGGCGTGATCCTCGCGCTGCCACGATACGCCGACGAGAACGGCCGGCCGCGCTTCGATCGGCTTAAGTGGCGCCGCGCGCCCAGTGAGCTGAAGGCGTGGCAGCGGGGCTGCACCGGCTATCCGATCGTGGACGCCGGCATGCGCCAGCTGTGGGCAAGCGGCTGGATGCACAATCGCGTGCGGATGATCGCCGCCAGCTTCCTGGTGAAGCATTTGCTGATCGACTGGCGCGAAGGCGAACGCTGGTTCTGGGATACGCTGGTCGATGCCGATTACGGCAACAACAGCGTGAACTGGCAGTGGGTCGCCGGCACGGGCACGGATTCGAACATGTTCGGCCGCATCATGGCGCCGCTTGCCCAGTCTCAGAAGTTTGCCGCCGGCGACTATATCCGCCAATGGGTGCCCGAGTTGCGGGATCTGCCCGACGCGACGATCCACGATCCGGACGCTGCGGGCTGCCGCCCGGATGGCTATCCGCCGAAGATCATCGGTCACCGCGAGGCACGCGAGCGCGCGCTTGCGGCGGGGCGCGCGGTGCGCTGACCCTCTTTCGTGCGGGCTGCGCCCGGTGCATGAGCGCAGGCGATGCATGGCATGGTCGATCTTCCCGCCGCGGGCGGTGTGTGGGCGCGCCGTATGGCGCCCGTGTTCCACCGGATCCTCGATCGGATCGACGCCGGGCTTGAGGAGGGTGCGATCGAGGCCGCTCTTCCTGATGGCACCCGGCGGCTGCTCGGCGGTCGGCGCGATGGCCCGCTTGCCATCGTCACGGTCACCCGCTGGCGCGCGCTGCGCCGGCTAGTGATGGGCGGTTCGATCGGCTGGTATGAAGCCTGGGCGGCCGGCGACTGGTCCAGCCCAGATCCCGTCCCGCTGTTTGATCTGTTCATGCGAAACCGCACGACGTTGGGCAACGTCGCGCGCGCAAAACGCGGCGCCCGCTTGGCGGCGCGCGCAATGCACCTCCTGCGCCGCAACGACCGCCGCAACGCACGCCGGAACATCGCGGCGCATTACGATCTCGGCAACGACTTCTACGACGCCTGGCTTGATCCATCGCTCACCTATTCGAGCGCGCTGTTTGCCGGCGATGAACCACTCGAGGGCGCCCAGCGCCGCAAGATCGACGCCATACTTGACCGCGCAGCCGTGCCGGCGGGCGGGACGCTGCTCGAAATCGGCTGCGGCTGGGGCGCCCTCGCCGAGGCCGCCGCTCGCCGCGGCATCAAGGTGCGCGCGATCACCCTTGCCGCGGAACAACAGCGCTTCGTGGCCGAGCGCACCCGCGGCCTGCCGGTGGCCGTTTCGCTCACCGACTATCGCGACGTCACCGGCCAGTATGACGCGGTCGCCTCGGTCGAGATGGTGGAGGCGGTGGGCGAAGCCTATTGGCGGGATTATCTCGCGGCCGTCTCTGGCGCCCTCAAACCCGGTGGCCGTGCCGCGATCCAGTTCATCAACATCGCGGACGATATCTGGCCGGCTTATTCGACGAACGTCGACTTCATTCAGGCATACGTCTTCCCCGGCGGCATGCTGATCAACGAGCCGCGGTTCCGGGGGCTGGCCGAAGCGCACGGGTTAAGCTGGCAGGATCGCCACGCCTTCGGACTGGACTATGCCGAGACGCTTCGATTGTGGCGCGAACGCTTCGACACTGCGGTGGCGGAAGCGCGTTTGCCATCGCGCTTCGACGCGAAGTTCATTGATCTTTGGCGCTATTACCTGATGTATTGCGAAGGGGGCTTTCGAGGCGGCGGAATCGACGTCGTGCAGATCACCCTCGTGAAGGAGGGGGAATGAAGCACGCCATCTGGTTGACGCTCGGGGCCTTGGCGCTGGCGAGCTGCGCCACCACGTCCGCCCAGCCGCAAGAGGGAACAGCCCAGGCCCAAACCGCCGGTGTGCCGATCACCGATGCCAACCGAGCCAAGCTGCAACAGGTCGGCGCGGAAGTGCTGTTCTGGTCGCAAGAGCAGCGAGACCAGAACTTCCCGCACATGGAAAGCTTGTTTCCCGGCCACGTGGTGAGGGCCGGCCGCAAGCCCTTGGCACTGCCTGCTGGCCCGCCGCTCCCCGTGCCCGCCGGAGAGGTGGACGCCTTCATCGCGGCGAACAATGTCGCCGGCCTGATCGTGATACAGGACGGCGCTGTCCGCCTGGAGCGTTACGCGCGCGGGCTGACCCGCGATGGTCGCTGGACGAGCTTCTCGGTCGCCAAGTCGTTCACCTCGACGCTGGTCGGCGCCGCGATTCGAGACGGCTTCATCAAGTCGGTCGACGAACCGGTAACCAAATACATCCCGGATCTGGCCGGCAGCGGCTATGACGGGGTCACGATTGCCGAGTTGCTGACGATGACGTCAGGCGTGAAGTGGAACGAGGATTATACCGATCCGCAGTCGGACGTGGCGCGGATGTTCTCGGTCGCTGTGCCACCGCGGATGGACCCAACCGTCGCTTATATGCGTACGCTGCCGCGCGAGAGCGCGCCTGGCGCCAAGTGGGTGTACAAGACGGGCGAGACCAACCTCATCGGCGTGCTGGTCGCCAATGCCGTGAAGAAACCCCTGGCCACGTATCTCAGCGAGAAGGTGTGGCAGCCCTACGGCATGGAGCGGGACGCCTTCTGGATGGTCGACGCCACGGGGCGCGAAGTGGCGGGCTGCTGTCTTTCGGTGTCGTTGCGTGACTATGCCCGGATGGGCCAGCTCGCGATGCAGGGCGGGGCAGGGATTGTTCCGCCGGGTTGGTTCGCTGACGCAACCAAGGCAAATGCTTCCACCGGTCGCCCCGGCTTCGGCTATGGCTATCAATGGTGGACGTACCCCGAAGATCGCTTCGGCGGAGTTGGCATCTTCGGCCAGAGCATCACCGTCGATCCGAAGACGCGCACAGTGATCGCAATGGTCAGTGCGTGGCCGAAGGCAAGCGACCCGGCCTTGAGCCAGGCACGCCACGCCTTCCTGGATCGGTTGTTCGCCGCAGCGCGTGGGCGCTGACTGGCCGGATCAGGCCTCGACGCGCTCGAAGTGGCCGGTCTCGAATCCGGAGACTGCCAGGGAGACGATCCGCTCCGCAACCTTCTCCGGCGGCTTCACCGATGCGGGATCCTCTCCCGGATAGGCGCGCGCACGCATATTGGTGCGGGTCGCGCCAGGGTCGACAACCGCTGTACGAACGCGGCTAATTTCGTGCATCTCGTCGCCATAAGCGCCCAGCAATGTCTCAAACGCTGCCTTTGAGGCGCCATAAGCGCCCCAATATGCACGGGGTTTCCGGCCCACGGAGGATGTGATCCCGATCACTTTCCCCGCCTGCGACTGGCGCAGCATCGGGTCGAACGCCTGGATCAGGGCAACCTGCGCGGACACGTTCAGCGTCAGTACGGAGGCCAGTTCCTTAGGATCGATCGCCGGCACCGCGGCGAGCGAGCCGAGCGTTGCGGCGTTCAGCACCATCAGGTCCAGCGCTTGCCAGCGCTCGCCGATCGCCAACGCAAGCCGGGCGATTGCATCCTTCTCGGTCAGGTCCAAAGGCGCGATCGTGGCGGAGCCGCCGGCATCGAAGATCGCCTGCTCAACGTCCTCAAGCGCCTTGGCGGTACGCGCGGTCACCACGACGTGTGCGCCCTGTGCCGCGAGGGCAATCGCGGTCGCGGCGCCGATCCCGCGGCTTGCGCCAGTGACGAGCGCGAGCTGGTTCTGAAGTGGCTTGTTCAAGATCGTGACCCCGAAGTTGTTCCGGGATCGAGCGCCCCGTGAACCCTTATCTGCGACTAGTGCGGCACGCCCGCTGTCGGGACAAGCCCGATCAGCCCGGCGCTGCTATGGCGCGTCAGGCGACGCGCTCCTCCAGCATGGCGAACTGATCGACCTCGCCGATGTCGTCGTGATCGGTCAGCGTGGTGGGATAATCACCGGTGAAGCAGGCGTCGCAATAGCCCGGGCGAACGGCAGCGCGTTTTGCTTCGCCCAATGCCTTGTACAGCCCGTCGATCGAGATGAACGCGAGGCTATCCGCATGGATAAAGTCGGTCATCGAACCTAGGTCATGAGTCGCGGCGAGCAGTTTGGCGCGCTCCGGTGTATCGACGCCGTAGAAGCAGCTGTGCTTGGTCGGAGGGCTGGCGATCCGCATGTGGACTTCCGCCGCCCCAGCCTCACGCATCATCTGCACGATCTTCAGGCTCGTCGTGCCACGTACGATCGAATCGTCGATCAGCACGACCTTCTTGCCGGCGATCAGCGCACGGTTTGCGTTGTGCTTCAGCTTGACACCCAGGTGGCGGACCTTGTCGCCGGGCTGGATGAAGGTGCGGCCAACGTAGTGCGAACGGATGATGCCAAGCTCGAACGGTATGCCGCTTTGCTGCGCATAGCCGATCGCCGCGGGCACACCCGAATCGGGCACTGGAATCACCAGATCGGCATCGACCGGCGATTCAATGGCAAGCTGCTGCCCGATCGACTTGCGCACCGAATAGACGGAGTGATCGTCCACGATCGAATCTGGGCGCGAGAAATAGACCCACTCGAAGATGCAAGGCCGGGGCGCCAGCGGGGCGAAGGGACGGACCGAGCGGGTTTCCGTGCCCTGGACGATCACCAGTTCACCGGGCTCGACCGAGCGGACGAATTCGGCGCCAACGACGTCGAGGGCCACCGTCTCGCTGGCAAAAATCACCGAATCGCCGAGCTTGCCCATCACGAGCGGGCGAATGCCGAGCGGGTCGCGACAGGCGATCATCCCCTCCGGCGTCATCACGATCAGCGCGTAGGCGCCTTCCACCTGCTTCAGCGCATCGATGAATCGATCGAGCAGGGTGCGGTAATTGGACGTCGCGACGAGATGGATGATCGTCTCGGTGTCGCTGGTCGACTGGAAGATGGAGCCGCGGCGGACGAGCTCGCGGCGCACCTTCATCGCATTGGAGATGTTGCCGTTGTGCGCCACCGCAAAGCCGCCGCTCGCAAGCTCCGCGTACAGCGGCTGGACGTTGCGCAGTGCCGTCTCGCCAGTGGTCGAATAGCGCACGTGCCCGCACGCGACCGAACCCGGCAAGCTGGCGATCACCGCCTCGCTGTCGAAATTGCCGGCAACGTGGCCCATCGCTTTCTTGGTGTGGAAGTTCGTGCCGTCGAAGCTGGTGATACCGGCGGCTTCCTGGCCGCGGTGCTGCAGGGCATGAAGCCCGAGCGCCACCAGAGCAGCAGCGCCGTCGGAGCCGGACACTCCGAAAATGCCGCACTCCTCGTGCAGATGGTCATCGTCGAAGGGATTTGTAGTCAGCATGGTGATTGGGGGCTCACGTCGTGCGCGGCCCATATAGCGACTGTCGCCGAAATGTCATGGGCTTGGAGCGATTGGCGGGCCGAAGGGTTCTGGCGGGAGGATACAGGAGGCGGTGATGCCCAGGAACCACGGCGCACAGATCAAGGACGACAAGCTGTACGAGGACCTTCGAAAGAAGGGCGAGTCGAAGGAAAAGGCGGCGCGGATCGCCAATGCCAAGGCCGCGGGCACGCTCGATCATCGCGGCCGCCGCCTCGAGGACCGGACCAAGGACGATTTGTACGAGGAGGCGCAGGACATCGGCATCGAGGGCCGCTCCAAGATGAGCAAGGCTGAGTTGGTCGAAGCGATCCGCAACCACAAATAAGCGAAGGGTGCCCGGGGGCATCTGTCCCCAACTGGCATGGCCGGTGGCGCGCACGTAAACAGCGCGCTTCGATCCCGAGCTTAGCCTCTGTAAGGAGGCCATATGTCAGACCCTCGCGAAGCCGGAAGCATCCTCGATCCCAAGTACGATTCGGCGGGCCTCGTCACGGCAGTGGTAACTGCCAGCGAGACCGGCGAGCTTCTGATGGTCGCCCACATGAATGCGAAGGCACTTGCTGCCACGCGGGCGACGGGCAAGGCGACCTTCTGGTCGCGTAGCCGCCAGTCCCTGTGGGTGAAGGGCGAGACGTCCGGCAACGTCCTCAACGTCCGCGAGATGCGGATCGACTGCGATCAGGACGCGATCTGGATCATCGCCGATCCCGTTGGGCCTGCCTGTCACACGGGCGCGCGCTCGTGCTTTTATCGGCGGATAGGGCCTGATGGTCTGGAGCCGGTCGATTGAAGAACGGCGGCGTTGCAGCGCTGCTTCTGCTTGCCCTGTTGAGCTGTGAGAGCCCGGCTCCCAGCGATTCGGGCGGCAATGCAGCCGGGGGCATGCTGGAACGCGCCGCCATGGAAGGGGGGATTGTCGCGGATCCATCGGTCATCGACCCGGTGGGTGCCTACGCATCCGAGACCGACCGCGTATGCGTCATTCGCGCTGATCGACAGATGCGGCTTGCCGCTGTCGTCGATTATGGCGAGGGCCATGGATGCGCGGCGCGAGGGGTGGCCACCGGGCGGGTGCGCCTGCGCGTCGATCTCGGCGAAGATTGCCGGTTCGAGGCGCGTTTCGACGGGGAGCGGCTCTTCTTCCCCGCCGCAGTGCCTGCTGCATGCGATAGAAAGTGCACCGGTCGAGCCTCGTTTTCGGCGCTCAATGCTCCGCGCTTGAGCGGCGTGGAGAGCGAAGCGCGCGCAATGCGCGGCCCAAACGGTCAACAGCTTTGCAATTGACGTTCACGTAAGCGGAACGTACCTAGCAACGATTATGTCGGTTGCAGCAGCCTTCGACTCGATCCCCCCACGCGAGGATCGCTCGCATTTCACCATCACGGATTTGGCGGTGGAATTCGGCGTCACGCCTCGCGCGCTTCGCTTCTACGAGGATGAGGGGCTGATCGCACCCGATCGCCGTGGAACGGCACGCATCTATTCGCATCGCGATCGCGCCCGGCTTGCCTGGATTTTGCGTGGAAAGCGTGTGGGGTTCAGCCTCGCCGAGATCCGCGAGATGATCGACCTCTACGACATTGGGGATGGCCGGAACACGCAGCGCGCCGTGACGGTCGCCCGCTGCCGCGCGCGGATTGAGGCACTTGAGGCGCAAAAGCGCGACATCGACGCCGCCATCGCCGAACTCGACCAGTTCGTTCAATTGCTTGACCAGTCAGATCAGAAGGACTGATTCCCGATGCCGCAATATACCCCGCCGGTGCGCGACACCCGCTTCGTCCTGGAGCATGTCGTTGGCCTCTCCCGCTATGCGAATGTGCCGGGCTTTTCGGCTGCCGCGCCGGATACCGTCGACGCGGTGCTGGAAGAGGGCGGACGCTTCGTCGCCGAGGTTCTGTTCCCGCTGAACCAGTCGGGCGACCAGGAAGGCTGCACCCGCCATGAGGACGGTTCGGTCACGACGCCGGCCGGCTTCAAGGAAGCGTACAAGCAGTTCGTTGAATCCGGCTGGGGCACGCTGTCCGCGCCAGAGGCGTTCGGTGGGCAGGGCATGCCGCACGTCATCTCGACCGCGTTTCAGGAGTATATGATCTCCTCCAACATGGCGTTCGCCATGTACCCGGGCCTCGCGCATGGTGCGATCGCGGCGCTGGTGGCGAAGGGATCGCCCGAGCAGCAGGAGAAGTACCTGCCCAAGATGGTGTCCGGCGAATGGGGCGGCACCATGAACCTGACCGAGCCGCAGTGCGGCACCGATCTGGGCCTCATCCGCACCCGCGCGGAGCCGCAGGCGGACGGTTCGTACAAGATCACCGGCACCAAGATCTTCATTTCGGCCGGCGAGCATGATCTGACCGAGAACATCATCCACCTGGTCCTTGCGAAGACGCCGGGGGCGCCGGACAGCTCGAAGGGCATCAGCCTGTTCGTGGTGCCCAAGTTCATGGTGAACGACGACGGCTCGCTGGGTGAGCGCAACGCGGTGTCCTGTGGCTCGATCGAGCACAAGATGGGCATCCACGGCAACGCGACCTGCGTGTTGAACTATGACGGCGCGACGGGCTGGCTTGTCGGTGAGGAGATGAAGGGCCTGGCGGCGATGTTCATCATGATGAACGCGGCACGGCTGGGTGTGGGTCTTCAGGGTCTCGCGGTGGGCGAGACGGCGTATCAGAACGCCGTCCAATACGCCGAGGACCGTCGCCAGGGTCGCGCGTTGACCGGCGCGGCGGAGCCCGACGAAAAGGCTGATACGCTGTTCGTCCACCCGGACGTTCGCCGCATGCTGATGAACGGCAAGGCGTGGCTCGAGGGGCTGCGCGCATTGTGCCTGTGGGGCGCGCTTCAGGTCGACCTGGAGCATAGCGCGGAGGATGAGGCCGCGCGGCAGGAGGCGGCTGACCTCATCGGGTTGCTGACCCCGGTCATCAAGGGCGTCGGCACCGACAAGGGCTATGCGATCGCGACCGACGCGCAGCAGGTCTATGGCGGCCATGGCTACATCCAGGAATGGGGGATGGAGCAGTACGTGCGCGATGCCCGTATCGCGATGATCTACGAAGGCACCAACGGCGTGCAGGCGATGGACCTCGTCGGCCGCAAGCTGGCGATGAACGGCGGCCGCGCAATCCAGCTGTTCTTCAAGATCGTGGCGGAGGAATGCGCCGGGGCGAAGGGCGGTCCGGCGGCTGATTTCGCCACGCGCCTCGAAAAGGCGCTGGGTGAGCTTCAGGCGGCGACCATGTGGTTCATGGGGAACATCTCCAACCCCAACAACATCGGTGCGGGCGCAGTGCCGTACATGCACCTGCTGGGCGTCGTGTCGGTCGGCCTGATGTGGCTGCGCATGGCGGTGGCTGCTGCGGCGCTGAAGGACGCGGGCCAGGGCGATGCCGCGTTCCTCGACGCGAAGCTGGTGACGGCACGCTTCTTCGCGGAGCGCGTGCTGCCGGAGGCGGGTTCCTATCGTCGCCAGATCGAGGGCGGTGCGGAGGCGCTGATGGCGCTGCCGCCCGAGATGTTCCGCTCTGCTTGAGGCGGACAGTTCTCGATTTGATCAAATAGAAGGTCGGCGGGGCCTATGCTTCGCCGGCCATTTCTGTACTTGCGCAATGACGCTGCAGCAGGGCGTCACTCCACTCCGGTGCTGTTCTGCGTCCCGGTTTCACCGAGATCGGACTTGCGGCGCACACCGTCCAACTCCGTCGGTCCGCGACCTTCTTCCTTTGGGACCGGGTTCGCGCGCAGCGTCATCCGCTTCATGCAGGGCGAACGCTTCTTGAACTCATCGCAATTCCAGAGCGTACGCTCCAAGCCGCTGCTTCGATCACGGATGTAGCTGAACGACATGGCGTTCAGCTGCTCGGGCGTCAGAGGAAGGGTAAAAGCCATTGCGTTCGGCTCCGTCCACCCCATGAACTTGCAGCGCGGCCGCTCGGCGCAGGAGGCAAGAGCCATGCCGGTGAAGCTGTCCGCCTGCGCCGGGTTCAGCATGGTCAGGAACGTGCTCTGGTCGCTCGCGAGCGGCAGCGGCGTACGGCCAAAGAACGGCACGGCTTCGGCCACCGCCGTGTCGCCGTCTCCCGCGCCAAGTGCGAGCCGGTGCGCATCCGATACTGCAGCGAGCTTCGCGATCGCCATTTCGCCCGGCTGCTGCCCGCGGTTGAAGGCCGGGCCGGTGCCCCACCAGCCCGTCCAGCGGAAGAACAAATGGGTGTGGACTTCGGCAATCTTGTCGAGGCTGGTGCTCCAGTACGGCACCACCCAGTCCGTATGATAATGCGTCGCCCAGCCGACCGGCTTGTAAACGGCGCCGCGCAACGCTTTGGTTGCGATGTCGCGAGCGCGAGTCCAGGCGGCCGCTGAAGGCTGGCGTACCAAAGCGCCATCGCAGGTGAAGGTGAATTGGCAGCCGGTGGAACGCTCCGATCCCTGGAATACGACACCACACACCGTCTTCGGAAACGCTGGATGTCGCAGTCGATTAAGCACGACTTGGACAACCGCTTGCCCGCCAACCGCATCATCGCCGGCTTCATAATAAGCCGCTGCCGCGAGGCAGTCGGTCGCCCGGCTGAAGTCTGCGGCCCCGCCGATGAAGTGGAAGGGTCTAGCAGGCGGCACCGGGCCTTTGACGAAGGGAACCGCAGCGTTGATCGCGCGGGCGTCTTCCGGATTGATCGCCGCAAATTCCACGGGTTCGACCGGTGGCGGCGCAACGCGCGCCGGAATGATGCGCTTCTTGGCCAGCGCGGGAACTCCGGCCTCGCGCGCAACGGTAGGAATGAGGTGCACGACGACAAGCGGCGCAACAAGCGCGACGATTGCGATCAGGCCAAGAAGAAAATGAAGCGGGCGCAGCTTAGTCACGGCGCGGGCGCTTAATGGAAATTACGAGCCGGGCGAAGTGGCATCAATGGCGGCTGGTACCATTATGATCCGGTTCCGCCGTGTCGCCGGGCGACGACACGGCATTTCCGATCAAGCTTCAGGCAGGAAGTCCGGCACGGAAAGATAGCGCTCACCCGTGTCATAGTTGAAACCAAGGACGCGCGCGTTATCCGCGAGATCCGGTAACTTCTGGAGGATCGCCGCGAGCGTGGCGCCCGACGAAATACCGACCAGCATGCCTTCCTCACGCGCGGCACGACGTGCCATGTCCTTGGCGACCGCGGCGTCGACTTCGATCACGCCGTCAAGCGACTGGGTGTGCAGGTTCGCCGGAATGAAGCCAGCGCCGATGCCTTGGATCGGGTGCGGGCCGGGCTGGCCGCCGCCGATCACCGGCGAGGCTGCCGGTTCGACTGCATAGACCTTCAGATCCGGCCATTCCTTCTTCAGCGTCTCCGCGACGCCGGTTATATGGCCACCAGTGCCGACGCCGGTGATCAGAACGTCGATCGGCGCGTCGCGGAAGTCGTTCAGAATCTCCTGCGCCGTCGTGCGCACATGGACGTCGATGTTGGCAGCATTCTCAAACTGCTGCGGCATCCACGCATTAGGGGTGGTCGACACCAGCTCCAGCGCCCGTTCGATCGCGCCCTTCATGCCCTTTTCACGCGGCGTCAGGTCAAACGTGGCGCCATAGGCCAGCATCAGCCGGCGACGTTCGAGCGACATGCTTTCCGGCATGACAAGGATGAGCTTGTAGCCCTTCACCGCCGCGACCATGGCAAGGCCGATACCCGTGTTGCCGCTGGTCGGTTCGATGATCGTGCCGCCAGGCTTCAACTCGCCCGACGCTTCCGCCGCCTCGATCATGGCAAGCGCGATGCGGTCCTTGATCGAACCACCCGGGTTCGACCGTTCTGATTTGATCCACACTTCGGATCCGGGGAACAGCCGCTGGACGCGGATGTGCGGCGTGTTGCCGATCGTGTCGAGGATCGTGTTCGCCTTCATGGCTGGCTCACTCCGTGCTGGGTTTCGGGTGGGATAACCGAAAGAGGTGTCTCTGGTGGGTCAAAGGTTCGGGCGTTTTTCAGTTCCGGGAAGAGCCGTGACCATAGCAACGTGACGGCGATTGCCCCCACACCGCCGATCACCACGGCGCCTACGGGCCCAAGCAGCGAAGCCATGAGGCCGCTTTCCGCTTCGCCGAGTTCATTGGACGCCGAAATAGTGAGCTGGCTTACCGCGCTCACGCGGCCGCGCATCTCGTCCGGCGTGTGAAGCTGGATCAGCGAGCCGCGCACGTACATCGATACCATGTCAGCGCTTCCCGCGACGATCAGTGCGGCGAGGCTCAGGAAGAAGTTCTTGGAGATGCCGAAGGTGAGGATCGCAAGCCCGAAGATGACCACCGCGATCAACATCTTGCGGCCGACATCGGTGCGCATGGGGCGGAACGACAGCAAGATGCCGGTCGCAGATGCGCCGATGCCCATGCCTGCGGCCAAGAAGCCAAGACCCGTCGGGCCGACATGCAGGATGTCACGGGCGTAGATCGGAAGCAGGGCGGTCGCGCCGGCAAGCAGAACGGCGAACAGGTCCAGGGTGATCGCCGCCTGCACGAGGCGGTTGCGCTTCACATAGGCGAAGCCGTCGGCGATGCGGGCGAGGGGGCGACGGTCCTTCTGGGCGGCTGGTTGCGGCACCCGGCCGATGGTGAGGAGCAGGAGGAGTGCGACGCCGAAGAACAGCGTCATGCCGCAATACGCCACGATCGGCCCGATTGCGAAGAGTAGCCCGCCGACGCTCGGTCCCGCGATGAAGCCAACCTGCATCGCGATCGAGCCCAGCGCGATTGCCGTCGGCAGGCTTTCGCGCGGAACCAGATTGGGCGCGAGCGCGGAATAGGCCGGGCCGGCAAAGGCGCGCGCCACACCCACGAACACAGCCGCGCTGAACAGGATCGGCAGCCCGAGCCACCCCTCCCAGGTGGCGAAGCCGAGCATCGCGGTCGTCGCGGCGAGCAAGGTCGTGGTGCCGCGAACGATCCACCGGCGATCGATTGAATCCGCAATCAGGCCCACGACGGGCGTGAGGAGAAACAATGGCAAGAACTGCGCCAGGCCGATCATACCGAGGAGGAACGCTGCCTCTCGGATGTCCATTGTCTCTCGCGCGATGCTGTAGACCTGCCATCCCAGGACGATCGCGAGTGCAGATTGCGCGATCGTGCTTGCCAGCCGTGCCAGCCAGTAGCTGCGATAGTTCGAGATCCTGAGCGGATGGACAGAGGTCGACATGCGGCTCGTGGCTTAGGGCGGCTGAAGGCCACACACAAGAAACCCGATCTATGCGAGGCATTGGCGAGGAATTGCGCCGTCACCGTTTCCGGGCCTATAGGCGGCTGCTCCCCTTCCCCAGGAACCTACGAGGTCAACCCCCGTGGCAAGAACAGCCCGCGCGAAGAGCGCCGAACCCCCCGTCTCCAACCGCGAGCGCCCGAACGAGCCGCAGCCCTATACGGCCTCGAAAGACGAATTGCTTAAATTCTACAAGGACATGCTGCTGATCCGCCGCTTCGAGGAGAAGGCGGGACAGCTTTATGGTCTGGGCCTGATTGGGGGTTTCTGCCACCTCTATATTGGCCAGGAAGCAGTCGCCGTCGGCCTTCAATCGGCCCTGACCGAGAAGGACTCGGTTATCACCGGCTATCGCGATCACGGCCACATGCTGCTTTGTGGTATCCCGCCCAAGGACGTGATGGCGGAGCTGACCGGGCGTCAGGCCGGAATTTCGAAGGGCAAGGGCGGCTCGATGCACATGTTCAGCGTCGAGCATAAGTTCTACGGCGGGCACGGCATCGTCGGAGCGCAGGTGTCGCTCGGCGCGGGCCTCGGCTTCGCGCACAAGTACAATAACGATGGCGGCGTTTGCCTTGCCTATTTCGGCGATGGCGCAGCGAACCAGGGGCAGGTGTACGAAAGCTTCAACATGGCGGAGCTGTGGAAGCTGCCCGTGATCTTCGTCATCGAGAACAATCAGTACGCGATGGGCACGAGCGTCAACCGCGCCTCCGCCGAGGACCAGCTGTATCGGCGTGGCGAGAGCTTCCGCATCCCGGGAATCCAGGTGGACGGCATGGACGTGCTGGCCGCACGCGGCGCGGCCGAAGAGGCGCTTGCCTGGGTGCGCGCCGGCAAGGGGCCGATCATCCTCGAGATGAAGACCTATCGCTACCGCGGTCACTCCATGTCGGATCCGGCCAAGTATCGCAGCCGCGAGGAAGTGCAGGCGGTGCGCGACAAGTCCGATCCGATCGAGCACGTGAAGAAGCTGCTTGATGCGCAGGGCGTCAAGGAAGACGAGCTGAAGGCGATCGAGACCGAAATCCGCAAGGTTGTGAACGAGTCCGCGGATTTCGCCGAGAGCACCCCTGAACCCGATCCCAAGGAACTGTATACCGACGTGCTGGTGGAGAAGTATTGAGATGGCGATCGACATCAAGATGCCGGCGCTCTCCCCCACCATGGAGGAGGGCACGCTCGCCAAGTGGCTCGTCAAGGAAGGCGACACCGTGAAGTCCGGCGACATCATGGCCGAGATCGAAACCGACAAAGCGACGATGGAATTCGAGGCAGTCGACGAAGGTGTCGTCGGCAAGATCCTTGTTGCCGAGGGCACCGACAACGTGAAGGTCGGCACGGTGATCATGCAGCTGGAGGGCGAGGGCGCTGACGCAGCCCCTGCGGGCACCAGCGATCCGGCTGCGACCAAGGAAGACACCGCGGCGCCTGAAGCGAAGGCAGACGAGAAGAAGCCTGACGAGGTCGAGGACTCCGCGCACCCGGCGCAGGAGAAGGTCGAGACGGGCGCCCGGCAGATGTTCGAGGCGGCGAGGCACGACGCTGAAGTGACCGATCCGGCGATCCCCGAAGGCACCGAGATGGTGAAGGTGACCGTCCGCGAGGCGCTTCGCGATGCGATGGCCGAGGAAATGCGCGCTGACGAGCGCGTGTTCGTGATGGGCGAGGAAGTCGCGCAGTATCAGGGCGCGTACAAGGTGACGCAGGGGCTGCTGGACGAGTTCGGCGATCGCCGTGTTATCGATACGCCGATCACCGAGTACGGCTTTGCCGGCGTCGGCACAGGCGCGGCAATGGGCGGCCTCCGGCCCGTCGTCGAATTCATGACGTTCAACTTCGCGATGCAGGCGATCGACCACATCGTGAACTCCGCTGCGAAGACGAACTACATGTCTGGCGGGCAAATGCGCTGCCCGATCGTCTTCCGCGGGCCGAACGGTGCCGCCAGCCGTGTCGCGGCGCAGCACTCCCAGAACTACGGCCCATGGTACGCTAGCGTGCCGGGCCTGATCGTCATCGCGCCGTATGATGCTGCGGACGCAAAGGGCCTGCTGAAGGCCGCCATCCGTAGCGAGGACCCTGTAGTGTTCCTCGAAAACGAGCTGCTCTACGGCCGCTCGTTCGAAGTCCCCAAGCTCGACGACTGGGTACTGCCGATCGGCAAGGCGCGCGTGATGCGCGAGGGCAAGGACGTGACGATCGTCAGCTATTCGATCGGGGTCGGCCTGGCGCTTGAAGCCGCTGAGCAGCTGTCAGGCGAGGGTGTAGAAGCCGAAGTGATTGACCTTCGCACGCTGCGTCCGCTCGACAAGGATACGGTGCTCAAGAGCCTCGCCAAAACCAACCGCTTGGTGGTGGCTGAGGAAGGCTGGCCGACCTGCTCGATCGCCAGCGAGATCATCGCGATCTGCATGGAGGAAGGCTTCGACGATCTCGATGCCCCGGTGATGCGCGTATGTAACGAGGATGTGCCGCTTCCCTATGCCGCAAACCTCGAGAAGCTGGCGCTCGTCTCGTCCGAGAAGATCGTCGAGGCGGTTCGCAAGGTAACCTATCGGGGCTGATGTACCACTCCCAGTCCGGCTGCGTCATGCCGTGTATTTGTCACACGTCATGCGCGGTGCGGCCGGACTGGGATTGGTGATGCCCTTGCCGAAGTCACGTTTGTCGCGAACGATGAAGCTTGCGATATGGTGCAGCCGCGTCTCGCCAATGAAGTAGTTCGAGACAAGCGGGCGATAATCGTAGTTGATCTCCACGAAGATCACGCCCGATCCCGGCGGTGCGATGACCTTGGCGCCGGCCGGCCCCATACCGGTGAAGGAATATGAGGCGGACTTGCCATCGCCTTCGTTGCCATAGGACGAGTCCCAGTTCGCACCCCGCTTTAGACCGACGCAGCGCTGCCAATGGATATATTGGCCGCCGGAGTTGGTTGTCTCGATGCTCGACACGGTGATCCGCCCCGTCTGAGTGATTCCCATCGCCTGACCCTGCAGACGCGCGCCTTGCAGAACGTCGTTCATGTCGACCTCGCGCAGCTCCTGCGTCTGCAGCGACGTATCAGCGCCGACGCGGGAGGCGTTATCGGCCAAAACCAGGGCGAGTTGGCTGACCTTCATCTGGGTTATGCCGAAATTGGCGAGCTCGATCGAATAGAGGCCGACCGGCACGAGGATTGGCAGCGTCAGGGCGAATTCTAGCATCGCAAGGCCCTGGCGATCCCGCCGGAGGCTGCGGAACGTCTGTATCACGTGCATATCGTTGCCGGAGTTGAGTTGCTGCTCTTGTCGTACGGCTGGTTCTTCAGCAGTGTCGATGCGGACACGTCCTGGTTCGGCGGGAGGCCAAGCATCTTTCCCAGCGGGAAAAGCCGCGGATAGCGAATGTTCATCGTGTAGACGACGGTGTCATTGGCATAGCCTTGGCCGGTCTTTCCGGGGTCGGCGTCCCACTGCGCGTTGCCGTTGAGATCGGCAAAACACTCGCCCGGATCGCGGACCTTGTTGTCATTGGTATCGGTGAAGGGCTCCGGGCCGATCGCGGTGTAATTGGAATAGGCGGACCGCTGGCTGTTCCACGTGAGATCCTTCGCGACAGCCCGAACCGATGAGACGACGCGGGCGTCAATCTCGGTTACCTTGGACAAGCCGGTCTCAAGCCCGCTGTCGCGCCCCGCGCGTTGCACGGCGCCCGTCAGGATCGACTGGACGTAGAGCCGGTAGCAGAGGTCCATCACACCCATGAGGAGGAGGAGCATCACCGGCGCGACCAGCGCGAACTCGACGATCGTTACGCCTCGGCTGTCCGCGGTCAGGCGCTTTGGAGTGATATGTCTCACTCCGACACCCGAAGCTTCGCGATGTTCGACGCTATGTTGGCGAAGGCGCTGTTCAACTCGGCGGCATTCTTCGCCTCGAACGAGTTGCTCTCCGAGGACGCGCAATCGCTGAGCAGGGGCGTGAGTGACGTGCCGAACGCGATCACCCACACTGTCATGTTCTTGTTCTTCGCCACCTGGCAGAGCGCGGTCAGCCGCTTCTCGACCAGCGTATTCTGTTCGGAGTCGCCATAAGGCAGTCGGGAGGCGTCGGTGCGCCTACGATCGATGCCCGCCAGTCCGTAAGCATCATAATCGCCGAAGTTTGTTTCCGTCTTGCCATCGGTCATGAAGATGACGTGACGGGCGATCGCGCTGCCATTTGGGGCAGTCGTGTTCTCCGAGGCGAAGAGGCCGTCGGGCGACAGCAGGCGTAGGCCCCAGAGGAACCCGATGTCGTGATATGTGCGCCCTGCGACCTTCAATCCATTCAAATATGAGGTGAGCGTGCCCTTGTTGATTGCGGCAAGCTTTTGCGCCGCGGATGGGCAGGCAGCATAATCATTCGGATAGTTGCTGAGGTTGATGTAATTGCCGTTGTGCCGCACGGCCTTCATCGTGTCTGCGGGCCAATTGGCGGTTGAGGTCGTCGGGTTCGAGTAGCTTGTGTAGCTGCGCGCATAGACGAGTTGCGGAAGCCAGGGCCTCCATTGGGTGGCAGGATCGCTGGCGCTGGGCACCATATCGACATCGAGATCGTAAGCGTCAGTAGGGATGCTCGGATAATCGCTTTGGCGCACGGTGGCCCGCTCTTCGATGCAGGCGCTTGAGCTGTTCCACGTGATCGCACGGTTCGACCATTGGGAGCCGTTGCCACCATTGATCATCGCCTGGAAGGTGCCGCCCGCCATCAGGCCGGAGCCGCCATTACCTTTCAGCCCCCTGACGTCGAACGTTACCGGCTGATAGTTCCACCAATAGGTCTTGGCCGTGGAACTTGATGTACTGCCCCAGTTCGGGTTCTTGGTGCGGGTCTCGACGCGGCTGCGCTTCAGATTGTTGTACCGCGTCTCCGTGATTTTGCAGACGCCGTTCGACAAATTCGCGGAAAAGCTGCTCCCGGTAATTGTCTCAGTCGTCGTTCGACCCTGTGATCCGTTCGGGTTGGTGGTCCAGCTGGTCGAAGAACTGGCGGTCTTCTGCGTGTTCGGCGGCGCGAAGCAATTCTCCGGCAGGCCATAGGTCACGAACGTCTCGGTGCTGCCGGACAAGGTCGTCCAGCCGCTATAGGTTGACGCATTCCACTCGCCTTGGGTCGAGGTGTTCGTCTTCTCCGTGATGTCGGCAGGAGCGCGGGACTGGTATGTCCAACTGTCGACCATCCAGTCGCGCTTCAGCAGCATGCCGACGTTGACGGTCGAGGAATAGGGCACGAACCCGTAGCGGATCTGGCTCGAATTGGTCTTCGATCCCTCTAGCGCGTCATAGAAGCTGACGACGGAGGAACGAAGCGCGCTGATCCTGCTGACGCTGTCGGACGGGTTCGTCAGGCCCATCGATCCCGTCGTGTCGAGCACGAACATCACGTCGAGGTTCGGGATGTCGAGCTTCGCCTGGCAGGTGACATTGATCGTGGCGTCGCCGGCGCCGATCATCTTGGTCAGCGTCATCGGCACGACCGCGGATGCGGTTCCGCGCACCTGATTGTCCGACGTCTTGGAGAATATGCGAGTGCGGGACTTTGTACCAAACACCCCGACCTTAAAATTATTGTCGAAGAACATTTCCGCTTTCTGGTTCGCATCGGCGGAATACGTGGTGTCGACCATGAATTTGCGGCCGGCCAGGGCACCGGAATCGCAAGCTTGCTGCAGGCGCACCTTCACGAAATACATTCGCGAGGTATCGATCGCCGAACCGGCGAGGGCCGTGACGGGGATAGTTGCGATGGCCATGATCGCCAGAGCATTGCCCCGCGTGTCTTGCCCAAGTCGCTTGAGAAAAGTCTTTGGCGCAACGCCCGACGGCTTCATGTTGCCCCTGTCCCCGCAAATATTGTTTATGTTCTAGCGGGCTGTTATGACGTGCAGCTTCTAAACTACGATCAAGCGACATGGTTAACAACCCTCGAACCTTTGGGATCGACCCTGGAGGCGGCCATCCGGAGCGCGCGCTTGCGCTCGGCTATGCGCCGGCGGCCGGGCGCGAGGGGGTGCTTGCGGTGTTCGCGCTGGATGCGACGCTGGCGAAGCTGGCGCTCGGCACGCGCGATCCGATGGTGGCGCAGCTGCGACTGACCTGGTGGTACGAGGCGCTGATGGCGCTCCATGCAGCGCCGGCACCCGCGCAGCCGATCCTCCAGGTGCTGACCGAGGCAGGGGCGGATGGCGCGGCGCTTGCCGCCACTGAGGTGGGTTGGGAACAGTTGCTTGGGGAGACGGACGACGCAGCGTTGATGGCGTTTGCGACCGCGCGGGCGGGCGTGTTCCGGGAGGCGGGGCGGCTGGCTGGCGCTGCAGACAACGTCGCCGACGCTGGCGCTGGCTGGGCGCTGGCGGATCTGGCCGGCATCACGGCTGATCCGGCGGTAGCGAGCCGGTCGCGGGCCCTGGCGGCGCCGTTGCTGGCGCGGGCGGCGGGGCAGCGCTGGAGTTCGGCGGGGCGCTTCCTGGGGGCACTGGTGCATGTCGCGCGGGCGGACCTGGCGGGCGAGCGACCGGTTGGGGCGCCGGCGCGGGTAGCGCGGCTGGCGTGGCATCGATTGACGGGGCGGTAACGGGCTCCACAGGGGGAGAGGGGCATGTGGCGGTATCTGGCAGGGGGTGTCGCGGCGCTGCTGATGGTGGCGGCGGGCTGGATGCTGTTTTCGACCCGGGCGACGAGCGACCCGATCATCCCGTCCGCACCGCCGCCGCCCGCCTCGGCGCAGCGCACTGCTGGCAACGAAGTGGCCGATGCGCCGGTGCCGGAAGCCAGCGCGCGGACGCGGGAGGAGAAGCGCTTCGACCGATACGACAAGGATCGCAACGACAGCATCACGCGCGAGGAATATCTCGCCTCGCGTCGCAAGGCTTTTGCGAAGCTCGACACCAATGGCGACGGGCGGCTGTCGTTCGAGGAATGGGCGGCCAAGACGACCGCCAAGTTCGCCAGCGCCGACCGAGACAAATCGGGCGCCATGGACCGGGCGGAGTTCGCCACCACGGCGGTGAAGCGCAAGACCCCGCTGCGATCGGCGCGCAAACCCGAGTGCCCGCCGGTGCGCAGCGCGGATGACGACAGCTAAGCGCGGGGGCTAGCACTTCACGTCCCTCGGCGATGCTCGGGACGAACGCGGTTGACAGGCGGCCGCCCTCGACCTTGACCCGGCGCGCCGGGGTGAGGGCGCACCGGGGCCGTCAGGCGGCCATCCATTCGGCCAGCGCGGTGCGGGCGCGGTCGGTGTACATCTTCTTGCGATCCGCTTTCTTCGTGCGCCCCTCGATCGGCGGGAAGAGGCCGAAATTGACGTTCATCGGCTGATACGTTTCCGCCACCGCGGCGAAGGTGATGTGGTTCAACAGCGCACCGAGCGCGGTTTCCACCGGCGGGGGTATCATCGGGCGGCCGCCAAGCTCGGCCGCCGCGAAGCGGCCGGCCAGGAGACCGATGGCGGCGCTTTCGACATAGCCTTCGCAGCCGGTGATCTGACCGGCGAAGCGGACGTTGGGGCGGGACTTCAGCCGCAACTCCGGATCCAGCAGCTCGGGCGAGCGCAGGAAGGTGTTGCGGTGGAGGCCGCCGAGCCGGGCGAACTCCGCCTTTTCCAGCCCCGGGATGGTGCGGAACAGGCGCACCTGTTCGGCATGTTTAAGCTTCGTCTGGAACCCGACGATGTTCCACAGCGTGCCGGCGGCATTGTCCTGCCGCAGCTGGACGCAGGCATAGGGCCAGCGGCCATTGGGGTGTTCCGGCGTCGCAGTGCGCGGATCATCGAGGCCGACGCCCTTCATCGGGCCGAAGCGCAGCGTCTCGCGCCCGCGCTCCGCCATCACCTCGATCGGCATGCAGCCTTCGAAATAGGGCACGTTCTCCCATTCGCGCGGCACGCTCTTCTCGCCGGCGAGCAGCCCTTCGACGAACGCCTCATATTGCTCCCGATTGAGCGGGCAGTTGATGTAATCGGTGCCGTCGCCCTTGTTCCAGCGGGACTGGAACCACGCTTTCTCCATGTCGATCGAATCGCGGTACACGATCGGCGCGATGGCATCGAAGAAGGCGAGTGCGTCCTTCCCCGTCTCACTGGCGATCGCCTGCGACAGGCCCGGCGCCGTCAGCGGCCCGGTGGCGATGATCGCGGGCCCTTCCGGCAACGCATCGACCCGCTCGCGCACGATCGTGACGTTGGGATGCGCGGCGAGCGCGGCGGTGACGCCGGCGGAAAAGCCATCACGATCCACCGCCAGCGCGGAGCCGGCCGGCACCTTGTGCGCATCGCCCTCCCGCAGGATGAGCGAGCCAAGCGCGCGCATTTCCTGGTGGATGAGGCCGACGGCGTTGCTTTCGGCATCGTCCGACCGGAAGCTGTTGGAGCAGACGAGCTCCGCCAGATGATCGGTGTGATGCGCCGGGGTATTCTCTCCCGAGCCGCGCATTTCGGACAGGCGGACCTTGAAGCCGGCTTCGGCGAGCTGCCACGCGGCTTCGCTTCCGGCGAGGCCGCCGCCAATGACGTGGATGTCGTAAGTCATGGAGGGGCGTTTAGGCGGGCCGAATACGAAAAGGAACGTGCCGGCGAAAAACGGCGGAAAACCGCGGCTTTCGGAAAATCGCCGCGCGCGAATGTTGAGGAAGTTGAGGCGATAGCGCGTTTTTTTCCAACAGCCTCAACATTCGCGGGATGGATCGGCGCAGGGATCATGGCGGGGATGATACGCCCCGGCGGGCATGTAGGACAGGAAGACGGATCGGCGCGGCGGGGGTGCCGGGGATGGGGCGCATGGCAAGGCTGATCCGAGGCGCGCGTGGCGGCAGGGCGCGAGTGCGGGTGGGGCAGGCGGCGATGAACCGTGCGGGCGGGACGGGCGTTCAGCGCCAATGGCAACCCGCATCCACACCCCCGCCCGCGGCGCGTTGAACGCTGCTTCCATCGCCGTGCTGCTGGCGGCGGCGTTCCAGATCCTGACGCCGCTGCTGCCGCAACTGGGGGTGGGACAGCCGATCGGCGACCAGTCCGATGCGGTGCGCACGCTGATCACCCCGGCGGGCTGGGCCTTTTCGATCTGGGGGGCGCTGTACCTCGGCTCGACATTGTTCGCGATCTACCAGCTGCTGCCGGCGCAGCGGGGCAATCCGCTGCTCGCGCGCATCCGGTGGCCGGCGGCGGGCGCGTTCCTCGGCAACGGCCTGTGGGCGGCCTACACCCAGGTATTCGGGCTGAGCGCGATATCGGTATCGATCATCATCCTGACGCTGGCGTGCCTCGTCGCCATCTATCGCGTGTTCGCGAGCGGCGGGCCCGGCATTGGGCAGTCCGGCAGCGGGCGGCTCAGCACCGGCGAGCGCTGGCTCGCCTATGTGCCGCTCAGCGCGCTGACCGCCTGGCTGACGGTGGCGACGACGGTGAACATCGCCGCCAGCCTGCGCTTCCACGGCGTGGAGGGCGGCGCGGCGGCACCGATGATCGCGGGCGCCGTGGTGGTGGCGGCCGGCGTGATCGCCGCGACCGCGCTGATCCGCGGGCGCGGCAACCTGCCTTTCGCGGTTGTGTTCCTGTGGGCGCTGGCGGCGATCTTCGCGGCCGGCGGGCAGGAAGCAACGCTGGTGGCGGGCGCGACGGCGATCGCGGCGGTGCTGGTGGTTGTGGGGCTGGTGTTGGGCACGCGGCGGGAGCGGGCATCATGGTGATGAAACCATGACGGTGGTTCCTGATCGCCAGATCGGAGTCTGTTTTATCTGGTAAGCTCCAAGTCCTCGTTAGGTTATTCTGGACAAAGCTAGAGAAGCGATGATCTAGCTACTGTGACCCGTCATGCAGGGATGGAGAACCACGCGCTATAATGCAGGTCGGGTGCGGCGTGTCATAATCGCCACCCGGCTGGGTAGGGATACGGGGGTAAACGGTCGCTCAGAACGATTTGATTACCCCCTCGCATATCTGTACCGAGAATAGATCGTAAGGGTCTTGGCCGCACAGAAGGCCGGAGTAAGCTGCTCACATGATCGAACCGTCCGCTGATGAGCTAACGATATATGATGACATTTCGAAGCTAGGTGAAAGGCTTTGGAAAATATCGACTTCTATCGAGGGTCTAAATACCGATCCTAAGATGTCCTCCATCATGTTGTACAAGAGGCTATGGAGCAACCAGCGAGGCTACACTGCCTTATGGAAAATGAACTTAAATCTAGAGGCCAACATTGTCTTAAGGTCTGCTGTTGAGGCAGCGATATGCATTGCCGCCAATGCAAAGCTTAGAGAAGAATTTGTTCTTCTGATGAGTAGAGATGCCGCTGCCACGATCCAAGGTCAGATTAAAATTCACCGAGATAATGAAGCTTATGAGCTCGTAAAGGAGGGAGAGGCCACACTGCGCTTATTGCAATCCAAACTTCCGGTGGGAGTTAAGCCTGCCACTTTGCGTTGGAAGGAGCTTGCCGAACAGGGCGGAGCGCCTCAGCTTTACAGCTTCCACAAGATGCTATCGAGCGTCTCATCCCATGTCACCGGGTTGTCGATTTTACGCGGTGTTACAAACGAGCGCATGGATGCAGAACAGCGAGAAATAAGCGAGCTAGAGCGAAAGATGCACCTTATGATGATGGCCGGTGCCATGCTTCAAGGGGCTAGGCTGCACTCGGTTATGATCGAAGCGTATGCTGAGCTAGAGATAGCGACTATTTTGACTGATCGATTGGCTACCTTGTCGATGAGTTGGCCGGGGGTGGGGCCTGACGATTGAACGACGCAGGCGGGTTGGCAGGCGCTTGAGCACTTGGCTTTCTACGTTCTGCCGCCTTAGCGGGTTGCGGATGTGCGGTAGGCTTTGGTTCCTCATACAGAGAACGGCCACGGGGCGGGGGAACTCGAAAGGCAACTTTGCAGTCTTCCGAGATCAGCGATCGGGCATTATCAGGTTGTATCGCTAAATACTTACCTGATATCTGTCTTAGGACAACATTCCGTGCGCAAGACGTGTGAGAACCGACTGCATCCTTGTACAGAATGAAGCGGTCAGACTGACCTTTAGTTGCCCCAATGCAAAAAAGGGATATCATGAAGCCACCAATTAGGGTGCCGGCTTCGAAGGTGTAGCCGCTATAATTACGACGCTCACTGAAAGTCATCCACGCTACTGTCGCAGGCAATTGCAACGCTACCCATAATATCGTGTATGGGAACTGATTGCCCGAATATATATCGTGTGCCGCGCGGACAAGGCAGATAACAAATATGGCCGCAGCAAACCAATTTATCCCACTCCTCATTTTCTTGTTGCGAGAGTGGGCGCTGGGCTGTTGCTCTTGCGGCAAGGCGTTAGCCATATTCACAGCGTAGGGTGTTGCTGAGGTCACGCGCATCAGAGTTACCGCCAGCGGCAGAACAAGCGACAGTGCGTACACCCGAACCATGTCGCTTACTGACACAGAGAACAGATCGGAGGCTGAGGCATGAACAACCAAGTTTGCGCCGAATCCTAGGCAGTAGCTCCACAGGAAAAAGGCAGAGCCAAGGATATGCGCCACGGGGATAGCGACAAGGGTATGTCCGAGGCGTTCGCTTGTCGTCATCTACGCGGGATATCAGTGCGACCGGACGTCAGCCAGCCCTTTGCCCTCGCTAGCAGAAAGCGCTAACACAACTGTCCCGACGCTCAGGAAACATCCTTTGTTTGTCAATGCTTGCGGGTTTGAAAGCCGATTTCTCTCGGCCCCACTATTGGGTCGTGGAGCCTACATGCATCGCGCTATCCTTGCGTAGGTTAAACGCCTGACAACTCACCCCGCCGCCTTCGCCAGTCCCTTGGACAGTTGCAGCGCGCCATGCAGCCGGGCGGCCGGGTCCGCCCAGTTACGCGTCAGCGCGAGCTTTGAGTCCGGGCGCAGCTTTGCGATCGGGCCGAGCTTTTCGACATAGGCGAGGAGGGCGGGGACGCTGGGCGGCGTATCGTCGTGGAAGCTGACGAGCGCACCCTTGGGGCCGACGTCCATCTTCGCGACGCAGGCCTTCTTGGCGTTCAGCTTGATCTCGATCACCTTGACGAGATTGTCGGTCGCTTCCGGCAGCGGGCCGAAGCGGTCGATCATCTCGGCGGCGAAGGCATCCAGATCGGGCTTCGTATCGAGATCGTTGAGGCGGCGGTACAGGCCCATGCGCAGATCGAGATCTGGCACGTAATCCTCCGGGATGAGGATGGCTGCGTCGACGGTGATCTGCGGCGAGAAATCGCGCGGGCGGCTGGCGAGGCCGCCGGCGCGCGCGTCCATGATCGCTTCCTCCAGCATCGACTGGTAGAGCTCGTAGCCGACTTCCTTGATGTGGCCGGACTGTTCGTCGCCCAGGAGGTTGCCGGCGCCGCGAATGTCGAGATCGTGGCTGGCGAGCTGGAAGCCGGCGCCGAGGCTGTCGAGATCGGAGAGGACCTTCAGGCGCTTTTCCGCCGCATCCGTCATCTGCCGTTCGGGGGGCGTGACCATATAGGCGTAGGCGCGCGTCTTCGACCGGCCGACGCGGCCGCGCAGCTGGTATAGCTGCGCCAGGCCGAAGCGATCGGCGCGGTTGACGATCAGCGTGTTGGCGGACGGGATGTCGATGCCGCTTTCGATGATCGAGGTGGAGATGAGCACCTCGAACTTCTTCTCGACGAAGGCGGACATGCGCTCCTCCACCTCGGTCGGCGCCATCTGGCCGTGGGCAATGACGTAGCGGACCTCGGGCACTTCCTTGCGCAGGAATTCCTCGATGTCGGGCAGATCGGCGATGCGCGGGGTGACGAGGAAGCTCTGGCCGCCGCGGTAATGTTCGCGCAGCAGCGCCTCGCGCAGGACGACCGGATCCCACGGCATGACATAGGTGCGCACCGCGAGGCGATCGACCGGCGGCGTTTGGATGACGGAGAGCTCGCGCAGGCCGCTCATCGCCATCTGCAGCGTGCGGGGGATGGGCGTGGCGGTGAGCGTGAGGACGTGGACGTCCGCCTTCAGCGCCTTCAGCCGTTCCTTGTGGGTGACGCCGAAGCGCTGCTCCTCGTCGACGATGACGAGGCCGAGACGCTTGAAATCGACGTTCTTGGCGAGGAGCGCGTGGGTGCCGACGACGATGTCGATCGTGCCGCTGGCGAGGCCTTCCTTGACGCGCTTCGCCTCCGCCGCCGGGACGAGGCGGGAGAGGCGGCCGATCTCGATCGGATAGCCTTCGAAGCGCTGGGTGAAGTTGAGGTGGTGCTGGCGCGCAAGCAGCGTCGTCGGGCAGACGACCGCGACCTGCATGCCGGCCATCGCCGCGACGAAGGCGGCGCGCAGGGCGACTTCCGTCTTGCCGAAGCCGACGTCGCCGACGATCAGCCGGTCCATCGGCTTGCCGGCGGAGAGATCGGCCAGCGTTTCCTCGATCGCGCGGTCCTGATCGTCGGTTTCCTGATAGGGGAAGCGATCGACGAAGCTCGGATAGCCGCTGGCATCGGGCGCCGCGACCTCGCCGTGGCGCAGCGCGCGCAGCGCCGCGGTGGCGATGAGATCACCCGCGATTTCGCGGATGCGCTCCTTCATCTTCGACTTGCGACGCTGCCATGCCTCGCCGCCGAGCCGGTCCAGCGTGGCGCCTTCCTCGCCGGCGCCGTAGCGCGAGAGGACCTCGAGGTTCTCGACCGGCACGTAGAGCTTGTCGCCGCCGGCATATTCCAGCTGCACGCAATCGTGCGGCGCCTTGGCGACGGGCACCTGGGTGAGCCCGACGTAGCGGCCGATGCCGTGATCGGTGTGGACGACGAGATCGCCGGGCGAGAGCGTGGCGAGCTCGGCCAGGAAGGCGTCGGCCGACTTGCGGCGCTTGGCGCGGCGGATCAGCCGGTCGCCCAGCATGTCCTGTTCAGTGAGGACGGCGACCTTGGGGGCGGTGAAGCCGTGATCGAGCGGCAGGACGATGAGCGCGACCTGCGTCTCGCCGACGCCCTGCGCGTCCTGCCACGTCTCGACCGGCTTCGCGCCGGTGAGGCCGTGATCCTTGAGGAGATTGCCGAGGCGATCGCGCGCCCCGGCGGAATAGCTGGCGAGGACGGGGGTGCGCCCCTCCTTGCGCAGCTTCTGGAGGTGATCGACCACCGCTTCGTAGACGTTGGTGCTGGCGGCGCGCTCGGGCGCGAAATCGCGCGGGCCGTCGACGCCGAAATCGACGACGGTGGCGGATTCGGGCTCGTGGAACGGGGTGGTGACGTGCGCGGTCGCGGTGGCGAGCGCTTCCTCCCACTCCTTGGGCGGCATGTAGAGCGTCTTGGCGGGGAGAGCGCGGTAGCTGCCGGGCTGCGCCGCCTCGGCGCGCTTGCGGTTCTCGTAATAGTCGGCGACCGCCTCGAACCGCGCCTCGCCCGCGGCCTTCACGCCGCCGTCGCGCACGACCAGCGCGTCCTCGCCGATATGGTCGAACAGGGTCTCGAGACGCTCCTCGAACAGCGGGAGCCAATGCTCCATGCCGGCGAGGCGGCGGCCTTCGCTGACCGCCTGGTAGAGCGGGTCACCGGTGGCGGTGGCGCCAAAGGTTTCGCGATAGCGGCTGCGGAAGCGCTTGATGCTTTCCTCGTCCAGCAGCGCCTCGGAGGCGGGGAGGAGGGTGAAGCCGGGGATCTTGCCGGTGGTGCGCTGGTCGGCGGGGTCGAAGGTGCGGACGCTTTCGATCTCGTCGCCGAAGAAATCGAGGCGGAGCGCCTGGGTTTCACCCGAGGGGAACAGATCGACCAGACCGCCGCGGACGGCATATTCGCCGGCGTCGTGGACCGTATCGGTGCGCACATAGCCGTTGGCGGAAAGCAGCGCGGCGAGCTTGTCACGCGCGATTCGCTCACCCGGCTTCAGGTTCGCGACGAGCTGGCGGATGCGGAACGGGGTGAGCGTGCGCTGGGTGGCGGCGTTGACGGTGGTGAGGACGAGCTGCGGCGTCTTGGGGGTCGCCTGCAGCTTGTGCAGCGCGCCGATCCGCTCCGCCATGACGCGCAGGGAGGGCGAGGCCCGGTCATAGGGAAGGCAGTCCCACGCGGGATATTCGACGATCTCGATCTCCGGCGCGAAGAAGCGCGCGGTGCCGGCGATCGCGCGCATCGCCGCTTCGTCCGGCGCGATGAACACCGCCCGCGTCGTCGCCGCGCGGGCGAGATCGGCGAGCAGGCTGGGCAGGAAGCCGGTCGGCACGCCCGAGAGGGTGAGCGGCGTCTTGGCGGAGAGAATCGTCTTCAGATCGGGCAAAGGCGGGTCCGTTCGTATCGGGCGGCGGCAGGTAGGGGCTTGGTCAGGCGCCGGGCTGGCTGCCCGGGGTGGCGAGCGCGAAATCGACGCGGCGCATCGTCTGCATCATCTCGCCTTCCCATTCGGGCGGGCAGGGGATGGAGCCGATCGCCCAGCCCATGATGTCCACGTCCTGCTCCTCCAGCAGGCGTTCGAACCATTGCAGCTGTTCTTCGGACCAGCTGGCGTGATGCGCATCGAAGAAGCCGCCGATCATGAAATCGGCCTCGCGCGTGCCCCGGTGCCAGGCGCGGAAGCGGGTGCGCCGCAAACGAGTTTCTTGATCCATCAGGGGCTCCAACGACACTTGGCCGGCCGTGGTTTCGCACGGTCGGCGACGATAATTCATCCGCTCGCCTGACAGGATCGATGCGAACGGCTAGGCGTGGCGCAAGAGATAGTCATGCGACCCAATATCCTCAATCCACTGTTCGCCGAAGTCACCGCGCTGAAGGGCGTCGGGGCAGGGCTGGCCAAGCCGCTGGATCGGCTTGGCCTTGCGAGGGTGGTGGACGTGCTGTTCCATCTGCCGAGCGGCTGGATCGATCGCCTGCCGCGCGACGAGCTGATGGCGCAGGATGCGGGGCGCACGATCGCGATCACGCTGACGGTGCGCGACATCCGCGTCTCCTCAAGCCCGCGCGGGCCGACGCGGGTGCAGGCCGCCGACGGCTACGGCAACATCGTCAGCCTCGTCTATTTCGGGCGATCGAGCGGGCTGGTGCGCAAGCTCTATACCGTTGGCGAGCCGGTGCGCGTGTCTGGCAAGCTGGAGACATACGGCCAGGAATTGCAGATCATCCACCCGGAGATCGTGGATGGGGAGGACAGCTTTCGCGAGCGCGAGGCGATCTATCCGCTTTCGGAGGGGATTACGTCGCGCCGCGTCGGTGGCTTGGTCGAGCAGGCGATCGCCCGCGCGCCCGAGCTTGGCGAATGGATCGAGCCCGGCTTGCTTGCCCAGCGCGACTGGCCGGGGTGGAAGGAGGCGCTGACGCGCGTCCATGCCGATCCGGCCGATGCGGTGGCGCGGGCGCGGATCGCTTATGACGAGATCTTTGCCAACCAGCTGGCACTGTCGCTGGTGCGGCAGGATACGCGGCGTCGGCGCGGGCGCGCGCTGAAGGGCGACGGTCGGCTGCGCGACATGCTTCGGCTGCCCTATGCGTTGACCGGCGCACAGGCGCGGACGGCGCGCGAGATTGAGGGCGATCTGGCGCAGGACGCGCCGATGCTGCGACTGCTGCAGGGCGATGTAGGGTCGGGCAAGACGCTGGTCGCGGCGCTCGCGCTGATGATCGCGGTGGAGGCGGGGGCGCAAGGCGCGCTGCTGGCGCCGACCGAGATCCTGGCGCGGCAGCATTATGACACGCTGCGCGAGACGCTGGCCGGCTTGCCGGTGAACATCGCGGTGCTGACCGGGCGCGACAAGGGTCGGGCGCGCGAGGGCGTGCTGATGGGGCTGGCGGATGGGTCGATCGACATATTGATCGGCACGCACGCGATCTTCCAGGATGCGGTGACTTACCGCGACCTTGGCCTTGTTGTGGTGGACGAACAGCATCGCTTCGGCGTGGCGGAGCGGCTGGCGCTGTCGGCCAAGGGCAAGACGACGCCGCACCTGCTGGCGATGACCGCGACTCCGATCCCGCGCACGCTCGTCCTCGCGCAACATGGCGAGATGGACCAGAGCCGGCTCGACGAAATGCCGCCGGGGCGCGAGCCGGTGGAGACGCGCGTCATCAGCGAGGAGCGGCTGGACGAGGTGGTCAACGCGCTCGGCCGGCATCTGGCAGAGGGCAAGCAGGCCTATTGGGTCTGCCCGCTGGTGGAGGAGAGCGAGAAGAGCGACCTTGCCGCCGCCGAGGCGCGGGCGGCGGCGCTGGCGGGGCGCTTCGGGGATCGCGTCGGGCTGGTGCATGGCAAGATGCGGCCGGCGGAGAAGGACGCGGTGATGGCGCGCTTCGCCGGCGGCGAGCTTGGCGTGCTGGTGGCGACGACGGTGATCGAGGTGGGCGTGAACGTGCCCAATGCGACGCTGATCGTGATCGAGCATGCCGACCGCTTCGGACTGGCGCAGCTGCATCAGCTGCGTGGGCGGGTGGGGCGCGGCGGCGGGCAATCGCGCTGTCTGCTGCTGCGCGGCAATGCGCTGAGCGAAACGTCGCGCGCGCGGCTGGCGCTGATGCGCGAGACGAACGACGGCTTCATGATCGCCGAGGAGGATCTGCGGCTGCGCGGCGGCGGCGAATTGCTCGGCACGCGGCAATCGGGCGAGGCGGCGTTCCGGCTGGCGACGCCGGAGCTGCTCAATGAGCTGCTGCCGATCGCTTACGATGACGCACGGCTGCTGATCGATCGCGACGGCGGGCTTTCCGGCGCGCGCGGGCAGGCGGCGCGGGTGGCGCTGTATCTGTTCGAGCGCGACGCCGGCGTCGCCCTGCTGCGATCGGGCTGATCAACGATTTCGCGCCGCGTCCCGGATGCGCGGGCAAGCGGCGCCGTCAGAATGAGGTCAGCGCGACGAATAGACCGGCAGCGATGACCATCACGGCAAAGCCGCGTTCGAGCAGGCCCTTGCGCGTGGCGAGGGCCCGAGCGGCGGCCATCCCGGCTACGGTGCCGATCGCGCCGCCCGCGATCATCAGCGCGGTGATCGGCCAGTCGACCATGCCCGAGGTGGCGTAGGACGCTGCGGTGGTCAGCCCCAGTGCGCTCACCACCACGAGCGAGGTTCCCACCGCGTTGGCGATCGGCATGGCAGTGGCCAGCATCAGGCCCGGGACGATGAGGAAACCCCCGCCGATACCGAAGAAGCCGGCTGCAAGGCCGACGCCAAGGCCAATCGGGATCAGCCTCGGCAGCAGCGTCGCGGCGGACTCTCGCGACAGGCGAACGTCCGGCGCTGGCGCAGACTTGCGGGGGCGGAGCATCGAGAGGCCGACGCCGACCATCAGCAGGCCGAACAATGCCAATAGCCGCGCGCCATCCATTGCCTTGCCGAGTTCCGCACCGATGCTCGCCCCGGCGACGCCCACCGCCGCGAACACGGTGGCGCAAGGCCATTTTACCGTGCCCGCCTGGGCGTGGCCGGCAAGGCTGGCCAGCGCGCTGGCGGCGACTGCAACGGCGGCCGTCCCGATCGCGAGATGCGCAGACCCGGTCCCGACGACATAGACGAGCAACGGCACGGCGAGGATCGACCCGCCGCCGCCGACCAGCGCCAGGATCAGGCCGATCGCCGCGCCGGACGCGAGCGTGGCGAGGATGGCGGCGGCGGTCATGAGCGGCTCAGCTCGCGGCGCGCCGGTTCCACGGCATCATGCGCAGCAGGTTCGCCATCCCACACCAGCCGGTCGCCCCGGCGAGCATCAGGCCGGCACCAACGAAGGCGGACAGGCCGAAGAAGGCGGGAGTGACGAACAGGCCCAGCAGCACGCCCGCAAGCACCAGCATGCCTGCCGTGATCTGCACCTGCCGCATGACCTCAAGTGGCTGGGCGCGATCGACCACCGTCGGTTGCCCGGCCGAGCGCCAGGCATCCACGCCGCCATCCAGGATATAGGCCGGGGCGCCTGCGGCAGCGGCGGCGAGCGCGCTGGCGTTGGCAGCCGTGCGCATCCCCGACTTGCAGTGGAAGATCACCGGGCGCTCTTCGCGCCGCAGGGTGGCAACGCGGTCGAGCGGCAGATTGACCGCACCGGGAATGCGCTCGCGCGCGAATTCGTCAGCGCCGCGGATGTCGACCAGCCGCGCGCCGCCATCGAGGGCGACGCGCGCGTCGCGCGGGGACAGGGTGGGAAGCATCAATCAACGTCCTTGCAGTAAAGTTGGTAGAGGGTGGCGAGAAGCGTTTCGACGCGGGGATCCGCGATCGCGTACCAGAGCGTCTGGCTCTCGCGCCGGAAGGCGACGAGGCCTTCGTCCCGCATCTTCGCGAGATGCTGCGAACAGGCGGACTGCGACAGGCCGACATCGCGGGCGAGGGTGGTGACCGTCACCTCGCCATGCTCGACCAGCTTGCACAGCAGCATCAGCCGCCGGGGATTGCCGATTGCCTTGAGCGTGTCGGCAACGTGGCCGGCCTTTTCCTCGAACGTCGCCAGATCCATCGGCGGCTTCAGCATCTGCTTCTCCATTAGATATTGCTAATTTAGCAATCTCTAATACATGTGCAAGGCATGATGGAGCCGAATATGACCCAGCCTTTCATCAAGGCCTTCTTCGATGAGCCGACCAACACGATCAGCTATCTCGTCGGCCACCCTGCCACCCGCATCGCGGCGGTGATCGACCCGGTGCTCGATTTCGACCTGGCGAGCGGCGAGGTGGATAGCCGGTCCGCAGAGCGGATCCTCGCCTTTGCCGATGAGGACGGATGGCAGATCGCGATCGTGCTCGAGACCCATGCGCATGCCGATCACCTGTCGGCGGCGCCCTTCATCAAGGCGCATACGGGCGCATGGATCGGCATCGGCGCGCACATCCGCGACGTGCAGCGCATCTTTCGGCCGGTATTCGCGATGACGGACCTGAAAATCGACGGATCGGACTTCGACCGGCTGTTCGACGACGGCGAGCGGTTCCAGATCGGCGACCTTGCCGTCGAGGTGCTGCACGTGCCCGGCCATACGCCAGCCGATGTCGCCTATCTGATCGGTGATGCCGCGTTCGTCGGCGATACCCTGTTCATGCCCGATTATGGCACCGCGCGTGCCGACTTCCCGGGTGGCGACGCCCGCACTTTATATCGCTCGATCCGCCGGCTGCTGTCGCTGCCTGGCGAGACGCGCCTGTTCCTGTGCCATGACTATAAGGCGCCCGGTCGCGACGAATATCGCTGGGAAACGACCGTGGACGAGCAGCGTCGATCGAGCGTGCATGTTCATGACGCGGTCAGCGAGGACGCGTTCGTCGCCATGCGCGAGCAGCGCGACGCCGGCCTCGCCGTGCCGCGGCTGTTGTTGCCGTCGATCCAGGTCAACATCCGCGCCGGCCGCTTCCACGAGGCGGCGGACAATGGCGTCACCTATTTGCGCATTCCCGTGAAGCCCCGGGAACGCGCAGAGTAAGGAGGGAAGGGCGCCGATGGTCAGCCGGCGACGAGCAGGCCGTGGTGCTTCTTGCCGGCGGAGATGCGGACCGGCTCGCCGCCTGCGGCCACAATGGCGGCTTCGTCCGAGACCTTCTCGCCGGCGACGCGCGCGCCGCCCTGCTTGATCAGACGGCGGGCCTCGCCCTTGGAGGCGCAGAAGCCGAGGCCAACGAGCACGTCGACCAACGCCACCTCGCCGTCCGCGGCGAAGGTGGGGAGCGCGTCGCCGCTGGCGCCTTCCTCGAAGGTCTTGCGGGCGGTCTCCGCCGCCTGCTCCGCTGCCTCGCGGCCGCGGCACATCGCGGTGGCTTCATTGGCGAGGATCTTCTTCGCCTCGTTGATCTCCGCGCCCTCGAGCTTTTCGAGGCGGGCGATCTCGTCCTCCGGCAGGTCGGTGAACAGGCGCAGGAAGCGGCCGACGTCGCGGTCATCGGTGTTGCGCCAGAACTGCCAGTAATCGAAGTGCGGCAGCTGATCCTCATGCAGCCAGACGGCGCCGGAGACGGTCTTGCCCATCTTCTGCCCGTCGGCGGTGGTCAGCAGCGGGGTGGTGACGCCGAACACCTCGGTCCCGTCCATGCGGCGGGCGAGTTCGATGCCGTTGACGATATTGCCCCATTGATCGCTACCGCCCATCTGCAGCCGCACGCCATGGCGCAGCGACAGCTCGCGGAAGTCATAGGCCTGCAGGATCATGTAGTTGAATTCGAGGAAGCTGAGCGACTGCTCGCGGTCGAGCCTGAGCTTCACCGAATCGAACGACAGCATCCGGTTGACCGAGAAATGCTGCCCGACCTCGCGCAGGAAGGGTATGTATTCGAGCTTGTCGAGCCAGTCGGCATTGTCGACCATCACCGCGTCTGTCGGGCCGTCGCCGAACGTGAGGAAGCGTTCGAAGATGCGGCGGATCGAGGCGACGTTGGCGCCGATGCGATCCTCGGTCAGCAGCTGACGCGATTCTTCCTTGAACGACGGATCGCCGATCTTGCCGGTGCCGCCGCCCATCAGGACGATCGGCTTGTGCCCGGTCTGCTGCAGGCGGCGCAGCAGCATGATCTGGACAAGGCTGCCGACGTGGAGCGACGGCGCGGTCGGATCGAAGCCGATATAGCCCGGCACCACTTGGCGAGCGGCGAGCGCATCGAGCGCCGCCGCATCGGTCATCTGGTGGATGTAGCCGCGGTCCGTGAGGACGCGGAGCAGATCGGACTTTGCTTCGGTCATAGTGGAGCGGCACATGCCCTCACCAGGCGGCGCCCGCAAGCGGGCCGGGCGTCCCGGTTAACGCTTGGGCAGTTGAGTCGTCGGGTCGACCGGGTTGCGGCCCTTGCGCAATTCGAAGTGCAGTTCGGGCTGATCGGCAAAGCCGGTGTCACCGGACAGTGCGATCGTCTGGCCCTTCTTCACCGCCTGGCCGCGCTGGACGAGCAGCTTGGAGGCGTGACCGTACACGCTGGTCCAGTTCTCGCCGTGGCGGACGATGATGAGGCCGCCGAGCGCAGCGATGCCGTCACCGACATAGGCCACGGTGCCGTCGGCGGCGGCGCGGACCGGCGTTTCGGTCGGCACCGCGATCTTGATGCCGTTGTTGCGCTGACCACTGGCGCCGGCGCCGAAGCGGCCGACGATGCGGCCGTCGACCGGCCACATGAAGCGGCCCGGGCTGCTGGTGGGCGGCGCCACCGCCGCAGTGGCGGGAAGGACGCGGCGCGGCGTCGCGACCGGTTTCGCCGGTGCCTGGTTTTCCGCGATGGCGGGCTCGCCGCCGGTGATGATATCATCGATGTCGAGGCGGAAGGCGGCGGCGCGCTCAGCAGCGCTGCGCGGGCGCGTGTCACCCGGGATCAGGATCCGCTGCCCGGTGCGCAGGATGTAAGGCTCGCTGAGGTTGTTCGCGGCGACGATGTGCGACCATTCGACGCCATAGGCGCGGGCGATCGCGATGCCGGTCTGACCGGAACGCACGAGGTGATAGCGGCCGCCGGGGATGCGCAGCCGCTGGCCGGCGTAGATGACGAACGGGGCGGACAGGCCGTTGGCGCGCGCTATCGCTTCGGAGCCGGCGCCGGTCCGCTCCGCGATGGCGCGCAGCGAGTCGCCGGAACGCACGACATAGGTTTGATCCGGAACCTGGCGCGCATCGTCCGCCACTCCGCGCTGCTCCCACGCGGGCGGCGGGGCGGGAAGCTGATCCACCTGCTCCTGCGGCCGCGGCCCGGGACGGGGCGGCGGATAACTGCCGCCCGTATCGGGACGCGGCGGAGTGGGCCGCGCCGGGCGGTCGACCGAGGGAATGCATCCCGCCAACGCGATCGCGAGCGGCAGCGCAAGCGGGATACGGTTCGTCATTACCGCTGCATTAACCCTGGACGGGCCGCGGCTCCAGTCGGTTCAGGCCCCCGAGATACGGCTGCAGCACCGAGGGCACCGCGACCGAGCCGTCGGCCTGCTGGTAATTCTCCAGGATCGCCACGATCGTCCGGCCGATCACCAGGCCGGAGCCGTTGAGCGTGTGGACGAAGCGGGTCGCCTTTTCGCCTTCCGGGCGGAAGCGGGCGTTCATGCGGCGCGCCTGGAAATCGGTGCAGGTGGAGCAGGACGAGATCTCGCGATAGCGATCCTGCCCCGGCAGCCACACTTCGATGTCATAGGTGCGGGCGGCGGAGAAGCCCATGTCGCCAGTGCACAGCTTCATGCGGCGGAACGGCAGCTCCAGCCGGGTCAGCACGTCCTCCGCCGCGGCGGTCATCCGCTCATGCTCCGCCTCCGACTGATCGGGCTCGACGATCGAGACCATCTCGGCCTTGTCGAATTGATGCTGGCGTATGAAGCCGCGCGTATCGCGCCCCGCGGCGCCCGCTTCGGAGCGGAAGCAGGGGGTGAGGGCGGTGAAGCGCAGCGGCAGATCGGTCGCCGACAGGATCTTCTCGCGCACGATGTTGGTGAGGCTGACCTCACTCGTCGGGATCAGCCAGCGACCGTCCGTGGTGCGGAACAGATCCTCGGCGAACTTGGGCAACTGGCCTGTGCCGAACATCGCCTCGTCACGTACGAGGAGCGGCGGGATCACTTCCTCATAGCCATAGTCGCGCGTCAGCACGTCGAGCCCATATTGGCCAAGCGCGCGGGCGAGCTTCGCGACATGGCCGCGCACCAGCGTGAAGCGCGCGCCGGACAGCAGTGCGCCGGTTTCGAAGTCGAGACCGAGCGCAGGGCCGATCGCATCATGCTCGCTGATCGCGAAATCGAACGTCGGGCGCTGGCCCCGTTCGTGGACGAGCTGATTGTCGTTCTCGTCCGCGCCGTCGGGCACGTCGGCGAGCGGGAGATTGGGCAGGCCGGCGAGGAGGCTGTCGAGTTCGCCGCCGAGCCGTGCTTCCTCCGCCTCAAGCTCGGGCAGCCGCTGCTTCAGCGTGGCGACTTCCGCCATCAGCGCGGCGGCGGTTTCCTCGTCCTTCTTGGCCTTGGCGGCGCCGATGGCCTTCGACGCCTCGTTGCGGCGCGCCTGGCCGACCTGAAGCTCCGTCACCACCTCACGGCGGCGGCGATCGAGATCGAGGATGGTGGCGGCGTCCGCCGGCTTGCCACGGCGCGCCATGGCGGCGTCGAAGGCGGCGGGATCGTCACGGATCAGGCGAATGTCGAGCATGGCGCGGCGCTATGCCGGGCAGCGACCAGCGAGGCAACCCGGGTGGGTGACGGCGCGTTGGTCGGCAAATACGGCATGCAAGGAGGTATCAACATGCAAGTTCCGCACAACGCCGTCGTTCTGGTGGCGGACGGCCGCAAGCTGCTGTTCCTGCGTAATGAAGGTGACGGCGAATATCCGAACCTGACGGTGGAATATGCGGAGGAGCAGAGCAACCCCGCGGACCGCGACCAGAAGACGGATGCGGCAGGCGCGGCTTCCTCGACGCAGAGTGGCCCGGGGGCGCCGGCGGTGGCGCAGAACGGATCGATGCACGCCCGCGGCGGCGGCGCGCAGTTCGCCCCGGCACGCGGCACGCTGGGCGAGGCGGATTTCCATCAGCTGGAAGAGGATCGCTTTGCGGCCGACGCGGCGGAACTGCTGAAGAAGCGCGCCTTGTCGAACGAATATGAGAAGCTGATCGTGGTCGCGCCGCCCAAGACGCTGGGCGAATTGCGCAAGCATTACCACAAGGAAGTGAGCGATCGGCTTGCGGGCGAGCTTTCCAAGGACCTGACCGGCCACCCCATTTCGGACATCGAGCAGGCGCTGCTGAACGCCTGAGCCGGCCGAGTCGCATTAAAAAGGGCCCGCGCGATGGTGTCGCGCGGGCCCTTTCTGGTGGCGCGATGGTAAGATCAGGCCGCGACTGGTGCCTTCTTGGCGAGGCGGCGGCGCGCAATGAGCGCGGCTGCGGCGGCGCCGAACAGCAGCACCATCGGCGGGGCCGGCACCGGCGAGGGATTGCCGCTGCTGTTGCTGCTGTGCCCGCCGTTCGACGACCAGCCATGGTTCGAGCCCCAGCCGTGGCTGGAACCCCAGCCCTTCGACGACGAGCCGTAGGACGAACTGGACGTCGAGGAAGAGGTGGAGGTTGAGGTCGAGCCGCTGGTCGAGCTGGACGTGGAGGTCGACGAGCCGCCGGTCGACGTGGATGTCGACGAACCGCCCGTCGAGGTGGAGGTGGACGAACCACCGGTCGAGGTGGACGAGCCGCCGGTCGACGTCGAGGTCGAGCCGCCGCTGGAGCTGGACGTCGAGGAGACCACGATCCCGCCCGAGCCGCCACTCCCGCCCGAGCCACCGAAGAAGCCGCCAGCGAAGAAGCCGCCGCCGCCAAAGCCGCCGCCACCGATGATCGGCGCTGCCACCGGCGCGCCGCCGCCCGAGACGACCGGCGCTGCTGCGGGCAGCGGCACGGGAATGGGGGCAGCCTGACTGGCGACCGTCACCACCGCGGGCGCGCAGGTGGTGGTGGTGTTCTTCACGATCGTGCGGACCCTGGTGCGCGGCGGCGGCGGGCGCTTCGCCACCCGCTTCACGGGCGTCGACTTCTTGGTGAAGGACGTGCGCGCCTTCTGCGTTTCCGCCACGTGCACAGCGCCCCCACCGACGATCGCGCCACCGACCGTGCACGCGCAGAGTTTCGCCAAAGCCATCCGCACCGACATGATGTCTCTTTCAATCAAGAACGACGTTACCGCCGCATTGCCCCTCGCGACGACGAGGGGCTGCTATCACCGTAAAGTGCGAAACAAAGCATTAAGCGCAACGTGATTCGGTGCGATTCACCGTCTCAAGATCGTATTTCCCGCAGGTTTGCTGACAAAATCATGGTTAACGTGCCAGTAGGGGACGGAACTTGCCGCGGCTGCGAACATGAATTCCCCCCGTTCTCGTGGATGGAATGCTCACACTTATTGGTGAGTCGAGTGCAGGAGCGCTTGTCCGTTAGTTAAGGCGCGACTATAGGGCGCGCCTGGGGCGCTCAGTGGTGCTTTGAGAAACGCTGTGACGCCGGCGGGGAGACAGGTCGATGGCGACGGCGTACAATCGCGTGGATCAGACTGAGGTATCCGGCTTCGCGGCCAATGACGGCGACGATGGTTACCGGCCACATGCTGACGAGCCCTTCATGAACCCACGCCAGCAGGCGTATTTCCGGAACAAGCTGCTGGCATGGAAGGAAGCGATCCTGCGCGAGGCGCAGGGCACCCTTTCCCAATTGCAGATCGATTCGATCCGCGAGCCCGATCTCAACGATCGCGCTTCAAGTGAAACCGACTGGTCGATCGAACTTCGCACCCGTGATCGCCAGCGCAAGCTGATCGGCAAGATCGAGGCCGCGCTGCGGCGGATCGATGACGGCGAATATGGCTATTGCGAAGTGACCGGCGAGCCGATCAGCCTGGGTCGGCTGGAAGCGCGGCCGATCGCCACCATGACGGTCGAGGCGCAGGAGCGGCACGAGCGGCAGGAAAAGGTGTCGCGCGAGGAATAAAGCGCGCGCAGGTGGCGCCATTGCGGACGCGTCTTCGTAATTCGTCAAGAAATACGGTCGTATCCAGAAGCCATGGATCCTGCCCGCGAAAACGTCTTCCTCGAGGCAGCGCCTGCCGACGGCGGGGCGCGTGGCCGTGACAGCCTGTTCCTGCTCGCGAGCCTGAAGGTGGAAGGCATGGCCGAGGCGATGCCAGTCCGCGTCCGCAACCTTTCCGCTGGCGGGCTGATGGCCGAATTGCCCGAGCCGGTATCACCCGACAGTGCGGTGGAGATCGATCTTCGCGGCGTCGGCAAGATCAAGGGCCGGGTCGCATGGCAGACCGAGGGACGCGCCGGGATCGCGTTCGACCGGCAGATCGATCCGCAACGTGCGCGCAAGCCGGTGGGCACAGCCAAGAGCGACGACTCGCCCAAGCCGCTCCGCTTCCCCGGCTAAACGACGCGCCATCAACGCCGGGCTAGACGGGCCCGCCCCAATCATGCCAAAGCCGCCGCCCGGACACGCGGGCGTGGCGGAATGGTAGACGCAGCGGACTCAAAATCCGCCGTTGGTGACAACATGTCGGTTCGAGTCCGACCGCCCGTACCACGCTGGTCCCTCGACCGCGGCCGCCGGATCGGGCATCGCGTGCGGCGATGTCATCGATTTCCCTTCTCCGATCGCGAACCGCTGCCGCCCACGAGGCGGTCGACGCTGCCTTTGGCGGGTTCGATCTGCTCGACCGGGAGGCTTATACGCGCTTCCTGGCGGCGCATGCCAAGGCGCTGCCGATTGCGGAGGCGAGAGCCGCGGCAGTCTGGCCGGATCTTCGCCCGCGCTTGCCGTTACTGGCCGAGGATCTCGTCCAATTGGGCCATGAGGGGCCAGTGGTGGCCACACCGCGCGCGGCGAATGACGATCCGCGCGCTTGGGGCGCGCTCTATGTGGTGGAAGGATCGCGTTTGGGCTTCGGGATGCTGGCCAAGCAGGTGGGCGGCGGGCTGCCGACCGCTTATCTGGCCGCGACTCACGCGCCGGGCGAATGGCGCGACATCCGCTCCGCGATCGACGCGGCTGGAGAGGGGAAGGACGAGCATTGGGCCGAGGAGCTGGTCGCCGGTGCGCTCGAGACGTTCGATCTTTATGCCGCTGCCGCGCGGGCTGCGTGAGCGGCCGTCACTGATCGAAATCGTTGGTCTTGTCGTCCGTTCCGTGCAGCTTCGACCATAAGGCGCCGGTTCCCGCTTCCTGCGCGCGGTTGACGAATTGCGAGGCGACCAGCCAGCCCTTGATCGGCTGGAGCGGCAGCAGCGTGCCGATCACCATGACCGGAACCGATGTGAGGAGGTGGACCCAGGCGGGGGGATCAAACGCGACCTGCAGCCAGACCACGAAGGCGGTGAGCGGCAGGGCGATGATGCACAGCGAGAAGAAGGCGGGGCCGTCGTCCGGTGCAGCGAAGCGATAGTCGAGCCCGCAATTGTCGCAGCGATCGGCAAGCTTCAACCAGGAGCGGAACATCTTTCCCTGGCCGCAGCGAGGACAAAGGCCCTTCCAGCCGCACTTCATGATCCAGCGGAACTTGGCTTCACCGCTCAGCGGCGCGCGCGCGGATACATGTTCATCTGTCATGCGCGGGAGGTAGGGAGCCGCGCGGGCGACCGCGATGAGACAAATTGTCCTATTTCCATCGCCGCCACCTAACGCGTCTTGTCCTCGATCAGCGCCGTCACGATCGTGCGCAGACCCGGATGGTTATCGACCTGTTCCAGCTCGCCATCGAGCCGCGCCATCATCGCATCCATCATCCGGCTGCCGAAGCCGCGGCGATCGCCGGACAGGCCCTGCCCCTGATCGGCGACGATCAGGCGCAGGCGATTGCGGTGCTGCTCCAGCGCGATGTCGATCGGGCCCGAGCCGCCGGGATAGGCATATTTGGTGGCGTTGATGACGAGTTCAGCCGCGATCAGCCCGATGCTGACGGCGCGATCGGTGGGGATCAGCATCGGCATGAGATCGACCGTCATCTGCGATGCCCAGTTCTGGCCGAGCGAGTTCTTGATGTCGCCGATCAGCTCCTCGAGGTAGCGCGCGAGGTCGATCGTCTCAATCTGATCGTCGCGGTACAGGCGGCGGTGGACGAGGGCGACAGCGGAAAGCCGCGAACGTGCCTCGATCAGCTGATCCGCGACCGGGCCGGGGCCAGCGTCACGCGCCTGAAGCGACAGGAAGGCAGCGACGAGTTGGAGGCTGTTCTGGACGCGATGGTCCACCTCCTTCATCAGCACGTCCTTCTGGCCGAGCAGCACGTCCTTTTCGGCCGAGGCGCGTTCGAGCTCGTGATAGAGGCGCTGGCGCTCACGCGCGTCGCCTGCCTCGCGCAGCACACGGCGCAGGCGATGCGAGGCTTCGACCTGTTCGAGCGTCCAGCGGCGCGAGCGGCCACGCACCGTCTCGCTCCACGACTGGAACGAGGTGCGCGGGGTGAGCATCTCACCCTCGCCGATGCCGGTGCCCTTGTGCGGGTTGCCGGCCCATTCGACTTCCTCGATCTGTTCGACGCGGAACCAGACGAGCGTCGCCTGCTCCTCGGGCACGGGCAGGGTGAGAATGCCGCTGGCGCGATCGGCAAAGCCCTCCGCGGCGGGCAGCACGCTGGAGAGATGATGCGTCGCGAACGCCTCGGTCGAGTTGCGCTCGCGCAGCCAGTCCCCGATCGCGCGGATATGATCTGAGTCGGGACAGCGGCCGTAGCAGTCGATCCCCCCGGGATGGAGCACCGCCACGCCATCGGCATCGAACATGCGGCGCAGGTCGTCGGCGCGGGCAGCGACGGCGCTGGTGAGCGGCGGCCGAAGCGACGGTACGAGCGAGTCCTCGGCGGCCCGCAGGGCGAGCCGCTCGCGGTAGCTTTCCGCCTCTTCCTTGGCGCGGATCTGGCGCGCGAGGCCGCCGGCAAGCGCCACGCCGGCAAGCCGCACGTCGAGCGGCATGGCGATCGGCGTGCGGTGATGGCAGGCGATGAGGCCCCACAGCACGCCATCCTTGACGATCGAGATGGAGGCGGAGGCGCCGACGCCCATGTTCTTGAGATACTGGACGTGGATCGGCGAGACGCTGCGCAGCGCCACGTCGCTGAGATCGACATCCGCGAAAGGGGCGGGGCGGAGCGGGGCCGGGACATAATCCACGTCCGGGATGACGCGGGCGCGGTTGCGCACATAGAGCGCGCGGGCCTGGCGCGGGATGTCGCCGGCCGGGAAATGGTGATGCATGAAGCTGCTGAGGGCCGGATCGCGGTCCTCGCCGACGACGCGGCCGGCATCATCGTCGAGGAAACGATAGACCATCACGCGATCAAAGCCGGTGAGCGCGCGAAAGGCGCTGGCGGCGCGAGCGCACAGCGCCTGCAGCGTGGGCGCGCGTTCGAAGCTGGCGGCGATCGAGTCCATCCAGGCGAGCATGTCACCCGCGAGCATCGGTTCGGCAGCGGCCGGCTCGAGCTCGACGATCAGCCGATCACTGCCGCGATGGATCGCCACGTCATAGTTGCGATCGCGCAGCCGAACACCGGCGGCGCGGATCGTGCCGCCCGAGCCGGGCGCGATCGTGCCGAGCCGCGCCGCGACGTCCTGGGAAAGCAGGGTATCGAGTTTGGCGCCGCGCCAGGAATAGCCAAAGGTGCCTTCAAGATCGCCGGCACCCGCGACGACGCGGTACGTGTCTGGCGCCGCGATCAGCAGCAAACCGTGGGGCTGAATCGCCCCGGGGATATGGATTGGTTCCCGATCGCAATCCGTCAGGTCGGGCATGGCCCGCTCGCTATGCGCCGCCATGACCCTCTTTCTCAACGCGGATCAAAGAGGCATGGCGCACGCACGCGAGCGGTGCAACTGATCTATGTTAATAAAGCGGCTTACTCCGCCGCTGCGGCGTAGCGGCTGACCATCGACTGCAAGCGGTTCTCGATGATGTCTTCCGCCTGGGCGACGATGCGGTCGACCAGCTCCTTCACGGTGGGCACGTCCTCGATCAGGCCCTGCACCATGCCGGCCGACCAGATGCCGCCATCGGTATCGCCGGCCTGCATTGCATCCTGGCCGCGCTTGCCGGCGACGAGGTGCTGGATGTCGCTGAACTGGGCGCCGCCGGCGCGCTCGATCTTCACCACCTCGTCGGACACGGCGTTCTTCATCACGCGCGCGGTGTTGTGCATCGTGCGGAAGATGAGGTTGGTCGCGCGCTCGTCGTTCTCGATCATCTTCTGCTTGAAGCTGTCGGCGATCTGCGCCTCCTGCGTGACGCAGAAGCGCGTGCCCATGTTGATGCCGTCCGCACCGAGCGCGAGCGCGGCGACGAGGCCGCGGCCATCACCAAAGCCGCCCGAGGCGAGCATCGGGATCTTCACCTTGTTGGCGGCGGCCGGGATCAGGATGAGGCCGGGGATGTCGTCCTCACCCGGGTGACCGGCGCATTCGAAGCCGTCGATCGAAATGGCATCGACGCCCTTGCGCTCAGCGGAGAGCGCGTGGCGGACGCTGGTGCATTTGTGGATGATCTTGACCCCGGCGGCCTTGAACATCTCCCACTGCTCGGCGACCGCTGGGGTGCCGGCGGTCTCGACGATCTTGATGCCCGAATCGATGATCACCTGCGCATAAGCGTTGTAATCGGGGGCGTTGATCGTCGGGAAGACGGTGAGGTTCACGCCGAACGGCTTGTCGGTGAGATCCTTGGTGCGCTGGATTTCCTTCGCCAGTTCCTCCGGCGACGGCTGAGTCAAAGCGGTGATGAAGCCGAGCGCGCCGGCATTGGCGACGGCGGCGACGAGCTGCGCCTTGCCGACCCACTGCATGCCGCCTTGTGCAATCGGATAATCGATCCCGAACGTTTCGGTGAACCGTGTCTTGAGCATTTGCCTCTCCCCTGGGCCGCCGCAGTCGGCGGGGTAACGTAACAGATGTTATGCTGATCTGAATGGCGTCGCAAGCCTTGCCGCCGGCCGCCCGCCCGGCTCCCCGCCGGGGCGACGGCCGGCTAGCCTGACGATCAGAAGACGCTGCCGAGCGCCTGCTTCCCCGAACGCGGGCGGATCTGGCTGTTGCGATAGTCGACGTCGCTCCAGTCGAGTTCCTTGAACTCCTGTCGGCGCGGGCCGAGGTAGCCGAACAGGAAGGCTGCGACCTTGCGCATCTGGATCTCCTCCGCGCCTTCGGTGATGCGATAGCGACGGTGATGGCGATAGATGTGCTCGAACGCCTTGTGCCGCGAATAGCCGATGCCGCCATGCACCTGCATCGCGCGGTCCGCCGCCTCGCAGCAGAGCCGATTGCCCCAGTAATTGCACATCGACACCTTGTCGGAGAGGCGCTTCTCCACCTCGTGGTGCGGCATCTGGTCCATTTCCCAGGCGGTCTTGCGGATCAGCAGGCGAAGCATCTCGGCCTGGGTGGCGAGCTCCACGAGCGGGAACTGGATCGCCTGGTTGCGGGCAAGATCCTCGCCGAAGGGCTTGCGCTGGCGCGCGTAGCGGATCGATTCCTCGATGCAGTAGGTCGCGGCACCCAGCGATGACGCCGCCTGGCGGATACGGTTTTCGTGCACGAAGGCCTGAGCGACGGGAAGGCCGTTCTCCGGATCGCCGAAGATCGTCGTTTCCGGCACCCACACGTCCTTGAAGCTGACGCGCGGGTGATCGGTCGGCATGTTGAAGGTCCAGAGATATTCCTCGACCTTCACGCCCTCATCGTCGGTCGGCACCAGGAAGCAGGTGATGCCCTTCGCCGCGCCATCCTCGCCGCTGGTGCGGGCGAACAGCGCGCAATGCGTCGCTACGTGCATGCCCGTCGTCCACATCTTTTCGCCGTTGATGACATAGCCGGGAACGCCATTGCGAGATTCCGGCACCGCGCGCGTTTCCATATGGGTCGCGTCGGAGCCGTGATACGGCTCGGTCAGGCCGAAGGTCACCCGGCGGGTGCCGTTCAGCGTGCCGGTGATGAACTCTTCCTTCTGCTCCTCGGTGCCGAAATCGTCGAACATCTTGGCGAAGGGATTGTTGGCGACGATCGAATGCTCGGTCTGCAGATCGTTGTGGAGGCCGAGGCCCTTGGCGGCGAGATACTCGCGGATCACGCACATCCACAGGTTCGACCCGCCCTTGCCGCCGAACTTGGGATCCATGGCGAAGCGCAGATGCCCCGCCTTGTCGGCGCGGCGCTTCGCCTCCCGCATCAGCTCTTCCCACTCATGGCGCGGCAGGCCGTCGTTCTCGAAATCGGTGCGGGCATATTCGCGACGGTGGTCAAAAAAGCGGACGTTATCGTCGGCTTCCTCGAGCGGCTTGATCTCCGCTTCGATGAAGGCGTCCAGCTCCTTCAGATAGTCGAGCAGATCCTGCGGCAAACCGAAATCCATGGCCCTCTCCCGAATTAAGTCGATCCTTTTAACTTGCGTAGCGCGCTCAGGCAGGATTTACAGCCCCTAAATCAAACAAGCCGAGGGGCGATGGCGGAGAGGCTTTCGAAAGACGAGTTGGCGCGGCGATTGTCCGCGCTTGCACCGCGCATGGCCCCGGGGGCGGAGCGGGTTGAGAATCTGGTACGCCTGACGGGCGGCGCCAGCATGGAAACCTGGGCGTTCGATGCGGTGGGGGCGGGGGATGCGAAGACGCCGCTGATCCTGCGGCGACGCACGCGGATGGTGATGAACTCCGCCGTCTCGAAGCCGCCGCTGCGGCGGGAGGCTGAGGCTATCGCGCTGGCGGTTGAGGCCGGCGTGCCGGCGCCAATCGTGACCTATGTCTGCGACGAGGAGGCGGACGGGCTGGACGAGGCCTATGTCATGCACCGTGTCGCCGGCGAGACGCTGGGCAAGAAGATCACCAGCGATCCCGCGTTCGAGCCGGCACGCGGCAAGCTCGCGCGGCAATGCGGTGCGGCGCTGGCGCGGATCCATTCGGTCGAGCCGCTCGATGGACTGGACCAGACTGACGCCGAGACGACGCTCGCCAATTACGAGGCGATGTGGCGGGCGACCGGCGCGGTGCGGCCCACGATCGAGGCGGCGTTCCGGTGGCTCGAGAAAAGGCTGCCGAAGGAGAAGGTGACGTCCCGCTTCGTCCACGGGGATTTCCGCAACGGCAACATCATGGTCGATCCGAACGAGGGGCTGGTCGCGGTGCTGGACTGGGAATTGGTGCATGTCGGCGACCCGGCGGAGGACTTAGGCTGGCTGTGCACCAACAGCTGGAAGTTCGGCCGGCCGGATCGCTATGTCGGTGGCTTCGGCGACGTGCAGGACCTGCTCGATGGCTATGCCGAAGCGGGCGGCGAGCCGATCAGCGCGGCGCGAGTCGATTTCTGGTCGATGCTCGGCAGTCTCAAGTGGGGCGTCATGACGATGGGCATGTACGCGAGCTTCGCCTCCGACCCGAGCGCCGGGCCGGAGCGCGGCGTGATCGGCCGCCGTTTGTCGGAGACGGAGGCTGACATCGTGGCGATCATCGAAAGGAACGCGGCATGATCACGCATCCGACGGCGCAGGAACTGGTGGCGGGCGTCGCGCAATGGCTGCCGGTCGATGGCAGCGCCAGCGTCTTTGGCCTGCGCGTGGCGCGCAACGCGCTGGAGATCGCCGCGCGTGACATGGCGCTGAGCCCCGCCGCGGATGCGCGTGCGGTGGAGCGGATGCGTGCGCTGCTGCACCGTGACGGCACGCGTGACGAGTTGGACGCGGCGCTGGTCGCCGCGATCCGCAGCGGGGCGATCGCCCCGGACGATCCCGCGCTGGTCGCGCACCTGAAGGCAACGGCGCTGGACACGATCGCGATCGACCAGCCGAAATATGCCCATACGCTTGGCGCGCCCGTCTGAAGCTCTATAGGCCATCCGGATCATCTCCGTTCGCCCTGAGCTTGTCGACGGGCGTGTCGTTCGGCCCGTCGCCGCTTGGCACGGGTGTCGACAGGCTCAGCCCGAACGGGGCGGGGCGTTTCGCTCCTGGCACTATGGTGGAGTAGATTATGGCCGGCATGGGCGCGTTCGATTGGGCGGATCCGTTTCTGCTCGACGAGCAACTGAGCGAAGACGAGCGGATGGTGCGCGATACCGCGCGTGCCTATGCGCAGGAGAAACTGGCGCCGCGGATCATCGATGCGTTCGCCAATGAAGTGACCGATCCCGCGATCTTCCGCGAGATGGGCGAGCTTGGCCTGCTGGGCCCGACGATCCCGGAGGAGTATGGCGGCGTCGGCGCGTCGTACGTCGCCTACGGCCTGGTCGCGCACGAGGTGGAGCGGATCGATTCGGGGTACCGCTCGATGATGAGCGTCCAGTCCAGCCTCGTGATGTACCCGATCCATGCCTATGGCTCGGAGGAGCAGAAGCGGAAGTATCTGCCCAAGCTCGCGAGCGGCGAGTGGATCGGCTGCTTCGGCCTGACCGAGCCGGATGCGGGCTCCGACCCGGGCGGCATGAAGACCCGGGCGGTCAAGACCGACGGCGGCTATCGCCTGTCCGGCAGCAAGACCTGGATCTCCAATGCGCCGATCGCCGACGTGTTCGTCGTGTGGGCGAAGAGCGATGCGCATGGCGGCGGGATTCGCGGCTTCGTGCTCGAGAAGGGCATGAAGGGGCTGTCAGCGCCCAAGATCGAGGGCAAGCTCTCGTTGCGCGCGTCGATCACCGGCATGGTGATGATGGATGATGTCGAGGTGGGCGAGGATGCATTGCTCCCGGATGTTCAGGGGCTGAAGGGGCCGTTCGGCTGCCTCAACCGCGCTCGCTACGGCATCAGCTGGGGCGCGATCGGCGCGGCGGAGTTCTGCATGCACGCCGCGCGGCAGTACGGCCTCGATCGCCACCAGTTCGGCCGGCCGCTCGCCGCGACACAGCTGTATCAAAAGAAGCTGGCGGACATGGAGACGGAGATCGCGCTCGGTCTTCAGGCGTCGTTGCGGGTCGGCCGGCTGATGGACGAGGGCCGGTTCGCGCCGGAAATGGTCTCGATCGTGAAGCGCAACAATGTCGGCAAGGCGCTGGATATCGCCCGCGTCGCGCGTGACATGCACGGCGGCAACGGCATCTCGGGCGAATATCAGGTGATGCGCCACGTGATGAACCTCGAAACGGTGAACACCTATGAGGGCGCGCATGACGTGCACGCGCTGATCCTCGGCCGCGCGATCACAGGCATCGCCGCCTTCTGAGCGCCGGCACATGAAGGAAACCCCGCTCAAGGGCATCAAGGTCGTCGAGCTTGCCCGCATCCTCGCCGGCCCCTGGGCGGGGCAGATCCTGGCCGACCTCGGCGCCGAGGTGATCAAGGTACAGAGCCCCGCGGGCGATGATACCCGCACCTGGGGCCCGCCGTTCGTCGAGCATGACGGCGACCGCGCCGCGGCCTATTACCACGCCTGTAACCGCGGCAAGACGAGCATCATTGCGGACTTCACCAAGGCGGAGGACGTGGCACGGGTGAAGTCGCTGATCGCCGATGCGGACGTGGTGATCGAGAACTTCAAGGTCGGTGGGCTGGCCAAATACGGGCTCGATTACGCGAGCCTGGCGCCGGATCATCCGCGCCTCGTCTATTGCTCGATCACCGGTTTCGGCCAGACCGGGCCTTATGCGCACCGTGCCGGTTATGATTTCATCATCCAGGGCATGGGCGGAATCATGTCGCTGACCGGCGAGCCGGACGGCGCGCCGCAGAAGATCGGCGTCGCCTTCGCCGACATCATGACCGGGCTGTATGCCACGATCGGCATCCAGGCCGCGCTGATGATGCGCGCGCGGACGGGGCGGGGCCAGCAGGTGGATTGTGCGTTGCTCGACACGATGGTTGGGGTGCTCGCCAACCAGGCCGCGAACTATTTCGCCAGTGGCGAGAACCCGGCGCGGATGGGCAATGCCCATGCGAACGTCAGCCCCTATGCCGTGTTCCCGACCAGCGATGGCTGGTTCATTCTGGCGGTGGGCAATGACGCGCAATATCACCGCTTCGCCGCCATCGTCGGGATCGGACCGGATCCGCGGTGGGACACCAATTCCGGGCGGATCGAGCATCGCGCGCCATTGTTCGCGCTGATTGAGGAGCGCTGCCGCACCTTCATGCGTGATGACCTGCTTGCCAGGCTGGAGGCGGCGGGGGTGCCGGCGGGGCCGATCAACACCGTGGAACAGGCGCTGAACGACCCGCAGGTGCAGGCGCGCGGCATGGTGCTGCCGGTGAACGACACGCGGCCGATCGCAGGGCTGCGCACGCCGATCCAGTTCTCCGGCGCGGATCTGGCGCTGGACAAGGGTGCGCCGCCGCTCGTGCGGGGATAGTCGGACGCTCCGACCAAGCCGGAGCCGCGGGTGCCGGTTGGCGCGGGCTTCGGCAGGGTTGGCCCGAGCGGTTCCCCGAGGCGGCATAACTTTTGTTGTGCTCACCGCCGCCGCGCGATACGCCTGCCGGCAAATCAATCGGGAGAGAGACATCGTGAGCAACGCGCCACTCGCCGGCATTCGTATCGTTGAGTTCGCCGGGATCGGCCCCGGCCCGTTCGCCGGCATGATGCTGGCGGACCATGGTGCGGAAGTGATCCGGATCGACCGCCCGGTGAAGGGCGGCAGCGGCATTTCGATCGACAGCAAGGACCCGCTGCTGCGCAGCCGCAAGTCGATCGGCATGGACCTGAAGAACCCCAAGGCGATCGAGGCGGTGCGCAAGATCGTGAAGGGCGCGGACGCGATCATCGAAGGCTATCGCCCGGGGGTGATGGAGCGGCTGGGGCTGGGGCCGGACGTGCTGCTCGCGGACAATCCGAAGCTCGTCTACGGCCGCATGACCGGCTGGGGCCAGTACGGCCCGATGGCGCCGGAGCCGGGCCACGACATCAACTATATCGCGATCTCGGGCGCGCTTCACGCCTTCGGGCGCAAGGGCGAGAAGCCGACGCCGCCGATCAACATGGTCGGCGATTTCGGCGGCGGCGGCATGTTCCTGGCGTATGGCATGCTCGCCGCGCTGCTCCATGCCGCGCGGACCGGCGAGGGGCAGGTGGTCGATGCGGCGATGACCGATGGCTCCGCGGTGCTGATGACGATGATGTGGGGCTTCCGCGGCATGGGCCGGTGGAGCGACGAGCGCGGCACCAATCTGCTCGATACCGCGGCGCACTTCTACGACACCTATGAGACGAGCGACGGCAAGTTCATCTCGCTCGGCGCCATCGAGCCGCAATTCTACGCCGAGTTCCGCAACGTCATGGGGCTGAGCGACGAGAAATGGGCCGCGCAGATGGACGCCCGCCAGTGGCCTGCGCTGAAGGACGAATTGACCGCGCTGTTCAAGACCAGAACGCGCGACGAATGGGTCGCGGCGTTCAAGGGGCACGACGTGTGCTTCGCGCCCGTGCTGGGCTTCGACGACGCCTACAATGATGAACACAACAAGGCGCGCGGCACCTTCACCGAGGTGAACGGGATCAAGCAGCCCGCGCCGGCGCCGCGTTATTCCAAGAGCGAGACAGTGGCGCCGACGCTGGGCGGCGAGCGCCGGGACGCGGAGGTTCTGCGCGAGCTCGGCTTCGACGATGCCGAGGTGGCGGCGCTGGGTTATTGAGGGAGAGAAATGATGGTGGCGAGCGCGCACTACCTGACCTCCGCCGAGGATCGTGACGGCAACGTCTGGGTCGTGCGCGCCGACGATGATGCGACGGCGCATCATGTGGCGGACCTGTTCCGCCTCAGTGACCATGTGCGCGTGACGATCATCTCGCCGGACGACCCGCTCGATCTGGATTGAGCGGGGCCCGCGTTCGGGTAGAGCGGGGACATGCCGAGACTGACCGTCAACAACGAGGCGATCGAATATCGCCTCGATCCGGCCACGCCGCTGCTGTGGGCGCTGCGCGATGCGTCCAACCTCACCGGCGCCAAATATGGCTGCGGCACCGGAAGCTGCGGCGCGTGCACCGTCGATGTCGACGGGCGCGCCGTCCGATCGTGCCAGGTGACGCTGGCGGAGGTGGAGGGGAGCTTCGTCACCACCGTGGAAGGGCTGTCGCGGGAGCGCGCGCATCCGGTGCAGGCGGCGCTGCTGGCCGGCAACGTCGTCCAATGCGGCTATTGCATCCCAGGCATCGTCATGGCGGCCGCGGTGCTGATCAAGAACGACCGGGACCCGTCGGAGGCGAAGATCCGCCGCGCGATCACCAACATCTGTCGATGCGGCATCTACCCCAGGCTAGTGGAGGCGATCCAGCGCGCGGCGAGCGCCGCACGTGGCGACGAGACCTTGCCGACCACCACCAGACCGGGGATCGACCCCGCGGAGGCGGCGAAGAGCGTGCCGGCGCTCAGTCCTCGCTGATCCGGCTGGTCGCGCGCGTGTCGCGCATGCGGATGTAGATCACCAGCGACACCGCGATCATGCCGGTGACATACCAGTAGAAGCCGCGCTCCCAGCCAGCGTTCTTGAACGACAAAGCGACGTATTCCGCGGTGCCGCCGAACAGGGTGTTGGCGAGCGCATAGGGGAGGGCGACCCCCAGCGCACGGATGTTGGCCGGGAACAGTTCCGCCTTCACCACCGCGTTGATCGAGGTGTAGCCGGTAACGATCACCAGCGCCGCCATCACCAGCAGGCCGGCAATGATCGGGCTGCGCACCGTCTCCAGCGTGGCGAAGATCGGGTAGGTGGCGAGCACGCCGAGCACGCCGAAGCCGATCATCAGCGGCTTTCGCCCGATGCGATCGCTGAGGCCCCCCGCAAGCGGCTGAAGGCACATGAAGACGAAAAGGGTGGCGGCGTTGATCTGGCTTGCCGTCTGGCGATCGAAGCCGCTGGTGTTGACCAGGAACTTCTGCATGTAGATCGAGTAAGCGTAGAAGGCGAGCGTGCCACCGGCGGTGAGCAGCATCACCGTCAGCGTTTCGCGGGGATGGTGCGTGACGAGCGTCCAGAAGCCCGACTTTGGCCCTTCCGCGCGCTTGAAGCTCTCCGTTTCGGCGAGCCCGCGGCGGATGCGGAAGACAACGATAGCCAGCACGCCGCCGACCGCAAAGGGGATGCGCCAGCCCCAGGCGTCGAGCGCGGCCTCGCTCATCGCCGATTGCAGCACGAGAAGGACGAGGAGCGCGGTGAGCTGGCCTGCGATCAGCGTCACATATTGGAAGCTGGAGAAGAAGCCGCGGCGATCGCGTCCGGCCATTTCTGACAGGTACGTCGCGCTGGCGCCATATTCGCCGCCGACCGACAGCCCCTGCATCAGCCGGGCAATGACCAGCAGGGCGGGGGCGAAGACGCCGATCGTCTCATAGCCCGGCGTGATCGCGATCAGGAACGAGCCGGCGCACATCAATGTGACGGACAGGGTGAGACCGGCCTTGCGGCCGCGGCGATCGGCATAGACGCCCATGACCCAGGCGCCGATCGGCCGCATGACGAAGCCGACGGCGAAGACCGCCGCCGCGCTCAGGAGCTGCGCGGTCTGATCGCGTTCCGGGAAGAAGTGCGGCGCGAAATAGAGCGTGAAAGCAGCATAGGCATACCAATCGTACCATTCGACGAGGTTGCCGGTGGAACCGCCGATGATCGATTTGAGGCGCGGGTTCATGGCTCGACCTCGCCGGGCGGGAGATCCTCGATCGGCGGCAAGCGGCCGGCCAGCGCGGCGGCGAGTTGTTCACGATCGAGCGTGTTCTCCCACCGGGCGACGACCAGCGTCGCCACGGCATTGCCGATGAAGTTGGTGAGGCTGCGGCATTCGGACATGAAGCGATCGACGCCGAGGATCAGTGCCATGCCGGCGACGGGCACAGACGGCACGATCGAGAGCGTCGCGGCGAGCGTGATGAAGCCCGCGCCAGTGACGCCCGCCGCACCCTTCGACGACAGCATCGCGACGCCAAGCAGCAGCACCTGCTCGCCCAGCGACAGGTCGATCCCGGTTGCCTGGGCGATGAACAGCGCGGCGAGCGTCATGTAGATGTTCGTGCCATCGAGGTTGAAGGAATAGCCGGCGGGCACGACGAGGCCGACGATCGATTTGGGCGCGCCGGCACGTTGCATCTTCTCGATCAGCGCGGGCAGCGCAGCCTCGGAGGAAGAGGTGCCGAGGACCAGCAGAAGCTCCGCCTTGAGATATCCGATGAGGCGCAGGATCGAGAAGCCGGCGAGCCGCGCGACCGTGCCCAGCACGACCAGGACGAACAGCAGCGAGGTGAGATAGAAGGTGCCGACCAGCCAGGCGAGGTTAGCGAGCGTGCCGACGCCATAAGTGCCGATGGTGAAGGCCATCGCGCCGAACGCGCCGATCGGAGCCGCGCGCATCAGGATCGAGACGATCCGGAAGACGACGATCGACACGTCCTCCAGGAACGACAGGACCTTGGCGCCGCGCTCGCCCACCGACACCAATGCGATGCCGAACAGGATCGCGACGAGCAGCACCTGGAGGATGTTCCCCTGCGTCAGCGAGGAGGGGAGCGTTTCCGGGATGACGGAGAGGACGAAGCCGGTCAGCGTCGTCTCGTGCGCCTTGGCGGCATAGCCCGAGACGGCGCCCGCATCGAGGCTGGCGGGATCGATGTTGAGGCCCTCGCCCGGACGAACGACATTGGCGACGATGAGCCCGACGATCAGGGCCAGCGTTGAGAAGAAAATGAAGTAGATGAATGACTTGGCCGCTACTCTTCCCACGCGGGCGAGATCGTGCATGCCGGCGATACCGGTGACGATGGTGAGGAAGATGACCGGCGCGATGATCATCTTCACCAGCTTGATGAAGCCGTCCCCTAGCGGCTTCAGCGCGGCGCCGGCAGACGGATAGAAATGCCCGATCGCAATGCCGAGCGCGATCGCGACCAGCACCTGAACGTACAATTGCCGATACCAGGGAAGCGGCGTGCGCAGGACGCCAGCAGTTTCCGGTAGCACGTGTCTTCGACCCCCCTTGCCCGATGCGGCGCGCCTCCGCCCGATCGGTTTGGCAGCGGCGTGCCAGCAAAAAGGGGTTGATGCAAAGGGCAGGATGGCTCGAAAGGACAAGGTGAAGGGAGAGGGCCAATCAGAAGCCTGTTGATCGCAAACCGCGGCGAGATCGCGATCCGCATCGCGCGCACCGCTGCTGCCATGGGCATCGAGACGGTCGCGGTTCATTCCGCCGACGATGCCGAAGCGCCACACGTCCGCGCTGCTGATCGGGCGGTGCCGCTCCGCGGCGAAGGGCCGGGCGCCTATCTGGCGATCGATGCGGTGATCGCGGCGGCGCGGGACGCCGGCTGTGACGCGGTTCATCCGGGCTATGGCTTCCTTAGCGAGAATGCGGCTTTTGCCGAGGCCTGTGCCAAGGCCGGGCTGTTGTTCGTCGGACCGGAGGCGCGTCTGCTGGCGCTGTTCGGTGACAAGGCCCTCGCCAAGCGTCACGCGCGGGCGGTGGGCGTACCGGTGCTGGCCGAGGGGACGGACGTAAGCGGGCCGGTGGTGGTGAAGGCGCTGGCTGGCGGTGGCGGGCGCGGGATCCGCGTGGTCCAGGATCGCGCGACGCTTGCGGCGCAGATCGAGGCCGCGGGCGCCGAAGCGCTGGCGGCGTTCGGATCGGCCGAAGTGATGGTTGAGCGTTACATCCCCGCGGCGCGGCATATAGAGGTTCAGCTGGCGGCCGATGCGGACGGCCGGGTGATGGCGCTGGGCACGCGCGACTGCACGGTGCAGCGGCGGCACCAGAAGCTTATCGAGATCGCGCCGGCCCAGACGATCGAGCCAGCACTTGCCGAGCGGATCGAGCGCGCCGCGGAACGCCTGCTGGAGGACACCGGATATGTCGGCCTGGCGACGGCGGAGTTCCTGGTCGACAAGGAGCGCGCTGCTGATGATCCGGAGGCGTTCGCCTTCCTCGAGGTGAACCCGCGGCTTCAGGTGGAGCATACGGTGACCGAGGAGGTGACCGGCCTTGACCTCGTGGCGCTGCAGCTTCGGTTCGCAGAAGGGGGCAGCGTTCCGGCGGAGCGGCCGGGCGCGCGCGGCGTCGCGATCCAGCTGCGCATCAATGCCGAGACGATCGGTGCCGACGGCATGCCGCGTGCGTCGGGCGGCACCATCAGCAATGTCGAGGTGCCCGGCGGGCCGGGCATCCGCGTCGACGGCGCGCTGAAGGCGGGCATGGCGGCCAATCCGCGGTTCGATTCGCTGCTCGCCAAGCTGATTGTCCATGCGCCCGACTGGGACGCGGCGCTGGCGCGGGCGCGGCGGGCGGTTGCGGAGTTCGAGATCGCGGGTGTCGCCACGAACCTGCCGCTCCACGCGGCGCTGCTGGCGCGCGAGGAGGTGGCGGCCGGCAAGGTCGACACCGGCTGGTTCGATCGCAACGTCAGCGACTTTGCGGTGGCTGCGGCCCCGGCGGCGTCGACGGATACGCAGGCGGTTGTGGCGCCGCTGGCTGGCGTGGTGGTGGCGATCGGCGTGCAGCCGGGGGACCGGGTGGTGCGGGGCGCTGAGCTAGGCACGATCGAGGCGCTGAAGATGCAGCATGCCGTTGTGGCGACACACGGCGGCGTGGTGCGGGCGGTCGTGGTCGAGCCCGGGCGGGTGATTGAGGAGGGCGCTGTTTTCGTCTCGATCGAGCCGGCCGACGATGACGATGATGTGGCGGCTGAAGCTGCGGCGCTCGACCTCGACTTGATCCGGAACGATCTTGCCGAGGTGCGCGCACGCCATGCGCTGGGGCTCGACGAGCACCGGCCGGCAGCCGTGGAGCGGCGGCGGCGCACCAACCAGCGCACGGCGCGCGAGAATATCGACGACCTGTTCGATCCGGGCAGCTTCATCGAATATGGCGCGCTGACGATCGCGGCGCAGCGACGGCGCCGGACCCTCGACGATCTGATGCGCAACACCCCCGCCGACGGCCTGATCGGCGGGATCGGCACGGTGAATGCCGCGGATCATGGCGAGGAAGCCGCCAAGTGCCTTGGCCTCGCCTATGACTATACCGTGCTGGCGGGCACGCAGGGCCATATGAACCACCGCAAGACCGATCGGCTGCTCGGTATTGCGGGCGAGCTGAAGCTGCCGATCGTCTTCTATACCGAGGGCGGCGGGGGACGGCCGGGGGACGTCGATTCGGTCGGCGCGACGGGGCTCGACGTGCCGACGTTCAGCCGCTTTGCCGCGCTGTCCGGTGTTGCGCCGAGGATCGGGATCACGTCCGGCTATTCCTTTGCGGGCAATGCCGTGCTGTTCGGCAGCTGCGACATCACGATCGCCACGCGCGACGCGCATATCGGCGTCGGTGGCCCGGCAATGATCGAGGGCGGTGGGCTCGGCGTCTATTCGCCCAAGGAAGTCGGGCCGGTCGAGGTGCATTGGAACAGCGGTGCGATCGACGTGCTGGCAGAGGATGAGGCGGAGGCGACCGATCTCGCGCGGCGGCTGCTGTCGTTTTTCCAGGGGCGGGTGGCGGGCGGAGATGCGCCGGACCAGCGGCTGTTGCGGCACGTGGTGCCAGAGAATCGGCTGCGCGTGTTCGACATCCGCCGCGCGATCGACGGGCTGTTCGACACTGGTTCCTTCATCGAGCTGCGCGGTGGCTGGGCGAAGGGGATGATCACCGGGCTGGCGCGGCTGGACGGCCGTGCCGTGGGCGTGATTGCCAATAATTGCCGCTACTTGTCGGGCGCAATTGACGCGGAAGGTGCGGACAAGGCGGCGCGCTTCTTCCAGTTGTGCGACGCGTTCGGCGTGCCGATCGTCTCGCTGTGCGACACGCCTGGCTTCATGGTCGGGCCGGAGGCGGAGAAGACCGCGCCGATCCGCCGTGCCTCGCGCATGTTCGTGGTCGGGGCGGCGCTGTCGGTGCCGATCTTCACGGTCGTGGTGCGCAAGGCATACGGGCTCGGTGCGCAGGGAATGGCGGGCGGATCGCTCCACGCCGGGCCGTTCACCGTCGCCTGGCCGACCGGCGAGTTCGGCGGCATGGGGCTCGAAGGGGCGGTGCGGCTCGGCTACCGCAAGGAGCTGGAGGCGATCGAGGATGCCGAGGCGCGAGAGGCGCGATATCAGGAACTTGTCGCGCATTCCTATGAGCGCGGCAAAGCTGTGTCGGTGGCGCAGTTCCTGGAGATCGACGCGGTGATCGACCCGGCGGATACGCGCGCCTGGCTGCTGCGCGGGCTCGCTTCGACACCGGCGCGCCGGTCAGGCCGCTATATAGATACGTGGTGATTGGGGCGACAATGATCGAACTATACCATTGCGCGGATGCGCGAAGCTTTCGCGCGCTGTGGGCGCTGGAGGAGCTTGGGCTCGAATACAAGCTCCACCTGCTGCCCTTTCCCCCGCGGGTGCGCGAACCGTCGTACCTCGACGTCAATCCGCTCGGCACCATTCCGCTGCTGGTGGACGGTGAGACGCGGATGACGGAATCGGCTGCGATCGTTCAGTATCTCGCGACGCGTGCGGGGCCGAACGAACTGGTCGTGGAGCCTGGCTCGCCCGACTATGGCGCGTGGCTCAACTGGCTACATTTCGGCGAGGCGACGCTGACCTTCCCGCAGACGTTGGTGCTGCGATATCGCATGCTGGAGCCGCCGGAGCGGCGCCTGCCGCAGGCGGCGGATGATTATGCGCAGTGGTTCCACTCACGGCTGCGGCATGTGGAGCGGGCGCTGGGGGACCGCGAGTATCTGATCGGCGGGCGTTTCACGGTGGCAGACATTTCCGTGGGTTACGCGCTGCTGCTCGCCAAGAGCCTGAAGATCGACAACGGCTTTCCGCCGCAGGTTGCCGCTTATTGGGAGCGGCTGAAGGCGCGGGATGGATTCGCGCGAGCGAAAGAGGCGCAGAAGGCCGGGGCGGCGCCGTTCTAACGCCCGCGTCCCTGCGATGATCGACCGAACACTGGGCTAGCGAGCCGCGAGTTTGCGCAGCGCGCGTTCGAGGCGATCCGGTTCCTGAGCGCCGTTGATGACGAACTCGCGGTCGATCACCATGGTGGGGACGGAAGCGATCCCTTCGGACCGCCACTCGATCTCGTCGTCGTTCACTTCGGCGGCGAAATCGCCGCGGGCGAGGATCTGGAGCGCCGCTTCCCTGTCCAATCCTGCACCAGCAGCGGCATCGGCCAGCACCTGATGGTCGGAAATTGCACGTCCCTGGTCGAAATATGCACGCAGGAGCGCATGTTTGAGCGCCAATTGCCGGCCCTCGCGCCCCGCCCAATGAAGCAGGCGATGCGCGTCGAACGTGTCGTAGAGCCGATCCGGTCGGCCAGCCATCGACACGCCGGCTGCCTCTGCCGCCGCCCGAACGCCGCCGCCGCGGCTGCGCGCCTGTTCGGGCGTGATGCCATACTTGCGGGCGATGTTGTCGGCCGCCAGCTCGCCCTCTGGCGGTAGCCCGGGGTTGAGCTGAAGCGGGTGGAAGACGAGTTCCACCGGTACCTCGTCGCCGAGGCTGGCGAGGGCGCGTTCGAGATTGGCGAGGCCGATCAGGCACCAGGGGCAGACGACGTCGGAGACGAAATCGATGCGGAGCGTGCGGCCGGTCATCGCGCGACGCTTTCGATCGCGTCGACGATCTGCGGGATGACTTCCACCGGCACGTTGTGGCCCATGCCGCGCACCTCGACGAGCCGCGCGCCGGGGATGCTTGCGGCGGTATCGCGACCGCCGTCGAGCGGGACCAGCGAATCGTCGCTGCCGTGGATGACGACCGTGGGCGCGGTGATCGCCTTCAGCCGCTGGCGCCGATCCCCGTCGGCGACGATCGCCGCCAGCTGGCGCGCGAAGCCATCGGGGTAGTTCGAGCGCTGGATCGTTTCGCGGACCCGGGCCTCCAGCACGTCGTGCGCGACGGGAAAGGCGGGGCCGGCGAGCACCTGGGACGCGCGGACGCCATGGGCGACGAGCGCCTCCAGATCGTCCGTTTTGGGGCGGTTGACGAGCACGTCCATCGCCTCGCGCGAGGCGCGCGACAGCCTGGGATTGCCGGTGGTGGACATGATCGAGGTGAGCGACAGCGTGCGATCGGGATAGGTGGCGGCGAAGATCTGCGCGATCATCCCGCCCATAGAGGCGCCGACGATGTGGGCTTTCTCAATCCCCAGCGCATCCAGCAGGCCGGCGGCGTCCGCCGCCATGTCCCCGAGCGTATAGGGTACCCGCGGGCGCAGGCGAAGCAGGCGCTGGAGCACGAGCATGCCAATACGCGGCGGGCGGGCGTGGTCGAGCTTCGTCGAAAGGCCTACGTCACGATTGTCGTAGCGGACGACGTGGAAGCCGCGTTCTACCAGCGCCTCGACGAACGGGAGCGGCCAGAGCGTCAGCTGCGCGCCAAGGCCCATGATGAGGAGGATGGTGGGATCGGCGGGATTGCCGAACGACTCATATTCCAGCTCGATGCCGTTCGCGCGCGCCTTCATGGCCTCTCCTTCAGGCGGTGATTATCGCACCAGCCTCCACCCGAAGCGGCCATGGCGTCAAGGCAGTGCCGGGGCAGGGGCCGCCAAGGCACGCGCCGCTTGCGATATCGAACAGCGCGCCGTGCCAGCTGCACGCGATGCGATCCGCGGCGACATAATCGTCGAGCTTCTGCGCGAGCGGCAGGCCCATGTGCGGGCAGCGATCGACATAGCCGAATACCTGATCGCCGCGCCGCACCGCAAAACCGTGGAAGCGGCCGGCGCGCATTTCGATGACGAAGCTCCGCGCGGCGCCGTCCGCGATCTGATCGAGCGGGCCGAGCGCGATGCCGGCCGGGGTGGCGGAGAGGCGCTCGGTCAGGGCAGCTTCGCCTTGGGGAAATCGGCCCAGCACGCATCGTAATCGGACTGGGCGTGCTCCAGCGCGAACGCCGTGGGGCGATAGGGCCAGCAGCTTTCCAGCATGAAGGCCATGGTGCCGCCGATCTTGTGCGGCTTCAGATCGGCATTGGAGGCCGCGTCCCACGTCGCCTTATCCGGCCCGTGGCCGCTCAGCAGATTGTGGAGCGACAGGCCGCCGGGGCGGAAGCCCTCGGCCTTGGCGTCATAGGCGCCGGTGATGAGGCCCATTGCCTCGGACATGATGTTGCGGTGGAACCAGGGCGGGCGGAACGTGTCCTCCGCCACCATCCAGCGCGGCGGGAAGATCACGAAATCGGCGTTGGCGCGGCCCGGCACATCGCTGGGCGACGTCAGCACGGTGAAGATCGACGGATCGGGATGGTCGAAGCTGACGGTGTTGACGGTGTTGAAATGCGCGAGATCGTAGCGCCACGGCGCGAGATTGCCGTGCCACGCGACGACATCGAGCGGCGAATGATGCAGCTCCGTGCGCCACAGGCTGCCGAGATACTTCTGGATCACCTCGATACGTTCGTCGCGATCCTCGAACCAGGCGTTCGGCGTCTCGAAATCGCGCGGATTGGCGAGGCCGTTCGCACCGATCGGGCCGAGATCGGGCAGGCGGAACATCGCGCCATGGTTTTCCAGCGCATAACCGCGCGCCGAACCATCCGGCAGCAATGCACGGAAGCGGACGCCGCGCGGGACCAGCGCGATCTGGCCGGGGGCGATGTCGATCCGGCCGAGCTCGGTGAGAAGCGCGAGCCGGCCTTCCTGCGGCACGAACAGCAATTCGCCGTCGGCATCGACGAAGACGCGGTTCTCCATGTCGCGATTCGCGGCATAGACGTGGATCGCGACGCCTTCGAGATCGGCGGGATCGCGATTGGCGAGCATCGTCGTCATGCCGTCGATGAGGTCGACGCCAGTGTCACCGGCGACCGGATCCCAGCGCAGACGATTGGGCGCGAGTGGTTCCTTGACGGTGCCGGGCGCGAAGCGTGCCGCGCCTTCGTAGCGGGTAAAGGGCGGATGCTCGGCGGAAGGGCGCAGGCGATACAGCCAGGAGCGGCGGTTCTCGTGGCGCGGCGCGGTGAAGGCCGTGCCGGAGAGCTGCTCCGCATAGAGGCCGAAGGGCGGCTTCTGCGGCGAGTTGCGGCCGATGGGGAGGGCGCCCGGCACGGCCTCGGTCGCGACATGGTTGCCGAAGCCGGGAGTGTAGGCTGGGGTGGCAGTGTCGGTGGGCATCCTCACCTCGGGCGGGTCTTGTTTTGGGGTAGTCAGGGGTGGTGCATGGTGTGGCTCGCCGGGGCGTCAGACGCGGCTAAGCCGCGCCTTGAGCGCCGGCTTAGCTGCGCTGGCCGGTCGGGGCCGAGCGCCTTCGCGCTCGCATTCGGCCGATGCTTAGGCATCGACCTTAATCACGCCCCGACGGATCTGGTCGAGCTCGATGCTTTCGAACAGCGCCTGGAAGTTGCCGTTGCCGAAGCCTTCATTGCCCTTGCGCTGGATGATCTCGAAGAAGATCGGGCCGAACATGTTCTCGGTGAAGATCTGCAGCAGGATGCCCTCGCCGTTCTCGACCGAGCCGTCGATCAGGATGCGGTTCTTGCGAAGCCGTTCGAGATCCTCGCCGTGTCCGGGGACGCGCTTGTCGACCAGTTCGTAATAGGTCTCGATCGTGTCCTGCAGCTTCACGCCGCGGGCGCGCAGGCGCTCGACCGTGTCGTAGATGTCGTCGGTGGTCAGCGCGAGGTGCTGGATGCCTTCGCCCTGATATTCGCGGATGAATTCTTCGATCTGCGAATTGTCGTCCTGGCTTTCGTTCAGCGGGATGCGGATCGCTTTGTCCGGCGCGATCATCGCCTGGCTGAACAGGCCGGTCGCCTTGCCCTTGATGTCGAAATACTTCTGCTCCTCGAAGTTGAAGAGCGTGCGGTAGAACTGGCTCCACACCTGCATCTGGCCGCGGCGGACATTGTGCGTGAGGTGATCGAGCAGATCGAGCCCGACGTTGTTCTTCGCCTCGGCTTCCTGCCAGCCGTCGAACTCGGCCCAATTCTCATACAGGTCGACGCCGTCCTGGATGAAATAGAGGTACGAGCCGCCGATCCCCATGATGACGGTGTCGTCTTCCTCGGTCGGCTTTCCGCCGTTGGCGAGCGCCCATTCGAGCGCCTTCTTCGGATCGGCGACGCGGAACGCCATCGCGCTGGCCGAGGCGCCATGTTCGTTGCGGAACTGCTTTACCCGGCCCGCCTCGTCGCGGTTCAGCATCAGGTTGATTCGGCCCTGCTTGTAGCGAGTGATGTTCTTCGTCGGGTGACGGTGCGTCGGCACGAAGCCGAGCTGCTCGAACTGCTTCGCCATCGCTTCGGGATCGGGCGAGGTAAATTCGACGAATTCGAAGCCGTTGAGGCCCAGGGGATTGCTAGACGGATTGTCGAGGGACATGACGGCACCTTTACATCGTAACAATTGATACGATCATCGCGGCTTGAGCGGATCGTGTCAAATGCTACCGCTAGCGTCATGACCAACCACCTCGTGCTTGACCGGTTCCTGCCCTATCGATTGTCGATCACGTCGAACCTGGTGAGCGACCGGATCGCGCGCGCCTATGCATCGCTGTTCGGGCTCACCATTCCGGAATGGCGGCTGATCGCGGTGATCGCGGAGGTGGAGACGATCACCCAGGCCGAGATCGGCGAGCGTACGCGGATGGACAAAGTGACGGTGAGCCGGGCGGCGATCGCGCTGGTGGAACGTGGCCTCTTGGGCCGGGCGCCGAACCCGACCGACAAAAGATCCCACCATTTGTCGCTGACGCCGGCGGGGCGGGACCTGTACGCCAGCGTCGCGCCCAAGGCACTGGAGCTGGAGGGCCGCATCTTCGCGCGCTTCAGCCGCGACGAACTGGACGGGTTCGTTACGATGCTGCGTCGGATCGACGAAGCAGCGCTGGAGGAATGAGCATGGCCGAGGCACCGCTGATCGCCGGGATCGAACTGGGCGGCACGAAATGCATCGCGATCCTGGCGAGCGGGCCGGATGCCATCCATGAGCGGGTGGAACTCCCGACGACCAAGCCGGACGAGACGCTGGCGGCGCTGGAGGCGGTGATCGACGGGTGGCGCGGGTTCGCCGCGCTGGGCATCGCGAGCTTTGGCCCGATCTCGATCGACCGCAGCTCCGCCGATTACGGGCGCATCACTTCCACCCCGAAGCCCGGCTGGGCGGGGACGGACATCGCGCGGCGCTTTGCCAGCCGATACGACGTGCCGACCGGCTTCCATACCGACGTGGTGGGCGCGGCGCTGGGCGAGGCCCGCTGGGGCGCGGCGCAGGGGCTGGCGGACCTCGCCTATGTAACGGTGGGTACCGGTATCGGCGTCGGGCTGGTGGCGCATGGCCAGCCGGTCGACGGGCTGACGCATAGCGAGCTTGGCCATATCCGGCCGCAGCGGATGGCGGGGGACGACTGGACCGGCGTGTGCCCGTTCCACGGCGCCTGTGTCGAAGGGCTGGCCGCGGGGCCGGCGATCGCGGCGCGCACCGGGATCAAGGGGCAGGAGCTGCCCGCCGATCATCCCGGCTGGGACGGCGTCGTCCACGCGCTGGCGCAGATGCTGCACGCGGTGGTTATGACCGGCGTGCCGCGGCGGATCGTGATGGGCGGCGGTGTGATGGTGGGCAGCCAGTTCCTGTTCCCGCGCATCCGCGCCGCGCTCCACCAGTCGATCGGCGGCTATATTGCCATTGCCGAGGTGGACGATGTCGACACCTTCGTCGTGCCGCCAGCGCTGGGAAACAATGCCGGGCCGCTGGGCGCGATCGTGCTGGGGGAACTGGCGCTTCGCGGGTGAGGGCGGGCGGAAGAGGGTGTAACGCCCGGGCAGCGCGGCCAGGCGGATCATCGTTTACGGGGCGGATCATCCGGTTGGCGCTCCTTCGTTCACCAAACGCTGGCGCAAGCCCGCGGAGTCGATCGCAAAGCCGGCAAATCTCGCCAACATCGCGACGAAGAACCAACGATCGATGATGTGCCCGCCCCTAGAGCACCTTTCGCCGACATATCGTCGCGCGTATGGGGCGTTGAAGTGGTGCAAGCGGGCGAGGGACGCGGCTTGGCATATGCCGCCACAGGGCCAATGACCGATAGGTCGCGAGCCGGCCGATCCGACCCGCTTCGCTTAACTGCCCCTATGGAGGACGCCCATGTGTGGCGAGGAGGGTGAGGCACCCGCCCGGATGCTCCTACCGCCGCGCCGGCGCTTCTGGCTCAAGCGGAATGTCGCTCCGGCGGGCGGCGTATCTCGCGGCTAGATAGGCGGCGCCGGCGCCGGTCAGCGCCAGGAAGCCGACCACCAGCGCGTCGCTCGTCATCATCAGCCACACCAGCCACTCGGGCCGGCCGAGCGCGCCGTAGCCGAGCGCATAGTGGATCGCCATCAGCGGCACCGATCCGGCGATGAGATAGGCCACCGAGCGCCAGAAGCTGCCGGCCATGATCGCGATCGACCGCAGGGGACCGATCCGGGCGTTGCCGAGCGGCCAGGCGACGAACCAGGCGGTGAGATACACGCCGATCACGCTCACCAGAATGCCGGCGGTCAGCGTGGCATATTGCGCCAGCCGCCCCTCCAGCCCCAGCAACACGGCGATCGGCGGGCCGAACAGGCCGTACCATTGGGCGAGCGCCTGCAACGCGAAGATGATGCCGAACAGCGTCGCCGCCGGCCGCTCGATCCGCTTGGCGCGATCCGCGTCGCGGTTCCACGCGATGTAGCGCACGAACCAATAGCCCGGCAGGATCATCGCCAGCACCTTGGCGAAGCCCAGCGTCAGGCGGCGCTGGTCTCCCCAAGCGGCCTCGACGCCGAGGCGATACATGCCGGTGTCGATCTCCACGACATGCTGGGCAAATTCGATGAGAACGGGGATGGAAAAGAGGATCGGCAGCGCCAGCGCGAAAGCCAGGCTGTCCGCGTAGAGACGCTTGATATCCTGCCACATGCGAAGCCCCGCCCTTCCGTCGCCACGATGGCGGGGAGGGGCGGGGCTGGCAAGCTTCGGATGTGCCGATCAGGCGGTCAGCAAGCGCTTCTCGCCCGCGATCTTCATCATCGCCTTCTGCAGCTTCTCGAACGCGCGCACCTCGATCTGGCGGACGCGTTCACGGCTGACGCCATAGACCTGGCTCAGTTCCTCGAGCGTCTTGGGATCGTCGGTCAGGCGGCGCTCGGTCAGGATATGCTTCTCACGGTCGTTGAGGTTGTCCATCGCGGTCACGAGCATGTCGTGCCGGACGTCCGCCTCCTGCGCTTCGGCCACCACCTGATCCTGCAGCGGCGAATCATCCTGCAACCAATCCTGCCACTGGCCTTCGCCATCCTCGCGCATCGAGACGTTGAGCGAGGTGTCGCCGCCCATCGCCATGCGGCGGTTCATGCTGACCACGTCCGCCTCGCTGACGCCGAGGTCGGTCGCGATCTTGGTCAGGTCCTCCGGCTTCAGATCGCCGTCCTCGAACGCGTCGAGGCGGGCCTTCATCCGGCGCAGGTTGAAGAACAGCTTCTTCTGCGCGGCGGTGGTGCCCATCTTCACCAGGCTCCACGAGCGCAGGATGAATTCCTGGATCGACGCGCGAATCCACCACATCGCATAGGTCGCGAGGCGGAAGCCGCGATCGGGCTCGAACTTCTTCACGCCCTGCATCAGGCCGATATTGCCCTCGCTGATCAGCTCGGACACGGGCAGCCCATAGCCGCGATAGCCCATCGCGATCTTCGCGACGAGACGCAGGTGGCTGGTGACGAGCTGGGCTGCCGCCTCAGGATCGCCATGCTCCTGGAAACGCTTGGCGAGCATATATTCCTGCTCGGGCGCCAGGATGGGAAACTTCTTGATCTCGGCGAGATAGCGGTTGAGGCTCTGCTCGCCGCCGAGTGCGGGGATCGTCGCAGGGACGTTGCCGCTTGCCATGATTACCTAATCTCCCTTTCCGGAGAAGCGCCGTCTCGCATAGCAGCGTGGCGCTTTCACCCTATACGTAGAGTTGACTGAACAGTTCCTGCATGTCTGCAGGCATCGCGCTTTCGAACGACAAAGCGGTGCTTGTGATCGGGTGGACGAACCCGAGCCGCGCGGCGTGCAGCGCCTGGCGGCGGAACGAGAGTTCATCGAGCACACGCTTGTGAGCTTGTTTTGTTCTACCATAGACCGGGTCACCCAGCAAGGCATGACCGATCGATGCCATGTGCACGCGCACCTGGTGCGTCCGGCCGGTTTCAAGCCGGCATTCGACGAGCGCGGCGTCGCGCAGCCGCTCCAGCGTGCGGAAATGCGTGACGGCGCGCTTGCCGTTGGCGACGATCGCAACCTTCTTCCGGTTCTGCGGCGAGCGGGCGAGCGGCGCATCGACCTTGCCTTCCGGCGGCATCGGCCGGCCGTTGACGATCGCCTTGTAGCGGCGGTCGATGGTGTGCGCGGCGAACTGCTTGGCGAGGCCCTCGTGCGCCCGATCGGTCTTCGCGGCGACCATCAGGCCGGACGTATCCTTGTCGATACGGTGGACGATGCCGGGGCGCGCGACCCCGCCGATGCCGGAGAGCGATCCGCCGCAATGATGCAGCAGCGCGTTGACGAGCGTGCCGTCGAGGTTGCCGGCGGCGGGGTGGACGACGAGCCCCGCGGGCTTGTCGATCACGATCAGGTGTTCGTCCTCGAAGGCCACCACCAGGGGAATGTCCTGCGCCTCATTATGGGCAGGGGCGGGGGCGGGCACCGCGATCGCGAAGATGTCGCCGGCGCTCGCGCGCTTCGACGGATCGCGCACCAAAAGGCCGTCGCGCTGGACCTGGCCGGCATTGATCAGCACCTTCAGCCGCTCGCGCGACAGGGTCGGCACTGCGTCGGCCAACGCACGATCGAGCCGCCATCCATCGGCAGCCGGTGCGATCGTCGCTTGAATGATGGAAACCCCCCGGTCCATTAGGTGTACTAGATGGGTACGACGGTGCGGATTTCAAGGTCGTTGCTGGAACGGATCGTTTCCGAAGCTGACCGGTCGAGCGACGAAATATGCGGCTTGCTGCTCGGATACGGCGACCGGATCGAGGAGGCGCGGCCATGCCGCAACGTCGATGCCACGCCCGCCGTCCGGTTCGAACTTGATCCTGCCGCCCTGTTCGCGGCGCTGCGCGCGGCACGGCAGGGCGGTCCCAAGGTGCTGGGCCATTACCACTCGCACCCGTCAGGCATTGCCGCGCCCTCGCTGGCGGATGCGGCGGCAGCGGCGCCGGATCGCGCGGTCTGGTTGATCACGGCAGGGGGCGAAATCACCGCCTGGCGCGCGGTCAGCGACGGAGCGGTGCACGGGCGCTTCGATCCGCTCACCCTCGCCATTGCACCCTAGAGTCGGCTGCGTCATGGAACGGCCATGACCATCGATCCCGTTGATTTCGCCAGCCTGCTCTGCTCCCGCCTCTGCCACGATCTCCTCTCTCCGATCGGTGCGCTGAACAACGGCCTCGAACTGCTCGCCGACGAGACCGATCCGGCGATGCGCGAGCGCTGCATGGAACTGCTGGCGGAGAGCGCGCGGACGTCCGCGGCGAAGCTCAAGTTCTTCCGGCTGGCATTCGGCGCGGCCGGCGGCTTTGGCGAATCAGTGGATTCGCGCGAGGCCCAGGCCGCGATCGAGGGTCTGTTCGGCGAGAACAAGCGATTGACGATCAACTGGATGGTCGAAGAACCGCTGCTGCCCAAGACGGCGATCAAGGTGCTGCTGAACATGGCGATGATCGCGGGCGATTCGCTGGTGCGAGGCGGTACGCTGGATATCGGCGGCGAGATGAACGACGGCGCGATCGAAATCGTGCTGAAGGCCGAAGGGCCGCGGATTGCGCTGGACGACGAACTGCGTGCGACCCTGGTTGATGGCCTCGCCAGCGACGCGGTGACGCCGCGCGCCGCCGCAGCCTTCCTGGTACACGAGATGGTGGCGGGGGCGGACGGCAAGGTGCTGGTGAGCGCGCCGGCGGACAATGTGCTGCTGTTCGGGGCGGCGATGCGCGCGCAGTAAGATGCGGTGATTGCGCATCGATCGCATCGAGTGCGGTAAACATCCTTTTTACTGCTTTGCTGCACAGATCGTCGGCGATGGACGATCTGCTGCAGGAATTCATCGCGGAAACACGCGAAACGCTGGCCGCACTGTCGGGCGAGATCGTCGCCTGGGAGAGCGATCCAGCGGATCGCGCGCGGCTGGATGCGATCTTCCGCTTCGTCCACACCGTGAAGGGGAGTTGCGGGTTCCTCGATCTGCCGCGCCTTGCGCGATTGAGCCACGCCGCCGAGGACGTGCTGCAAAGCTTCCGCTCGGGCGAGCGGGTGCCCGATCCGCAGCTGGTGAACGCGGTATTGGCGATCGTCGACCGTATCGGCGAGATCGTCGAGGCGATCGATGCCGGCGCGGCGCTGGACGATTCGACCGAGGATCTGCTGCTTGCCGCCCTTCATGGTCAGGCTGCACCGGCCTCTGCCCCGTCAGCCGCCCCAATCTCCGGCGCTCCGCGCGCGCCGACGCGCAGCATCCGCCTGTCGGTGGATCTGCTCGACCGGATGATGAACGGCGTGTCCGAAATGGTGCTGGCGCGCAACGAGCTGGCGCGGCGGCTGCGCGAAGCGGCGGACCCCACGCTGGAATCGGCGATCGACCGCCTCTCGCTGACGGTGGCCGAGCTTCGCGACACGGTGACGCGCACGCGGATGCAGGCGATCGATTCGCTGTTCAGTGCCGTCCCGCGGCTGGTGCGTGACACCGCAGCCTCGCTGGGCAAGAAGGTGGTCCTGTCGATCGATGGTTCGGACGTCGAGCTCGATCGCGAGATGATCGAGCTGCTGCGCGATCCGCTGGTCCATATCGTCCGCAACGCGCTCGACCACGGGATCGAATCGCCTGAGGAGCGACGGCGCGCGGGAAAGTCCGAAACGGGCCGTTTGTCGATCGTCGCGCGCCAGTCCGGCAACCGTATCTTCGTCGAGATCGCGGACGACGGAAAGGGCATCGATACAGCCCGGCTGGTGGAAAGACGGATCGCGCAGGAACCGGCGCGCGCGGCGGAGTTCAACGCGCTGACTGAACGCGCGCGGCTGGACCTCATCTTCGAGCCCGGCCTGACGACGCGCGAGGAAGTGACCGCATTGTCCGGCCGGGGCGTTGGCATGGACGTGGTACGCACCAACGTCGAGCAGACCGGCGGATCGATCCGGCTCGATAATCGCCGCGGCCGGGGCCTCACCACCACGATCGAGGTGCCGCTGACGCTGGCGATCGTGTCGGTCGTGCTGATCGAGGTGGGCGGCCATTGCTACGCCGTGCCGCGGCAAGCGGTCGAGGAGATCGTCGCAGCGAGTTCATCGGCGGTGCGGATCGACCGCGTAGGCGATAGCGCCCTGGCCACGGTGCGCGGGCGGCGACTGCCGCTGGTGGTCCTGGGTGATGTGCTGGGGCAGGGCGATCGCGCGGCGCCGATGCTGATGATCGTGACTTTGCCGGGCGGGATGTTCGCGCTGGCGGTGGACGCGGTGACCGATACACAGGAACTGGTGGTGAAGCCGGTGGCGCCGGCGGTGATGGCGGCCGGCATCTATGCCGGGCAGATGCTGCCGGATACCGGCCGGCCGCTATTGCTGATCGACTGCGCCGGCGTGGCCGCTGCCGCTGGCGTGTCCTTCGAGCGGGTGGTCGACGTCGAACCGGAGGCCGAAGAGGCGGCGCCGGAAGGAACCGCCGCCTTGCTGTTCGAGGGGCTGGATGGGGCGCGTCGCGCGGTTGCGCTTTCCGCGATTGATCATATCGAAACGGTGGAGCGGGAAGCGCTGCGAGAGGCGGGTGGGCGGCGCTGGGTGCTGGGCCGGGAAGGCATGGTGCCGCTGTTGCGGGGCGAGGCGCCGCCGGCGGGCAACGACAAATTGTCGATGCTGCTGCTCAGCCACGGCGGCGAGCAGTGGGGATATCTGGTCCGTTGCGCGATTGATATCGCGACGCTCACGGGGGAATTGCTGCCCGCCCACGGCGCGCGGGCAGTGATCGGCGTCGCCGTGATCGACGGTGAGCCGGTCGAAGTGGTGGAACCGCTACGGCTGATGGCAAATGCCGCGACGAACAGCGGAGCGCCGCCGATCTGCCTTCTCAAGGGCGCGGAGACTGGCTGGATGGAGGCGTTCCTCCGGCCCACGATCGAGGCCGCAGGCTATCGCGTCGCGCATTCGCTGGAGCCCGGCGAAACCGCGGCGATCACCTTTTCCACCGACGAGGATGCACTTGCCGACGCCAATGTGATCCAGCTGGCGCGTGATGCCGCCACCGGGCGGCCGCGGATCGATCTCGAACTGATCGCCGGAGCGTTAAGCGTGGCGAGCAAGGCAGGGTCGGGCCGATGAGCACGCTCCACTTGCTGGCCCACGTCGGCGGCCGCGCCATTGCCGTACCGTGCGAAGCGGTGGATTCCGTGGTGGACGTGACGTCGATCGTGCCGGCGCCGCGTGCGCACCCGGCCGTGCGCGGGCTTGCAGCCCTCCGCAGCCGTGTCGTTACCGTGATCGATACCTGGCAGGTCCTTGGCCTGCCGCCCGGCCCGGATGATGCGGAACGCGCGATCCTGACCATCGTCGACGGGCATCACCATGCGGTGCTGGTCGATTCGCTGGAGGACGTCGCGCCGCTGGAGGTCGAGCCGCTTCCCGGGGGCCTGGCGCTCGGCCGGCGCTGGGCCGCGGTGACCATCGGGGCGGCGGAGCGCGATGGCGAACCGCTGCTCGTGATCGATCTCGTCCGATTGGTCGGCACGCTCGCCGCGGCAGATTAACGCCGTCCTTACCCTTCGTGGGTAGAAACGATCGCCATACAGATAGTTGCGGGGTTAGCGTCATGAAGTCGTGTCTGGTCGTGGACGACTCGAAGGTGATCCGAAAGGTGGCCCGGCACATTCTGGAGGGGCTCGACTTCACCGTCGCCGAGGCAGCCGATGGGCGCGAGGCACTGGAGAGCTGCATCGCCAGCCCGCCCGATGTGATCCTGCTCGATTGGAACATGCCGGTGATGAGCGGCATGGATTTCCTTCGCGCGCTTCGCGAAACGCCGCTCGGCTCGCGCCCCAAGGTGGTGTTCTGCACCACCGAGAACGGCATGGCTCATATCCGCGCCGCGATCGAAGCGGGTGCCGATGAATATGTCATGAAGCCGTTTGACCGCGAGACGCTGGAAAGCAAGCTCCAGATCGTCGGCGTCGCCTGACACCGCAGTTGGCCTCAGTGGCTGCCCCTCCGCCCGCAAGCGTGTTCGCACCGGCGGATCACGCGCCGCAGCGGCTGCTGATCGTCGACGATTCGACGGTAGCGCGCGCGGTGCTGACCCGCATCGCGACGGAGGCCGGCGGCAGCATAGTGGTGGGGGCAGTGCCGGACGTGGGCCGTGCGCTCGACGTCCTGGCCCGCAAACGTGTCGACGTCATCCTGCTCGACCTTGAGATGCCGGGCGTCGACGGGCTGACTGGGCTTCCTGCCCTGATTGCCACGGGACAGGGAGCCCGCGTGCTGGTCGTGTCTTCGGCGGCGGGTGACGGCGCGGCCGCCACCGTGCAGGCGCTGGCGCTCGGCGCCGCCGATACGCTGGTGAAACCTGGCGGCAGCATGTCTTCCAGTCAGTTCGCACGCAATCTGGTCGAGAAACTGATCCGGCTGGGCGAGCGGAGCGTTGTGGCACCTCGCGCCGTCACGCCGGCGAGCCTGCCGGAGCGCGACATCGATCTCGTTGCCATCGGGGCTTCTACCGGCGGCATTCATGCGCTCATGCATCTGTTTCAGGCGGTTCCGGCCTCGTTCCGCGCCCCGATCGTGGTGACGCAGCATCTGCCCCCGGCGTTCGTCCCGTTCTTCGTGGGCCAGCTTTCGGCCGCGACCGGCCGGCCCTGCGAGGTGGCGCGCGATCGGATGGCGCTTCGTGACGGCACGATCGTAGTGGCGCCGGGAGACGCGCATGTTGTCGCTGTTCGCTTGCCGCGCGGGCGCGCCGCGATCCGGCTGTCGCGTGAGCCGGTAGCGAACGGCAACATGCCCTCCGTCGATCCGATGTTCTCGTCCTTCGCCGAATGTTTCGGCCCCCGTTTGTTGGCGGTGGTGCTGAGCGGGATGGGCCGGGACGGGCTTGAAGGCGCGGGCAGGGTGCGCGCCGCGGGGGGACGAGTGGTGGTGCAGGACGAGACGAGTTCGGTGGTCTGGGGCATGCCGGGCGCCGTGGCTGCCGCAGGCCTTGCCGATGCCATCATGCCACCCGGGCAGATCGGCAGCCTCATCGCCGCCGCCGCCGGGCGTCCGGACGCATGACCGCGCCCCAGACGCTGGGCGCAAACGACGCCAGTCCGGGCGCGGTGAACGTGCTCGCCGCGCTGCTCGAGGCGCGCACCGGGCAGCGCATCGCGGCGAACCGAACGTGGCGGATCGACACCGCGCTGCGGCCGATCGCCGCGGAGCGCGGGGCGACAACGATTGACGATCTTGTCCGGCTGGTGCTCGACGGCAGCAGCCCGGAACTTGCGGATCGGGTGGTCGACGCTCTCCTCAACCAGGAGACTTCCTTCTTTCGCGACGCCCAGGCGATCGCAGGTGCGGCGGAGGCGATCGCTTCGCTTGATCGTTCAAACCCGCGCATCTGGTGCGCGGGCTGCGCCACGGGGCAGGAGCCTTTGTCGCTCGCCATGGCATTCGCCGAACGCGGCGGGCCGTTGCCGGAGATCGTCGCCACTGACGTTTCAGCCGCCGCGATCGGCCGGGCGCGGACTGGGCGCTTTTCCCAGTTCGAGATCCAGCGCGGCCTGCCGGTACGGCAGATGCTCCAATGGTTCGAGCAGGACGGCAACGACTGGGTGGCGCGCAACGACTTGCTGCGGCGTATCACCTTTCGGCGGCAAAACCTGGTTGCCGATCCCGCGCCGGGGCAGTTTGATGCGGTGCTGTGTCGCAACGTCCTTTTCTATCTGGCGCCAGACCTGCGTGCGAAGGTGCTTGATACATTCGCTGCCTGCCTGCGCCCCCACGGCATCCTCATGCTGGGGGCCGGCGAAACGGTGATCGGTCAATCGAACCGGTTCGTGCCGAGCAAGCGGCTGCGCGGCTTCTATGAGGTGGCCGGGCCCGGGGACGTTCCGCCGGCGTATGCCGCGCACTGACCGGCGCGCTCCGGGCCTCGTCATGCTGGCCGAGGCGGCAAGGGCGCGATAGGACGGTTCCCGTGACCTATCGCATCGCTCGCGCCGAGGACCATCAATGACGCTGATCGAGGCACCGTCGCCCAATTTCGATGACCGGACGCTGCCGATCACGATGATCGTGCTGCACTATACCGGCATGGTCGACGGCGAATCCGCCATCGCCCGTCTGCGCGATCCGGGGGCAAAGGTTTCATCGCACTATGTGGTTGCGGAGGATGGCACCGTGCTTCGCCTGGTGCCCGAGGACAAGCGCGCCTGGCATGCCGGCCAATCACACTGGCGCGACGTGGATGACGTGAATTCCGCGTCGATCGGGATCGAGATCGTCAATCCCGGCCACGAGTTCGGGTATCGGCCGTTCCCGGACGAGCAGATCGAGGCGGTGATCCGCCTGGTCCACGACATCAAGGACCGGTACCAGATCACGCGCGGTAACATCGTCGGCCATTCCGACATCGCACCAGCCCGCAAGCGCGATCCGGGTGAGCTGTTTCCCTGGGGCAAACTCGCCCGGCTGCGCCTTGCCCTGCCGCGGCCGACCAAGAACCTGATGGACCCGATGTGGAGCGAGGCGGGTTTCCTGCTGGCGCTGGAACGCTTCGGTTATGACGTGACCGACAAGATCGCCGCGATCATCGCCTTCCAGCGCCGCTTCCGCCCTGAGCTGGTCGATGGCGAGATCGACGCCGAGTGCCGCATGATCCTGCTCGCGCTGCTGCTGCCCAAGCCGCAGGGGGATGAGTGACTGGACGCCTGGCGCGCTCGATGCGGCCACCGGGGTTTAATTCCGCTTAACCGTTGCACTGGCATACCCCCCGATCGACGGGGAAGAGCCTGAATGTTGAACATCTTATGGTCGGACGTTGTCGGGGCGCTGTTCGGCGCCGTTGTCCTGCTTGCCGCCTGTGTCGTGATCGAGATCGTGGCGGGCACTGAGCGGCTCCGACTTCGTGATCGCGCAACGGGCGCCATGCTTGTCCTAATCGGGTCCGCCTTAGCTCCCGTGATCAGCTGGCCATTGCAGAAATTGTGGTTCGCGCTGGACCTTGGCCACATTGTTGTTCCGCTGTGGCCAGCGCTCGAGCCCTTAGGGGTGGTCGGCTACGGCATTGCGGTCGCATGTTTCGTGCTGTTGATGGATTTCCTGCGCTACTGGCGGCATCGCGCGGAGCATCGCTGGTTCTGGAGCATCCACAAGGTTCATCACTCGCCGACCGAACTCCACGCCGCCAATTCGATCGGGCACCCACTTCAGGTGATCCCGGATTTCCTCTTCGTCTCATTGCCCTTGAGCCTCTTCCAGTTTCCGGGAGCAGAGGTTCCCCTAGTCATCGGCTTCGTGGTGAGCTTTCTGTCGGTCCATATCCATTCCCCGGTGCGCATTCACTTTGGCCCGTTCCGCCGCATCGTGGTGGACAACCGCTTTCACCGCATCCACCATTCGGTGGAAGAACGTCATTTCGACCGTAATTTCGGCATCTGCTTCAGCTTCTGGGACGCGATGTTCGGAACCGTGCATTGGCCGAAACGTGGCGAATGGCCGGATGTCGGCGTCCAAGGAGAAAGGTTTCCTGAAACCGTGGCAGAGTTTCTCGCGATGCCATTCGCCAAAGCGCAGGGGATCGCTCTCGCGCCAAAGGAGAACGCGATCGATAGCGTTTCCCTGAACGGCTTCGCCGTTTCAAAGGCGCCAGAATCACGCTGATCACGATCGTTCCTTGCTCGCTGCCATCAAGAGTTTCTGGAAATCTCGGGAGTGTTAGGGCAGCTTGCTCCGATGCGCGCGACTTGGCTCGTCTTGGCTGGCGGGGTGGCGATCCTGATGATCGGGGCCGCTATTCTTTCATCGTCGCGGCAAGATGCGCCGATTGGCGACAATGCGAGCACGATCAAGGTCGTTCGAGTTAAGCCCGGCGCTGCCGCCACCGGTGTTGCGCCGATGCGAGACGGCTCTGTCCTGGCGGCGCAGCCGAACGGCGCCGCGCCGGCGCTGAACGAACTTGTCCCGCGGGGTCCGGCGATGGAAGCGGCCTTGCCGCCGCCGGGGATCGATCCACGCACGCTCTACACCAAGATCCGCAGCCAGCCGCGGGACAGGGAATGGGCAACGCGATCGGAACGGGCGATCGGTGCGGCGCTCGCCGCCATCCCGAACCTGGGCGGGAACGAGCAGGTGCGGGTCAGCTGCGCCGCTACCTTGTGCGAGGTGACCGGGGGTTTCGCGCCTGGGCTTGGACAGGAACAGGAGAATGCAGCGGCGCTTGCGCTTCAGGGCGGGTCGTTCCACGAGGCTCTCGCCCCCTTCGGCCTCGAGCCTTATGCGGGGCACTTCGGCGCCGCCGAGCGAGGCAGTCGTTACAGTCTCTACTTCCGGCGCAAGCCTGAGCGATGAGGGGCGCTTCCGGCTCGCACAAACAGGCGGCAATTGCATTTGCCCGCGCCCCCGCTACAGCCCGCCATACATCAGAGGGCCGGGCGGCCGCGTCATGCGTTCTCGCATGCCGAGGAAAGTCCGGGCTCCATGGAACAACGGTGGCGGGTAACGCCCGCCGGGGGTGACCTCAGGGAAAGTGCCACAGAGAGCAGACCGCCCAATCTTCGGATGAAGGCTTCGGCCAGGCAAGGGTGAAAGGGTGCGGTAAAAGCGCACCGCGCTTCCGGTAACGGCAGCGGCATGGCAAACCCCACCGGGAGCAAAACCGAATAGGGGCGGCATAGGGGCGTGTTCCCGCCCGTCGCCCGGGTTGGTTGCTTGAGCGTGCCGGCAACGGTTCGCCTAGATGAATGGTCGCCCATCCCGGCAACGGGTGGACAGAACCCGGCTTACAGGCCCTCTGGTGTCACCTTTAACCGCGGCCGATCAGTCGCTAGATGGTGGGCAATGGCCCGCTCTACCCGTTCGAACGATTGGGGATTTCCCCGCTGGCGACCTTATGGTGCGGCGCGCGAGGCGACGAAGGTTCGGCTGTGCGACCGCCATGGCTGCGAGGAACCCGGCGATTGCCCCGCGCCGAAATCGCCCAACAGCCCGGAGCGCTGGTATTTCTGCCAGGCCCATGCGGCGGAATACAACCGCGGCTGGAATTACTTCGAAGGGCTGGATGCCGAGGAAGCGGCGGCACGCGAGCGCGACGAGCGGCGCGATGCATCGGGCTACGAACAGTCGCGTCACCATGGCTGGGCCGGCCCGGGCGACGGATCGCGATCGCGTGACGAGATGCGCGCGCTCGAGGTGCTGGAACTGGAGAGCGACGCGACGTTCGAGGACGTGCGCACCGCGTGGCGGCGGCTGGCGAAATCGAACCATCCCGATGTCCGCCCAGGCGATGCCGAGGCGGCGAAGCGCTTCCAGGGTATCCAGGCGGCCTATGAAGTGCTGCGCGCCGCCGAGGAGCGACGGAGCTGGAAGCCGGCGTGAAGCGTGCGCGTTCGCACTGGACCGGCGCCATCCTGGTGTGCGGCAAATGTTCGAAGAAGATCGATGGCGGTTTCGGGCCCAAGGGGCATACCCGCCTCGCAAAGGCACTGCGCGGGGAGCCGGGTTTCGGCAAGGGGCGCAAGGCGGACATCGGCGTGGTCGAGACGAGGTGCCTTGGCATCTGCCCTAAAGCTGCCGTGACCGTGGTGGATAGTCGGCGCCCCGGTGAATGGCTGGTGGTGCCGGAAGGGGCGGACGTGGCGGAGCTTGCCCGCAGCTTCCGGGAAGGCCCGGACTCACCCGGGGATGGAGGAGCATCATGACGATCGCATCAATGCGCGCCGCCGCTGCCGCCCTCGTGCTGGCGGGTGTCGGGGCCGGCGCGGTCATGCTCGCGTCCCCCGCCGCAGCGCAGCGAGCGCAGGGCTGGGAAGGCATCTGGCGCAACAATGCCGACAGCGTGCGCATCCGCGTCGCGAGATGCGGACAGGGGCTGTGCGGCACGGTCGTCCAGGCAAGCGAGAAGGCAAAGGCGGATGCCGCCGCCGGCGGCACCGATCGGCTGATCGGCACGCAGCTGTTCCACGATTTCCGCCGCGAGGATGACGGCTTGTGGTACGGTCAGGTCTATGTGCCCGATATCGACAAGACCTTTGACGGGACGATCGAGCAGGTCGATCGCGACACGATCGTCGGCACGGGCTGTCTGTTCGCCAATTTCGGCTGCAAATCGCAGACGTGGCGCCGCGTGCGCTGAATGATCCATTTGTCGGTTGCGATCGGGCGCTTCGTGGAGGCGCTGTTCTACGCCATCCTGCGGGTCGCCGGGGCGATCACCGGGGTGGTGCTTGGCGTCGCCCTGATTGGGTTGGTGCTGTTCCTGATCGCGCGCTGGGCGATCGCCCGCGGCCGGGCGCGGACCAGAGGTCAATGATCGCCACGCCTGCCTGGCCACCGCGCTCGACACCGCGGCTGTTCGTCGATCAGCGGCTCGATGTCGGGCCGCTGCGCATCGATGGACCTGCGGCGCATTATCTCGCTGGCGTGATGCGGGTGAAGCCGGGCGATCCGGTGCGGCTGTTCGATGATCGCACGGGAGAATGGCTGGCCATCGTCGCCGCTGCCGGCAAGCGCGACCTGACGCTCGACATCACGCAGAAGCTTGCCGAGCGTGAGGCGGTGCCCGACCTGTGGCTGCTTGCCGCACCGCTGAAGAAGGGCCGGGTCGACTGGATGGCGGAAAAGGCGTGCGAGCTGGGCGTCGCGCGTCTGGTGCCGGTGCTGACGCATCGCACCGTGGTCGACAAGCCGAAGGTCGATCGGCTGCGCGCGCACATGATCGAGGCGGCCGAGCAATGCGGGCGAACCGCGCTGCCGCAGGTAGCGGAGCCGGTGAAGCTAACCGCGCTGCTGCGCGACTGGCCGGCCGATCGCGCGCTGTACTTCGCCGACGAGCTTGGCGGCGCGCCTGCGCGCGAGGCGATGAAGCCTGGGCCGGCGGCGATCCTGATCGGCCCCGAGGGCGGCTTCGATGACGGCGAACGCGCCGCGATCCGGGCGCTTCCCCAGGCACTTGGCATATCCCTTGGACCTCGTATTCTGCGGGCGGACACAGCGGCCGCCGCAGCCATCGCGATCTGGATGGCGGTGGCCGGTGACTGGAGGGGGAATGATGAGGGTGCACCTTAGCCTCGTTGCCGCGGCGCTCGTCACGCTGCCGATTTCGGTGGTAGCGCAGGATGCGCCTTCCCAATCCCCCGCGCCCGCGACCGGCGGCAAGGACATCGTCGTTACCGCGCGTGAGCGGACGGTGATTGACCAGTTCGTGCAGAACCTCACGGACCCGGCGCGCAGCGACCAGGTGCCGCGATGGGACCTGCCATTGTGCACCGGGATCGTGGGGCTGGCGCCGAAACATGCGGTCGTGTTGAACGGACGGATCGAGGAGACCGCCCGCGCCATCGGCTACCCCGTCGGGAAAGAAGGATGCCGCCCAAATGCCGTCGTGCTGGTGACGCGCAACCCCGAGGAAATCGCCGCTCGTCTGCGGTCCCGCTATCCACGAACGCTGGGGCAGGAGGGGCGCGCGCGGTTGAGGCACTTCGCCGACACAACGCAGCCCGTTCGCTGGATCAGCCAGGTGGCGGAATTGCCGTTCGATGGTAGCCCGGTGAAGGATGCCAACGGTCTTGCGAACGGCGCCGGGCGCGCGATCGGCGTCGGCAGGCTTTCGGGCTCGCGGTTGCAGAAGAGCACGCGCACGGTGCTGGACAACATGCTGGTCATCGTCGACGCGGAGCGGCTTGCTGGCCTCTCGCTGAGGCAGATCGGCGACTATCTTGCGATGGTGGTGCTGGCCCGCCCGCCGCTTGAGGCAAACGCGCCGGAGGGTTCGATCCTGTCGGTGTTCGACCAGGGCTCAAGCGTCGCCGGCCTGAGCGACAACGACCGCGCCTTCCTGCGCGCACTTTATGCCGCACCCGATAGCGTATCGGCCCAGGTCCAGCGGTCCGCCATGCGCAAGGCGATGGAGCGCTAAACGAGCGCTCTAGCCGCCGCCTTCATCCCCGATTAAGGGCGCGCCATGACGACGAAGACAGTTTCGGATAGCAACTCGCCCGTGATCGAGTCGCGTGATCAGCTGATTGCCAGCTTCGCGCGGGGCGAGAAGCCGAAAGACCGCTGGCGGATCGGCACCGAACACGAGAAATTCGTCTACGCCCGGTCGGATCATCATGCGCCCAGCTGGGACGAGCCCGGTGGCATTCGCGCGTTGCTGACCGAACTGCAGCAGCATGGCTGGAAGCCGGTGGAGGAAAACGGCAGCCTCATTGCTTTGACCGGTGCGGACGGATCGGTCAGCCTGGAGCCGGCTGGGCAGTTTGAGCTTTCCGGTGCGCCGCTCGATAACCTGCATCAGACCTGCGCTGAAACCGGCCGCCACCTCGATCAGGTGAAGGCGGCGGGGGACAAGCTCGGCATCAGTTTCCTTGGCCTCGGCATGTGGCCGGACAAGACCCGCGGCGAGCTGCCGATCATGCCGAAGGGCCGCTACGCCATCATGCTGCGCCACATGCCGCGCGTCGGCACGATGGGGCTCGACATGATGCTGCGTACCTGCACGATCCAGGTGAACCTCGATTACGCGACCGAAGCGGACATGGTGCAGAAGTTCCGCGTCGGCCTGGCACTCCAGCCGCTTGCCACCGCGCTCTTCGCCAATTCGCCGTTCACCGAAGGCAAGCCCAACGGTTATCTCAGTTACCGTAGCCACATCTGGTCGGATACCGATCCGGCGCGCACGGGCATGCTGCCCTTCGTGTTCGAGGAGGGCTTCGGCTACGAGCGCTACGCCGAGTACATGCTCGATGTGCCGATGTACTTCGTCTATCGGGACGGCAAATATATCGACGCCGCAGGACTGAGCTTCCGCGATTTCCTGAAGGGTGAACTGTCCGTCCTGCCCGGTGAGCTGCCGACGCTCGACGACTGGAACGACCATCTGTCGACCGCCTTCCCGGAAGTGCGGCTGAAGACCTTCCTTGAGATGCGCGGCGCCGACGGCGGCCCCTGGGGGCGGATCTGCGCGCTGCCGGCCTTGTGGGTGGGCCTCCTCTACGATCAGGGCGCGCTCGACGCGGCGTGGGATCTGGTGAAGCATTGGTCGATGGAAGCGCGCCAGGCATTGCGCGATTTGGTGCCGAAGCTGGGCCTCGACGCGCCGGTGCCGGGGCGCGGCACGCTGCGTGATATCGCGGGCGAGGTGCTCGACATCGCGGGGCGCGGCCTTGCGGCGCGCGCGCGGCTGAGTGCATCGGGTGACGACGAGACGGGCTTCCTCAATCCGCTGCGCGAGATCGTCCGCACCGGCAAGGTGCCGGCGCAGGATCTGCTCGATCGCTACCACGGCGTGTGGGGCGGCGACGTCTCGAAGGTGTATGAGGAGCTGAGCTTCTGAGGGTCGCTGGCCAAGGGGCCCGGGCCCCGGGCGAACGGCGTTGGTGAGCCGCCGGCCCCGGCGAATCGGCCTCCTCGGAGGCTCGTTCAACCCGGCCCATACCGGTCATCGCGGCATCAGCCTGGCGGCGATCGAGGCGCTTGGGCTGGACGAGATGTGGTGGCTGGTATCCCCCGGCAATCCGCTGAAGCCTGCCGTTGGCATGGCGCCGCTCTCCGCACGGCTCGCCTCCGCGCGGCGCATGGCCCGTGCCGCGCGCATCCGGCCGACCGACATCGAGGCGCGGCTCGGCACCCGCTACACCGTCGATACGCTGGCGGCGCTGGTGCGCCGCTATCCCCGTCACCGTTTCATCTGGGTGATGGGGGCTGACAACCTGCAGCAATTCGATCGCTGGCGGGCATGGCGGCGGATCGCGCGCACGGTGCCGATTGCAGTGATCGCGCGGCCAGGCTATGATGGCATTGCCCGCGCGGCACCCGCGATGGGTTGGCTGCGGCGCTTCCAGAGGCCCGCAAGCCAGGCGAAGAACTGGACCGAGTGGAGTGTGCCAGCCCTGGTGCTGCTACGTTTCCGCCCTGACCCGACATCCGCGACGCAGCTGCGCGCCGCAGATCCTGCCTGGCATCAACGCTATACGCTTCCCATATCTGCAGCCAAACCTTCCACCCAGGAGTGAACTTGCCCGCTTCCGCCAACGCCTATCGATCCCCTGACGCTGACAGCGTCGCGGCATTGCATAAGCTTGTCCTCGACAGCCTGGACGATGATCAGGCCGCCGATACCATCTCGATCCCGCTCGCGGGCAAGTCGTCGATCGCTGATCACATGGTGATCGCGAGCGGCCGCTCGACCCGTCAGGTCGCCTCCATGGCCCAAAAGCTCGCCGAGAAGATCAAGGGCGAGACCGGCAAGTCGCCGCGGATCGAGGGCCTGCCGACGGCGGACTGGGTGCTGATCGACGCCGGCGACGTGATCGTCCACCTGTTCCGTCCCGAGGTGCGCTCCTTCTACAATCTGGAGCGCATGTGGTCGTTCGGCGACGCGCCGGCTGCGCCATCGCCCGGGAACGCCTGACCTGATCCTTCACATCGTCGCGCGCGGGCGGATCGGCCGATCGCCCGAGGCGGAGCTCGTCGATCGCTACCTGAAGCGGATCAACTGGCCGACCCGCGTGAGCGAATTGCCCGACCGGGGCGGCAAGGTGCCCGAAATGGCGCCGGGCACCCGGCGGGTGATGCTGGACGAGACGGGGAAGCTTCTCTCCTCGGTCGAGTTTGCGCGGGTGCTGGAGCGGTGGCGCGACGACGGCGTGCGCGAGGCGCGCTTCATGATCGGGGCCGCCGATGGCTTCGACGACGAAGAACGTGCCGGGGCTGATCTCCTGCTGTCATTCGGCCGCGCCACGTGGCCGCACATGCTGGCGCGTGCGATGCTGGCGGAACAATTGTTCCGCGCCACCTCCATCCTTGCCAATCACCCTTATCATCGCGAAGGCTGACGCCGGATGGGGCGGTGGGCGACAGCGATGCTTGTGGCAGCGGCGGTGCCGCTCGCCAGTGCCACCGCTGCGCCTGATCCTCTGGCCATCCAACGCGAGCGGCTGACCGCGGCCAAGGCCGATGCGCGCGCCGCCGCGACACGCGCTGTCGAGCTCCAGCGCCGCGCCGACGAGGAACGCGACGCGGCCCGCAAGGCACGAACCGAGGAAGCGGCGGTCGCAGCCCGGATCAGGCGGGCGCAGGCGGATATCGACGCCGCGCGCGCCCGCGTCGCCATCGTCGAAGCGCTGCTCGCGCGGCAACGCGCCGAACTCGGCGCCCGGCAGGAGCCGATCGCACGGCTGATGGCCGCCATCACCTCGCTTGCCCGCCGGCCGGCAACGGCGACGATCGTGCAGCCCGGTTCCATCAGTGATCTCGTCCACGTCCGCGCTGTGCTCGGCAGCGCCCTGCCGGCGGTACGGGAACGAACCGCGGGCCTGCGGGCTGATCTGGCCCGTACGCGTGCATTGCAGGCCAGTGCCACGCTGGCGGAAGAGAGCCTGGCGCAAGGCCGCCGATCGCTCGTCGCTGAGCGGCAGAAGCTCGCGGCGCTCCGCACCCGTCACGCAGATGCGGCGGTGCGGCTCGATCGCGACGCGCTGGTGCAGTCGGACCGGGCGATCGCAATGGGGGAAGCGGCGCGCGACATCGTCGATCGCATGGCGGCACTGGGCGAAACACAGGCGACGCTGGAGGAGTTGTCGGGGCTCGCCGGCCCCCCGCGGTCCGATCCGGCGATATCGAATACGCCCCCCGCATATCGCCTGCCGGTGACGGGGCGCCTCGTGACGGGCTTCGGCGAGATATCGGACAATGGCGTGCGCGCGCGCGGCCTTACTTTTGCCGTCCCCGGCAATACTGCGGTCAACGCGCCAGCGGCGGGCCGGGTGATCTTCGCGCGTCCGTTTCGCCGCTTCGGCACGGTCGTGATTATCGATCATGGCGCCGGCTGGACGACGCTGCTTGCCGGGCTGGGGGGCACCGCTGTCGGGCGCGGCGCATCCGTCAAGGCGGGGCAGGTGATCGGGCGTTCGGTGAGGAGCGGAGACGCGGAAGTGACGGTCGAGCTTCGCCGCCGCGGCCGGCCGGTGGATGCCGCCGCGCTGATGAGCTGAACGTGCGCTCTACGGTTTCGATTGCCCGCCCACTCATTTGCGGTTCACCTCGCCTACTGCTTTGCTCGACCTCGTGAAAACCGCTACATCACGCCGATCCGCATCCCCCGAGGACGTGCACGCATGAAGTATCCGTTGCTCTCCGCTACTGCCTTGGCCGCGACGCTTGCGCTCGTGCCACTCAGCACGGGCGCGATGGCCGCGGTCGATTCCGGCGCCTATCGCGAGATGGAGCGCTTCATGGACGTCTACAATCGGGTGAAGGCCGATTACGTCGACAAGGTCACCGACGAGCAGCTGATCAAGGGCGCCATCGACGGCATGCTCTCGGCGCTCGATCCGCATTCCAGCTATGTTGACGCATCCGATTACGAGAATCTGCGCATCCAGACGGAGGGCAATTACGGCGGTCTGGGCCTCACCGTCTCGATGGAGGATGGCGCGGTGAAGGTGATCGCGCCGCAGGAGGATTCGCCCGCGTGGCGCGCCGGGATCAAGACCGGGGACTATATCACCCACATCGACGGCAAGCTGATCTACGGCGGGACGCTGGACGAGGCGGTCAGCCAGATGCGCGGCAAGCCGGGCACGAAGCTTGCCATCACCATCGTCCGCCCTGGCCGAGACAAGCCGATGGAGCTGTCGCTCACCCGCGAGGTGATCGTGCAGCGCCCGGTGAAGTGGGAAGTGAAGGGCGACGTCGGCTATATCAACATCAACACCTTCTCCGAGACGACCGGCGCCGACACCCGCGCTGCCGTCATGGCAATCGAGAAAGCACTCGGGCGCCGCCCGCTCGGCTATGTCATCGATCTGCGCTCGAACGGTGGCGGGCTGCTGACCCAGGCGATCGAGGTGTCCGACATCTTCCTCGAAGGCGGGGAGATCGTTTCGCAGCGCGGCCGCGGCAAGAACGATGTCGAACGTTATTATGCGAAGCCCGGCGATCTGGCGAAAGGCCTGCCGGTGATCGTGCTCACTGATCCGGGCACGGCGTCCGCGTCCGAGATCGTCGCCGGCGCGCTGCAGGACCACCACCGCGGCCTCGTCATGGGTGAACGCACCTTCGGCAAGGGATCGGTGCAGACGCTGCTGCAACTCGGGCCGACCACTGCGCTCCGCCTGACGACCGCGCGGTACTACACCCCGTCCGGCCGGTCGGTGCAGGAAGGCGGGATCGAGCCCGATATCCGCGTGCCGCAGATCAGCGATCCCGATTACAAGTCCCGCCCGGTGTTCCGCGAGGCTGACCTGCGCCGTCACCTGATCAACGAGGTGAAGGCCGACGACAAGATTCTCGAAGAGGATACCAAGGACGATCCGCGCTTCACCGCGACGCCCGAGGCGCTGGAGAAGCAGGGCATCGAGGACTTCCAGCTCTGGTATGCGCTGAAGACGATCGCGCGTATTGGTGGGCCGACGCAGGTGGCGGCGGTGACCGCATCGATGAAGAAGGAAGTCGCCGCCAAGTGACCGAGGCGCAATCGCGGGCGCGGCTGATCGCCCTTCTCCTCCCATTATTGCTGCTGGCCGGTGCCTGGGGATCGCAACTGATCGGCGGGCTCGTGCCGTGCGAGATGTGCCATTGGCAGCGCTGGCCGCATTACGGTGCCGTGGTCGCGGCGGCATTCGCGTTCATCGTGCCCGGGCGATCGAGCAAGGTGACAATGATCGCGGTCGCCGCGGTGCTGATCGCCATCTCCGGCCTGATCGGGGTGTTCCATGCCGGCGTCGAATATCATTGGTGGCAGGGCATCACCGCCTGCTCCACCATGGTGAGTGGCGACGGGATCTCGACCGACGAGATGCTGCGCCGGATCCTCGCAGCGCCGGTTATCCGGTGCGATGCGGCACAATGGACCTTGTTCGGCGTTTCCCTTGCAGGCTTCAACGCGATCCTGTCCCTTGGCGGTGCAGCGGTGATCGCCTGGCTGATCGGGAGAGCGAGATGAGCTGGAAACCGGGTGATCGCCGGCGCGACACGAAGTCCATGATCCGCGTCGACCAGGCGGGCGAGTATGGCGCCACGCGCATCTATGCCGGGCAGCTCGCGGTGATGGGCCACCGCTCGCCGATGGCGCGCGAGATCGCCGGCATGGCACTGCAGGAGGAGCGGCACCGCGCCTTCTTCGATCGAATGATTGCGGAGCGCGGCGTCCGCCCGACGCTGCTGCAGCCGATCTGGAAGGTCGCCGGCTTCGCGCTCGGCGCGGTGACTGCTGCGATGGGGCCCGAGGCGGCGATGGCCTGTACCGCAGCCGTCGAGACCGAGATCGACAAACATTATGCCGATCAACTCGTTGAACTCGGCAATGACGATCCCGAATTGAGCGGCGCCGTGCTCGAATTTCAGGCCGAGGAGCTGGAGCATCGCGACATCGCGCTGGCGAGCGGCGCAGAAAATGCCCGCGGTTACCCCCTGCTGTCGGCGGTGATCCGGCTCGGCTGCCGCGTGGCGATCGCCACCGCCAAGCGGGTGTGACGGAGTAGAAGGAATGCGACTGACACGATCGATCGTTCTCGCCATGCTGATCGCCGCCCCGGCAGCGGCGGCGCAGACGCCGGAGACTGAAACGGCACCCGTGAAGGCACCGAACGTCGTGATCGTTCCCCCGCCGGCGAAGGTTGCGCTGCCGGGTGCCCCGCGCGCCAGCCGCCAGACGGTTTCCACCGAAACCTCGCGCAACGCGCCGGTGAATGGCGTGCTGGTGCTCTACGGCAACGAACGCTGCCCGACGAACAACAACGGCGAGGAAATCGTCGTCTGCCAGCGCCGCAGCGCGCAGGAGCAGTTCCGCATCCCGCAGGAAGTCCGCACTTTCGAAGTGACGCCGGAGAACGAAACCTGGGCTGCCCGTGAGAAGGCCAATCAGGACGTCGGCGCCGTCGGCGTCGGATCCTGCTCGACGGTTGGTGCGGGGGGCCAGACCGGCTGCTTCGTGCAACAGGCCCGGCGCGCGCGTGCCGACGCACAGGCGCGCAAGAAGGCAGCGACGGTCGACCTCAGCAAGTACTGACGCGCGGGGCATCGTCCGTTCAGGAGGGCGATTGATCGGGGATCGGATTCCGGTCTAGCCTCGGTCCACGATCACGTGACTGGCGCATGCGCGGATCACCGCGGGGGAGCGTGCTCGATCGACGCCGCGCGCCTGGGCATGTCTTCAGCCGAAGGAGAGGCCCGATGCGTATCGCATTCCTGTTGTTTCCCAATGTCACGCAACTCGATCTGACCGGCCCGGCGCAGGTGCTCGCCCGCCTGGGAGGCAATTCGCGCCTCGATCTGGTGTGGAAGACGCTGGATCCGGTGCCGACCGATGCCGGCTTCTCGATCCTTCCCACCGCCACCTTCGACGATGTGGCATCGGCCGATATCCTGTGCGTTCCCGGCGGCGTGGGTGTGAATCGCGTGATCGCGGATGATGCGGCGATGGACTGGGTTGCGCGGATCGGCGGGGACGCTGGGTGGGTGACGAGCGTCTGCACCGGATCGCTGATCCTCGGCGCGGCCGGCCTGCTGCGCGGTTACCGCGCCACAAGCCACTGGGCGTGGCGGGAGCAGTTGGCGGCGTTTGGCGCCATTCCCGTTGCGGAGCGTGTGGTGGTGGATCGCAACCGCGTGACGGGCGGCGGTGTGACGGCGGGGATCGACTTTGGGCTGACGCTGACCAGCCTCATTCGTGGTGAGGATCACGCCCGGATGGTTCAGCTGAGCCTGGAATATGATCCCGCGCCGCCTTTCGATGCGGGCTCGCCGGAGCGGGCAGGGAAGGCGCTGGTGAACGCCTTCGAGCAGCGGATGGAGAAACTGGCGCCGGGCCGGCACGAGGAGCTTCGCGATCTGGCGAAACAGCGCGGCTTCTAAAGCGCGCCTCGGGCCGAAGGTGAAAAAGCAATCGGCCCGCCGGATCTCCGGCGGGCCGATGCGTCACGACTTAAAGATCGATCAGGATGCGGGTCGGATCCTCGATCGCGTTCTTCAGGGCGACGAGGAAGGTCACCGCCTCGCGGCCGTCGATCAGGCGGTGATCGTAGCTCAGCGCAAGGTACATCATCGGGCGCACCACGACCTGGCCGTCGCGGACGACCGGGCGCTCCTCGATGCGGTGGAGGCCGAGAACCGCCGACTGCGGAGGGTTGATGATCGGGGTCGACATCAGAGAGCCGAACACGCCGCCGTTGGAGATGGTGAAGGTGCCGCCCTTCATCTCGTCCATCTTCAGCGTGCCTTCCTTGGCGCGCTTGCCGAAGTCGCCGATCGTCTTCTCGATGCCGGCGACCGACAGGTCCTGCGCGTCACGGATGACCGGCACGACGAGGCCGTTGGGTGCCGAGACCGCGACCGAGATGTCGGCATAATCGTGATAGACGATCTCATCGCCCTCGATCGATGCGTTGACCGACGGGATGTCCTTCAGCGCCATGCAGGCGGCCTTCACGAAAAAGCCCATGAATCCGAGGCGAACGCCGTGCTTCTTCTCGAACAGGTCCTTGTACTTGGCGCGTGCCTCGATCACCGCGCTCATGTCGACGTCGTTGAACGTCGTCAGCATCGCGGCGGTGTTCTGGGCGTCCTTCAGGCGCTTGGCGATCGTCTGGCGCAGGCGCGTCATGCGCACGCGCTCTTCCTTGCGCCCACCCGAGGCGCTGACCGACGGGGTGGTCGGCGCGACCGTCGGCGCCGGGGCAGGGGCTGATGCCGGGCGCGAGGAGGCGGCGGTCGCCACGTCCTCCTTCGTGATGCGGCCGTCACGGCCGGTGCCGCGGATCGTCGCCGGATCGACTCCATGCTCCAGCACCGCGCGGCGCACCGAAGGGCTGAGTGCGGCCGGCGCATCGCTGCCGACCGGCGTCGCGCCGTGATTGCCATAGCCGCCGGCTGCAGGAGCAGGCTCGGACGGCGCCGTAGCCGGAGACGCGGTGACCGCAGGCTGTGCCGCCGGGGTGGCTGCCGGCGCGCCGTCGCCTGCCTCCACCGTGGCAAGCATCGCGCCGACCTCGACCGTGTCGCCAACGGCAACGGCGTGCTGGCCCATGATGCCGGCGACGGGGCTCGGAACTTCGACCGAAACCTTGTCCGTCTCCAGGCTGGCGATCGGCTCGTCAGCTTCGACCTTGTCGCCCGGCTGCTTCAGCCACTCGCCCAGCGTCGCTTCGGTGATCGATTCGCCCAGAGTGGGGACCAGAACTTCGGTTGCCATTCCCGTTTCCTTCCACCCCGCCAAAGACCGGGGCCCAGTTGCGCGGCGTTCGGTGAAGAACGCGATGCGTCGTTACATCTGTTCCGCGAACCGCCCCGGCGCGCCGCCGGGGCTGCCCGCGATGCTATTGGCTCAGCTCGCCGCCTTGCCAGCCTTCTTCGTCGTCTCCGCCGAGCGCGTGCGGCGGATTTCCTCACGCACATTGTGGCCGAGCGCATCCGCGATCAACGCACCTTGTTCGGCCTGGTGCCGCTTCATGAGGCCGGTTGCCGGCGATGCGGCGACCGCGCGGCCCGCATAGCGTGCCCGCTTGATCGCGCAGCCTGCCTGGGCCAGCGCTTCCTCGATGAACGGCTCGACGAAGAACCAATAGCCGTTGTTGCGCGGCTCTTCCTGCGCCCACACCACGTCTTCGAGGTTCGGCATCCGCGCGATGCGCTTGGCCAGTGCCTCGGTCGGGAAGGGATAGAGCTGCTCGACGCGAACGATCTGCGTGTTCTCGTCACCCGCTGCGTCGCGCGCCTCGATCAGGTCGTACGCCACCTTGCCGGTGCACAACACCAGCCGCTTGGTCGCCTCGTCCGGCGCGCCGTTCGTGTCCGACAGGATGCGGCGGAAGTGCGCGTCGCCGACGAAATCCTTGGCACTCGACACCGCCAGCTTGTGCCGCAGCAGCGACTTGGGCGTGAAGATGATCAGCGGCTTGCGGAACGTGCGGTGCATCTGCCGGCGCAGCAGGTGGAAATAGTTCGCCGGCGTAGTGCAGTTCGCGACCTGCATATTGTCCTGCGCGCACAGCTGGAGGAAGCGCTCCGGACGGGCCGAGCTATGCTCGGGGCCCTGGCCTTCGTAGCCGTGCGGCAACAGCATCACGAGGCCGTTGGCGCGCAGCCACTTGGCTTCGCCGCTCGCAATGAACTGGTCGATCATGATCTGCGCGCCGTTCACGAAGTCGCCGAACTGCGCTTCCCACAGCACCAGCGTCTTCGGGTCGGCGAGGGCGTAGCCATATTCGAAGCCAAGCACGCCATATTCGCTGAGCGGGCTGTCGAGCACCTCAAAACGGCCATGCTCCAGATTGTGGAGCGGCACGTATTTGCGCTCGTCATTCTGGTCGACCCAGACAGCGTGGCGCTGCGAGAAGGTGCCGCGGCCGGAGTCCTGACCCGACAGGCGCACCCCGAAGCCTTCCGACAAAAGCGAGCCGAAGGCCAAAGCCTCGCCGGTCGCCCAGTCGAAATTCTCGCCGGTCGCGAACATGTTGCGCTTGGCGTCGATCACGCGGGCCAGCGTCTTGTGGATCGCCAGGTCCTCGGGAACGGTCGTCAGCGTGCGGCCGATGGCGTCGAACAGCTTCTGCTCGATGCCGGTGTCGACACTGCGGCGTGCGTTCTCGGCGTCAGCCGGGGCGGACAGCCCGGACCAGCGGCCCGCGAACCAGTCGGCCTTGTTGGGCTTGTAGCTCGCACCCGCCTCGAACTCGCCTTCGAGCAGCGTGGTGAACTGCTTGACGTTCTCGTCGATCCACGCCTTGTCGACTACCTTCTGCTCGATCAGGCGCTTGCCATAGATCTCGCTCACCGGCGGGTGATTGCGGATCGCCTTGTACATCAGCGGCTGCGTGAAGCCCGGCTCGTCGCCCTCGTTGTGGCCGAACCGGCGGTAGCACCACATGTCGATCACGACATCGCGATGGAACTTCTGCCGGAACTCGATCGCCATCTTGGTGGCGAAGGTCACCGCTTCGGGATCGTCGCCATTGACGTGGAAGACCGGCGCCTGAACGCCCTTCGCGACATCCGACGGATAGGGCGAGGAGCGCGCGAACTGCGGGCTCGTCGTGAAGCCGATCTGGTTGTTGATGACGAAATGGACGCAGCCGCCGGTGTTGTAGCCGCGGATGCCGGAGAAGCCGAAGCACTCCCACACGATGCCCTGGCCGGCGAAGGCCGCGTCGCCATGGATCAGCACCGGCAGCGACTTGGAATGGGTCTCCAGGTCGTTGGCGATGGTCTGGATCGCGCGCGTCTTGCCCAGCACCACCGGATCCGCCGCCTCGAGATGCGACGGGTTGGCGACGAGCGACATGTGGACCTTGATCCCGTCGAACTCGCGGTCGGTGGAGGTGCCGAGGTGATATTTCACGTCACCCGAACCGCCAATGTCGTCCGGATTGGCGGAGCCGCCGGCAAACTCGTGGAAGATCACGCGCAGCGGCTTGCCCATGACGTTGGCGAGCACGTTCAGGCGGCCGCGGTGGGCCATGCCGAACACGATCTCGTTCACGCCGGCCGCGCCGCCGTACTTGATCACGCTTTCCAGTGCCGGGATCATCGATTCGCCGCCGTCGAGGCCGAAGCGCTTCGTGCCGACGTACTTGCGGCCGAGGAACTTCTCCCACTGCTCGGCCTCGATCACCTTGTTCAGGATCGCCTTCTTGCCCTGGGGCGTGAATTCGATCGCCTTGTCCTTGCCCTCCATGCGCTCCTGGAGGAAGCGGCGCTCCTCGACATCGGCGATGTGCATGTACTCAAGGCCGACGTTGCCGCAGTAATTGGCGCGCAGGATGTCGACGAGCTCGCGGATCGTCGCCCATTGCAGCCCCATCGTGCCGCCGAGGTATACCGGGCGATCGATGTCGGCGTCGGTGAAGCCGTGATATTCGGTGCGCAGGTCAGCCGGCAGCTCACGCGTGGCGTTCAGGCCCAGCGGATCGAGATTGGCGGCGAGGTGGCCGCGCACGCGGTACGTGCGCACCAGCAGCTGCGCGCGGATCGCATCACCCGCCGCGCGGACGATCTCGTCCTGCGACAGGGTGGGGGCGGGCGCCGCGGGGGCAGGTGCGGGCTTGCCCTTGGCCGGCTTGGGCGCCGGCTCCATCTGCGTCGGATCGAGCGCGGCGGTCAGATCGTCGGTGGTGGTCAGCGGCCAGCGATCGCTGCTCCAGCTGGGTCCCGAGGCGCCGCTTTCCAGGCCTTCGAAGAACCCCCGCCAGCCCGGCTCGACGCTGTCCGGCGATGTCTTGTAGCGCGCATAGAGCGCATCGATGAACGCCGGCGAGACGCCGCCTGCGATATCCGTGAAATCCTGGCCTTCGTAGCCCATTGCCGCCTCACTTTTCCCTCACGCCCGCGTCACGCGGGGCAAAGGGGTGCGCAGATCTTGGCCAGCGCGGCCTCGATCAGCCGGAGGAGGGGTAACCGGTTTCCGTGCGAAACCCGGATGAGCGCGACACCGCGCGACCCCGCTCCAAACTTCCGCCTAGGCAACGTGTCGCCCGGGCTTCGTATCCTCTCCCCGATAAGGGGAGAGGACATCAACGGTTCAACCCTTCAGCACTTCCAGCAGCGTGGAGCCGAGCTCGCTGGGGGAAGCCGCCACCTTGATGCCGGCCGCTTCCATCGCTGCGATCTTGTCCTCGGCGCCGCCCTGGCCGCCCGAGACGATCGCACCCGCGTGGCCCATGCGGCGCCCCGGAGGTGCCGTACGGCCCGCGATGAAGCCCGCCATCGGCTTCTTGCGGCCACGCTTCGCTTCGTCACGAAGGAACTGGGCTGCTTCTTCCTCGGCGCTGCCGCCGATTTCGCCGATCATGATGATGGATTCGGTCGCATCATCGGCGAGGAACAGTTCAAGCACGTCGATGAAATTCGTGCCGTTGACCGGATCGCCGCCGATGCCGACCGCGGTGGTCTGGCCAAGGCCGGCATTCGACGTCTGGAACACCGCCTCATAGGTCAGCGTGCCGGAGCGCGAGACGACGCCGACCGAGCCCTTCTTGAAGATGTTGCCCGGCATGATGCCGATCTTGCACTCGCCCGGCGTCAGCACGCCCGGGCAGTTCGGGCCGATAAGACGCGACTTGGAGCCGGACAGCGCGCGCTTCACGCGCACCATGTCGAGCACCGGGATGCCTTCGGTGATGCACACGATCAGGGGAACCTCGGCGTCGATCGCCTCGAGGATCGAGTCCGCGGCGAAGGGCGGCGGAACGTACACGACGGAGGCATCGGCGCCGGTCTTCTCGACGGCTTCGGCCACCGTATCGAACAGCGGCAGGCCAAGGTGGGTGCCACCGCCCTTGCCCGGGGTGACGCCGGCAACCATCTGCGTGCCGTAATCGAGCGCCGCCTGCGTGTGGAAGCTGCCCGTATTGCCGGTCATGCCCTGGGTGATGACCTTGGTGTTCTTGTCGACGAGAATGCTCATTGGCTCTCCAATCCAATCAACCGGAAAGCGGCAGGGCCACCTGGCCCCGCCGTTCCCGGATGCGCCATTCAGTTGTTATGCGAGGCTCTCGTCGATGCCCTTGCAGGCGACGAGCAGTTCCTTGACCGCATCGACCGAGACCTGAAGGTTCGCCTTCGCCTCGTCCGACAGCTTCACTTCCACGACCTTCTCGACGCCGCCGGCGCCGATCACGACGGGCACGCCCACGTACAGGTCATCAACGCCATACTGGCCGGTCAGGTGAGCCGCGGCCGGCAAGATGCGCTTCTGGTCGTAGAGATAGGCCTCTGCCATCGCGATGCCGCTGGTGGCGGGCGCATAATAGGCCGAACCGGTCTTCAGCAGGGCGACGATCTCGCCGCCGCCGCCGCGCGTGCGCTTGATGATCTCGTCCACCTTTTCCTTGGTGGAGAAACCCATCTCGATCAGATCGCTGACGGGGATGCCCGACACGGTCGAGTATTCGAGGACGGGGACCATCGTGTCGCCGTGGCCGCCCAGCACGAAGGTGTTCACGTCCTTGACGGAAACCTTGAACTCGTCGGCAAGGAAGTGGCTGAAGCGGGCCGAATCGAGCACGCCTGCCATGCCCACCACCTTGTTGTGCGGCAGGCCCGAGAATTCGCGCAGCGCCCAGACCATCGCGTCGAGCGGGTTGGTGATGCAGATCACGAATGCGTCGGGCGCGTTGTCACGAATGCCCTCGCCGACGGCCTTCATCACCTTCAGGTTGATGCCGAGCAGATCGTCGCGGCTCATGCCCGGCTTGCGGGCGACACCGGCGGTGACGATGATCACGTCGGCGCCAGCGATGTCCTTGTAATCGTTCGAGCCGATGATCTTGGCATCGAACCCTTCGACCGGGCCGCACTGCGACAGGTCAAGCGCCTTGCCCTGCGGCACGCCTTCGACCACGTCGAACAGAACGATGTCACCAAGCCCCTTCAGGGCAGCGAGGTGCGCGAGCGTGCCGCCGATATTGCCGGCGCCGATCAGCGCGATCTTCTTGCGGGCCATCCAATCCCCTTCCGTCGATACTGGGTCGTGATGGCTCGGTCGCGTACGCCGTTTGGGCGCAGCGGGCAACCCAATAAAGCCGAAGCGGGAAGATATTAAAGATAATCGTTCGCAATAGCAATAAGCGATTCAGCCCTCAGGACGTGCCGTGTCCCTGGGCGAGATAATCCTCGGATCGCATCTCCTCGAGGCGGCTCACGGTACGCTGGAACTCGAAGCGTCCGTCGCCTGCTGGGTAAAGTGCGTCGGGCTGCGCATCCGCCGCGGCCAGCAGCTTCACCTTATGTTCGTAAAGAGCGTCGATCAGGCTGACGAAGCGGGCGGCCTCGTTCCGGTTCTCCGGCCCAAGGATGGGGATGCCGACAAGGATCACCGTGTGAAAGCGCCGCGCAATGGCGAGATAGTCGGCACTGCCGCGTGCCTCGCCGCACAGCTTCTTGAAGCTGAAGACGGCGACGCCCTTCAACGACTTGGGGACGCGGAGCATGCGGCCCTGAACGATCATGTCCTCGCTCGGCACATGCGCGCGATCTTCCGGCGGATAGTCAGTCAGGCGGAAGAAGGCGGCGGAAAGCTGCGCCGTCGCCTCCGGACCGTTGGGGACGAGCCAGGTATCCTGCTGGCCCAGCCGATCGCGGCGGTAATCTACCGGGCCGTTCAGCGCGAGCACGTCCAGCCGCTCCTGGATCAGCGCGATGAAGGGCAGGAAGTGCTCGCGGTTGAGGCCATTCTTGTAGAGTTCGTTCGGCGCACGGTTGCTGGTCGTCACCACCGTCACGCCCGCCTCGATCATCGCGGTGAACAGGCGGGAAAGGATCATCGCGTCGGGCGAGTTGTTGACGATCATCTCGTCGAAGGCGAGCAGTTGCGCTTCCTCGGCCAAAGCAGCGGCGACGGGCAGGATGGGGTCACCCTGTTCCTTGCGCCGTTCCACCGCGATGCGGCCGTGCACCTCCAGCATGAACTCGCCGAAATGCACGCGGCGCTTCTTCGCGACCGTCACGTTGGCGAAGAACAGGTCCATCAGCATGGATTTGCCGCGGCCCACGTCGCCCCACATGTAGATGCCGCGCGGCGGAATTACCTTCTTGCGGAAGAAGCCGGTGGTGCGCGGGTTCTCCAGCTCGTGCGCGAGTGCGTCGAGCTTCGCCGCGGCCGCGGCCTGTTCGGGATCAGGGCGAAGCTCCCCGGCGGCGATCAGGGCTTCATAGGCGGAAAGAACAGCGGCCACGCAGATACTCCGGTCATCGTCGGATGTTGCTTGACCCTCAAATCATCCCGGTCTTCAGCCGGATCCATCGGTCGGCGGGCGGGCACGCCCGGTGCGAGGCCGCAATAGATGTGCGGCCGCATGGACCCGGCTGAACGCCGGGATTGGACGGGTGCGGCAGGACGCCGCCAACATCGTGTCACCGGCCCCGGTAGGCCAGAAGACGCCGCCACGACAAGCGCCAGCCGAGCCAGTCGGCGCGCCGACGGTGCATCAGCGCTTCGTCGGCTTCCGGATCGTGCCGGAGAATTCCGTGATCGGGCCATCGCCCTGCATCACCAGACCGCGCATGAACAGCAGCCGACCAGTCTCGCGCAGCAGCTCCACGCGGGCTTCCAGCGGCTCGCCGATCTTGCCGGCGCCAACGAAGTGGGTGTTGAGGTCAAGCGTCACCGCCGTACCCGCCTCGATCAGGCCGAAGCTGCGCGCGGCGGCGAACAGTGACACGTCGATGAATCCCAGCATCGCCCCGCCATGGACGTTGTTGCCAAGGTTCGAGTGGCGCCGCTCCGGCAGCATGCGGACGCGGCACATACCCTCCTCGACGCGCACCATCATGTCGCCGAGGAAGGTGTTGTAGCGATCGGAATTCTTCAGGCCCCAGCGCTTCCAGCCGGGATGATCCGGATGATCCTCGTAGAGGAACTCCGGCTTCGGTTCGGAGTCAACAGCCACTTGCGCCACACATTCTCCATTCGTGCCGAGCGAAGTCGAGACACGGGAAGCGCAGCGCTCGTGACCCCGTTCGTCGACTTCGCTCGAAACGAACGGGGGAGGGAATGGTGGAGCGCGTCAGAGAACGCGCTCGACCTCCATCTTCTTGATCTCGGCGATCGCCTTCGCCGGGTTCAGGCCCTTCGGGCAGGTGTTCGCGCAGTTCATGATCGTGTGGCAGCGATACAGGCGGAACGGATCCTCCAGGCTGTCGAGCCGCTCACCGGTCATCTCGTCACGGCTGTCGGCCAGCCAGCGATAGGCCTGGAGAAGGATTGCCGGGCCAAGGAACTTGTCCGAATTCCACCAATAGCTCGGGCACGAGGTCGAGCAGCAGGCGCACAGGATGCACTCGTACAGGCCGTCGAGCTTCGCGCGGTCTTCGGGCGACTGCAGCCGCTCCTTGCCGGCCGGCGGTGGCGTGACCGTCTTCAGCCACGGCTGGATCGAGGCATATTGCGCGTAGAAGTGCGTGAAGTCGGGGACGAGGTCCTTGATCACGTCCATCGCCGGCAGCGGGGTGATCTTCACCTCGCCCTTCACGTCCTCGATCGCGGTGGTGCACGCGAGGCCGTTCTTGCCGTCGATGTTCATCGAGCAGGAACCGCAAATGCCCTCACGGCACGAACGGCGGAACGTCAGCGACGAGTCCTGCTCGCTCTTGATCTTGATCAGCGCGTCGAGAACCATCGGGCCGCACTCGTCGAGATTCACCTCGAACGTGTCGTAACGCGGGTTCTCGCCGCTGTCCGGATCGTAGCGGTAGATCTTGAAGTTGCGCATCGTCCCGCCCGGCTCGGGCGAAGGGATCTTGCGCCCTCCCTTGATCTTGCTGTTCGCCGGCAGGGTGAATTCGGCCATTTTCCGTTCCCGCTTCAGTCGGTTGGTGACTGGGAACGAAGGCCGCTCCAGTCGAGGTTGCGCGTCAGATACATAACACCGGCCAAGGCCGCAAACAGAAGCAGCGATCCGATGAGCAGCGAATACGCCTCCAGGCTCAGCAGCACGTAGAGCAGGGCATAGAGCGCGGCCAGAAGCGCCGCGATATAGCCGCCCCGACGCCAGCTGCGCAGCACCGCGGCGGAATAGGCCGCCAAGAGGGCGATGATCGCGCCGGCAGCGACGATATAGGCCGCGGCAAAGCCGATCACCTCGGCAAAGGCGAGCAGCAGGACGAAGAACAGCACCAGCCCGGCGCCGACCAGGAGATACTCCACCGTTGCCACGCGCACGCCGCCGATCACGTCGAACATGAGGAAGGCGACGAAGGTGAAGCCGATGAACAGAAAGCCGTATTTCACCGATCGGTTGACCTGGCTGTAGAGATCGACCGGCGAGATCAGATCCACCCGCGCCTCATAGTCGCCGGCCGGAATGGCGGTAATGTAGCGATCCGTTACATCCGGGCGCGACTCGGGCACGACATCGCCCGAGGAGACGAGGCTGCGGCCAAGCGCGAGGTTGCCGACCCGCCACGTTGCCGAGAAGCCCTTCTCGCTTACCTTCTGCGCGGTCGGCAGGAAGCCGCCCTGGAAGCTCGGGTGCGGCCATGCCGACGTCACCTGCCAGCGTGTGTCGCCCGCCTGCGGCGCAAGCGCCAGCCAGCCGTTGCCGCGGAAACTGTAGCGGAAGCTCACCGTCATCGGCCGGCTCTGGATCGTGCCCGCATCCAGCCAGGTGAAGAAGCCGGAGCCGTTCGTCGCCGGCGTCCCCTTGCCGGGCTGCAACGCCAGCTGGCGACCGTCAGCGGTTACCTCGGGCGGCTTGCCGAACAGCCCGCGGGCATCCTTCAGCCCGAAGCGAAGCTCCGCGCGGTCATAGGCCAGCCGGTCCGCCGTAATCCCGAACCGGGCGAGATCGCTTGGCAGCCGGAAGCGCACCATGCCGCTGGCCAGTGCCTCGAACAGCACCGCTTCATAGATCGAGCGACGCCGGCGTTCGGGGGTCAGTTGCGTCTTGAGATCGGCCACCTCGGGCGCCAGCGTCAACTCGCGCCACACCATGCTGGTGCGCACCACCTGTCGCCCGCCCTCGTTGACGGTCTCGGTCGTCTCCGCCTGATAGGGGAGGATCAGAACCGGCCCGGCGATCGTTTGCGGCCCTCCCCATCCGGCAGCGATCGAGGCGCGCGCCGTGTTCGACTGCTCCTGCCGATCGTATACGAGCAGGTAGACGGCGAAGAGCGGGATCGCGAGCAGCAGGGCGATTAGGATCGCCATTCCCAGCTTGCGCCCCGGGGTCGGGCCTTCGATCCTCAAGCAGCACCTCGTTTCGGCTTTTCTGCCGCCTTGGTGCCGCAGCCGTCAGATGATGTCGAGGATCAGCCCAAGGTTACGGGCTTCCTCCGCCTCGATATACCAGTTGGACGGCGCCTTGGCGCGAAGTTCGTCGAGCGACACGTTGGTGCCCTCAACCAGCGCCGCGAAACCCTCGTCCTGGATGCGGATCGAATCCTGGATCTCGTTCAGCTTGGCCAGCAGCACCGGCGCCAGCGTGTTGAGCGGGCCGGAAAGCTGGACGGTGGAGTTCATGATCCGCTCGTGGATCATCAGCCGACTGCCGCGCGTCAGGAAGCGCTTGTCGGCAGGGAAGGCGGACATGAAGGTCGCCCCCGCCGAATAGACCGCCACCTTTCCCAGGAACAGCGTCTCGCGGCCGGTATATTCCCGCAGCATCCGGATCGTATCGCCCATTGCGCGGGCCATTTCCGGGTCACCGCCCAAGGTTGTGATCGAGACGACGAGCGGCCCGTTGCCGGAAGCGTTGGCAAGCTGATCCTTGAAATTGTTGTACATCATGTCGTCAACCGTCCCGTGCAGCTGGATCTGCGGGTTGGCGAGCAGCGGATAATTGATGGCGTTGTTGTTGGTCATGGCGCGCCGAACCACGGGCGGGGGAAGACAGTTCCGGTGCCGCGTTAATATATGTGTCGCCGCCTCGGGCCGTCGCCGGCGCTACCCGCGAAACCCTTCAGCTGGATTGCTCAGCGCCCCGCTTTCGCCGTGGTCAGAACGGCGTTTGCCGGACGCCCCACCGGCGCACTCGCCACCCGCGGCGCGCGCGCGTCCAGCGCTGCCAGCCAGCGTGCGGCGCCGGCACCGATCGAAACCTGCGGCTCGGAAGGTTCGAGCCGCCCGTCACGCTCCCAGCTCGCGATCGTCTTCACCGCCTCGTCCGCCGCCGCCGCGAGCGGCTGCGGCTTGCGCAGCGCGTGATTGACCAGCGCGTCGCCGAAGAACGTCCAGTCATTGTCGGCCTGGCAACCGAACGAGGTCTTGGTCGACGATGCGGCGGTCACGATCGCGGTCGTGTCGCTCGACAGCAGCGGCACGAACACGCCCGCGTAGCAGGCGCTGATCAGGATCAGCCGGTTACGGATGCCCAGTTGCGACAGCGTGGTCCACAGCCGCGTCGGCGAGATCGCGCCAAATCCCTGGTCCGCATCATTGTAGACGATGCCGAAGCGCGCGCCGTGGCTGGTGGTGTAGAGCACCAGCACATCCTCGACCGGATCCATCAACTCCGCGACCCGGGCCAGCGCCATGTCGATATTGGCGGGCGATCCCATCGGCAGGTTGCTGTCGGCACTGCCGTCAGTGCCGGCCAGCACGATGGTGCGGCCCTCGGCGCCATAGCGCTGTGCGAGCACGCGGCCCGCCTCGCGTGCCTCGCGACCAAAGACAGGGTCACTGTCCAGCGCCGCCGCGACAACATAGGCATCCACTGTCCCGCGCCGCTGCGGCTGGATCTTGGCCAGTGTCGTTGCCAGCCGGCGATGCTCGGCCAGCAGCCAGGCGGCCGAACGGTCATGCTCGATCGCGCCCCCTTGGTCGGCCAACTGAACCAGTTCCGTTTCCCCGCCACGCGCGACAAGGGGAACGGGGCGGGTGTGTTGCGGTGGCTGATACGTCTGCGCCGGGGCCATGCCGGCGACCGTGGCAAGCAGCAGCGTGATCAGCTTCTTCATCAGCCCGCATCTCACGATTGCTTTTGGCCGCTGTCAATCACTTGATACTTGTCGCGCGCCTCGCCAAGACTTTGGTTCAGGGGAGAGTGGCCGTGATCGAGTTCTTTTTCGACTGTTCGAGCCCGTGGACTTGGCTCGGCCTCGAAAGCATCCAGCCGCTGGCAGAAGGATTGGGCGCGGAGATCGTGTGGCGGCCGATCTTGGTCGGCGGCGTGTTCAATGCAGTCAATGCAAGCGTCTATGAAGGCCGCAGGAACCCGGTTCCCGCCAAGGCACGCTACATGCAAAAGGACCTTGCGGATTGGGCGCGGCTGCAAGGCCTCACGATCAACTTTCCGCCCGCCGTCTTCCCGGTGAACAGCGTCAAGGTGATGCGCGCCTGTTGCTGGCTGGGGCAGGATTGCGTGTCGTTCGCGCGCGCCGCTTTCCACGCTTATTGGACGGAGAACCGCGACATCTCGCAGGATCCGGTGATCGCCGACGTGGCGGGGCGCGCCGGTGTGGATGCCGATGCGCTGTTTGCGGCCATTGCGGGGGAGGGGCCCCGGGCAATGCTGCGCGCGAACACGGACGAGCTGATCGCGCGCGGCGGGTTCGGATCGCCCACCATCTTCGTCGGCGGTGACGACATGTATTTCGGCAATGATCGGATACCGCTGGTCCGTGCGGCGATCCTGGCTCAGCGATCCGCCTGAGTCTCCAGCCATGCCAGCGTCAGCGTGTCACCGCGCCGCGTGGTGCCTTCCTCCGCCGCTACCCCGGCATTCGACAGCCGCTCCATCGCCGTGGCGACCGCCTCGGCCGGCCCGGACACGGTCAGCGCGCGGCCTAGCCGATGCGCGGCCCAGATGGCGTCGTCGAGCGCCTTGGCATCGGGCCCATCCTCACCAATCGGCACCGGCGGAAGCGTTCCGTCCGGCGGCGTCAGCTCGACGCTCCAGCCCGGCACCGCAGCTTCGGCGCGCTGTTCAATCGCGCGATAGGTGGCGAACCCGGCGCCGGGCAGGGCGGCCGGGCGGGCGGTGGCGCGCTTGAGCACCGGATCGGCTATGACGTTCGTTTCCGGCACGCCGACGATAAGCCCGATGCGCTCGGCAACGGCGTTGCGATCGTTGCGCGCCGCGGAGCTGGCGCCGGCACCGCCCTGCGCGGCCGCGATCTGCGCCGCTTCGCCCGCGCCGCTTTCCATGCCCACCCGGATCTGGTCGACGTGAAGGTCGAGCGGGATGCTCACCGAGCGCTTGGCCAGCGCGACGGCCGCGGCATCCGCCCCCGGCACGACCTTGGATGTCAGCACGATGGCGCGAACCACTGCCGGCGTGCGATCGAAATTGATGTCGAGCTGGCTGATCCGGGCGTCGCGCTCGAACGGCTGCAGCACCGCGTCGCGGATCTGCCGCCGGGCAAGGCTCTCCACCGCAATCTGCTTCAGTGCCAGGCCCAGCGGGATCGCCAGCGCCGCGAGGCCGACGATGATCAGCAGGCCCTGGAGCCGCGTCTGCGCCGGGGACAGGTGCGCGCCGAAGCCATAGAGCCGTGCCACCGTCGCCGCGGTCAGCGCGATGGTGATGAGGTTGGTGAGGAACAGCAGCAGCGATCCGCCCAGCACCGTCCAGTTCTGCGTCGCAAGGCCAAAGCCGACCACCGCGAGCGGCGGCATCAGCGCGATGGCGATCGCAACGCCGACGACCGTGGTCGAACGCTCGCGGATCAGGGCATAGCCGCCGGCGACCGCGGAGAGCAGCGCGACGAGCAGGTCGAACAGGTTTGGCCGCGTGCGGATCGCGATCTCGCTGGTTACCGTCTGGATCGGGGAGACCGCCACGAAGGCAGCGGATAGGGCGACCGCGATCAGCGAGCCGAGCAGCAATGCCCAGCCGGCACGCTTGATCTCGTTCAGGTCGAAGGTCGCAATGCCGAAGCCGAGGCCGATGATCGGCATCATCAGCGGCGAGATCAGCATCGCGCCGATCAGCACTGCGCTCGACGGCAGCAGCAGGCCGAGGATCGAGATCCCCGCGGAGATCACGATCGCGAACAGATATGCGCCGCTCCAGCCGGATTCGGCGGAGATTTTGGTGATGACGGCTTCGTGGTGGACGTCGCCCACCACGCGCGATCGCCACCAGCGGGCGATCACATGAGCACGTCCGGGGCGCACCGGCGCCCCGGAGAGAGCATCATTCACCGCGATCAGTACACCCGCTTCTTCGGCTTGATGTACTCGGCGTCATCGGTGAGCGTGTAATCGTGCACCGGACGGTAATCGAGCGAGCAGCTGCCGCCCTTGCCGCCCCAGCCATCGAAGGTCGCGATGGTGTGCTTCATCCAGTTCACGTCGTCGCGCTCGGGATAATCCTCGTGCATGTGCGCGCCGCGGCTTTCCTTGCGGTTCTCCGCACCGCGCATCGTCACGACCGCCTGGCTGATGAGGTTGTCCAGCTCGAGCGTCTCGACGAGGTCGGTGTTCCAGATCAGCGAGCGATCCTTGATGCCGACGTCTTCCATCGACTTGTAGATCGCGTCGATCTTGGTGACGCCCTCGGCCAGGAGCTCGCTGTCGCGGAACACTGCGGCATGGCGCTGCATCGTCTTCTGCATCTCGGCGCGGATCTTCGCCGTGGGCGAACCGCCGGTCGAATTGCGGAAATGATCGAGCCGGCCAAGCGCCATTTCTTCCGAGCCCTTGGGCAGCGGATTGTGCGGCGTGTTCGGCTTCAGCGTTTCCTTGAGGCGCAGGCCCGTCGCACGGCCGAACACCACAAGGTCGATCAGCGAGTTGGAGCCGAGGCGGTTCGCGCCGTGCACCGACACGCAGGCTGCCTCGCCGACCGCGAACAGGCCGGGGACGACCGCGTCCGGATCACCGTCCTTCAGCTGGACGACTTCGCCGTGATAGTTCGTCGGGATACCGCCCATGTTGTAGTGGACGGTCGGCGTGACGGGGAGCGGCTGGCGGGTGAGGTCCACGCCGGCGAAGATCTTGCCCGTCTCGGTAATGCCCGGCAGGCGTTCCGCCAAGACCTTCGGATCGATGTGATCGAGGTGAAGGAAGATGTGGTCCTTGTCCTTGCCGACACCGCGGCCCTCGCGCATTTCCGCCGCCATCGACCGGGACACGACGTCACGCGAGGCAAGGTCCTTCGCGCTGGGCGCGTAACGCTCCATGAAGCGCTCGCCCTCGGAATTGGTGAGGTAGCCGCCTTCGCCGCGTGCACCCTCGGTGATGAGGACGCCCGCGCCGTAGATGCCGGTCGGGTGGAACTGCACGAATTCCATGTCCTGCAGCGGGAGCCCGGCACGCAGCGCCATGCCGTTGCCGTCGCCGGTGCAGGTGTGCGCCGACGTCGCCGACTGGTACACGCGGCCACCGCCGCCCGTCGCCAGCACCACCGCATGGGCACGGAAGCGATGGATCTGCCCCGTTTCCATGTTGAGCGCGATCACGCCGCGGCACGCACCGTTCTCCATGATGAGATCGAGCGCGAAAAATTCGATGTAGAAGTCCGCGTCATACTTCAGCGACTGCTGGTACAACGCGTGGAGCATGGCGTGGCCGGTACGGTCGGCGGCGGCGCAGGTGCGCTGCACCGGCGGGCCTTCGCCCATGTTCTGCATGTGGCCGCCGAACGGACGCTGGTAGATCGTCCCGTCCTCGTTGCGGCTGAACGGCACGCCGGCGTGCTCCAGCTCGTACACCGCGGCCGGGGCCTCACGCACCATATATTCGATCGCGTCCTGATCGCCGAGCCAGTCGGAACCCTTGACGGTATCGTACATGTGCCAGGACCAGTGATCCGGCGAGTTGTTGCCGAGGCTCGCCGCGATGCCGCCCTGCGCCGCCACGGTGTGGCTGCGGGTGGGGAACACCTTGGTGATGCAGGCGGTCTTGAGGCCAGCCTCGGCGATGCCCATCGTGGCGCGCAGGCCAGAGCCGCCGGCGCCGACGACGACCGCGTCATAGGTATGATCGATGATCTGGTAAGCGGCGGGCATCAATTTGCTCCGAAGGCGATCTTCAGGATCGCGAAGATGGCGGTGCCGGCGATCGCGGCAACGAACAGGTTCAGCACCACCATGGCGGCGACGCGGCGCTCGTGGCGCTGATAATCCTCGATCACCACCTGAAGGCCGATGCGGAAGTGGTAGAAAACCGAGATGACGAGCAGCATCATGGGGATCGCGACCCAGGCCGACGACATCCACTCGCGCATCGTCCCGAAGTCATAGGCCGGACGGCGCGCGAGCGAGATCATCAGCCAGCTCATCAGCAGGATGTTCGATCCCGCGGTGATCTTCTGGTGCCACCAATGATGCGCGCCTTCATGCGCGCTGCCGAGGCCGCGGACGCGGCCGATCGAGGTTCCCGTACCCATTACTTGGTCCCCACGTAGAGCCAGAAGGCGAGCGTCAGGATGGTCGAGCCGACGAAGGTCAGCAGCGCGAGTCGCCGGTTCAGCGTCAGCTCGAACGCCGCGCCGGTGTCGAGCACGAGGTGGCGGATGCCGCTCATCATGTGCTGGAACAGCGACCAGGTGAGGCCAACGCCGACCACCCAACCCAGGATGTTGAGCCGCCCGTCGGACAGCGTGAACACGTCGACGAAGGTCGCATATGCCTCGGCGCCGGACGCCAGCGCGACCAGGAACCAGACCAGCAGCATCGCGCCGACCGTCGCCATGCCGCTGCCGGTGGCGCGGTGGAGGATCGACACGGTCATCGCGGGGCTCCAGTGATAATGGAGCGCGAGCGGGCCGCTGAAGAGGTGAGGGCTTCTCGGGCGGGCGGGTTTGGAGGCCAAAGCGTGGTTTCCTGCGGTGAGCCGACGGATCGGCGCGGTCTATGAGGCGCAGCCTTCGATGATGCAAGCGCGAGGGGCTTACTGCGAATCGCTTGCAGCACCGCACCTAACCGGGGCTTAACCACTAAGCGCGTAATGCGTCCCCGACACCAACGGGGAGCGCACCACCTTGCAAGAAGATCTGCCAGTTCTCGGCGCCATCGCTCGCGACGTCGATCTGGAGACGCGGCTCAGGGTGTTCGACTTCGACGGGTCGCTGGAAAGCGCCAGCCGGGAAGTCTGGGCGCTGCTCGAACCGGAGGTCCGCGACGTCTCCGAGGCCTATTGGCAGCAATGGCTGCGCTGCTTCAACGATCAGCGCAGTTGGGCACCGGCTGAAACCGACAAGATGATCGATCTTGGCTGCGTCTTCCTGCGCAACCGCTTTCTCGACACCGCCGGCCGCGCCTGGGTCGAATCGGTCGAGCGTTCGGTCGCCGCGGCTTATGCCGCCGGGGTGTCACCGATGGCGCTCCTGTCGATGATCAGCGCGAGCGACCGAGCGGCGCTTGGCGTGCTCCTGCGCCGCGTTGCCCCGGGTGATGCGCGCCTGCCGGTGATGATCGAGACGCTGATGCGGCTCTCGGCGCTGGAGGGGGAGCTGACCGCGGCGATCTACAACGAATATCTCATGCACAGTGCGCGATCCTTCCGCGATCGGCTGGCGGTCGATTTCCGCAACGGCATCGCCGCCACGGTCGAGGAAGCGACCGCTGAGGGCGGCGACTTGCGCATCCAGGCGTCGGGCGCCTCGTCCTCCGCCCGCGGCGTGCTGGGCAAGGCGAGCGAAGTGGCCGCCGCGGCCGAGCAATCGGCGGTGGCGATGCGCGATGCCGCCTCCACTGCAGCCGGCCTCATCCGTGCGATCGAGGATGCCCGCGCCGAAGTGGAAGCCGCGGCCGAGATCGCGACGCGCGCGGCGGGCCAGGCGGAGCAGGCCGTCGGCGTCAGCGAGGCGCTGAGTGATCATGCCAAGTCGATCGAATCGATCCTCGGCCTCATTCGCGCCATTGCCGGCCAGACCAACCTCCTCGCGCTCAACGCCACGATCGAGGCGGCGCGGGCAGGGGATGCCGGCCGCGGCTTCGCCGTTGTCGCGCAGGAGGTGAAGAGCCTCGCCAACCAGACGGCACGCGCGACCGATGACATCGCCGCCAAGATCACCGCGATCCAGACGGCGACTCGCGTGACGGTGGATTCAAGCGCCGGCATCCGCACCACCATCGGGGAGGTGCAGGAGTCCGCCACCCGCATCCGCCACGCGATGGAGGTACAGGCACAGACGGTCACTGCGATCACTGCCGCAGTGGACGAGACCGCGCTTGCCGCCGACTCGATGTCCGGCACGATCGCGGCGATCCATGCCGATACCGAGGCGGTCGCCGGCGAAATCGATTCGCTTGGTGCCGGGTTCGACCGGCTCGCCGGGCGGCTTGGCCTTCTCAACGGCAGTGCCGGGGAGTTCGCCGCGCGCGTCGCGGCCTGAGGATAAGGGTAAGCGCCCGTCAGCGGCGCGAGGGAGGAGAGGATCATGGCGCAGCAGACGAGCACGACCCCCGGGGAATGGGGCGGGCGTGCCCGGCCGATCGCGGCGCATGTCGGCGAATACAATTGGGACGATGCAATCGGCCCCGGCGCGGCAGAGATTGACGCGCTGCTGACAGCGTCGGATTGCGAGACCATCGCGTCTGCCTTCTGGGACCATTATCTGTCCCTGCCGGCGACGCAGCATATCGCTGCCATGCTCGACGGGTCCGCGCGCCGGCGGCAGATCGAGCGCAGCGCGCACTATATGCGCATCAAACATGCCGCGCCCTTCGATGAGGCGTGGAAGGCGGCAGCGATCAAGCATGCCGAGATGACGCGCAAGGGCGGCGTGCCGCTGGCGGCGCTCACGGCCGCGCTCGCTTTCTCCCATGCCCGTACGCTCACTATCCTTGAAGCGCGCGTCGAGGGCGATGTCACGCGGATGCGGCGGCTGGCGGACGTCGTTCAGCGGCTCGCGCTGATCGAGGCGGACGTGATGGCCGCGCATCTTGCGCGAAGCGATCGTGCACGGGTGAGCGAGCAACGCGCCGCCCACGCAGAGGCCTTTCGGGAGCATATCGCCGGTGCCATCGACGGTGCCGCCTCGCTCGGCCAGCATCTGCGCACCCAGGCGAGCAGCGCCGCGCGCTCGGCGAGCGCCATGATCGGGCGGGGCGCCGAAGTCGCCGCCGCCGCCGAACAGACCGCGGCCGCGATGCGCGATGCCGCGTCCACCGCTGCGGGCCTGATCCGTGCGATCGAGGATGCGCGGTCGGAAGTGGAAAGCGCGGCCGAGGTCGCGATCCGCGCGTCGCAACAGGCAGATCGCGCGGTGGGCGTCAGCGAAGCGCTCAGTGCCCATGCCAAATCGATCGAATCGATCCTGGGCCTCATTCGCGACATTGCCGGGCAGACGAACCTCCTCGCGCTGAACGCCACGATCGAGGCTGCCCGCGCTGGTGATGCGGGGCGCGGCTTCGCGGTGGTGGCGCAGGAAGTGAAGAGCCTCGCCAACCAGACCGCGCGTGCCACCGATGACATCGCGGCGCAGATCAATGCGATCCAGTCGGCCGCCAGCGTAACGGTCGAGGCGAGCACCGGCATCCGCGCGACTGTGGGAGAGGTGCAGACCTCCGCCACCAGGATCCGCCACGCGATGGAGGTTCAGGCCCAGACGGTGACCGCGATTACCGCCGCGATCGACGAGACGGCGATGGCCGCGGATGCAACCGCGGGGAACATGACGGCGATCATGCACGAGGGGCAGGCATTCGCGCGCGACTATGATCGCCTGAGCAGCGAGTTCGTCGCGGTCGACGAGCGGCTCGTGGCGCTGCGCTCGGCGGCGGAGGATTTCAGCGCGAAGGTGGCCTGATCGCGGGTGGCGCGCTCGCACGCAGGCCATGATTGAGCGGCGGCACCAGCCTGCCTATGGCGGGGGGATGACGAACATCCTTCTCACCGGCTCCTCGCGCGGGATCGGCGCAGCGATCCGCACCGCGCTCGCCCCGCACGCCAGGGTCGTCGGCCACGCCAGCCGTGATGCCGAAGACACGATCGGCATCGATCTCGACCAACCCGGTGCCGCCGCGGAATTGTGGCAGGCCGCGCTTGACCGGCTCGGCACGATCGACGTTCTCATCAACAACGCCGGCGTGTTCGAAGCGAACCCGATTGATGCCGATGACGAGGCATGGCGCGCGGGGTGGGAACGCACGATGCGTATCAATCTCACCGCGTCCGCCGAATTGTGCCGGCTCGCCATCAAGCACTGGCAATCGCGCGGCGTGGCCGGCCGGATCGTCAACGTGGCGAGCCGCGCTGCCTATCGCGGGGACAGCCCCGCACACTGGCATTATGCCGCGTCAAAGGCCGGCATGGTCGCGATGACCAAGACGATCGCGCGCGGCTATGCCAAGGACGAGATCCTCGCTTTCGCCATCTGCCCCGGCTTCACCATGACGGGCATGGCGGACGATTATCTGGCGAGCCGCGGCGGCGACAAGCTGCTGGCCGACATTCCCCTCGGCCGTGTGGCGATGCCTGACGAAGTGGCCGAGATGGCGCGCTGGCTCGCGCTCGATGCGCCTGCTTCCATGACCGGCGCGGTGCTCGATGTGAACGGGGCAAGCTATGTCCGCTGAGGAAACGGCAACCGCCCCCGACAGCTGGCGCGTCACGCTGCCGTGTACGCGCGCAGAGGCCGAGGCGATCGATGCCGCCGACGATCTGGTGATCGACGCCGTGTTGATGACCACCGAAGAGGTGGAGGACGATGTCGAGCGCTGGCGGCTCGACGCGTATATGGAGAACGAGCCGGACCAGGCGATGCTGACCGCGCTTCGTGCGCTCGTCCCCAGCGCTGCCGCGATCGAGCCGCAGGTGGTCGCGCTTACTGCGCAAGACTGGGTCGCGCTGTCGCAGGAAGGGCTGGAGCCGATCCATGAGGGCCGCTTCGTCGTGCATACCAGCGCGCATCCCGTGGAAGCGCCGCCGGGCGGCCGCGCGCTGCTGATCGATGCCGGCCGCGCCTTCGGTACCGGCCACCACGCCACGACGAGCGGGTGCCTTGCGATGCTCGACGGGCTGGCGGATCGCCGCTTTGCGCGGATCATCGATGTCGGCACCGGCACCGGCGTGCTCGCCTTCGCCGCGGCCTTCCTGTGGCCCGATGCCGAGATCGTGGCGACCGACATCGATCCTGCGGCGATCGATGTCACCCGCACGAATGCGGAGGCCAACGGTGTCGAGGGCGTCGAACTCGTCGTTGCCGATGGCGCGCTCAGCGATGCCATCACCGCGCGCGCGCCTTATGATCTGGTGATCGCCAATATTCTCGCCGGCCCGCTCGTCTCGATGGCGCCGGAGCTTGCAGCGATCGCGGATTCGGGTGCGGTGATCGTGCTCGCCGGGCTGCTCGAGACGCAGCGCGCGAAGGTGGTCGCCGCCTTTGAGGCATGCGGCTGCACGCTTGAGGTGGCGGACCAGCGCGGCGACTGGACGATCCTTCGCCTCGCCGCTGGGCCGCAGCGCTACGTGCCCCTCACCCCGCCCGATCCGAAGGGACGGGACGGCTGGGCGCTCGATATCTGATCGGGCGCTTCAGCGGGCGCCTCAGACGGGGCGATGTGCCTTGCTGCGCGCATATTCCTGCGTACCGCGAGTGATCACCTCGTCCTCGCTGACGATCTCCGCCACCGCGATCTCGGGGAGGTCGCGGATCGCATCGTACAGCGGCGCGAAGTCGGTCTCGACGGTGACGCGCAGCAGTTCGTCGAAGCTCGGGATGACGAAGTAGTTCTGCTGGAAATCGTCGATCCGGTAATCGGTGCGCATTACCCGCGCGAGATCGAACTTCAGCCGGTGGGGCGAAGGATCGTCGAGCGCAAAGCGGCTCTCGGCATAACTCGATACGATTCCCGAGCCGTAGATCCGCATCCCTTCGGGCTCGACGATCAGCCCGAACTCCACCGTGTACCAGTAAAGCCGCCCCAGATATTTCAGCGCGTCGTGCTGCATCGCGCGCTGCCCGCCGCGGCCATATGCCTCCAGATAGTCGGCGAACACCGGGTCGGCGAGCATTGGCACATGGCCGAACACGTCATGGAAGACGTCCGGCTCCTGCAGATAGTCAAGCTGATCCGGGCGACGGATGAAGTTGCCGGCAACGAAGCGGCGGTTCGCCATATGGTCGAAGAACACGTCGTCGGGAACGAGGCCCGGCACCGCCACCACCTGCCAGCCGGTGAGATCCATCAGCCGGTCCGACAGTTCGGCGAAGTCGGGAATGCCGGGCTTCGACAGCTTCAGCACGTCCAGCCCGCGCAGCCACGCGTCCGATGCGCGGCCCGGCAGCAGCTTCGCCTGTCGCGCGAAGAGCGTGTCCCAGGTGGCATGTTCCTCGGCCGTATAGTGCGACCAGTCCTGTGGCACGGTCCAGTCGGCTGCGGCGTTCGGCGGCGGGCTCAGCGGGGTATCTGCCATGCCGTTGCGCATAGCACGCAGCCAGTTTGGGGCAAGAAAGTTACGGTTGATACGGGTTTGAAGCGCGCGCTGCCCCCCAAAAGGAAGCGCGCGCCCAGGCTTGTCGATCAGGCCGCGAGCCGCTGCGGTTCCGCCGCCGCCGCTTCGTCGCGCCGCGCGCTCAAATACGAGGCCATTTCCTCGCCAAGCTCGCGCTGCGCCTTCTTGTAGAGCACCGGCTCGGTCAGGTTCAGTCGCTTGCGTGCATCGGCCAGCGGCTCGTCCATCAGCTTGAGGTAATCCTCGCCCGCCAGCCACTTCGCCTTGCGGCCGCGCTCATAGCCTTCGGCCACGGCGCGCGCGAACAGCGTGCCCTTGGTCACGCGCAGGCTCTTCAGCGCCGCCGCGCTGCCGATGAACGCCCAGCCGAGGCCGCCGACCTGCGCATAGCTGAACGCCACCAGCGCCGCTTCGCCCAGGCTTTCGTCGGCCTTGTAGCCGGTCAGCACGTGCCAGATGTCGTGGATATCCCGCGTGCGGCGTCCGAACCACGCATAGGGATGCTCGATCTCGACATTGTCATTCCCCTCGCGGCTCACCGCGACGAGGCCGTCGGCGGAATAGCCCGTCGCATCCAGGAAGTCGCGATAGGCCGCGCCCACCGTGCCGGGTGCGAAGCTGTCGACCCACGCGCGATCGGAAAAGCGCTCGGCAAGCTCCGCCTTCTCCAGAGCGATCCGCCCGCCCTCGGGCGTCGCGAGCAGCTTGGCATAGCCCCATTCGGTGCTGCCGGTATTCAGCGCGCGCATGATGCGGAACACCTGCACCGTGTCGTCGCCGTTGTTCAGCAGCTTCTTGATCGCGTCGAATGCCGTCCGCCAGTCGCGCTGGCCGGTGGTTCCGGGGAAGGGGGGAAGCGTCGCCGCCATGACATCGATCTCCTTATTAACAATATTGTCAATAAGCGAGCCGCGCCTCCGGGTCAAGGCAGATCCGGCGCATTCTGGTCGTTCCCCGGTGACGCCGCCCGGCTCCTGCTGCTAGCGCACGGCGACTATGCCGATCGACCTTGTCTGCCTCGATGCCGATGACACCCTGTGGCACAACATGCGCTTCTTCGCCGCGGCGGAGGAGGCGTTTGTTGCCATGCTTGCGCCCTTCGCCGATGCCGGCATCGCCCGAAACGCGCTTGCCTCGGTCGAGATCCGCAACCTCCCGCTCTACGGCTATGGCGCGAAGAGCTTCACCCTTTCGATGATCGAGACCGCGCTCGAGCTTGTCGGCGAGACGTTGCCGGCAAGCGCAGTGGCGGAGATCCTCGCCGCCGGCCGCGCGCTGCTGGCGCACCCGGTCGAACTGCTCGACGATATCGAGGAAACGCTGGACCAGCTGGGCGAGCATGCCCGCCTCGTCCTCGTCACCAAGGGCGATCTGCTGCACCAGGAAATGAAGCTCGCCGCCTCCGGTCTTGGCGAGCGGTTCCACGGTGTCGAGATCGTCAGCGACAAGAACCCCGACACCTTCGCGCAGCTCTTCGCCCGCTACGGCGTCACGCCGGATCGGGCCCTTATGGCGGGCGATTCGATGCGCTCCGACGTGCTTCCGGCCCTTGCCGCCGGCGCCTGGGCAGCGTTCATCCCGCAGGAAGGCGCCTGGTCGCACGAGGCCGCACCGCCGCCAGCCGATGCGGATCGTTTCCGGGAACTGTCGTCGCTGGCCGAACTGCCGGCGTGGATCGCGACGCTCTAGCGGGCTGCCGCCTCGAACCTGGGGCCTGGCGCGGTTTTGCCAGCATCTTCGTCGCGAATATCGGGAAGATCACCGAACATCATGTCGACATAGGCGGCGGGAAGGCCGAAAGCGTCTTCTCCGTCCGTGCCGCTCGGTGTCGGCGTGCCATAGGACAGATTATCGTCCTCAGGCGCGGCTTTCGTCCCGATGATCATGCCGGCCGTGTTAATCCAGTAACACGCATGTGGCTAGACTTAGGTGAGGTTGTCTGCCCTTTTTGCGACGAACCGTTGCCCGATTGGCGTGCTGGTCAGGCCGCGTTGTCGATCCCCAGCTCACCCAGCTTGCGATAGAGCGTCGATCGCCCGATCCCCAGCCGCCGCGCCACTTCGGTCATGCGGCCGCGGTAATGGCCGATCGCCAGCCGGATAATGTCCGCCTCGATCTCGTCCAGCGTCCTGAGATTGCCGTCGGGGCGGAACAGCATCACCCCGCCGGACGTCGCCATCTGCTGCGGCGGCGGCATACGGGTGCGGCGCGCGTTGAAACCGGCGATCTGCGGGAAATCGGCGCGGGTCAGCGCGTCGCCCTCGCACAGCACCGCCGCACGGAACAATGCGTTCTGCAGCTGGCGGACATTACCGGGCCAATCATAGTCGGTCAGCAGCGCGAGTGCATCGTCGGTGATGCCCAGCTCCTTCAGGCCGGGCTGCTGCGCAATCCGCGCCAGCAGGTGCCGCGACAGGGCAGGGATGTCCTGCGCCCGTTCGCGCAGCGGCGGAATCGTCACCTGGGCGACGTTCAGCCGGTAATAGAGATCCTCGCGGAAGCGGCCCGCCTCCACTTCCTCGATCAGGCGCTTGTTGGTCGCCGCGATCACGCGAACGTCCACCTCGCGCGCATGGCGCGCGCCGATCGGCAGCACTTCGCTGGTCTGCAGAAATTGCAGAAGTTTCGCCTGCGCATCCAGTGGCATCTCACCGATCTCGTCGATGAAGATCGTGCCGCCTTCGGCATCCACCATCTTGCCGATCTTGCGTTCGAACGCGCCGGTAAAGGCGCCGCGCTCATGGCCGAACAGCTCGCTTTCCACGAGGTTGGGGGGCAGCGCGCCGCAATTCACCCGGATCATCGACTTCTTCGATCGCGGGCTGGCGGCGTGAACCGCCTCCGCCACCACTTCCTTGCCGACGCCGCTCTCGCCCTCGATCAGCACGGCGACTCGCGCTCGCGCCGCCTTCGCCGCCACCGCCAGCGCTGCACGGAAATCGGGCGCGGAGCCGACGATCTCGTCGAAGCCGAGCATTGCCGGGATCTTCTCGGTCAGCGGGCGAAGCTCCCCCGCCGCGGTATCGGCCACCGCCGCGTCCAGCGCCCGCAGCAGCCGCTCCGGCGCCAGCGGCTTCACCAGGAAGTCGGTTGCCCCCGCGCGCATCGCGTTGACCGCGTGGCTCACCGATCCATTGGCCGTCAGCACCAGGATCGGCAGCGCGGGGCGGCGCACGCGCAATTCCTCGATCAGCGCGGACGCGTCGGCATCCTCGCCCCAATGATCCAGCAGGATCGCGTCCAGACGCATCCCGTCCTGCGTTCCCAAGGTTGCGATCGCCGTCTCCGAATCGCCGGCAAACAAGGTCCGCCAGCCGCCGCGCGCGGCCAGTGCTGCGACCAGCCGGCGCTGCGCGGGTTCGTCGTCGATCAGCATCAGCATGCGCTGGCCGTTTCGCGTCATCTCGTATCCCGTCTCCGTCCCTTTGCTTAGCTTTAGTGGCCGCAAGTAAAAGCGCCCTTAAGCAGGGTTGAGGGTCATGACGGCGCCGGATAAGGACGGACGCGGAACAATCTACGAAGAGGACCACCATGGCCGATCAGGGCGCGAACCCCGGTGATATCAAGGCGCATGTCTCAACCTATGAAGGTGTGATGAGCCTGCTCAAGTGGGGAACGGTGGCCAGCGTCATTCTGGTCGCTATCGTTATCTGGCTGATCGCCTGAGCCATGAAGATCGCTGTCCTTAAGGAGGGGGCGGACGGCGAACGACGAGTGGCGGCGACACCGGAGACGGTGAAGAAGTTCACATCGTTGGGGGCCGATCTCGCCGTAGAAGCGAGCGCCGGACATTCAGCTTCGATCGCCGATCAGGCCTATGCCGATGCCGGCGCGGTCATCGGCGATCGCGCCAGCGTGCTGGCAGATGCCGACATAATCCTTGCCGTGCAGGGGCCGGATCCGGCCTCGATCGCCGGCGCCAGGCCCGGCACGTGGCTCGTCGCCGGGCTCAACCCGTTCGGCGAGCGCGCGCGGGTCGATGCCTATGCCGCCGCCGGGCTCGAGGCGCTGGCAATGGAGTTCATGCCGCGTATCACCCGCGCGCAATCGATGGACATCCTGTCCTCCCAGTCCAATCTCGCCGGCTACAAGGCCGTGCTGGACGCGGCCGGCGAATATGATCGCGCTTTCCCGATGATGATGACTGCGGCGGGCACGATTTCGGCCGCCAAGGTCTTCGTGATGGGCGTCGGTGTCGCTGGCCTCCAGGCGATCGCCACCGCGCGCCGTTTGGGCGCGCAGGTGTCGGCCACCGACGTGCGCTCCGCGACGAAGGAACAGATCCTCTCGCTCGGCGCCAAGCCGATTTTCGTCGAGAATGTGAAGGGGATCGAGGGCGAGGGCTCGGGCGGCTACGCGACCGAGATGAGCGAGGAATATCAGAAGGCTCAGGCCGAACTGGTGTCGTCGCACATCGCCAAGCAGGATATCGTGATCACCACCGCGCTGATCCCAGGGCGGCCCGCGCCGCGCCTTATCAGCGACGCGCAGATCGCGACCATGCGGCCCGGCAGCGTCATCGTCGATCTCGCGGTGGAGCAGGGCGGCAACGTCGAAGGCGCAGTCGCCGGCCAGATCGTCGAGCGGCACGGCGTCAAGATCGTCGGCCATCGCAACGTGCCTTCGCGGCTTGCGGCGGATGCCTCGGCGCTGTTCTCGCGCAACCTGTTCAATTTCCTGTCCGCTTTCTGGGACAAGGAACAGGGGCGCCCGGTGCTCGATGAAGAGATCGGCGACGCGGTGCGGCTGACCAGGGATGGCAAGGTGGTGAACCCGCGGCTGCTCGCGGGCTGATGCTGTCCTACACGCCGCTTTTCGACCATGGTTCCTGGGTCGGCGCGGCGAAAGTTGAGGCGTTGGAGAAAAACGCGCGATCGCCTCAACTTATTCAACATTCGCGCCGCACAAGGAGGGGAAGTTGAGCTTCATCGCGATCCTGTCGATCTTCGTGCTCGCCTGTTTCGTCGGCTATTTCGTCGTCTGGTCTGTCACGCCGGCGCTGCATACGCCGCTGATGGCGGTCACCAATGCGATCTCCTCCGTCATCATCGTCGGCGCGCTGATCGCCGCTTCGGCAAGCGGCAGCCCGAGTGCGAAATGGCTCGGCCTGCTGGGCGTGGTCCTCGCCAGCATCAACATCTTCGGCGGCTTCGCCGTCACCCAGCGCATGCTGGCGATGTACAAGAAGAAGGAGCGGCCAGCGGTCGCCAAGCACTGATCGGGCGCGGCCGCGATCACGCGGCGCGCTTCAGCTTCTAAAGGGGTAGAGGGTAGTGGAACACGTCGCGGACAATCCCTGGGTGGCGCTTGCCTACCTCATCTCGGGCGTGTGTTTCATCATGGCCCTGCGAGGGCTGTCGAGCCCCGAGAGCAGCCGCCGCGGCAATCGCTACGGCATGATCGGCATGGCCATCGCCATGGTCACCACGCTGCTGACGCATGTGCCGACCATGCCGGTGCTCACGGTGGGTGAGATCGCCGGCTACAATCAGGTCGCACTGATGCAGCGCGTTGATACGCTCGCGGTGATCGAGATTCTGGCCGCGATCGGGCTCGGCGCGGCGATCGGCATCCTCATTGCGCGCCGAATTGCGATGACGGCGATGCCGCAGCTCGTCGCTGCCTTCCACAGCCTCGTCGGCCTCGCCGCGGTGCTCGTCGCCGTCGCTGCCTTCCTCAATCCGCTTGCCTTCGGGATCGCCGATCTTGTGACGCCGATGATCGGCCAGCCGTTCGCCTCGATCGATCCGGTCAGCCGGATCGAGATGATCCTTGGTGTCGCGATCGGCGCGATCACCTTCTCGGGCTCGGTCATCGCGTTCCTGAAGCTCAACGGCAACATGGGTGGCGCGCCGATCCTCCTGCCGATGCGCCACGCGATCAATCTCGGCGTCGCGCTGATGATCGTGTGGTTCTCCTTCTCCTTCTGGATGACGCAGGCGCCGCTCGATTTCTGGATCGTCGTCATCCTGTCGTTCGCGATCGGATTCCTGCTGATCATCCCGATCGGCGGGGCAGACATGCCGGTCGTGGTGTCGATGCTGAACAGCTATTCCGGCTGGGCCGCCGCGGCGATGGGCTTCACGCTGCACAACACCGCGATGATCATCACCGGCGCGCTGGTCGGCTCGTCCGGCGCGATCCTCAGCTACATCATGTGCCGCGCGATGAACCGCAGCTTCATCAGCGTCATTGCCGGCGGTTTTGGTGCCGAAAGCGGCGGTGGGGGTGACGGCGCCGCGAAGATCGATCGCCCGTGGAAGCGCGGCTCGGCGGAGGACGCAGCCTTCCTCATGAGCCAGGCCGAACAGGTCATCATCGTTCCGGGCTACGGCATGGCCGTCGCCCAGGCTCAGCACGTGCTGCGTGAGATGGCGGACAAGCTGAAGGAGCAGGGCGTTCGCGTGAAATACGCGATTCACCCCGTCGCCGGACGCATGCCGGGCCACATGAACGTCCTGCTGGCGGAAGCGAACGTGCCTTATGACGAGGTTTTCGAGCTTGAGGACATCAACTCGGAATTCTCGCAGACCGACGTCGCCTTCGTCATCGGCGCCAATGACGTGACCAACCCCGCTGCAAAGACGGACAAGTCCTCGCCGATCTACGGCATGCCGATCCTCGATGTGGAAAAGGCAAAGACCGTGTTGTTCGTGAAGCGCTCGATGGGCGGCGTTGGATATGCCGGTGTCGACAATGAGGTATTCTACCGAGACAATACCATGATGCTTCTTGCTGACGCGAAGAAGATGGTGGAGGAGATCGTAAAGGCATTGGACTGATGGATTATTGTCCATAATGGAGACTGTTGCCCGATTCTGCGGATAGCCGCTCCATTCTCGATGTTTATGATCAACTGCGGGCTGCACGCCAATCCCATGGTCCTGGGGCGGATCGGAGGAACACATGCACTTGTTGAATCATGAGCAACGGGCGGGAATTAGCGCGGGGGTAGAGGCCCTCATCATTGGAGAGGCTTCGCTGGGCGCGCCGACGGGCCCTGTAGCGGCGGTGGAATCCTGCGGCGGCCGGGTCGTTGCCCAGGTCGACTGGCAGGATGCGGTCGAGCGGATCACGGCCATGTCGGCGCGGCCCATCATCCTGATGGAGGCGGCCGCGCTGGGCGATGAGGCGCTCGCAACCGCGCTTGCCCGGCTGGATGGTCTGGCGGCGGGGCGCGATCTGGCGCTGATCGTCGGGATCACGGAGCATCAGATCGATCTGGCGGCCGCGGGCCTCGTGCAATCGCGCTATGAAATCCTCTGCGACCCAGCCGAAGCCGATTGGATTACCGCACTCGCCACCGCGCACCTGGTTGACCCGCTGGTGCTTCATGATCGGGTGAGCGAAGGCAACATCGGCCGCATCGCCCAATTGAATGCGGAAGTTGCGCGGATCACTAATGTGCTCGCCAATCTGACGCGGCACGAAACCCCCATCCGGCCCGCCGCGATCAACGAGCCTAAGCTGTCGGGTTATGGCGTCGAACCGGTGGAACTGCATCAGGTCTCACCGGTCGAAGTGCGGCAGATCGTCCGCGCGCGCCGGATGCGCGATCGTCATTTCGGCGAGGGGATGTTCGAGGATCCGGCGTGGGACATGATGCTCGATCTCTACGCCGCGCATCTGGAGCGCGCTCAGGTGTCGGTATCCAGCCTCTGCATCGCCGCCGCCGTCGCGCCGACGACCGCGCTTCGCTGGATCGCGCGATTGACGAATGCGGGCCTGTTCCAGCGCACGCCCGATCCCTTCGACCGCCGCCGTGCCTTCATGTCACTCACCGATGCCGGGCTGACGGCGATGAGCCGTTACGTGTCCTCGATCCGCGCCATGGGCCTGCCGCTGGTCTGACTCACGGTTCACGGATCGATGGTGGTGTCTTGTGCGATCCGAAAAGGTCGCTAAACCGCCGCTCTCCCGACAGGGGCGCTTAGCTCAGCTGGTAGAGCGGCTCGTTTACACCGAGTAGGTCGGCGGTTCGAACCCGTCAGCGCCCACCATTCCCGCTCAGAGGCACGCCTCCAGGAACGCCTGGTCAAAGCCATATTGCTTGGCCTTGTCGATCGTGTACGGGCGAAGGCCCATCGCCCGATATTCGCCGATGATCTTCCCGTCCGCGCTCTCGTCGAGATACTCGAACTTGAAGAGCTCCTGCGTCACGATGACGGGGCCTTCCATGCCGATCACCTCGGTCACGTTGGTCACCCGGCGCGAACCATCCCGCAGGCGCTTCACCTGGATGATCATGTCCACCGAATCGGCGATCTGACGGCTGATCGCCTCCTTCGGCACCTTGATGTCGGACATCATCACCATGTTCTCCATACGCGCCAGTGCCTCGCGCGGGGAGTTGGAGTGGAGCGTACACATCGAGCCGTCATGGCCGGTGTTCATGGCGGCGAGCATGTCGAAACACTCGGCGCCACGAATTTCGCCCAGGATAATGCGGTCCGGCCGCATACGCAGCGCGTTCTTGACGAGGTCGCGGATCGAGATTTCGCCCTGACCCTCAAGGTTGGCGGGGCGTGTTTCGAGGGGCAGCCAGTGCGGCTGCTGCAGGCGAAGCTCGGCCGCGTCCTCGATCGTCAGCACGCGCTCGCCCGGGTCGATCATCTTCGACAGGGCGTTCAGCATCGTCGTCTTGCCCGAGCCCGTGCCGCCCGAGATGACGATGTTGAAGCGGCAAGCGCCGGCGATCTTCAGCGCAGTCGCCATCTTGGGCGACATGCTGCCGAAGCCCGCCATCATGTCGAGCGTGATCGGCTTGGCGGAGAACTTACGGATTGAGATGGCGGTGCCGCGCAGCGAAAGCGGCGGAACGATGACGTTGACGCGACTGCCATCCTTCAGGCGGGCGTCGGCAAGCGGCGTCGTCTGGTCGACGCGGCGGCCGACCGAGTTGCAGATGCGCTGCGCGATCTGGAACAGATGCTCCTCGTCGCGGAACTGGATTTGCGCCAGCTGCAGCTTGCCCTTCTTTTCGATAAACGTCTGTTCAGCGCCGTTGACCATGATGTCCGAGATATCCGGGTCGGCCAGCAGCTCCTCGAGCGGCCCCAGGCCGAGCAGTTCGTCGACCAGCACCTTTTCCAGCGCGAACTGTTCGCGGCGGTTTAGGGTGAGCTTCAGCTCAGCGAGAACTTCGCCGATGATCGGCCGGAATTCCTCGGCAAGCTCATCCTTCCCGAGCGTGGCGGCGGCTTCCGGGTCGACGCGTTCGAGTAGGCGCGGGAGCACCTGTTCCTTGATCTTGTGGATCGAGGATTCGAACCCTTCCACACGGCTGTTGCCGGCCTCTCCTGACGCTGCCTGCCGGTCGGCGAGGCGTTGCATCGCGTCACCCTGGCTGCCCCCCATCAAGGGCATAACGTCCGGCGCAGGCAGCTCGCCCGGCATTGCGATCGTGTCGAGCGGAGGAAACTGATCCCCGCCCTCCGGCCGAGGTCCGCCGCCCTGCATGGGGCGCGCAACACCAAAGCCAGGTCGCGTGGCCGAACCTACTGCACTTCGACGCCCGAATGCGCTCACGTCCGCTTCCTGTCCTGCTGGTCGTTCATCGGACGCTACGGGGAACGGTTTTCAAAATGCTTAACGGCCATATACCTAGCGGCAGCTCCCCTGGCCGGCGTGCTGTCTCAGCTCTCCCGCTCCCGCGCGAGCAGCGCCCGTTTGCGCTCCGGACCAAAGGCGTAGCCACCAAGCTCGCCGCCGGATCGAGTAACCCGATGGCAGGGAATGAGCACGGGGAGGTGGTTTGCGCCGCATGCGGAACCCGCCGCGCGCACGGCCCCGGGCCGCCCGGCCATCGCGGCTAGTTCCGCGTAGCTGCGGGTCTCTCCCGCCGGAATGCGCTTCAATGCTTGCCAGATCGCCTCCTGGAAGGCGGTGCCACGCACATCGAGCGGCAGGTTGTGATCGCGCTCCCGCGATTCGACTGCCGCCACCACCTCTGCCGCCCAATTCGCCAGACGTGCATCGCCGGGTATGATCTCAGCGCGAGGAAATCGCATTGCCAAATCCTCCGCGTCCTCGTCAAAGGCGATGCGGCACAGCCCGCGATCGGTGGCCGCGATCAGCATCGGGCCAAGGCTGGAAGGGACAATCGTCCAGCGGATCGTTACGCCAGTACCGCCCTGCTTCCATGCACTCGGGCTCATTCCCAGCCGTCGGACGCCATGATCGTAGAAGCGGCTAGGCGCGGAGTAGCCCGCCGCATAGATCGCCTCCGTCACGCTCCCGTCACCGCTCAGCGCGGCAGCTGCGCGCCGCGCCCTCAGGCCGCGACCGTACGCCGCGGGGGTGACGCCGGTGGCGCGCTTGAACAGGCGGTGAAAATGGTGCGGCGCATAGCCGACATGCGCAGCGAGCACCTGAAGCGGCGGAACGTCCTCTGCAGCGTCGATAAATGCTAGCGCTTGGGCAACTGCGATACGGTCCCGGCCAAGCTCATCGGGTTTGCACCGCAAGCAGGCGCGATAACCAGCAGTCCGCGCGGCGGCGGGATCGGCGTAAAATGTCACATTCTCGCGCTTCGGATGCCGCGCCGGGCAGCTTGGCTTGCAGTAGATGCCGGTCGTTCGCACCGCGACGACGAAGCGCCCATCCGCCGCCCGGTCGCGCCGCTCAAACGCCTGCCAGGCTGCATTGGTGTCGATGGCCTCGGTCGTGGGCGTGATGTAGGCGAAGGCGTGAGCGCGGGCATCCCGCGATTTGCGATCAAAAAAAGGAGTGGATGAATGAATGATTTGGTGTTGATGGAAAAGGCGGGCGGGATTGCCACGGTTACGCTGAACCGTCCCGACGCGATGAACGCCCTGTCCAAGGCGCTACGCGCGCGGCTCTACGAAGTGATGACCGCGATCGATGCTGATGACGAGGTCCGCGCCGTCGTACTCACGGGCGCCGGAGACCGCGCGTTCACGGCCGGCCTGGATCTGAAGGAACTCGGGTCGCAGCCGGGTGCGCTGGGTTCCGCGAACGCGACCGGTGCGGATGAAAATCCTGTCCGCGCCATTGAGCTTTGCCGCAAACCAGTGGTCGGCGCGATCAATGGGGTCGCCATCACCGGTGGCTTCGAAGTCGCGCTGGCCTGCGACATACTAATCGCGAGTGATCGGGCGCGCTTTGCAGATACGCACGCGCGCGTCGGCGTGATGCCCGGGTGGGGGCTCAGCCAGAAGCTATCGCGCCTGATTGGCATCAGCCGCGCAAAGGAACTTTCGCTGAGCGGCAATTTCCTCGATGCGGCGACGGCGGAGCGGTGGGGCCTCGTTAACCGGGTCGTTCCAGCTGACAAACTCGTGGCGACTGCCCAACGCTTGGCAGCAGACATCGCCAGCATCGATCCGGCTTTCATTTCTGCATACAAGCGCCTGATCGACGATGGCCTTGCGCTTCCGTTCGGTGAGGCTCTCGCGCTGGAACACGAGCGGTCTTCCGCGGCAAATCGCCAAGTAACGCCGGAAGCGGTCGAGGCACGCCGTGCTGCGGTGCAGGCGCGCGGGCGAACGCAATAGCTACTTCCGCTCACCTCCAATCCCTGTAAGTGACTGCAAGGGGACAGTTTACAGGCGGGGGTTACATGATTTGGCGCGGCGTACTGCTGCTGATGGCCAGTCTTCTGGGAACGTCGGCATCTAAGGCGGAATGGCTCGAAGCCAAGTCGCGCCATTTTATACTTTATGCCGACAGCAACCAGGCGACGCTGAAACGGCAGGCGGAGGAACTGGAGCGCTTCGACTGGAGCCTTCGCCGGTTCATGTCCACGCCGGACGAGCCGGAAATAGCGTCACGCAAGCTCACCGTCTTTCTGGTCGATGACGACGATATTCGGCGATTGTGCCGGTGCCGCAACGCAGCGGGCTTTTATATTTCGCGTGTGAGCGGCTCCATCGCATTCAGTGGTAATGGCGGCTGGAGCACTGCTCAGGACGGATCCAGGTTGGTGCTGTTCCACGAATATGCGCATCATTTTCTGCTCGGCAGCTTCGATCTGGCTTTTCCGAAGTGGTTTTCGGAAGGATTTGCCGAACTGGCTTCAACCACGCGTATCGAGGATGAGCGTGCCGTCATCGGCTATCCTGCGCAGCACCGGGCCTATGCACTGGTTCTGGGCGACCGCCTTCGCGCTGAGCAGGTATTCGAGCCGTCGACGAAGAAAAGCTGGACCGCCAGCGAGATGGACAGCTTCTATGGCCGAAGCTGGCTGATGACCCACTATATGACGTTCGATCCCGCACGGTTCGAGAAGTTTCGCAGCTACATCGCTGAGGTGAATCGCGGCGCGCCAAACCTCCTGGCGGCGCAAAAGGCTTTCGGCGACATGCGCCAACTCGATCGCGAGCTTTCCGCTTACTTGAAGAAGAGCCGGCTGAGCGGTGTCTCGATGCGCTATGGGGACGCAGCGGTGCCACCGGTCGCGATTCGACCCTTATCCAAGGGTGAGGCGGCAATGATCGCAATGCGGATGGAATCGGTTCGCGGCGTCAATGAGGAATCTGGGCGGAAGCTCTACGCCAAGGCTGCGCCTGTGGCCGTGCGCCACCCGGACGACCCGATCGTACAAGGCTGGTTCGCCGAGATGGCGCATGATGCCGATGAGGACGCAGCCGCGGAGAAAGCGGCTGCCAATGCCTTGGCTAAGGATCCCGCATCGGTTCAGGCGCTGCTCTATCGCGGGATGGTGCAGCTGCGCCGGCTCGAGCGGGAGAAATCGACGGACAATGCGGCGTGGGGGAAAGCGCGCGCCAGCATCGTCGCCGCCAATCGTGCGCAGCCTGATAATGCCCAGCCCTTGTGGTGGTACTGGCAAAGCTTCGGGATGCAGGGCAGGGAGCCGATCGCCTCATCAATCCAGGGTCTCTACAAGGCTCAGGAGCTCGTGCCGCAGGACGGGGAGGTGCGCCTCGCGGCTGCGATCACCCGGATCGCGGCGAACGAAGTGGATGAGGCCAAGGCGCTGCTACGTCCGCTCGCCTACCACCCTCATGCCGAGGCCAATAATCCGGCCAGCCAAATGATCGCCGCGCTCGATGCCGGTAAGAAGGGGCACGACGTGATCACGCTCGCGGCGCCCCCGATGACGGGAGACGCGGCGAAGGAGTAGGTAGCCCTGATAAGTAAGCGAAACCGGTCCTCAGCCGCCATTGGCGCGGAAAAGGTTCAGAGTGCGCTCAATTGCCAGGTCGGCGGACGGCTCGTGATAATCCTTGCGCCGATCGGAGTTGAAGCCGTGCCCCGCTTCATAAACGAACACCTCCGCGAGCGGAAATTCCTTCGCGATCACCTTCTCGACGCCTTCCATTGGGATGCCCGTGTCGAAGCGGCCGAAATGGGCGATCACCGGCACTCGCGGCGCCGCTTCCTCTGCAAGCACCGGTACCATGCTTCCGTAATAGGCGGAGGCTGCCGCCACCCCATCAAGCTTCGTCGCCGCTGCCCAGGCTACCGAGCCACCATAGCAATAGCCGACGACGAACACCGGGCCCTTGTTGCGCAGCGCGTCGATGCAGGTCTGCGTGTCCTTCAATGACAGATCGAACGGGTGAAGCTCGCGCGCCAGTTCGACCGCGCGGGCAAAGTCCGGACCGGCATATGCGGCCTCGAAGCCGGGATGCTCGCGATCGAACAGGGCAGGGGCCAGCACTTCATAGCCTTCGGCGGCAAAATCATCAGCCATGTCGCGAATATGATCGGTGACGCCGAAGATCTCCTGCACCAGCACGACACCGCCGCGCCGATCACCTAGTGGATCGACGTGATAGACCGCGATCTCGGCGCCATCGCTCATCGTCATGCGGACCATTGCGCCCGCGTGGCCTGTTCCCGTCTGGCCGCCGCCGATCCCGTCGCCGTTCATCGCCATCTCTCCGTTAGCTTTTGTTGCATCTGCGCTATCCCTTTGCTACGCGCCCGCCAACCCAAGCGACGGCGCCGCTCGCGCGCCGTGTTTTCGCATGGGGGTTACTCTTAGTGCGAACGGGGATCGAATCGCGTGGATGGTTCCAGCGGTAATCTAGGCAGCAGCATCCAGGCGAGCCTGGGCGGGCGTTACGCGACCGCGCTGTTCGACCTCGCCGAACAGGCGAAGACAATTGATACGGTGGAGGCGAGCCTGGCAAAGGTTCGCGCCGCGCTCGATCAATCGGATGATTTCAAGGCGCTGACGACGTCGCCCGTGGTCGCACGCGAAGCGGCGAGCAAGGTCGTTCTTGCCACCGCGGACGAGTTGGGTGTCGACGCGACGACGCGCAACTTCCTCGGCGTGCTGGCGCAGAACCGCCGCCTGGCGGAGCTGCCTGCGATCATCCGTGCCTTCCGCACGCTCGCCGCACGTCATCGCGGCGAAGTCACCGCCGAAGTGACCAGCGCGCACGCGTTGACCGACCACCAGGTGGAACAGCTGAAGCAGCAGCTCCGTCAACGCGTCGGCCGCGAAGTGTCGGTCGATCTGGCGGTCGATCCCGCGCTCCTTGGCGGGCTCGTCGTCCGCATCGGTTCTCAGATGATCGATTCGTCGATCCGTACCCGCTTGAATGCGCTTGCCAGCGCGATGAAAGGCTAAGTGATGGATATCCGCGCCGCAGAAATCTCGAAGGTCATCAAGGACCAGATCGCCAATTTTGGCACCGAGGCCCAGGTCAGCGAGACCGGTCAGGTGCTCAGCGTCGGTGACGGCATCGCGCGCATCTATGGCCTCGACAACGTCCAGGCGGGCGAGATGGTCGAGTTCGCCAATGGCGTGCAGGGCATGGCCCTCAACCTCGAAGCCGACAACGTTGGTGTCGTGATCTTCGGCTCGGACGCCGAGATCAAGGAAGGCGACACCGTTCGTCGTACCGGCACCATCGTTGACGTTCCGGTCGGCAAGGGCCTGCTTGGTCGCGTGGTCGATGGCCTCGGCAATCCGATCGACGGCAAGGGCCCGATCGTGTCGACGGAGCGTCGCCGCGTCGAAGTGAAGGCGCCGGGCATCATCCCCCGCAAGTCGGTGCACGAGCCGGTGCAGACCGGCCTTAAGGCCATCGACGCGCTGGTGCCGGTCGGCCGTGGCCAGCGCGAACTGATTATCGGTGACCGTCAGACCGGCAAGTCGGCGATCGCGATCGATACGTTCATCAACCAGCGCGAAGTGAACAAGGGCGACGACGAATCGAAGAAGCTGTACTGCGTCTATGTCGCAGTGGGCCAGAAGCGTTCGACCGTTGCTCAGCTCGTCCGCACGCTGGAAGAGAATGGCGCGATGGAATATTCCATCATCGTTGCCGCAACTGCTTCGGACCCGGCGCCGCTGCAGTTCCTGGCGCCGTACACCGGCACCGCGATGGGTGAGTTCTTCCGCGATAACGGCATGCACGCCGTGATCGTGTTCGACGACCTGTCGAAGCAGGCCGTTGCATATCGCCAGATGTCGCTGCTGCTGCGCCGCCCGCCGGGCCGCGAAGCCTATCCAGGCGACGTGTTCTATCTCCACTCGCGCCTCCTCGAGCGTGCGGCGAAGATGAACGACGCGAACGGCAATGGTTCGCTGACTGCGCTGCCGATCATCGAAACGCAGGCGGGCGACGTGTCGGCGTATATCCCGACGAACGTGATCTCGATCACCGACGGCCAGATCTTCCTGGAAACCGACCTGTTCTTCGCGGGCATCCGGCCGGCGATCAACGTGGGTCTCTCGGTGAGCCGTGTGGGTTCGTCGGCGCAAACCAAGGCGATGAAGAAGGTGTCCGGCTCGATCAAGCTGGAGCTGGCGCAGTACCGCGAAATGGCGGCCTTCGCGCAGTTCGGCTCGGATCTCGACGCCTCGACCCAGAAGCTGCTGAACCGCGGCGCACGCCTGACCGAGTTGCTGAAGCAGCCGCAGTTCTCGCCGCTGCCGTTCGAGGAGCAGACGGTGTCGATCTTTGCGGGCACCAACGGCTATCTTGACAGTGTCGCGGTGCAGGACGTCGTCCGCTATGAAGCGGCGATGCTTGCCTTCATGCGTGACCAGCATGGCGACACGCTGAAGCTGATCCGCGACACCCGCGACCTCGGCGACGAAGCCAAGGGCAAGGTCGTCGCGGCGCTGGACGCGTTCGCGAAGACCTTCGCGTAACGAACAGGGCAACACACATTGTCGCCCCGGCCTGAGCCGGGGTTCCGCTTCGATCCATGAGGAGACGCGGGATGCCGGATCAAGGCCGGTGCGACGAGTGAGGGGACGGTGAAGAAGTAGAATGGCAAGCCTCAAGGCCCTCAAGATCCGCATCGGCTCGGTGAAGTCGACGCAGAAGATCACCAAGGCGATGAAAATGGTCGCCGCCGCCAAACTGCGCCGTGCCCAGGAAGCGGCGATGGCCGGCCGGCCCTATGCCGAGCGGCTTGAGGCGGTCATGGCCAGCCTCGCGTCCAAGGTGACGGTAAGCGAGAACAGCCCGAAGTTGCTTGCCGGCACGGGCAAGGATCAGGTGCATCTGCTCGTCGTCGCGACGTCGGAGCGCGGCCTCGCTGGTGCGTTCAACACGAACATTGTTCGCGCCGCCCGCCGCAAGGCCGAGGAACTCGAAGCGGCCGGCAAGACGGTTCGGTTCTATCTTGCCGGTAAGAAGGGCCGCGTGCTGCGCCGCTTTTACCCGAACGGGATCGCTGCGGATCATGAGCTAGGCCAGCACAAGATACTCGGCTTTGATCAGGCACGTGAGATCGCCGACGATCTGATTGCCCGGTATGAGGCTGGCGAGTTCGACGTCGCGCATCTCTTCTTCGCCAAGTTCCAGTCGGCACTGGTGCAGATCCCCACTGGTCAGCAGATCATCCCGGTGGCGGTGCCTGTCGGCGAGGTCTCGACCGCGAACGACGGCGGCGCTGCGGTCGAGTACGAGCCGGACGAGGAAGCGATCCTCGCTGAGCTTCTGCCCCGCAATGTCGCAATCCAGATCTTTCGCGCGATGCAGGAAAATGCCGCGTCCGAGCAGGGCAGCCGCATGACCGCGATGGACAATGCGACGCGCAACGCCGGCGACATGATCAATCGCCTCACCATCCAGTATAACCGTACCCGCCAGGCGGCGATCACGACCGAACTGGTCGAGATCATTTCCGGCGCGGAAGCGCTCTAAGTTTCGAAAGCAGGAAGCAGAACATGGCCACCGTCCTCGATGATCGCCCGACCATTTCGGGCAGCAACAATGTGGGCCGCATCAGCCAGGTGATCGGCGCCGTTGTCGACGTGACGTTCGACAACCAGCTGCCGGCGATCCTGTCCGCACTGGAGACCGAGAACAACGGGCAGCGCCTTGTTCTTGAGGTCGCTCAGCACTTGGGTGAAAACACTGTCCGCACGATCGCGATGGACTCCACTGAGGGGCTGACCCGCGGCCAGAACGTGACTGACACGGGCGCCCAGATCACTGTGCCGGTGGGGCCGGCGACGCTCGGCCGCATCCTGAACGTGGTCGGTGAGCCGATCGACGAGCGTGGTCCGGTCAGCTCCGAGCACAAGGCGCCGATCCACGCGCCGGCGCCGCTGTTCGTCGATCAGTCGACGGAGAGCGCGATCCTCGTGACGGGCATCAAGGTCATCGATCTGCTCGCGCCGTATGCGAAGGGCGGCAAGATCGGCCTGTTTGGCGGCGCCGGGGTGGGCAAGACCGTGCTCATCCAGGAACTGATCAACAACATCGCGAAGGGCCACGGCGGCACCTCGGTGTTCGCGGGCGTTGGCGAGCGTACCCGTGAGGGTAATGACCTTTATCACGAGTTCCTCGACGCCGGCGTCATCGCCAAAGATGCCGACGGCAACCCGACCAGCGAAGGTTCGAAGGTGGCACTGGTGTTCGGCCAGATGAACGAGCCGCCCGGCGCCCGCGCCCGTGTCGCTCTGTCGGGGCTCACGATCGCCGAGTATTTCCGCGACGTGGAAGGTCAGGACGTGCTGTTCTTCGTCGACAACATCTTCCGCTTCACGCAGGCGGGCGCGGAGGTGTCGGCGCTGCTCGGCCGTATTCCGTCGGCCGTGGGTTATCAGCCGACCCTGTCGACCGACATGGGTGCGCTGCAGGAGCGCATCACCTCGACCAACAAGGGTTCGATCACTTCGGTTCAGGCCGTGTACGTTCCCGCGGACGACCTTACCGACCCGGCGCCGGCAACCTCGTTCGCTCACCTTGACGCGACGACCGTGCTCAGCCGCGCCATCTCCGAACTCGGTATCTATCCGGCGGTGGACCCTCTGGATTCGACCAGCCGCGTTCTCGAGCCGCGCGTCGTCGGTCAGGAGCATTACGAGACGGCACGCGCCGTGCAGACGATCCTGCAGAAGTACAAGTCGCTGCAGGACATCATCGCCATCCTCGGCATGGACGAACTGTCCGAAGAGGATAAGCTGACGGTCAGCCGCGCCCGCAAGATCCAGCGCTTCCTCAGCCAGCCGTTCCACGTCGCCGAGGTGTTCACCAACATCCCGGGCAAGTTCGTGCAGCTTGAGGACACCGTCCGCTCGTTCAAGGCTGTGGTGAATGGTGAGTACGATCACCTGCCGGAAGCAGCCTTCTACATGGTCGGCGGCATCGACGAAGTTGTCGCCAAGGCCGAGAAGCTGGCGCAGGAGGCTTAAGCCGATCCCCTCCCGCCTGCGCGCGGGAGGGATCCGGAGAGGGGTGCCGTGCGGTGCCCTTCGCAACGGCCTCCCCAAACCCCTCCCGTCTGCGGAGGGGAGTGAGAAGAAGAGATGCTCCACTTCGAACTCGTTACCCCCGAACGTCTCGTGCGCAGCGAGAGCGTCTACATGGTCACCGTCCCGGGCACTGAAGGTGACTTCGGTGTGCTGGAAGGCCACGCTCCGTTGATGTCGACGATCCGCGACGGCGATCTGCTCGTCCAGAAGACCCAAGGCGCCGCCCCCGAGACGATTGCGATCCGCGGCGGTTTCGCGGAAGTGAATGCCAACGGCTTGACGGTTCTGGCGGAACACGCCGGCTGACCGCCGCCTTACGGCTTTTGGAAGGCTCTGCCGGGTTTATCCTGGTGGAGCCTTTTGCTTCGTGCGGGAGCGGGTGATCCCTGATCGTCGCGGGTGCGGGTCGGGGAGCGGCCTCTAAAGAAAACTATACGGATCAACATCAACAGCAACGCGCACCTTTGCCGGCCAATCGAGCTTCGCGAGCCAAGCGCGTATCGCATCCTGGACATCGATTGATCGACGGGCGTGAACGAGTAGGCGAAAGCGATGGCGGCCGCGTAGCATCGCCAGCGGTGCAGGCGCCGGGCCATAGACGTGCATGCCGTCCACCTGCGGCGCGGTTCGGCCGATGAGGCGGGCCGTTTCGCTCGCGCAGCCCTGATCCTCGCTGGACACGATGATCGCGGCATATCGGCCGAAGGGCGGGGCGCCGGCCTCCTGCCGCGCTTCTGTCTCAGCGGCATAGAAGGCCTCCGTATCGCCGGTGATGAGCGCCTGCATCACCTGCGCTTTAGGGCTGTGCGTCTGGATAAAGACGCGCCCGGTCTTTTCGCCGCGACCAGCGCGCCCGGACACCTGCCGGATCTGCTGGAACGTCCGCTCCGAAGCGCGAAGGTCTCCGCCTTCCAAGCCAAGATCAGCATCGATAACGCCGACCAGCGTCAGGTTGGGAAAGTGATATCCCTTCGTCACCAACTGCGTGCCGACGACGATATCGATCTCGCCGTCCTCCATTCGGTTGACGAATTCCGCCGCCTTTGCCGGTGACCAAATGGTGTCAGAGGTGACGATGGCGACGCGCGCGTCCGGGAAGAGGGCCGATACCTCGTCCGCGATCCGCTCGACGCCCGGCCCGCATGCTACCAGACTGTCCTCCTCGCTGCACTCCGGGCAGGCGCGCGGGATCGGCTCCACGTGCCCGCAATGGTGGCAGGCAAGCCGGCGGGTCAGGCGGTGCTCCACCATCCACGCTGTGCAGTTCGGGCACTGGAAGCGATGGCCGCAATGACGACATAAGGTCAGCGGTGCGTAGCCACGCCGGTTGAGGAACAGCAGCGACTGCTCGCGCCGTTCCAGCGCTTCCTCCAGTGCCTTCACCAAAGGTGGCGCGAGCCAGCGGCCTCGATCGGGCTTGTGTTCGAGAAGATCGATTGCTTCGATCGCCGGCATTTGTGCGGGGCCGAAGCGGCCGGGAAGCTTGAGCTCGGCGTAATTGCCGAGTGTCACCTGCTGGCGGGTCTCGATGGCCGGCGTTGCAGACGCCAGGATCACAGGACAGCCCTCGAACTTGCCCCGCATCACCGCGACATCGCGCGCGTGATAGTGGACGCCGTCCTCCTGCTTGAAGCTCGTCTCGTGCGCCTCGTCGACGATGATCAGCCCCAGATCGGCGTAGGGCAGGAACAGTGCCGAGCGCGCGCCCACCGTCACACGCGCATCTCCGTTGGCGATCGCGCGCCATGCCCGGCGACGCTGCGTGGAGCGCAACCCCGAATGCCAGGCGACCGGCTCGCACCCGAAGCGATCGTGGAACCGCTTGAGGAACGGCTCGGTCAGCGCGATCTCCGGCAGCAGGACGAGTACTTGCCGTCCTTGCCGAAGCGCCTCTGCTACCGCTTCGAAATAGACCTCGGTCTTGCCTGATCCGGTGACCCCGTCCAGCAGGGTGGGGCGGAAGGCGCGCGTGCGCACGTCCGCGGTGAGAGCATCGGCTGCCGCTCGCTGGTCCTGGGAAAGTCTTGGTGGCGCGTGGTCCGGGTCGGGCATTGGGAACGGACTGTCGATGTTGACCTCGATCGGCTCAATCGCTCCGGCTTTCACCAAACCGCGGATCACCCCGTCCGAGACATCGGCGATCATCGCAAGCTCGCGGATCAACCCCTGCCGCTCACCGATGCGTTCTAGGGCCTGCGCCCGTTGCGGCGTCAGGCGTGGCGGCTCCGTGCCGGTCGCCCGATATTCGATCGCGGTTCTCGCGCCCTCCAATGCTGACGTAGAAGACAGCGACATGCGTAGCACCGCTGCTGCGGGCGCAAGATAATAGTCCGCGGTCCACTCGATCAGCCGCCGCAGCGCTGGACGGAGCGGCGAGACATCCACCACTCCAAGCAAGTTGCGCAGGCGATTGTCGCCGACCTCGGCTTCGGACGGCATCCGTTCCGGTTCCCATACCACGCCGAGCAGTTGACGGGGACCAAGTGGAGCGACCACGACCGATCCCGGCTCGACGCTCATGCCGGCGGGAACACGGTAGTCTAAAGGCCCAAGAGCGGAGTTCAGGACGAGGACGCGAGCACGGGACATTGCGCCTGCATATGGGTTGTTGGCGACTCGGAGGAAAGCGGTCGCTATGCATTACGCGTGGAAGATCTTCCGAGCCTCTATGCCGCGCACCTTGTTCGTGATCGCCGCCGTTCGATCCACACGGTGCGAGTGTATCGCGCGACCGCTGAGCGCCTCCTCGCCTTCCTTCGCGCGCATTGGGGCGACCCACCCACGCGATTACGTCTAGCGGAGGTCGGCGCCGCAGATCTGCGGGCCTTTCTCGCCCACCGCCGCGGCGAAGGGCTATCGAACTCATCCGCAGCGCGCGAGCTCTCGGCGGTGCGGCACTTCCTCGGTTGGTCAGCGGGAGATGGCAAGGCGCCTCGCCTCAAGGGGCCGCGCGTGCGCAAGGGTGTTCCCCGTCCTGTCGCGCCACACGAAGCGGTGGCGCTGGCCGAGGAGGTGGGAGCGGCCGCGCAGACGCCGTGGGTAGGAAAGCGAGACTGGGCCTTGCTGCTCCTTCTCTATGGTGCTGGCCTGCGCATCGGTGAAGCGCTGGCGCTCACCGGATCGGTGTTGCCGCTCGGTGAAACGATCATCGTCCAGGGCAAACGAGACAAGACTCGTATTGTCCCGCTGCTTCCCCCAGTCAGAAGCGCGATTGAGGAGTATCTGGCGATCTCGCCGTGGTTGGCGGATCGGGGAGAACCATTGTTCCGCGGCCTTCGCGGCGGGCCGCTCTCCCCCGGGGTGGTGCGAGCGCGGGTTCGCCAGGCACGGGGGCTGCTAGGCCTTTCGGAACGCACCACGCCGCACGCGCTTCGGCATTCATTCGCCACGCATTTGCTTGGTCGCGGCGCGGATCTTCGATCGTTGCAGGAGTTGCTCGGACATGCGAGCCTGAGCTCAACACAGATCTACACTGCTGTCGACGCGGCTCATCTGCTGGATGTGTACCGCCACGCCCATCCCCGGGCCTGACGGAACAAACCGGCGACGGGGCCCGTTTTCCTGGCAGTAGTAGGAGGTGAATATGGGCGAGCTTATCGACAAGGTAAAAGGCAACGTCAACGAGGCGTTGGGCAAAGCCAAGCAAGCCGCTGCCGACAAGGATCCTGCAACTCGTACGGCAGCCGATGATCGGCTTGCTGCAGAGGGCGCCGGCCAGGAAATGAAAGGCAAGGCGCAGCAGTTTGCCGGCAAGGTGAAGGGCGCGCTTGGCGACGACATCTAAGGCGGCTTTTATTTGAAGTGTCACGCGGGAGAGGGGCCGCGCCGAATGTTCGGCGCGGCCCCTTGTCATTTCGGAACCGCGGGCGCAGGGCGAATTCAGGTGGTATCAGGTGATACCAGGAGAGATGAATGCTGGTTGGTGTTCCGAAGGAAATCAAGAACCACGAATATCGTGTCGGTCTGACCCCAGGAGCGGTTCGCGAATACATCGCGCACGGCCATGATGTCATCATCGAGACAACGGCTGGAGCCGGGATCGGTGCGGATGACGCAGCCTACGTTGGCGCAGGGGCAAGCATCGTCGCGACCGCCGAAGAGATTTTCGCGCGCGCCGAGATGGTTGTGAAGGTTAAGGAGCCGCAGCCAAACGAATGGGTGCAGCTTCGCGAGGGCCAGATCCTTTTCACCTACCTGCATCTGGCGCCGGATCCCGAACAGGCGCAGGGACTGATAGATTCCGGTGTCACCGCGGTCGCCTATGAAACGGTGACGGACCGATCAGGCGGGTTGCCGCTCCTTGCGCCGATGAGCGAGGTCGCCGGTCGCCTCTCGATCGAGGCCGCTGGCGCTGCGCTGAAAGCCTATAACGGTGGTCGCGGTGTCTTGCTCGGCGGTGTCCCGGGCGTGGCGCCCGCTCGCATCGTGGTGCTCGGCGGCGGTGTGGTGGGTACCCATGCCGCGCGCATGGCGGTGGGCCTCGGCGCGGAGGTAACGATCGTCGACCGCTCGATCCCGCGGCTGCGACAGCTTGACGAACTGTTCCAGGGGCGGGTGCGCACGCGCGTCTCCACATTGGAGGCGATCGAACACGAGATCAGCGAGGCTGATGCTGTCATTGGTGCGGTGCTCATCCCCGGCGCGTCGGCACCCAAGCTGGTAACCCGTTCGATGCTGTCCCACATGAAGCGACGCGCCGTGCTGGTCGACGTCGCGATCGATCAGGGCGGGTGCTTCGAGACGAGCCACGCCACGACCCATGCTGACCCCACCTACGAGGTGGACGGGGTGATTCACTATTGCGTCGCGAACATGCCGGGCGCGGTGCCGCTTACATCAAGCCACGCGCTCAACAACGCCACGCTTCCTTACGGCCTTGCGCTCGCCGCGAAGGGTGTCGCGGCGTGCGACGGCGATCCCGGGCTCATGGACGGTCTCAACATTCACGACGGCGAAATCGTTAACAAAGCGGTGGCTGAGAGCTTGCGGTAGCGGCCACACCGGGAGCGGCGCTGTTCGCTCATCATCTTACTTCGAAAGCAAAAAAACCTCGATCTGGTGTCAGATCGAGGTCTTTCTGTTTTTAAACGCGACCAGCCAAATGGATTGTCGCGACCCTAATATTACTGCGGCAGCACCATTGCGATCTTCCCGTCATGAAGCCTAGCCGCAACATGACACTCCGATGCCGAGCACTGCCAAGCAGTTACCAAGGCTTGATTTCAGCGCCGTGGATAAGCGCGAGGATGAAAGCGAGCATTTTAGTCTCCCTAGTTTGGTGCGCGACGGAAACGCAGCTAACCCCTTAACGATTTGTTTACCTTCTAGCAAACAGTTTAAGAGAAAATTAACCAAACAATCTGTGCCGATACGGTGCACGTTTAAGGTGTCTTCAGAGATGCCGGCGTATCGCGGAGCCATGTCTCGCTCGGGCTCCCAAACCATGCATGTCGCAGCGACGAATCATGCGGACGACGCCCTACCGTTGTCGCCGGCGGAGCGGCCGGCATGGTGTTTCATGGTGCTGGCCGAGATCACCAACTTCGCGGCGCTGCGTCGGCACCTTGGATGTGCCCGCGCTGATCTACTGACCGCGGATGTAGTGTCGCGCTTTGCCGCCGCGTTGCCTGATGCGCGCCTATCCGCGGCAAGCCGCAGCATGGTGGAGCTGACGATGGAGAGCGGCGAAGCAAGCGATCTCGATAGGGTGTTGGAGCGCCTTCGAGAGCTTTGCGATGCTCCGTTTAACCTCGAGGGTGAGGAGCATAGATTAAAGGCCGTCTTCGGAGCGGCGGTAGGCCGCGCCTCGCAGACGGATGACGTCCGGTTGGTGGAGGAAGCGGAAGCGGCCCTGCTGGAGGCGCGAGGGGCAGATGGCGCCGTAAAGCACGATGTTACCGGACCCGGCGCCCGCGAGTTGCGCCGGATGGCAGATGAGCTACGGGTCGCGATCGCCGAAAACCAATTGCTGCTGCTTTATCAACCGAAGGTGCATGTCCGCCGGCAGGAGATTGGCAGCGCCGAGGCCTTGGTTCGGTGGCGTCATCCGGAACGTGGGCTTGTCCTCCCGGGTGACTTCATCGCGGCCGCTGAGAATGGCGGGGTTATCGACCTCCTGACCTTATGGACGATCCGTCAGGCGATCGCCGATCAGCGTCGCCTTTCGGCCGCCGGCCACGATCTACGCGTCTTCATCAACATCTCGGGCCAACTGCTCGCCGACAATGCGTTTGTCGATGCAGCTTGTCACCTGGTTGCGGAGGCAGATGCGAAACTCGGCTTTGAGGTGACAGAGACTTCGGTCATTCGCGATCCGCAGTCTGCGATCGCCAATCTTCAGCGATTCGCGGACATCGGCATCGTCATCGCGATCGACGATTACGGGGCCGGTCTTTCCAGCCTTGCTTACCTGAAGCAGCTTCCCGCGCGCGAACTCAAGATCGACAAGCTGTTCGTTACGCAATTGACGAGTTCGAACCGCGACCCGCTCATCGTCCGCTCGACGATCGACCTCGCGCATGCGCTTGAGATGGAAGTCGTTGCGGAAGGCGTTGAGACTCACGCCGCGCTGGCGTTGCTCACCGTCATGGGATGCGACATGGTTCAGGGCTTCCTCATCAGCCGTCCAATCGCGGTCGAGGCTTTGATGACGTACCTGGAAGAAGACCGGCACCACCAGGCGCCCGAGGATACGCGAGCATCCTTTAACCGCCTTGCAACCGCTTGGAAGCGCGGTTGATACAGTTCCGCCGCTGCGCGTCTGCAGCCCTCTTAGTCGCCCCGCTTTTGCTGGCTGCTGCGCCTCCGAGCCGTTCGGTAAGCGATCCAAAGTTCGATGTCATGGCCGCGGATGTGAAGGCAGCTATGCTCACCGATCCGGCGCGCGCAGTCGGGGGTGCGGAACAAGCCCTCGCATTCGCCCGGCGCGCTCAGTCTCGACGTATGGAAGCGATTGCGCTGTGGTTGCTCGGCGAAGCGAAGAGTCGAGTGGCCGAGCCAGAGGAAGCCGCCAGGGTTCTCGCAGATGCGCGGCGCATCGTTGAAAAGACGGCGCCCGGCACGCAGTTGAACGCTGACATCCTGCTCTCCGAAGGGGGGGTGCTGAGCGCTACAGGGCAGATAGGGCCCGCACTGACCAACCTGCGTCGTGCTCATGCCATGTTCCAGGCTTCGGGAGACACGCGCAGTCAGGCGAAGGCCTTGATCATGATCGCGTTGGTGCATGCCAACGCGAACGATCATAACGCGGCGCTGCGCTACTTTGGCGAAGCGATCGAAGCGCATCGCGCCGATCCTGGACTGTCTGTCGCTATCTTCAACGGTCGCGCGCGCGCACTGAAAGAGCTTGAGCGATTGCCTGCCGCTGAAGCGGAAATCGGGAAGGCGCTCGGCGCCGTTCGCTCGATGAACAGCCCGTTGCTTTATGCTCAGGTCCTGTCCAACGCTGCCGACATTCGTCTGGAGCGTAAGGACCTCGTGGGGGCTCAGCGCTATATCACGGAGGGGCTCGGCTTCCCGGCAAAGTCTGACGCTGCTGCTTATCGACCCATCTTTATCGCTCTTGCCGCAGAGTTAGCGCTCGACCGCGGTGATGTTGCCCGGGCGCGGCAACTGATCGAAGAACGGTTTCGGGCAGTCGACCTCGAAGCCACGCTACCTCCAGATCGTCCGGCGCACGCAACGGCATACCAAATCTATGAGCGGGTCGGGCGCCCCGATCTTGCGCTGAAACACCTCGCTGCGTTGAAGCGGCTCGATGACCAGGCAACGGAGATCGCCCGGTCGAACAGCGCCGCTATCGCTGCAGCACGGTTCGATTTTGCCAACCAGGAACTGCGGATTGCGCAGCTCAAGGCGGCCGATCTGCAAAAGGACGTCGCGTTCGAGCAAGCGCGTGCGCGCACGCAGCGGCAGATTTTCGTCGGCGTGGCGGCCGTAACTCTGCTGATCATCGGCCTGCTTGCCTTCGGCCTTTTCACGATCCGTCGCAGCCGCAATGCGCTTGCCGTCTCGAATAAAGCTCTGGCGAAGGCCTTGGCTGCGAAAACGGAGTTCCTCGCGACAACCAGTCACGAGATTCGCACCCCACTGAATGGCATCCTGGGGATGACCCAGGTCATGCTCGCGGATCCGAAGCTCGAGCCGGGTACGCGCGATCGTCTGTCGGTGGTGCACGGCGCGGGCACCACCATGCGCGCGCTTGTCGATGACATCCTGGACGTCGCGAAGATCGAAACCGGCAAAATGCTGATCGAGAACGCGCCGGCCGACGTTCGCCGGACGATCGTTGAATCAGCGCGCATGTGGGAAGATCAGGCGCGTGCGAAGGGGCTCAATTTCAGCCTCGATCTGATGGACTGCCCCGGTAACTCGATGATCGACGCCACGCGGTTGCGCCAGATCGTCTTCAACCTGTTGTCCAACGCGGTGAAGTTCACGCCGTCCGGCCATGTAACCGTCACCTCGTCGACTACGAACGGGCGCTGGAGCCTGGTCGTTGCCGATAGCGGCATCGGCATTGCAGCGGACAAGCAGGAGATAATTTTCGAAGCTTTCCGCCAGGCTGATGCAGGCACGACCCGTCAATTCGGCGGGACCGGTCTTGGCCTGTCGATCTGCCGCAATCTTTCCCGTGCGATGGGCGGCGACGTCACGGTGGCAAGTGAACTGGACGGCGGGGCGACCTTCACGCTTGATCTGCCCTATGAGCCGATCGAAGAACCGGCCCGAGCAGGCGGGCAGGGTCGCGGCGTACTGGTAATTGATCGAAGCCCGATCACACGCGCCATGTTCAAGGCGCTGCTCAGCCCTGTCGGCGGTGCGGTGGCTTTTGCCGCCACCGCGCCGGACGCGCTCGAGGCGCTGGCGACCGCACCTGCCGCGACTCTGCTCATCGATGACACCACCATGCGCGGGTGGGACGATCATGTCTCGGCAATTGCGTCCCTGGCGGCCGCTTCGCCTCAGGCGACGATCGCTTTGCTGGGACCCGCACTGGAGCCGGTGGAGCGAGCAAGTCTCGGCAGAGCAGGCATTACCCGTTTCGTCGCAAAGCCGATTGGCAAGGAAGCGTTGGTTAAAGCATTGTTCACTACAGATTCGGATGCCGCCGCTCTTGTGCCCGAAGCGGCATAACGCGATAATGGTAGGCAACATGGAACGAATGAGCTGCCTGTCCGGGCTCCACTTATGAACGTGCTTTTCATCGAGGATGACCGGATGAATCGCCGTGTCGTCCGGGATATGCTGGAAGTTGCCGGGGCCGACATGGAAGAGGCCGAAAGCGCGGAGGAAGGTCTGCGCTTGGTCGACATCAATGATTACGACATGCTGCTCGTCGATCTGCGTATGCCGGGCATGGACGGCATCACCGCCATCCGCCACGTGCGGGCGCGTGAGGATGCGAAGGGCCGGGTGCCCATCATCGTCGTTACCGCGGACACCGCCATCGACCTTCGCGAACGCTGCATCGCCGCCGGCGCTGACGACGTAATCTTCAAGCCCGTTGCCATGGACAATCTGGGGTCGGTTCCGGCTGAGGGCGGAATGACACCCTAAGCGCCGGCGTCCTTGGGCCAAAGGTACTCGCCAGTGAGGA
>NZ_JBIQDE010000019.1:0-4502 GCF_045371305.1 Sphingomonas sp. 179-A 2A2 NHS | reverse complement strand
CGGTAACGGCCATCATGCGGTTCTTGAAATGTTCTCGCTTAGCGTTGTCTGGCGTACCTTCCACGCGATGCCCTCAACGGATTGCGGCTGTCGCGGACGCTGAGCCCCGACAGTTCGATCATGTTGCGGGCAAGGTCGACGATGCGCACCGGCTCGCCCATGTCCAGCACGAACACCTCACCGCCTGACGCCATCGCGCCGGCCTGGATAACGAGCTGCGCCGCCTCGGGAATCGTCATGAAGAAGCGCGTGATGCGTTCGTCGGTGATCGTGACCGGACCGCCAGCCTGGATCTGCTGCCGGAACAATGGCACGACCGATCCCGACGATCCCAGCACGTTGCCGAACCGAACCATCGACAGGCATGTCTGCGTGGTCTCTTCCGCCAATGCCTGAAGCACCATTTCGGCCAGGCGCTTGGTGGCGCCCATCACGTTGGTGGGGCGCACGGCCTTGTCTGTGCTGACAAGAACGAAGTGGCGCACATTGTAGTCGATGCAACGCTGCGCGACGTTCATGGTGCCGAACACGTTGTTGACGACGCCCTGGATCGGATTGTGCTCGACCAGCGGAACATGCTTGTACGCGGCGGCATGATAGACGTGGCTCGGCCGCCAAACGCCGATGATCTCGTCCATCCGCTGCTCGTTCTGGACCGATCCCAGCAGGGGAACGAGCTGGGTGACGCCAGCCTCGTCGGGAGCGTGAGAAGGCAAGGCCAGTTCGAGTTCGCGGTGGATCGCGTAGAGCGAATATTCGCTGTTATCGAGCAGCAGCAGCTTGGCAGGTCTGGCGGCGACGATCTGTCGGCACAATTCGGATCCGATCGATCCACCGGCCCCCGTCACCAGGATCGTGCAGCCGAACAGATGGGCTTCCATCACCGCCATCTCGGGCGTGACGACATCGCGGCCGAGAAGGTCGTTGATGTCGAGGTTGGTAGTCCCGCTAGTGGTAACGTTGCCTAGCGCGAGATCGACGATATCGGGCAAGGTACGAATACGGATATGTAGCGATCGTAGCATCGCCAGTATCTCGTTGCGGCGTTGCTGCGTGGCGGACGGAATGGCGAGCAGCACCTCGTCGACGGCCAACTTGTCGACGAGACTAAGAATTTTTCCTGGCGGATAGACCCGAAAGCCGTTGATCGAGGCGCCCTGCAACCCCTTGTTGTCGTCCAGGAAGCCGACCACCTTCATCTCGGGGCGGCTTGAGATCGCAGCAGCCAGCTGGCGACCAGATTGGCCCGCGCCGTAGATCAGGACGCGTTCACGCGAGTGCATCGCGTTGCCGTGATCGAGCATCGCGTTCAACAGGCGGCGCGCGCCGGCCCGCACCATTATCATGAAAACGAACAGAAGAACGGGTTGTATCACGCCGACGGTACGTGGGACCCCTGGCACGCTCCAGGCCGTGAAGATCGCGACATAGGCAAGCGCATAGACCAGCGAAGCGAGCAGGATCTGGGTCTGGCCTGTGCTTTCGGCATGTCGGAAGACTGGGCGATATACTCCCATCGCCGCGAAGATCGGGAGGGCAAGCGCCACCGATCCGACTACTGCGCGCACGGGCAGGCCGTAGAGCGGTACCCAGACGCTCAGCCGGAGGAAATAGGCGATCCAGACTGCGAGAACGCACAGGCTGACATCGACAATTACGATCAGTGTGCGCTTACCCCATCGGGGCAGCCGAATTGCATGCTGAGCTACGCTTACTAACCGCATTCGACGCGAAACTTCCATTAATGAAAACGTGGCATCCGCACGTTGCTCCTACCGTCTGTCCCGACGCTTGACCAGTCGACGCCGTTCTTCCTATCGGCGCGCCATTATGCCTCAGAACATAGCGGGCCGTGCCCCCAAGCGGCTTTTCGACCTGACACTTACGATGCTGCTCGCCGTGCCGGCAACGCTGGCGTGCGTGGTGGCTGCCTTTCTGATCTGGCTCGACGACCGTGCCAATCCGTTCTTCGTCCAGCTGCGGCTCGGCCGCGACGGGCGGCCATTCCGTCTCGTCAAGTTGCGTACCATGCGGATCGGCACCGGCGACCGCCCGTCGCATGAGACGGGTCGACATCATATCACGCGGGTCGGTGCCTTTCTGCGCCGGACAAAACTCGACGAATTGCCGCAGCTATGGAACGTGCTGCATGGTGACATGAGCTTCGTCGGCCCGCGCCCCGGACTACCCAGCCAGACCGCGCTCGCCGAAAGTCGTCGGCGCCATGGCGTCGATCAGCTGACACCGGGCATTACAGGCGTATCCCAAGTACGCGGGCTCGACATGTCGACCCCCGAGCAGCTGGCCGAAACCGATGCCGCCTATCTGACCGACTGGTCGGTGCTGCGCGACATCCGCCTGCTGATACGTACCGCAGTGGGCGGGGGGCGTGGCGACGCTGTGCGCGATTAGGCCGTCAGTGGCCGATACCGTCCGGCGCGTGCCATCCCACCGCATCGATCAGTGCGTCGCGATCGCGTTCCAATTGCCCGCGCGGTACGCGTCCGCCGAGTAGGCGATCGATCCCCGGCACCGGCAACAAGCGTGCACGGCCGTTGCCAAGCGTACGCGAAAGTGCCGCCAGACTGCCATTGGCAACGGCGACCGGCACCAGGACCCGGCCGGCCGCACGATCGAACGTCGCATCGTCTAGATTAGTCAGATGGAGGCATAGGTCGGCCAGCGCGTGGAGCGACAGGAAACGCCGTGGCGCGCGGGCAAGCGCGAAGGGCAGCGGCCAGCCCTTCGCGACGGCACGGGCGATATGGCGCACCGCACCTTGTGCGCCCGGCCCGTACAGTGGTGGCAGGCGCAGGATCACGGCAGGCGCGCCGGGTGCAGGTGCCATGGCGACGGCCTCCATCGCACGCTTCGATCGACCGTAGCGGTCATCCGGCCTGTCGGGACGATCGGCATAGACCGAACTGATCGCCACGATCCGGCGAATGCCGTTGCGCGCAGCAGCGGTGCGGATCGCCACCAGGACGTCGGCCGCGGTGCCAACATCGGCTTCGCCGTAGGATTTGCGATTGGCCCTGTCGGCGAAGTGGAAGACGATATCGCATCCCCGCAGCGAAGCGGTAAGGGCATCGGCATCGGCAAGATCGGGCACCGTACGGATATCGCCGCCGGCTCCCGGCTGCGACGGCCGACGGCTGATACCCACCACGTCGTGCCCGGCAGCACGCAGCGCTGGCGCCACATGCCCACCCGCCAAGCCGGTAATGCCGGTGATTGCTGCTCTCGCCATGCCGCCCAGTAGACAGCCGCCCGCTTTACCGCAACGATCGGCGTTGCTAGCGGGACCGCGGGGCGATTTCACCTCGTCGATCGCGGATAACCATCGACGGTCCGAACCGTCGACGACGAGACACCATGAAGGATATGACGAATTGCACGAATTCGATCAGCTGATCGATGATGTCCGCTGCGCGCTTCCGGCACGGGTCGATGCTTGCGTATCCTTCGTCCTGTTCGAGAACGACCGTCAGGAAGTCATCAATGCGATCGCGCAGGTACGGTCGAGGACTGTGACCACGCATGTTGTGATCATCGACAACAGCGTGCCGCCGATGGACTTGTCATTCGCCGCAGCGATGGGTGCCACGGTTGTCGCGACCAATCAGAACATCGGCTATGGCCGCGGGCACAACATCGCCCTGGCCGCCAGCCGCGGTAGATGCCGGTACAATATCGTCATGAATACCGACCTGCAGACGCAGGACGACGTCATCGGCGGGATGGTGGCTTTCATGGATCGGCACGGCGATGCCGGACTGGCGATGCCACGCGTGCGTTACCCCGACGGATCACTGCAACGCCTGTGCCGGCTGCTACCCGATCCAGCTGACATCGTCGCCCGGCGGCTCCTGCACAGAACCAAATGGGGGCAGGAGAAGAATCGTCAGTACGAATTTCATAATTGGAATTACGATACCGTCGCCGAATTTCCGTTCCTTTCCGGCTGTTTCATGATCCTGCGGCGTGAGACGCTCGACCAAGTCGGCTATTTCGACGAACGCTATTTCTTGTACGCAGAGGATCTGGACCTTTCGCGGCGGATCAGGGCGGTGTCGCGCACGCTGTACAATCCAGACGAGACGGTGGTGCACGAGTATCGGAGCAAGGCCAGGCCGTCGTTGAAGCGCGTGCGCTACGCGATGGTCAGCCTGTCCAAGTATTTCTTCAAATGGGGCTGGATCGTCGATCCGGAGCGTGACCGCATCAATCGGGCAGCGATCGAGCAGTTTCGATAAGGCCCGCCGCTATCGCGCGTTCTGCGCCCGCGGCGAACCCTTCCGTTGCTTACTGGGCGATCGCAGTAGCGCGGCAAGGAGCAGCAGCCGCTCACGCACGCGCGCCCCGATCGCGCGCCGGCTGGTCCCGCCAGTGGCGGAGACCGCCGCCTGATGACGGCGATAGAGAATGAAGGGTTCCGTCACGATCGCCAGCTGACCATCGCGCGCAGCCTGGATCGACAACCACATGTCATGCGGCACGCC
>NZ_JBIQDE010000018.1:0-5182 GCF_045371305.1 Sphingomonas sp. 179-A 2A2 NHS | reverse complement strand
TGAGGGCATCGCGTGGAAGGTACGCCAGACAACGCTAAGCGAGAACATTTCAAGAACCGCATGATGGCCGTTACCGCCGGAGGTCGCTAAGCCCCAGTTCTTCCCACATCCATGTAAAGTCATAGGTGCCCATCGGATCGGCGGTGCCCGATTTTGCCGCGCCATTTTCGATATATTTGAGCCAGTCGGCTACCTTTACCCGCCCCGCCTTTGTACAGGCCAGAACGCGTGGCGTCTTGTGGCTGAGGGCTGGGACCGGCTCATCGAGCGTTTTCGTATATTCACGGGTCAGCATATCGTGAACGATGCGCTCCATTTCATGCGGTGGAATATCCAGCGCCTCGTCCTGTGGCGTGCGGGCGGCATCGTCGGCCATAACCTGATCGAGCGTCCGGATTTCGGCCATAGGCGCGCTCACGCAATCACCAAGCCATTCGCCCATCTGGGTAATTGCTCGCTCCGCGCGGGCGGCACTGTTTACCTCGACGATCAGCTTGCGCCCTGCCAGTTCCACATTGGCAAAAACCGGCGTGCCGTCATCCATGGTCGTGACGAAGGCCCGCTTGCCTTTGGTCGCTTGCGGCTTCTTGTTCTTCGTCGCTGGTGCCAGCCAGTTCCAGAAACTGTCGCTGGCAGGTTCCAGCCATTGTGCCGCGTTCAGCCTTCGGATCAGGCTCTTGCCGACCACGCCTTTCGCCAGCGGAAAAACGATACGGTGGAACACCAGGTCATCGCCGTCGGCGTTGACCATATCCGGCGCGCTGCCGGGCATGGCCTTGCCCAGACAGTCGAGCAGCCACATGTTCGTGAACATCGGTCCCGATGCTCCCAGAAGCGCGTCCCGATCGGACGGGTCCAATTCCGCAGTGTCCTGAGTTTCGTCGGCAAGTCGGGAAAATGCCTCGACCACTCGCACGGCGCCCTCAGCGCTGAACGGCAACAGCGCTCCGGAAATGCCATGGCGCCCGTTCACGTCGACAACCCTTGCGGCGATCTTGTCCCAGTTGACCAGGGTCTGGGTTGCACCGTGTTCGCGCACCGTCACCGGAGCAACGTCGCGCAGCAGATCGCGCAAGGTCATCGACTGACCAGGCACGACTTCGCTGACCTCATAGAGCGACATGACCGTATCGCGTAACGCGCGCATATAGGCCTTGTTCGGCGCCTTTTCGTTCCAGCCCCGGCGCTTGAGATAGTCATCGACCAGATTGCGACCGTCGGGTTCCAGTTCCTGCGTAAGCAGATCTTCAAAGGCGCAGCCCCATAGCGGCCCTTGCCAGTGATCGCCAATTATCTCGAATATGGCGTCAGGCTTGAGTCCGGTCGCTTCGCTCGCCGGATCGAGATGCGCGGACAGCATTTCGGCCAATGCCTCATCCCATGGCGCGCGATCCGCATATTTCATCAGGCCGGAAAGATCGTGAGCCGATTTCGATCTGGACATTCAGATGGGCCTTTCCACGCCGAGGCGGCGCATTTCTCGATAGATGGTCGATCGGCCGATGCCGAGTTGTCGTGCTGCTTCTGTCGGCGAGATGCTCGCTTCGACCAGTTTGATGGCGGCATGTACCTTGGACATGTCGAGCGGCTGACGGCCGGGCAACTTGCCTTTGGCGCGCGCGGCGGCGATCCCATCCCTGGTTCGCTCGGAGATCAGTCTCCGCTCGAAATGGGCGATGGCCCCGAACACATGGAAGATGAGTTCGCCGGCGGCCGACGATGTGTCGATCTTTTCCTCAAGACTCAGGAGCGCGATGCCCTGGCCGCGTAGCGTCTCGACCGTGGTGAGCAATTCGGCGAGCGAGCGCCCAAGCCGATCGAGGCGGACCACCGCCAGCGTGTCGCCCTTGCGGGCATAGGCGATCAGTTCGGCCAGACCGGGCCGCTCCATGCTCTTGCCCGACATGACGTCGGTGAACACCTTGATCGCGCCGGCCTCCTCCAGACGCATGGTCTGTCCAGCCACGTCCTGATCGCCGGTGCTGACGCGGGCATAACCCAGAATATCGCCCATCCCGTGCGTCTCCCAAACGGTCGTTCTGTGGACGATCTGAAGGGCGATCGCTTCGCCCCATCCATATCCGTCCACATACTATGTCTCTTTACTCATGGCTGTCCATAGGCCCAGATGACCTTTTGTGGACGGGAATCGGAATGACGAAGCGTAAGCATCAACTCCTGACCGAGAGCGAACGCGATCAGATCCTCGCCATCCCGAGCGAGCGCGACCATCTAGCCCGGCTCTACACCTTCGAGCCTTCGGACATCGAGATCATCGGCGCACGACGGGAGCGACGGAACCAGTTGGGTGTCGCGCTGCAACTCGCGCTCTTGCGGCACCCGGGCATCACACTGGCGCAGTTGATACAGGACAAGGGAGCGATACCCCATGATCTCGCCGCCTTCGTCGCGGAACAACTTGGTCTACACGTAACCGACCTGGCCAACTATGCAGCGCGGGATCAGACGATGACGGACCATGCCCGCGAGCTGGCGATGCGAGCGGGCCTTCGTGGACCAACCCGCGCCGACATTCCCTTCATGATCGAAGCGGCCGCGAAAACGGCATGGGCGACCGACAAGGGGATGACGATAGCGATCGGCGTTGTCACCGCCCTTCGCGAGGCCCGGATTCTACTGCCGTCCATCTCCACCATCGAACGCGCCAGTAGTGCGGGACGCGCGCGTGCCCGCAAGCAGGCTGCCTACGCCCTGATCGCTGATCTTAGCGCCGAACAGGTCCACGCCCTCGACCAGGTCTTTGACGACGCCGGCGGCATGAGCCAACTCGCTTCGCTCAAGACCATTCCCGTTGCGGCCAGGCCCGATCACATCCGCCAGATTCTCGACCGCCTGCGGCAAGTGCGGAAGATCGGCATCTCCCCGGACGTGGCTGGCCGCATCCATGCCGACCGATTTCGGCAATATGTCAGGGAAGGCCGCGCTTCGCCTGCCTATATGATCGAGCGATATATTCCCTCCCGACGGCGCGCTACGCTGGTTGCGTTCCTGCTCGACCTCGAGGAACGACTGACCGATAACGCCTTGGAGATGGCGGACAAGCTGATCGGCAGCATCTTCACCCGCGCGAAGAACGCCCAGGCGCGCAGCTATGCCACCACGTCAAAGAATGTGGCGCGGCTGATGCTGATCTTTCGCAGGACAATCGACGCATTGACCGATGCGGTCGATACCGGCGAAGATCCAATGGAGGCCCTGGACGCATCGGTCGGGTGGAACACCCTCCTGAAGGCGAGGCCAGAAGTGGCGACAATCGCGGAAACCGCCAACCTTGATCCGCTGACGGTGGCGGCCGACCGCTATGCGACGTTGCGCAAGTTCGCCCCCGACCTGCTTGAGGCGCTCCAGTTCAGGGCCGGAAAGGGCAGTGCAAAAACGATCGCCGCCATCGAGATGCTGCGCGACCTCAACAGGTCGGGCAAACGCGATCTGCCTGCCGACGCTCCGATGCCCTTCCGCAAGGAATGGCGGAAAATCGTCGTGGGCGATGACGGCAAGATCAACCGGCGTCTCTGGGAAATCGCGACGATCGCGCATCTGCGCAACAAGCTGCGTTCCGGGGATGTCTGGGTGGAGCGATCGGCAGGATACCGCCGGTTCGACAGCTACCTGCTCAGCGAACCCCAGGCGAAGCCGATCGTGTCGGCTCTCGGTCTGCCACCCACAGCCGGCGAATGGCTCGAACAGCGGGGCCGCGAACTTGACTGGCGGCTTAAGAAATTTGCCCAGCGCCTGAAGCGCGACGCTCTGGAGGGTGCGCGATATCGCGACGACCGCCTCCAGATATCCCCCGTTCGCACGATCGCGACGCCCGACGCCGAAGCGCTGGCCGACCGGCTCGATGCCATGATGCCACGCATCCGCATCACCGAGCTACTGCATGAGGTGGCGCAGGAAACCGGCTTTCTTGCGGCGTTCACCAACCTGCGTACCGGCGAGCCGTGTCCCAATGAAAACGCGCTGCTCGCCACGATCCTCGCCGATGCGACCAATCTCGGCCTGTCGCGCATGGCGGCGGCGAGTCAGGGCGTCACGCGCGATCAGCTCCTCTGGACCCATGACGCCTATATCCGCGACGACAGCTACCGCGCGGCGCTGGCCCTCCTCATCAACGCGCACCACCGCCTGCCATTCTCACGAGTATGGGGCGACGGCACCACGTCCAGTTCCGATGGCCAGTTCTTCAGGGCCGCGAAGCGCGGCGCGTCGGGCGGCGATATCAACGCCCGCTATGGCGTCGATCATGGCTTCAGCTTCTACACCCATAATTCTGATCAGCGCGCGCCCTACCACGTCAAAGTGATCTCGGCCGCGACGCATGAGGCGCCCTATGTCCTCGACGGCCTCACCAGCCACGGCACCGATCTCAGGATCGTCGAGCATTACACCGACACCGGCGGGGCGACCGATCATGTCTTCGCCCTGTGCGCGATGCTGGGATTTCGCTTCTGCCCGCGCCTGCGCGACTTCCCCGACAGGCGGCTCGCGCCGATCGCGCCGGTCACGGCCTATCCGTCCATCACCCCGCTGTTGGGCAAGCGTATCCGCACCGACATCATCGGTGAGCAATGGGAAGACGTGCTGCGCCTCGTAGGGTCGATCAAGGCCGGCCATGTCGCGCCATCGGTCATGCTGCGAAAGCTCGCTGCCTACGAACGGCAGAACCAGCTCGATGTCGCGCTACAGGAAATCGGCAAGATCGAGCGGACGCTGTTCATGCTGGACTGGCTAGAAAATCCCGATCTGCGCCGGCGATGCCATGCCGGTCTCAACAACAGCGAGCAGCGCCATGCCCTGACGCAGGCGATCTACACATTCCGCCAGGGCCGCATCATCGACCGCAGCCACGAGGCGCAGCAATATCGGGCGTCCGGCCTCAATCTGCTCGTCGCCGCGATCGTCTATTGGAACACGATCTACATGGATGCCGCCGCCCAGCATCTACGATCAACATCGGTCGCGGTGCCTGATGATCTACTCGCCCATACGTCCCCAGTAGGTTGGGAGCATATTGCTTTCTCGGGCGATTTCCTCTGGGATCGAGCAGCCGCTTCCGCTGGCCGCAAGGCCCTCAATCTGCCGCCGGATAGCCGCGCCGCCTAAGCGTTCGCTGATTGTTCGCCCTTAGCGTTGTTTAGCGTACCATCCACGCTATGCCCTC
>NZ_JBIQDE010000017.1:2252-5517 GCF_045371305.1 Sphingomonas sp. 179-A 2A2 NHS | reverse complement strand
TTGGTTGCGGGGACAGGATTTGAACCTGTGACCTTCAGGTTATGAGCCTGACGAGCTACCGGGCTGCTCCACCCCGCGACACTTGGTGTGTTGTCCTTTTTGGAAACACGAACGCCTCCGCGTGTTGGCGGAGGCGACGGGTTGTCCTTGAGGACGACGTTATGAATGGGTTCGAAACACGTACATCCGCAAGCTGCAATGCCTGGCGACGCCCTACTCTTCCATCGCTTAAGCGATAGTACCATTGGCGCAGTCGGGTTTCACGGCCGAGTTCGGGATGGGATCGGGTGGGACACCGACGCTATGGTCACCAGGCAATGAAGCCTGCGGGTGTACGGTTCTAAAATCGATGCACTGTTTACGTAAGTAAGTTGTTTCTGGCGTCGAGCTTTCATCATCCGACCGTCATGGACAGCCAGGGCTGTCGTTGATGGTGGGACTCTCAAGCGCGAATAGGACGATTAGTATCGGTTAGCTCCATGCGTTACCGCACTTCCACATCCGATCTATCAAGGTCGTGGTCTCCGACCGTCCTGTGAAATCTTATCTCGAGGGAGGCTTCCCGCTTAGATGCTTTCAGCGGTTATCCCGTCCGTACATAGCTACCCTGCTGCGCCGTTGGCACGACGACAGGTACACCAGAGGTACGTTCAACCCGGTCCTCTCGTACTAGGGTCAACTCCTCTCAAATTTCGACGCCCACGGCAGATAGGGACCAAACTGTCTCGCGACGTTCTGAACCCAGCTCACGTACCACTTTAATTGGCGAACAGCCAAACCCTTGGGACCTGCTCCAGCCCCAGGATGTGATGAGCCGACATCGAGGTGCCAAACAACCCCGTCGATATGAGCTCTTGGGGGTTATCAGCCTGTTATCCCCGGCGTACCTTTTATCCGTTGAGCGATGGCCCTTCCACGAGGGACCACCGGATCACTATGACCGACTTTCGTCTCTGCTCGACTTGTCAGTCTCGCAGTCAGGCGGGCTTATGCCATTGCACTCTAACAGCCGGTTTCCAACCGGCCTGAGCCCACCATCGCGCGCCTCCGTTACTCTTTAGGAGGCGACCGCCCCAGTCAAACTACCCGCCACAGAGGGTCCCTGTTCCGGCTTACGGAACGAGGTTAGACATCAGAAAACAACAGGGTGGTATTTCACCTATGGCTCCACATCAGCTGGCGCCAATGCTTCAAAGCCTCCCACCTATGCTACACAGTTCTTTCCTAATGCCACTCTGAAGCTGCAGTAAAGGTGCACGGGGTCTTTCCGTCTAACCGCGGGTACTCCGCATCTTCACGGAGAATTCAATTTCGCTGAGCATGTCCTGGAGACAGTGGGGAAGTCGTTACGCCATTCGTGCAGGTCGGAACTTACCCGACAAGGAATTTCGCTACCTTAGGACCGTTATAGTTACGGCCGCCGTTTACCTGGGCTTCAATTCAGAGCTTGCACTCCTCCTCTTAACCTTCAGGCACCGGGCAGGCGTCAGGCCCTATACGTCGTCTTGAAGCCGACTTAGCAGAGCCCTGTGTTTTTGCTAAACAGTCGCTACCCCCTGGCCTGTGCCCCCTCATACCGGTTGCCCGGAATGAGGGCCTCCTTCTTCCGAAGGTACGGAGGCAATTTGCCGAGTTCCTTCAGGACACTTCTCTCAAGCGCCTTGGTATACTCTACCTGACCACCTGTGTCGGTTTCGGGTACGGTCTATACGGTGGGGCTATTTCCCGGGACAGTTTCGAAGCACGTCCAATCCGATAAGGACGTACAACACACACCATCCGTCACACACCACCAGGCTGCGGAATATTAACCGCATTCCCATCGACTACCCCCTTCGGGCTCGTCTTAGGGGCCGGCTCACCCTGCGCGGATTAGCCTTGCGCAGGAACCCTTGGTCTTTCGGCGAGAGGGCATCTCACCCTCTTTATCGCTACTCATGTCTGCATTCGCACTTCCGATACCTCCACCACCCATTACCAGATGGCTTCGCAGGCTTACGGAACGCTCCGCTACCGCGTGTACAAAAGTACACACCCTAAGCTTCGGTGCACGTCTTGAGCCCCGTTACATCTTCGCCGCAGGAACCCTTGTTTAGACCAGTGAGCTGTTACGCTTTCTTTAAAGGATGGCTGCTTCTAAGCCAACCTCCTGGTTGTTTTGGGATTCCCACATGCTTTCCCACTTAGACGTGACTTGGGGACCTTAGCTGTAGGTCAGGGCTGTTTCCCTTTTGACGACGGACCTTAGCACCCGCCGTCTGTCTCCCGGATATCACTCCTAGGTATTCGGAGTTTGGTTAGAGTTGGTAGATCTCGCGACCCCCGCATCCATCCAGTGCTCTACCCCCTAGGGTGTTCGTCCGAGGCACTACCTCAATAGTTTTCGCGGAGAACCAGCTATTTCCCGGCTTGATTGGCCTTTCACCCCTAAACACAACTCATCCGGTAACTTTTCAACGTTAATCGGTTCGGACCTCCAGTGCGTGTTACCGCACCTTCATCCTGGTCATGCCTAGATCGCCGGGTTTCGGGTCTAATACATCAAACTATGGCGCCCTATTCAGACTCGCTTTCGCTGCGCCTACACCTATCGGCTTAAGCTTGCTTGATACATTAAGTCACAGACCCATTATGCAAGAGGTACGCTGTCAGGCCTCAAGGACCCTCCAACTGCTTGTAGGCAATCCGTTTCAGGTACTGTTTCACTCCCCTCATCGGGGTGCTTTTCACCTTTCCCTCACGGTACTAGTTCGCTATCGGTCATGTACGAGTATTTAGGCTTAGAGGGTGGTCCCCCTATATTCAGACAGGATTACACGTGTCCCGCCCTACTCAAGTCCTTCAATCTCACTTTCGCATACGGGGCTGTCACCCGCTACGGCGCTACTTTCCAGAAGCTTCTGCTAGTTGAATTGAAGGCACTGGCCTGGTCCGCGTTCGCTCGCCACTACTAACGGAATCTCGGTTGATGTCTTTTCCTCCAGGTACTGAGATGTTTCAGTTCCCCGGGTTCGCTTCACGAAGCCTATTTTATTCAGCTAAGTGATACCTTTTTCCCAATTACTTCCACCCGGCGAACCGAGAAGAGATAATCGGGATAGGTGGGTTTCCCCATTCGGAAATCGTCGGGTCAAAGGTTGCTCACACCTCACCGACGCTTATCGCAGCGTGCCACGTCCTTCATCGCCTGTACATGCCAAGGCATCCACGAATTGCCCTTACCTCACGCTTGAGAGTCCACACCACCAACGACAACACTGGATCG
>NZ_JBIQDE010000016.1:0-6418 GCF_045371305.1 Sphingomonas sp. 179-A 2A2 NHS | reverse complement strand
ATAGCCGCGCCGCCTAAGCGTTCGCTGATTGTTCGCCCTTAGCGTTGTTTAGCGTACCATCCACGCTATGCCCTCCGTTCGGCGACATCGAATTGCAATTCGTCGGGCTGCGGCCGGGCGAGAAACTGTATGAGGAACTGCTGATCGAGGACGCGCCGCTGGTGACCGCGCATCCACGCATCCGCAAGGCGATGGAAAGCTACTTGCCGACAGATCAGCTGAATCCCTGGCTGGAGAAGCTGCGCCAGGCCGTCGCGCAGCGTGATCCTGCCACGCTTCGTCAAATCCTGTGTGACACAGTGCGCGAATACACCCCGAATTCTGACCTCGTCGACAACGTCTACGTCGAGCGACATGCGCACGACCGGATGGGCGGGGATGCGACAAGTGGGCCGTCGGCGCCGGCCCAGGATCTGCCTGCGAATCCGACGCCGAAATCAGAGACATCAGGCGAGCGAATGCCGTTGGCCTGATCCCGGCCGCGATGATCAGGCGCTCAACAGCGTTCGAGCCAGCCTGGCTATCGCTTGAAGACCGTCGGGATACGATGCGCAAAACGGCGTAGCGGCGTCATCTCGATCAGCTCGTCGATGATGCCGATCCGCAGCAGAACGGCACATATCACGAAGATTGCGCCGCCCAGCAGAGCGAGCAGCAGCAGATCGATGTCGTTGCCGTATCCCAGCAGCGGCCTAACCGCCAATACCGTACCGGTCATCACCGCGGTGATCGCCCCAATTCCCGACAGGTCTTTCAGCTGCGCGCCCGGAGAATAGCCGATCATCCTGCCGGTGACCGCCGCATTGATGAAGAAACCGAGATAGACCGACACGGCTTGCCCGATCGCCATCCCTTCCAGGCCATGAAGGCTGCCAATCAGCAGCGCGGCAAGCCCGATGATTTTCTTGAGAAACTCGATCTTGAAGGAAAGACCCGAACGGCCCTGTGATAGCACGAGCTGCATATTCACCACCTGCAGCGGAAACAGAATCCCGCCTACCGCGAGGATCCTGAGGATCGGCGCCGCGAACAGCCATTTGGGACCGTAGAGGAACTGGATGACCAGGTCCGGGATGATCGCCAGCGCTGCCATCAAGGGCAGGTTGATCAGCATGATCGTCCCCTGGACGAGGCGTACGCCGCTTCTGAGTGCCTCGCGGTCACCTACCTTTGCCGAGAACAGCGGCAGCGCCACCCGCGTCACGATCGCCGCGAGGATGTTTCCGGGCAAGTTCTGCAGATTCTGCGCCCGGTTGTAGAAACCCAGATCACGCGCGCCGTGCAATCGACCGATGATGAGCGAGGCGCCGTTGGTATAGACAACATCGACCAGGCTGGTCAGGGTCACGAACGATCCGAACCGCACCAGCGGCAGCGCGGCACCCAGATGCAAGCGGGGCAGCGGGTTCCACCTCCCCATGCGCCAAATGAGGCAGGAATTCGCCAGCGAATAGGTGGCCGCCTGCGCCGCGAAGCTCCAGACGCCGGCACCGTACAGCGCGGCCGCGATGGCTGCCACCGCACTCAGCGTCGAGGCAGCCAGACCGGCCTTCGCGATCACGTCGAACCGCAGATCGCGCTGCAGCAGCGCGGTCGGGATTGAAGCCAGCGCGCTGGTCGGTACGATCGCGGCGCACACGTACAACAGCGGCTCAAGGACCGGGTACCCGAAATAGTCCGCAAAGGCCGGCGCGATTGCCGCAGTGACAAGCCCAAGGAACAGGGAGAACAAAATTGTATGCCAGAACAGCGACGTCTTCTGTTCCAGCGAAGGCGCCTCGCTTTGGATCAGTGCCGTGGCCAAACCTCGATCTACGAGGACCTGCGATATCGCTACGAAAAACATTACCAGAGCGAAAATGCCGAAATCGGTCGGCGTCAGTATTCTCGCCAATGCAATCGATACAAAGAAGTGGATACCTAACCGAGCGCTAAGATCGATCGTGCTCCATATGCCGGCACTTATCGCTTTTCTGGTCGCCACAATCTATCTTCGACAGGTGATACAATCATTGCGTGTTTGCAGCGTCACTATGCAGCGTAGCGCTCAGTGGCCGTCGACGGCGTTGAGGATCGCGCGGCCGTAGGCGGTCTTCTTGAAGCGTTCGCCGGCTGCGCGTGCCTGGTCGGCGGAAATGAAGCCCATCTGAAAGGCGATTTCCTCGATGCAGGCGATCTGGATGCCTTGGCGGTGCTGGAGCGTGCGGACGAACTCGGACGCCTCGAGCAGGCTGTCGTGCGTGCCGGTATCGAGCCAGGCGTAACCGCGGCCCATCTGCTCGACGTAGAGGTCCCCCGCTTCCATGTAGAGGCGGTTGAGGTCGGTGATCTCGAGCTCGCCGCGCGGGGAGGGCTTCAAGTTGCGGGCGTATTCGACGACGCGATTGTCGTAGAAATAGAGGCCGGTCACCGCGTGGTTCGACTTCGGGTTTTCCGGCTTCTCCTCGAGACTGACAGCGCGGCCGTCCTCGGCGAGTTCGACCACGCCGTAGCGCTCGGGATCCTCGACGCGGTAGCTGAACACCGTCGCGCCGCTCTGCCTCGCGACTGCGCTCGCGAGCAGGTCGGTGAGATGCGCGCCGAAGAAGATGTTGTCGCCAAGCACCAGCGCGACATTGTCGTCGCCGATGAAGTCCGCGCCGATCGTGAAGGCCTGCGCGAGCCCGTCGGGGCTGGGCTGCTCGGCGTAGCTCATCCGGAGGCCGAAGGCGGAGCCGTCGCCGAACAGCCGCTGGTAGTTGCCGAGGAATTCGGGGCTCGAGATGATCAGCACGTCGCGGATGCCGGCGAGCATCAGCACCGACAGCGGATAATAGATCATCGGCTTGTCGTAGACCGGCAAGAGCTGCTTGTTCACCGCGAGCGTTGCCGGGTGGAGCCGCGTGCCCGAACCGCCCGCGAGAATGATGCCCTTCATGCCTTCCCGTCCTTCTGAGGTGCCCCGATCAGTTCGTCGAGAATGTCGCCGAGCGCGTCCTGCCACGCGCGCGGCTGGATGCCGTAGGCCTTGCCGATCGCTTCGTGGCTGAGCAGCGAATTGGCCGGGCGGCTGGCCGGCGTCGGATAGTCGCTGGTCGGGATGCCCTGCACCGCCGCCTGCGCCCCGCCGCGCGCGGCGCTCTGCGCGAAGATCTCGCGGGCGAAGCCTGCCCAGGTGGTCGGCCCGGCGTTGGAGAAGTGGAACGTGCCGGTGGGGGCGTCGGCGTCCTCGACCAGCCGCAGCGTGATCGTCATCAGCGTCTGCGCCAGATCCGCGGCGCTGGTCGGCGTGCCGTGCTGGTCCTCGACAACGGTCAGCGTATCGCGCTCGGCACCGACGCGCAGCATCGTCTTTACGAAATTGTTGCCGTGCGCCGAGACGACCCAGGCGGTGCGCACGATCACGTGCCGCGCGCCCGAGGTGCGTACCGCGAGCTCACCGCCGAGCTTCGACGCGCCATAGACGCCGAGCGGGGCGACGGGATCGTCGACCTCCCACGCGCCCTGCTTGTCGCCGGCGAAGACGTAATCGGTCGAGATCTGGACGAGCGGGATGCCGGCTTCCGCACACGCCTTGCCGAACGCCGCGGGGGCCATGGCGTTGACCGCCCAGGCGGTGACGAGGTCGCTCTCCGCCTTGTCGACCGCGGTATAGGCCGCGCCGTTGATCACTGCGGCCCACTCGCGCCCATTGTGTCCGGCCGCGACCTTGGCGGCGATCGCCGCGGTATCGGTGAGATCGAGGTCGGCGACGTCGATCGCCACCACCTCATAGCCCTCAGGCCAGGCGCAGCGCTGCAGCTCGGTGCCGAGCTGGCCGTTCCCGCCGGTGACGAGGATCGCCTTCATGCGGCAACGCCGCGGCGCTGCGCTGCGCCCTTGGCGACGATCGGGCGCCACCAGGCCTCGTTGTCGAGATACCAGCGCACCGTCTTCTCGATCCCGGTCTCGAACGTCTCCTCAGGCCGCCAGCCGAGTTCCTGCTCGATCCGCGTCGCGTCGATCGCGTAGCGCTTGTCGTGCCCCGGACGGTCGGCAACCGAGGTGATCTGGTCGGCATAAGGCTTGCCGTCGGCGCGTGGGCGCAAGGTATCGAGGATGCCGCAGATCGTGTGGACGACCTCGATGTTCTGCTTCTCGTTGAACCCGCCGACATTGTACGTCCGGCCGAGCTCGCCGCGCTCGAACACCGCCTGCAGCGCGCGGACGTGATCCTCGACGAACAGCCAGTCGCGCACCTGATCGCCCTTGCCGTAGACCGGCAGCGGTTCGCCATCGAGCGCCTTGGCGATCATTAGCGGGACGAGCTTCTCGGGGAAGTGATACGGGCCATAGTTGTTCGAGCAATTGGTGATCAGCACCGGCAGGCCGAAGGTGTGGCCCCAGGCGCTGACGAGATGGTCGGAGCCCGCCTTGCTGGCCGAATAGGGCGAGCGCGGATCGTACGGTGTGTCCTCGGTGAAGAGGCCGGTATCGCCGAGCGAGCCGTAGACCTCGTCGGTCGAGATATGGTGGAAGCGAAACCGCGCCTTCGCCTCGCCCTCGAGCCCCTGCCAATAGCTACGCGCCTCGGCGAGCATCGTGTAGGTGCCCACCACATTGGTCTGGATGAACGCGCCCGGCCCGTCGATCGAGCGGTCGACGTGGCTTTCCGCGGCGAGATGCGTGACGATGTCGGGGCGGAACTCGGCGATCGCGGCGCGCACCGCCTCGGCGTCGCAGATGTCGCCCTGCACGAAGCGGTAGCGGTTCGAGTTCGCGACGCGCTCGACCGTCGACAGCGTGCCGGCATAGGTCAGCTTGTCGAAGTTCAGGACCTCGTACTCGGTGTTCTCGATGAGGTGGCGGACGAGCGCCGAGCCGATGAAGCCGGCCCCGCCGGTGACGAAGATACGCATGGGTCTGATATGTCCTTCAGGCGAGCGGGGCGAGGGGCGAGCCGTCGTACGGGAAGGGGCTGTCGAAATCGGCGAGCGCTGGGAGCGCGGCATCCTTGGGCGAGAGCTCAGGGAGCGTGCCGGCGGGGATTGGCCAGTCGATCCCGACACTGTCCCAGCGGATCCCGCCGTCGGTCTCGGGCGCATAGGTGTCCGAGCATTTGTACGTCACCTCGCAATCGGGCTCGAGCGTGACGAAGGCGTGCGCGAAGCCGATGGGGATGAACAGCTGGTGCCCGTTCTCCGCGCTGAGCTCCGCCCCGACCCACTGGCCGTAGGTCGGCGAACCTTTGCGAACATCCACTGCGACGTCGAAGATCCGCCCCCGGATGCAGCGCACCAGCTTGTCCTGCCCGCGCGGGGGCGTCTGGAAATGCAGGCCACGCAGCGTGAAGGCGGGAACGGACAGCGAGTGATTGTCCTGCACGAACCGGCACGTGATGCCGAGCGCGGCGAACGCAGGCTCCGAATAGACCTCGGTGAACCAGCCACGGCTGTCGCCGAAACGCTTGGGGCGGATGAGTTGGACGGGGTTCGCCATAATGCCGGGCCCCTATCGTTTCCGCCTTTTTGTTGCAAACCGAACGACCAAAGTGTGCCGGTTCGTGCTAACAAGTTGGAAGTGATAGGCCTTAAAGATTGCCTACTGTCACGATTCTCAACGCCGTCGACGGGCACTATGCACGGCACACGCCACCCCGTGATCGCTCTCCCGCCCGCGCAACCGCGTGGGGGTTTGCACGTTGTATCAACAGGTTGGCCAGCCCTTGGTGACGAAGCGGCGGTTTAACCGGTTGTTGGTCGTTTCGGGTTCAGAATGGATCCCCCAAAAGGGTCGATTGGAGAGGATCGATGCACGTCATCCGCCCGCTCGGGCATCCGTCGCCGTCGCAGGACGGCATGCCGCCCATCCTGCCGCAGCGCTCGCTGCCGCTGCAGGGCCTTGTGATCGCACTGCCGCTGTCGCTCGCGCTGTGGGCCGCCTTGCTCGTGCCGCTGCTCGGCTGAGCGGACCCGCCATACGACACGCGCACGACGGCGCCGGTCTCGGCTTGGCCGATCGCTGCGCAGCCGATCCCCGCTTGGCCGATCGCTACGCAGTCGATCCCCGCCCAGTCGATCGCTCAGCCGATCCCTGCACGGCCGATCCCTGCACAATCGTTTCCTGCCCCGGCCTACCCTCGATCGGCTCAGGCCTCCGCTCCCCTCGCAAGGGCCGGCACGCGAGCGGCGAAGTGCCCCGCCCCCGATTGCTGACGGACAAGGATGGGAACGGGGCGCCCGGCGCCATGCCTCGAACCCGGCATTCGCCGGTCCGTCCCCACGCCATCCCAAGCACGCCCGACGCACGCAAGCCGGCCACCTGTCGGCTCGTCGCAGCGCCCCGCCCGCCTGTCTCGCACCCTCGCGAGCCCGCTCCGTGCCCGCACCCGCCACACGCTGCCGACCGCACGCGCGCGGGTGTCGCGGTGCTGCGTCCGCTGCTGCTCCCACTCCTGCTC
>NZ_JBIQDE010000015.1:0-6442 GCF_045371305.1 Sphingomonas sp. 179-A 2A2 NHS | reverse complement strand
CGATGGCGGTGATCGCAGCAGTCGCCGAATTCGAAAAGGATCTGCTGGTCGAACGCACGCAAGCCGGTCTGCGTCGGGCGGTCGAGCAGGGGAAGAAGCTGGGTCGTCGGCACGCGTTGTCGGAGAATGTACGGGCAAATATCCGGGCCGAACGCCTGGCGGGAACGTCGCTAGGGATCCTGGCGAAAAAGTACGGAGTTTCGCGATCTGCGATCCAGCGGATCGAACGAGCCGGGACTTGAGCGCTCCCCGGACCGGGTAGACGACAGGCCGCGTGGGGCGCCGCGTCACCTGACGGCCGATCGGCGATTTCTCATCGCCCGGCAGTTCGATCCTCGGCGTAGGACGCTTTGTCTTGCATCCATTCCGCCGTCGCCCTCAGCCCATCGCTCCAGGCAATGCGGGGACGCCAGCCGAGCTCCCGCGCAGCGAGACCGCAATCGAGGACGTTCCTCGGCACGTCGGCAAGCCGTCCCGGCAAGTAGACCACATTGGCCAGCGGCGTGTCCGTCTGGGCACATACATCGACGACGACCTCTCGGATCGACCTGCCTTGCCCCGATCCGATGTTGAACACCCAATCACTGCCTTGGTAATCCGCCGCGAGCAGGATGGCCGCCACCAGATCATCAACGTGCAGGTAATCGCGCACAACCGACCCGTCTCCCCAGATCTCGATCGGCTTGCCGGCTAGCGCCTTATATAGGGCCGCGCCGACGATCCCCTGCGCAACCCGTCGGTGAAACGGCCCATACGGGTTTGCAACCCGTAGCGCGATGGCGCTCAGGCCGTGCAGATGCCGAAACAGGCCAAGATACTTTTCAACCGCCAATTTGTTGATGCCATAGGCGGAAATCGGATTGGTCGAATCGCTTTCGGAAAGGCGCTGTCTGTCACTCGGGCCATAGACAGTGCCGCCCGAAGACAGGAAGATGAGGCGTCCGACACCGGCTGCCGCGCAGATGTCGATCAGCCGCAGCGAGGGGAGTAGGCTGTCCTCTACGTCGCGAATCGGGTTGGCATTAGATTCCGCCGGGGCGCTTCCCCCGAGCAGATGCACGACAGTATCGCCGCGCGCCACAACGCGGGCCATCGCCGATGCATCGTTAAAGTCCGCCTCCACCCACGCCACGTCGGCCAGCATCGCCGGCCAGTCGGCGGGACGATGGCCGACGGCCGTCACCTTCGAACCGCTTTGCCTTAGTGCAAGGCAGAGGTTGGTGCCGATGAAGCCCCCGGCGCCCAGCACCACCCAGCCTGCTCCCGAATGATCCATGTCAGGCAATTTCCCGACCGGCTATGGTCGTGCAGGTCGTCAGAAGCATGGACGCGAACGCATCCGGCGAGAAGGCGTGATCAAAGACTGATCGCCCCGCCGCCGCGATCCGGCACCAGCAATTACCCTGCGCCAAGGCAGCCTCAAGCATTCTGGCCAGGGCCTCCGCCGTCGGTTCGGCAGCGACGAAGCCGGTTTTTCCTGATTCTATGTAGGCGGCCGTGCCGGTCGTCGCGGTACACATCAGCACCCGTCCTGCGCCGAGGGCATCGAGTGACACGAGAGGTAACGTGTCGTCGCGCGAGGGCACCACTACTGCGTCGGCCGCAGTCAATGCATCATGATAGCCTTGAAGGTCGAGTTCGCCGTGTATGCCGAGTTGGGGGTGGGATGCCGCAGCTTCGTGCAATTGCGCATGAAATGCCGGGTCGAGGACGCGGCCGTAGAAATCGATGCTCAATGCCGTTTGCTGCGTCGCGGACAGGCGCAAATACGCATTGATGAGCAGGTCCTGCCCCTTGCGCATTTCATAAGATCCGAACACCGCGAGCCGGGCGGGTACGCCGGGATGCCTTGTTTCAAGCGGTTCGGCCGCGATCGGTGACAAGCCATAAGGCACGACCTGTACGTCTGCACGATGCGCGCGCACGACGCGGGCGCTCAATTCGCTGCCTGCCCAGACGAAGCGCGGCAGTGCGAGCGCTTGGCGGAAGGCCTTGCGGTTCACCAGTGTCTCGAGCGCCGACACTTCATGCAGATACCATAGAATGGGAACATGCGGGGCCAGCACCGTCACGGCCGCCTGGGTCACCGCCGTGTTGCAGATCGCGATATCAAAGGAGGCACCGAGCGACGGAGCCAGCTGCCGCAGGCCGCGGACGCCGTCCAAAACGACCGGGATATCAGTCGTGGTGAAGCGCTCGACCATCGCGCCGGGCGCGAGCGACCAAACCATGACGTCCCACCCGCCGGCCACTAGAGTACGCGCGATCTCGAGCAGCAATGCCGGCGCGCCGCTCGCGCTCATATCCTGACTGACGAGGAGAGCCTTGGGTCGGCCGGCCACGAAGCCATCGCCGGCGCCGTAGAACCGTCGGTCCGCCGCGCCTGCCGCGAGGCGGTGTCGTATGCGATGCTCGATGGTGCCGGGCAGAACACCGCGCGGAAGCAGACGTCCGGCGAGGGAACTGCCCTTTCTGCGGATGCGATCTCTAAGTGATGTCTCACGGCGACGCACCTCATCGAAAATTGTCGTCACCCGTGGTTCCTTGATACGCACGTCTTCCTGCTCCGCGCTGACTAGCGGCCGACGGTGGGGGGTCAAGTTGGTGATCGCGCGCGGGTTCGATGCGTTGACAGGTGCGAACGCTGACCAGCGACTGCCGGGTCGTTGCGCCATACTCTCGGAAATGGTGTCAGCGATGAGGCTCGAAGACCAGTGAACCGGGAACCGGCAGCCTGGCGAAAGTCGTCATGCCGCCAACGGTTTCGGAAAGGATCGCGATCGATTAACGAAGCCTGATGGCCAACCCACGCACGATCAGACCGCCTTCGTTCAGACCAGACTTCTCCCTCATCCTCATCTCCTTGGTATTCGCGTTGCTGTGGATCGCTGGTGGCGCCTCGCGGGCGGACACCCTTGGGCAAGTTGTCGTCCGCGCCGGTAGCTGGGCAATCCTGATTGTCGCGGTTCTTTTTGGTCCCCGGCCGGCATTACGTAACGTCCGCTTTGTCTTTTTGCTTCTGACGGTCATGATCGCGCTGCCCGTGATCCAGCTCGTCCCATTACCACCTGCCTGGTGGCAGGCGTTGCCTGGCCGACAGATCCTGCTGATCCCAGGAGACGCTGTGCCCTGGCGTCCCTGGAGCATGACGCCGGGGGCTACCCGCAACGCGCTGGCGTCGCTGATCGTGCCGGTGACGGTTCTGCTCGTTCAAGCTCAAGCGAAGGAGCAGACACACCGCCGGATGTCAGCCGTCCTCCTCGTCGTGATCGCAACAGCGATGCTGCTGGGCCTGCTGCAATTCTCCGGCGTCAACTTCAACAACCCGCTGATCAATGACACGTCCGGTGTCGTCAGCAGTATCTTTGCCAATCGCAATCACTTCGCACTGTTCCTGGCGATCGGTTGCCTTGTGGCACCGGTATGGGCGTTTCTGGATCACCAGGCGCTTCGCTGGCGCGGGCCGCTTGCAAGCGGGCTCGTGCTGCTGTTCGTTCTGACGATCCTCGCCACCGGTTCGCGCAGCGGCATGCTGCTGGGTGCGCTGGCGCTGGCACTCGCCCTGCTGCTGATCGGCCGCCGCTTGCGCCGGCGATTGGCGATGGCACCTAGCTGGGTATTTCCAGCAGTGGTGGTGACGGCACTATTGGCGGTCGGCGGCTTCGTCGCGATCAGCTTCGCGGCTGATCGCGCCAGTGCGATCGACCGGCTTATCGCCCTTGATAATGGCGAAGACATGCGGTCACGCGCGTTGCCGACCGTTTTGTCGATGATCCGGACCTATATGCCGTTCGGCTCAGGCTTCGGCGGCTTCGACCCGATGTTCCGCCTGCACGAGCCGCTGGGCCTGCTCAAGTTCACCTATTTTAACCAGGCGCATAACGACTTTCTCGGCGTTGCGCTCGACGGTGGGCTACCCGGTGTGGCGGTGCTGGCGGCAGGCGTCGCGTGGTGGCTGATCGCGACAGTCTGGGTGTGGCGGGCCACCCCCAATGGCGATGTGCTGTTGGGACGGCTTGGCTCGGCAACGATCCTTCTGGTGCTGACGGCAAGTGTGACCGATTATCCCGCACGCACCCCTACGATCATGGCGGTTCTCGTGGTTGCCGCATGGTGGCTGGCACGGGCGACCGCAGATAAAATGCCCCCTGCTTTACCGGATTGACCGGCAAACCTATAGAGCGGCGCTGTCTCTCCTACCGCCATGGACTTCCCCCGCGCATGCGCCTTTCGATTCCTGTTTTGTGCCTTGCGCTTATCGCGACCGGCTGCGGTCGGCGTGAGCCGCTGGTATCAAATGGCAGTCTGACCGTCGTTCAGGGGAGTTCGGTGCTTCCGCCGCCCAGTCGCAGCGACCTGACCGCCGCGGACCGGCCCGCCCTGATCGGGCCACTCGACACGATCGAAGTCAGTGTCTTCGGCATTCCCGAGCTCGGCCGCGAAATGCAGGTCGATGCCAGCGGGCGCATCGCAATGCCGCTGGCAGGTACGATTGATGCCCGCGGCAAGACGGCGCAGGAACTGGGCGATGCAGTCGCCGCAGCACTTCGAAGACATTACGTCCGCGATCCGGAAGTCACGGTGAATATCAAGAGTTCGGTCAGCCAAGTCGTGACGATCGACGGCTCGGTCGTGGAACCAGGTCTGTATCCCGTCACCAACCAGATGACGCTGATGCGCGTGGTCGCTTCCGCGAAAGGCCTGACCGAGTTCGCGCGTCAGGAAGACGTCGTCATCCTGCGCACGGTCGGCGCACAACGGATGGCCGGCCTGTACGACATTGCGGCGATCCGCCGTGGTGCCTACGACGATCCGCCGGTCTATGCCAACGATGTGATCATCGTCGGCGACTCACCGCAACGCCGCCTCTTCCGTGATCTCGTCTCCGTGTCGCCGGTCCTCGCGGCGCCGCTTATCGCCGTGCTGCAGTAAGGCGCCTTCGATGAACCTCCTCAGTTCCACCTTTCGTTCGGGCGGCGCGCCTGCGGCCCCCGCGATAGCGGGCGTTCCGGCAAGTGGCGATGCCGTGCCGGTAATTCGCCAGTATCTGCGCATCGCGCTGCGCTGGCGGTACGTCATCCTCGGCGCGGTGGCGGCCTGTTTCTTGCTGGGGCTCATCATCACGCTGCTGATGACGCCGCGCTATACCGCGACGTCGACCATCGAGATTTCGCGTGAAGCGGGCCAGGTTACTAGTTTTCAGGGCGTCGAGCGCGAGACCAGCCCTGCCGATCAGGAATTCTACGAAACGCAATATGGCTTGCTGCGCTCACGCATATTGGCCGAACGCGTCGCTACCCAGCTGCGCCTGGTCGATGACAAGGCGTTCTACGAGCGCTTCGGCGTCAATCAGGACGAGGCGGCCTTCCGCGAGGTGAACGGCCGCTACGTCGCTGCCGGACGCGCGGTGCGTCAGCGTATCGCCGGCGAAGTGCTGCTCAAGAATGTCGGCATCGATCCCACGCGTCTGTCACGCCTGGTCGAAATCGCATTCACCAGCCCCGACGCAGCCTTCTCCCAGCGTGTCGCCAATGCATGGGCCGAAAATTTCATCCAGACCAACCTCGAACGCAAGGTTCAGGCGACTTCCTATGGTCGCGATCTGCTGCAACGCGAACTGAGCCAGGCCAAGGAGCGTCTGGATGAATCACAGCGCCAGCTCGTCACCTATGCCGAGCAGCAGCGGATCATCAATCTCCCGGCGCAGGGCACCGGTGAGAACCAGACCGCCGAACGATCGATCGTTGCCGACGAACTCGCCTCGCTCAACGCCGCGCTGTCGCAGGCGACTGCCGATCGCATCGCCGCCGAGGCCCGCTTCCGCGAGGCGGGGCGCGGCGGGCAATCGAGCGAGGCGTTGCGCAATCAGGCGATCAACACGCTGCGCCAGCGTCGTGCCGAGCTGGCCGCGGAGTATCAGCGCCTGATGGTGCAGTTCGAGCCCGACTATCCGCCGGCTCGCGCCATCCAGTCGCAGATCGATCAGCTCGACCGTTCGATCTCGCGCGAGGAAGGCCGGGTATCCGGATCGGTCCAGGCGGAATACCGGCAGGCCGCCGAACGCGAGACCGCCCTGCGTCAACGCGTCGAAGGATTGAAGTCCAGTTATCTCGATCTGCGTCGCCGCAGCATCCAGTACAATATATTCCAGCAGGAAGTTGATACCAATCGCGCCCTCTACGACGGGCTTCTCCAGCGCTTCAAAGAGGTAGGGGTCGCCGGCGGGGTCGGCGTCAACAACATCTCGATTGTCGATCCGGCGGATATTCCGCAGGAACCGTCCAGCCCGCGCCTCGTGCTCAATCTTGCGATTGCGGTGCTGGCCGGGCTCGGCATCGGTGCCGGCATCGCCTTCGCGCTGGAACAGATGGACGAGGCATTCGCCGATCCGAGCGAAGTCGAACGTCGGCTCGGTCTCCCGCTGCTTGGGTCGGTGCCGAAG
>NZ_JBIQDE010000014.1:5217-6720 GCF_045371305.1 Sphingomonas sp. 179-A 2A2 NHS | reverse complement strand
CGTCGGTGACGCGCGTGGTCGTCACCGACCCATACAGCCGCTCGCCCAAGCGCTTCGCCTGATCGTCCTCGACGAGCGTACCCTTGGGCTCGGTCGGGAACCGGAGCTTGTCCGCCTGTCCCGACCAGCCGCGCGCCGTCTCGAGCAACGCCGCGTCGAGCTCGACCGCAGCGTCCGCGAGCCAAGCGTCGGCAGTCATCCCGAGCGGGTGCCCCAGTCTCGGCGCCACAGGTGTTGCGGCTAGCACGGGCGGCTGCGCCGGCGGGGCCAATAGCTCGTCGAGCGAGCGGTGGAGCCTCGACGTCGGCACCCATATGTCGCCCGCCGCCAGCGCGTCCGAGAGCGCGAAGTAGGTGGCGAGCTCCCAATAGATCCGGTCGACCCTGCCGCCCACCAACACGTGGCGGCGAAAGCGGTGCTCGACATGGCCTAGCGGCAGGTCAGGCGCGAGCGTGCGGCGATGATCGCCGCGCAGGTCCGCGAGCGCCGCGACCGCACGCAGCAACGGCTTGCCGCCCGCGCGCCCCTCCCAGGTGAAGCTCGCCAGGAGTCGATGGCCGACTTGCTTGAACGTTCGGTACTCGGGCGCGAGTTCGCTCACCACGTTCGGCTTTGCGCGGGTCGTATTGCGGCGAAGCAGTGTCGCGTCGGCCTGGATGAGGTCGAGCGGCGCTATCCTGGTCACGGCCGCAACGACGTCGCCGCCGCGCTTGGCCGCGGTGGCGAGCGCGTCCAGCACGTCGGCGATACGTGCCAAGCGTTCGCGGCCTTGGTCGGCAGACGCGGCGATCGTTCCCTCCAGGCGCTTCCTCGCCCGCAGGTTCGCGCGTGCGACCAGCGACCGGAACATGGCCAGTGCGGCGTCGGTGAGCGTCGCCTCAAGCTCGCGCAAGGTCGCGACCATGGTCGCGTAGCGACGCCTGGAGCCCATCTGCTGGAAGGCCTGCGCGGTGAATCTCACCCCTTCGCGCGCCATTTGAGCCATGCGCGGCCGAAGCTCGGCCGAGAGCGTGAGCGCGGGCGCGCCAGTACCGCGCACCAGGTCAAGCTTGTCTAGGATTTCGGCGAGCGTACCTGCCGACACGCGCCCGGGTGGTTCGCGGAGCCAGGACAGCCGGCTCTGTCGCGCATGCTCCTTGTCGGAGAGGAGCGCGTCCAGCCCGCGCCTGTGCCAGTCATCGAGCATAGCGTCGATCTCGCCGCAGGCGGCGAGGTCTGCTGCGTGCATCGCCTCGGCGGTCATGCGCTCGACCACGGTCACGCCGGGGATGACGATGCGCCGCTCGCGCATGTGGGCGATGAGCCGACCGAGCAGGACGCGCGCGTCGGCGATCTCACGCGCCTGATCGGCGAGCCAGCGCTTCAGCTCGGCGCGCAAGGGGCGGTTCAGATCGCGATAGCCGTGCCGGCGCTTGACGGACGCGAGCTGCTCGTACCGGCTCTGGCCGCGACGCGCGAAGCCGGCGACGGCGGCTGGATCAACGCCGATCTGGTCGGCGATAT
>NZ_JBIQDE010000014.1:0-5207 GCF_045371305.1 Sphingomonas sp. 179-A 2A2 NHS | reverse complement strand
ATATGCTCCAGCATGGTCGCCGGTACCAGCTCGCCGCGGCGCAGGTGCCGGCCAGGATAACGGAGGCAACATACCTGTAGCGCATAGCCAAGGCGGGTCTCGGGCGTCCGCGCGGTCGCGACGCCAGCGAGTTCGCCCGCGTCGAGCGTGTGGACCCGGACCACCATCTCTTCGTCAACCGGAAGCGCCAGTAGGGCTGCCCGATCCCTCTCGATCATCGGCACGCGTGCGGGCATGTGCGACTACCTGGAGGCGTTCCTACCCGTCAGTGCTCCCCAGGCCCATGCAGCTCGGACACGAAGTCGTACCGGTCCCCGCGGTATGCGGAGCGGGTAAACTCGACCGCTCGACCATTGGTCAGTCGGGTCAAGCGTTCGATGCGCAAGATTTCAGCCTTTTCCTCGATGCAGAGAATGCCAGCCTCAGTCGGGGTCGCAAGCGAGGCGCGGATTTTCTGCTTACCGGACACCGGCCGGGCGTTGTTCAACTCCAACGCGGCGTAGAGTGAGTCCCCGAGCCGATCGATGTCGGGCAGGAACTCGGCGGGCACAACCGCGTGCTCGATCGCGAGCGGCTCGCCGCCCGAGAGGCGTACGCGGCCGAGCCGCACGACCTTGACGGACGGAGCGATGCCGAGCGCGGCCGCCTCCTCCTCGGTCGGCGAGGCATAGGCTTTGAGCATCCAGATGACGCCTGGATCCTCGCCGCGCGAGCGCGCGTCGTCACTAAAGCCGCTCAACGCGGAGTTGGGCGCCTCAATACGTCGCGCAACGAAGGTGCCGGAACCCTGCTTGCGGAACAGCACGCCTTCCTCGATGAGCTGGTCGATCCCCTTACGCACGGTGACGCGAGACATCCCGGTCATTTCGCTCAGGTCGCGTTCGGACGGGAGCGCGCTTCCCGGATCGATCTCACCGCTGGCGATGTGGTCGCGCAGGTTGCGCGCGAGCTGAAGGTAGAGCGGCGTCCGGTCCTCCTTCTTCGCCGCCAGCTTCTCACGCATCGACCGGCTCTCGCGCGCGTAACGCGGCCATGGCCGGGCGCAGGTTCTCGTGATGCTCGTGGAGGAGCTGATCCGCCTCTTCCGGGGTGGCGCCCAAGGCGATCAGCACGCCGTGCTTGATCTCCATACCCGCGTCATCAAGCGCCCGGGTGGCGACCTCCTCGTCGACACCGGTGATGTCACGAATGATCGCGTGTCCGCGGTGCAGCAGCTTTTCGTTGGAGACGCGCATGTTCACCATGAGCCCCCGATAGATCAGTCCACGGCGCAGCATGATCGCCGTGGAGAGCATGTTCAAGACCGCCTTCTGCGCCGTGCCCGCCTTCATGCGGGTGGACCCGGCGACCACCTCGCTGCCGGTGTCGGCCAGGAGCCCGTGATGGGCGGCTGCGAGAAGCGGAGCCCCGACATTATTGGCGATACCGATCGTGAGCGCCCCGGCCTCGCGCGCCGCCTCTACGGCGGAGATCGTATAGGGTGTGCGCCCGCTTGCGGCGACACCGATCAGTACGTCGGACGGTCCTACGCCAGCCGCGGCGACCGCCTCCCGCGCTGCGTCCCCGTCGTCCTCCGCACCCTCCGCGCTCTCTGTTAGGGCGGACTGGCCACCCGCCATGAGGAAGACCAGTCGCTCCTGTGGCCAATTGTAGGTGGGAAAGAGTTCGACGCCGTCCTGGACCGCGATGCGGCCCGACGTGCCCGCACCCGCATAAACCAGTCGGCCCGAACGCCTCAAGCGACGCGCGGCCTCCTCGGCGGCCGCGGCGATGGCTGGAACCTGGCTCTTGATCGACGCGACCGCGGCGAGCTGGCCTTCAAGCATGGCGTCGACGGCCGCCTCGGTCGGCCACTGGTCGATGTCGACGAAGCGAGGATCGACGGTTTCGGTGCTCATAGCGGCCTCTTCGGTATGGGGGAGATCATGCCACCGCCGCCGCCTGTTCGGAAACCCGGACCGCAGCGCCCCGAGGTGCCGCGCAGACGAGCGTCGACACCAGCGTGCCGATGCACAATTGGTAAGGGAACGAGAGCGTGGCGAGGAAGGTCGGCAGTCCAATCGTCCTCGCGATGGCGGGTTGGAGCAGCATCACGACGACAAAGCCGGCCAGCAGGGCGGCGATGACGGAGCCAGTCGTTCCACGCGTGCTGAACACGGCCGTGAAGTAGACTCCGAGCAGGCCCGCATAGGCGAACACCATCACTTGGAGCGCGAACTCGAGAAGCGGCATGTCGGCGTAGCGCTGCCAATAGTAGGACAGCACCGCCATCAAGAACATCGCCACCCCGACAACTCCCATGCCCGCGCGTCCGGCAAGCACGTAGTGGCGCTCGGGCGCACCGCCGCGGCGCTCGCGCCAGGGACGGTAGAAGTCTTGGATCAGGACGGAGGACATCGCGTTCAGCGCCGAGTTCGTCGTGGCGACGGCGGCCGCCATCACTCCGATCGTGACCAGGCCACGCAAACCCGGCGGCACTTCGGTCAGGATATAGTGCATGAAGATGTTGATCTTCTGACCGCCGAACTCCTGCGCGGCCGCTGAGGTGGCGCCGCCCATGAGGTCCGGGCGGTTGTAGAAGACGTAGAGCAAAAGACCGATCGTCACGAAGACCGCGACGACCGGGACCGTCGCTAGAACCGACAGATAGAGGCCGCGAGCACCTGTCTTCGCGTCGCGACATGCGAGCAGGCGCTGCGTGGTGTCCTGATCGAGCCCGCTATTGGCGATGTAGAGCAGCGCCACTCCGGTCATTATCGCGAGCAGCGTGAACGGTCGTGTCGGATCCAGCGACAGGTCGAACAAACGCAGCTTGTTCACGCCCTCGGGGGTATTCGCCAGGCCTGCGATGATCTCGCCGGTAGACGCCGGGATCGAGACCCACAGGAAGATCAACGTGGCGATCGCGGCGCCTAGATAGATGACGAACTGGATCAAGTCGTTCCACAGCACCGACTTCAGGCCGCCGACGAACGTGAACAGGAAACTGACGATCACCACCATCGCAGCCGCGACGACGATGCCCGCCGCGCTGACCGTAGCAGTCATCACCATCGCCACCGCGATCGCGGCCAGGTAGACGCGCGCGCCGCCGGCGAGCACGCGGCCGACCAGGAACATGCCGCCAGCCCAACGGGTAGCCCGATCGCTGAAGCGCCTTGTCAGCAGTTCGTACACGGTGGTGGCGTTCATGGCGTAGAAGCGCGGGATCAGCACCCGCGCCACAAACACCGCTCCGATTAGGCCGCCGAGGTTGGTGCCCAGATAGGTGTAGTCGCCGCGATAGCCGTAATCCGGCCCGCCCAGGAACGTGGCGGCCGATTGCGTCGCGGAGAGGACGGAGATCGCGGCGAGCCACGCGGGAACGGTGTTGCCCGCCAGGAAGTATTCCTGCGACGTCTCGGTATGCTTGGGCATGAACAGCCAGCCGCCCGCGAACAGGACGGCGACATAGGCCGCCATGACCATCCAATCGGCGGCGGCGAAAGGCAGGTTCATCTGGTCGGGTTCCGATCCTTGAGGCCGTCCAGAGCCCGCCCTGCGCCAGCAGCGCCGAGCGGGCTGCGCGATCAGAACCTTGCCGTCAGGGAGACGCCGTAGGTCCTGCCCAGCACGTCGTACGTGTCCGGGAACGTGTTGAAGACGCCGCCGGCGACGAAGGGCGGCTCCTTGTCGAACAAGTTGTAGACGCCCCCGCTCAGCGTCAGCCAACCGAGCGCGTTGAAGCTGCCGGTCAGGTCGAAGATGTCCTGCGCCTTGAGCGTGTCTGTTTGGCCGGGCGCGCTGTTGCGGACTTCACCAATCCGCTGCCAGTTGAGCTGCAGCTGGCCTCGATCAAACACGGCCGTGACGGAAGCGTCGTGCCGATAGTCGGGCTGAACCAACGTAGTGGCGTCGCTCGAACAAGTCGCACCGAACGTACCCTTGCACTGGATGGGCGTCACAGTCGGGTTGGGCTGGAAGATATAGTCGGTGACGACGTTGCCCTGATACGAAAAGCGCAAGCCGCTGCCCGGCAGGAAGTCGGCCTGCAGGAAGTAGCTGAACGCGATGTCCAGCCCCTGCTGCCTCAATCGGCCGAGGTTCTGGTTGTTGACGAACGCGTCCTGAAACCGGCCGTTGGGCGCCCTAGTCACGAGCGCGCACAGCGGATTGTCGGCGGTCGGGTTCGTGATGTAGCAGCTCGTGATGGAGTTGATGGGCTGGATAACACCGATCGCCCCCTTCAGGTCGAGTTCGTAGAAGTCGACCGTCAGCGTGAGCCGTGGGATGAAGCTAGGCGTGAAGACGGCACCGACGGTCTTGGTGCGCCCGATTTCCGGATCGATGTCCGGATTTCCACCGAAGAAGTAGCCGCCCTGGAGGTACGCCGGGTCGAACGAGTTGGCGGAGCCGGGAGCGGGCGCACCGAAGCGGCGGCACTGGTCGGCGTTACCGGTGCCCAGCACGCAGGGGTCGCCGCCGTAGCGGGGCGTGAGACGCGGAACGGTGATCAGGTTGTTAAACGGCAGCGAGGAGGTCGCGGCCGCGAACTCGCCGAAGTTCGGCGTGCGGATCACGCGCTGGATCGTCCCGCGAAGCCTCAGATCATCGTTGACCGCCCAGTTCGCCTCGACCTTCCACGTGTCGCGGATGCCGAAACGGTCATAGTTGGAAGTGCGGTAGGCGCCGCCCACGTCGAGCTTCTGGATGAATGGCGTGTTGTGGATCAGCGGCACCAGCAGCTCGCCGTAGAACTCCGTCACCTCGAAGCTGCTGTCGAAGCCGGCCTGGACGCCCTGGCGGAAGGTGTTGCCGGTGAGCAGGGCGCTGTCCTGGATGACCTTGCCCGTCTCGCGCCGGTACTCGACGCCCGCCGCAAAGCCGACCGGCCCTGCGGGAAGAAGGTTGGTGGCGGACGTGCCGCTCAGCGTGCCCGACACGACAAGCTGGTCGCGCTTGCGGTTGAAACCGTTGATGGTGGTCGCGAGCGCGTCCCTGATCCCCGGCTGGTTCGGGCCGAAGATGTTCACCCTGTTCACGATCGCCGCAAAGTTGTTGTTGCCAGCCGCGTCGCGGACTAGGCCGTCGCCGGTAATCGGCGAGCTCTCGGTCGACCGGCCGTACTGGCCGTAGATGTTGTACTTCAGCGTCTCGGTGAGCGACCCGCGCAGCCCGAGCTGGAACTGCGAGGTGTTGCGCTCGGTGTTGTAGGTGATGAGCCCGAG
>NZ_JBIQDE010000013.1:0-7060 GCF_045371305.1 Sphingomonas sp. 179-A 2A2 NHS | reverse complement strand
CGCCCGCGCCCTCGTCAAAGACGATAAGCATCCCGGCTACGGCCAAACGAGCAAGGCGGCCCTCAGGCCACGCTTACCGCAGGCAAGCGTCCATGGCAGGCGAATATAGTCCTGACCGGTTAGCGCATGGCCTTCAGCCAGGCACCTTGGGCACCACGCCCATCGGAACTCGTAATCGTAGATGTCTTCATTCTGCCAGGGATCACGGCCGATGCTCGCCCACGCAAACCACTGCTGGGCCCAGTTAGCGTGCGACCGGGCTGGATCGAGTTCCGCAACCCTGGCGCGTTCGAGCCGGGTCGCGTCTGCGAGACAGCTCTGGTGCCGGTCCGACATGTTCCAGTCGATTTCTCGCGATGACGACATGTCATGGTTGGGATCGAGGCGGGCCAGGAGGTTGGCCGGCTCGAGCCCATAGCGGCAGCCGACCCTCGACAACCACGATGACATTATCTCGCCCCGGCAGGGGCGTGGAGCGAAGGGCAAGATCGAAGTTGCTCGCGCCGCCGTGGAGACCTTGGACATGCCCTTACACTGCTGAGGCCTCGGGGCGAACGCGTGCTGCCTTTTGCATCGAGGCGAGAGGCGGAACGAGGTTGTCGTCGGAAAACATGTCCTCGTCGATCCGTTCACGGCCGGTCCGCACTGCAGTGACGGCCGCTTCCTCTATCAGCCGGAAGATGCGGCCGGTAATCCCGCCGCTGAGTTGCATAAGCCGCCTGCGGAGAGTCCGACTCTCAAGGTCCGATGGAAGTCGTAACGGGCGGGTGGAAGCGAGGCTGCGCAGAAGAAGCGCAAACGTCTCGTCGTCTCGCCAGGGCGTAAGCTCGATCGCGTCAAATCTATCTGCCAGATGTTGATCAAACAATAGCGCGCGGTGAGCTTCAGGTGTGCCAGCGCATACAATCGGCATTGAGAGCTCGTTGGTGACGAAGCGGATCAGGTTCAAAAATAGCCGCTGCTGGCGTGACGTGCCTGCGAGCAGATTATTCATTTCGTCAATGATCAGCACCTTGGTGTTCAGCTCCCGGAGCATGCGCATTGCCAGGCGAGAAGCTTCCCGCTTGGTCATGGTTTCCTTGAAAGATATTCCGACCGCACGAAGCACCTGTTCGTAGAAGTCCTCCTCGATCGGCTCTTTGGGCATCTGGAATGCGACGACCGGCATGACTGTGGAGCCTTTGCCGCTGTCGAAGACCGTCGGATGCGAGTGAAGAAACTTCGCGATTGCCATCGATTTTCCCATGCCGCTGCGGCCGTAGATCAAGAGGCATGGCATGCGTGGTCGCGTCGGGTAGTCGAGCAACATCTGTAGACGATTGGTTACGCCCAGGGCCTTGGGGAAGCCGATCCACCTCTCCGTCCTTATCCATTCTACCCGCTTCTCGTTTGGAAGCAGGGCGAGCGGCCGATAATCGGGATGGAGATGCGCAAGCGCTTCGCTCATGACCAATCCTCGACAGGATAGGGCAAATAGCTGTCGCTGGCGCTTGCGGATTGGTTTGCGCTTGCCGGAAGTGTCTCGATCAATCGGGCTGGATCAGCGAACGAGTTGGCACCCAAGGCATTGGCCGACCGGTTCGCGGCTCTTCGGGCTCTCATTGTTTGCCGGGTTGCGCTGGCAATGAGCGCACGCTGCGCCTCAACCGCCTCGAATATGAGGCCTTCATCGACCGCTGCCCTTCCCTCCTCGCGCAGAAGCGCCATCGCCCGCTTCTGCTCCCACAGCGTGATCGCGGGGCGGCCGAGATCGGCATAAGGGATCGCCCAGTGCTCACCATTGGGTGCTTGCAGGAAAACACGCGAGAGGTCGCGAGGATCATACTTGATGGGCATCCGGGCACGCTCGCCGATCCAAGTCGAAAGCACAGGATCCCAGTACGAGATGTTGAATAATCGAATCCCGTCTCTACGGATCATCCGATGCTCGAACGGAAGGAAGTCGAGCAGAAACTTGTCGGGATCGGGTGGGTGTCGGGCAGTGCGGGGGCGACGTTCAAGCGCCTGCTGCCAAGCTACATGCGGAGGCAATCCAACCCCGCGATGCAGAGCGCTTTGATACACGCCCACTATCTCAATAGCGAGCCACTTCTCAAGTTCGGATAAAGTCATCGCCGATGTCGCGGCCGGGCTATAATCACCCTTTTCGGCGGTGTTGGAGAACGTCGTGCCGGGAAGCAGGTGCACGGCGCCCATCATCGTGCCGATCAGGCGCTCGATATGCCCACCATAGTGCGGCGTGGCGGGAGGACGATACTGCTGTTCAATCCCGTGCTCCTCGCAGCCACGCGACAAGGCATGGGATTTAAATTCCTTGGCATTGTCCATGTGCAATCGCTCAGGGATGCCTGCTGAGCTCCAAGCAACGTTGATCCCTCGCTCAGCCAGCCAAGCGTCTTTGGGAAGGACCGCATGGCGAAGAGTCATCGCGACCGACACGGCCGAGGGGTGTTCGAGCGTGAGATAGAAGCCGAGGACCGCCCTGCTGGCGACATCGATTGCCAATGTTAGCCAAGGGCGTCCCAGTGGCTGCCTGGAACGCTCATCCACCACGATTTGATCGACCGGCGTATGATCGATCTGAACAACCTCCAGCGCATAAGCTGCCTTGTAGCTTCCAGCTACGGGGCGATGAAGATCATCCGCCGCCTTCCGGCCGTTTCGAGCCCTCACAGTCGCCGTGGGCGCCAGCCGCGAGATCCGAGTCTCGACCGCTAGTCGCGACGGTGGTTTCAGTTGGAGAGCTCTGCATTCGTGCGCGATAGCTCGACAAAGAGCGGACACACTCGGCTTCTGTCGAGTGAGATACATTTCGTCGATGAGCCGCTTGATTACCTCTTCCACCGCGAGTGAAAGCTTGGAATTCCCGCCTTTCGGGCCGGGTCGAGCAGGTAACAACGCGCTGGCGACAGCATTTGAGCGATAGCGCCCGATCAAGGTATAAATCTGGGAACGACCTAGGTCGAGGGAGGTCATCGCCGCGAGCATTTCCTGCTCCGGTATACGAGGCAGTAAAGCCAACCGGCGGATCACCGGCTCGCGCTCTTTAACCGCTTGCCAAACCGCTTCTTCGGCGCCGTGTAAGTCAGAGTCCGACTTTGTCATCGCGACCTCCTTTCCGGACGAGTCGCTGCGCACGTTGTCCGCCGATCTCGATGCAAAATCCAGTGGACTCCGTTGCATTGTCCGGCGATCCACCGGCAATGCGAGGAGATGAAGAATCCACCGATCTCAAGAAATCGACAGCCGAGGTCCCTCTTAGGCATGAAAACCGACAGCGCTCATTGTCCGAGCGTAGTGACGTAGCTTTATGCGTTTGATGATCCCGGCCCAGGTGGATCATATTGGGGACGGCTCCTCCGACGAGACAACGGGCAAATGTGCCTCACCGCTCAGCATACGTGGCGAAGGCTGCCGTGACGTAGTGCCAGGTGTGACGTTTATCGCGTTGTTCGGCAGCCCTTGGCGGCAGCATGCTGGCGATCTTGAAGGTAGTCCGCCTTGTGCTGCTATTACGCCGAGCGTCATCGGCTCTAGTGGCAGACACGTACCAACCTGCCGGGCAGTGAAGCGCATCCATCGGCCGTCGCGCGAGCCATTCTGAGCGATGCCACCCCGAGACTAGAGGCGTCCGCCCTCCGTGCAAATAAAGTTCTTGCAAATAGTAGCGGCGGCGATCCCCGATACCTACATGGCGGCTGTTGTTAAGACGGCTAGTAACATGAGTACCGAAACGAACACCATTAATCTCGCTGCCGAGCTCACGATTGCGTGGCTTGCAAATCCGAACACACGCGTTGACGCCGATGCTGTCCCGGAGTTTCTCGCTTCAATCCACAACACGGTCGGCAAGCTGGAAACCGCCCCTGCTGCCCACGATCGCTCGGTGGAGCAAGGCTTTGAGCGTGCGGTTAGCCCACGCAAGTCGCTTGCTGATCCGAACTTCATCATCAGCATGATCGATGGTCGGCCGTACAAGTCTCTGAAGCGCCACCTCAGCGCAAGAGGGCTTACGCCAGCGCAGTATCGCGAACGCTACGGGCTGAAACCGGACTATCCGATGGTTGCCCCCGCTTACAGCCAGGCGCGCAGTGAAGCTGCGAAGAAGCTTGGCCTGGGCCGCAAACCGGTGAAGAGGAGCAGCAAGCCCGCTGATGCGGATCGCCGCACGACTGGAGCGCGCAAGGGCAAGGGCGTCAATGACGCTAAAGGCGCAGCGAAGGCGCATCTCCAAGGATAAGCCGACATTCAAGATGGCGCGCGGGTAACCGCGCGCCATCGCTCACGTCTACCCTCCATTCCTCGCCAGGAACCTCACCATCTATCCATAAGCGGCGAGTTTCTCCTCAAAGCGGCGAGCCTCTGCCTAGGTTTCCTCCGCTATGTGTCGTGGGATCTAGTGGCTAGGCGGTCGGTCCATTGATCGAGCAAGTGAGATGTCGCAGTGGTACCGGGTGGTATTTCTCGCCTCACCTCTGCACCGCGATGGTTCGACACCGATGACCGACCGTTCCGTATCTCCAATCCTGCGGCTGCGCGCCGTGATGGCTCGGCTCAGGGATCCCGACGCCGGCTGCGAGTGGGACTGCGCCCAAACGTTCGAGACGATCGCACCCTATACGATCGAAGAAGCGTATGAAGTTGCAGACGCCTGCGCGCGCGGTGACCTGGAGGAGTTGAAGGATGAACTCGGCGATCTGCTGCTGCAGGTCGTATTGGACAGCCAGATGGCGGAGGAAGCCGGCGCCTTCGATTTCGATGAGGTTGCCACGGCAATCGCTGACAAGATGGAACGCCGCCACCCGCATATCTTCGGCGATGCTGCGGAGGGTGGCCATCACCTTTGGGAAGTCGTGAAGGCGCAGGAGCGCGCCGCAAAGGAAGACGCGAGCGCACTTGCTGGCGTGGCGCTTGGACTGCCGGCGTTGATGCGCGCCGAGAAGCTGCAGAAGCGCGCCGCACGAGTCGGGTTCGACTGGCCCGATGTGGAGGGGCCGCGGCAGAAGATCGACGAAGAACTTGCCGAAGTCGCGGAGGCGGCACCGGAAGATCAAGCGGAAGAGGTTGGCGATCTGCTATTCGCAGTCGTCAACTGGGCGCGCCACCTCGGCGTCGATCCAGAAGCCGCGTTACGTACGGCGAATGGGAAGTTCGAACGCCGGTTCCGATCGATGGAGGCAAAGGCCGGTGGAACGCTGGATGGCCTGAACCTTGATCAGCAGGAACAACTATGGGAGGCGGTCAAGGGCGACGAGCGCGGACAGATTTGAGCCCGCGCGCTTATCGCCCCGCCCCCGCCCTTAGCGGTTCCGCTCGTCGAAACGCGTATAATCGGCCGGTGACATTCGCACCTCGTATACCGACTTGTCGTCCTCAACATATTGGTCGAGCACCTCGCCGTGCTGATGAAGCCAGGCGGCACTAGCGCCATCGGCGGCGTCAAGCGTGATCGTATAGCGCTGATGCCCTTGGGTGAGGCGATCCGACAGCGCGCGGGTGAGCGCGTCGATCCCTTCCTCGGTCAAGGCGGATACCGCCACAACATCGTCGCGCCGGGCCGCTTCGCCGCATATTTCTCCGCGGGCTGCGTCCTCTAGAAGGTCAACCTTGTTCCACACTTCGATCCGCGGTGTCCCTTCAGGGACTCCGATCTCGTCCAGCACCGCCTCGACATCGGCGCGCTGGGCGAGCGTATCCGGGTGCGCGACGTCACGCACGTGAACGAGGAGATCGGCAGACACCACCTCCTCCAGCGTCGCCTTGAACGCCGCGACCAACTGTGTCGGCAGTTCCGAGACGAAGCCGACCGTGTCCGACAGGATCGCCTTGTCGATGCCGCGTAGACTGATCTGTCGGAGGGTGGGATCGAGCGTGGCGAAGAGCAGGTTTTCGGCCATCACGTCGGCACCGGTCAGCCGGTTGAACAGCGTTGATTTGCCGGCGTTCGTATAGCCGACGAGGGCGATCACCGGCCAGGGCGCGCGTTGGCGCCGCTCACGATGCAGGCCGCGCGTGCGTGTGACCTGATCGAGTTCACGGCGAAGGCGCGCCATACGGTCGCGGATCAGGCGGCGGTCGGCCTCGATCTGTGTTTCGCCTGGGCCGCCGAGGAAGCCGAAGCCGCCGCGCTGACGCTCAAGGTGAGTCCAACTGCGCACGAGGCGGCCGGCCTGATAATCGAGGTGCGCCAGCTCAACCTGGAGCCGGCCCTCCGCGGTGGCGGCCCGCTCGCCGAAGATTTCCAAGATCAGGCCCGTGCGATCGATAACCTTGGCCTCGAGCGCTGTTTCCAAATTGCGCTGCTGGATCGGGGATAGCGCGGCGTCGAACACGAAGAGAGACGCCTCTTCCTGTCGACCTAGGACGGCAAGCTGTTCGACTTGGCCCGATCCGATGAGCGTCGCGGCGCGCGGCGATCGCACGCGCACCGTTTGCCGCTCGACAACGTCGACGCCGATCGCCGCCGCAAGCCCGGCGGTTTCCTCGAGACGCGCGTCAGCATCCCGTGAGGAACCGCCGAGGTCCGGGAACACTACAACCGCGCGGGCGCCACGGGCGAACTCCTCGCGATCACGCTCAAAGCCCTTGCTCAATCTTCTTCCGAGCCTGCAGTTTCCTCGGCGAGGTTGAGTGCCCGCGCCGGCTGGATGGTAGAAACGGCATGCTTGTAGACGAGCTGCGACGTGCCATCACGCTGCAGCAGCATGCAGAACAGATCGAAAGCGGCGATATGGCCTTGCAGCATCACGCCGTTGACGAGGAACATCGTCACGGGATCTTCCGACTTGCGCACCGCATTGAGGAAGATCTCCTGCAGAAGCGGCTGCTTGCGCCCCCCCTCGCCCAGTTGTTCGACGATCGCGGCCACGTCCACCTGCGCGCCTGGCATGATGGTGGAAATTGCGTGCTTGTAGATCAGCTGGCTCTGCCCGTCGCGCCGAAGCAGGACGGAGAAATTGTCGAACCAGGTGACGATCCCCTGAAGGGGTCGGTTCCGGCTGAGGGCGAAATGACACCCTAAGCGAAACGGCAAGAAGGGGTGGGGAGCGGACATCGCGCC
>NZ_JBIQDE010000012.1:0-21132 GCF_045371305.1 Sphingomonas sp. 179-A 2A2 NHS | reverse complement strand
CAGCTCACGGCTCAGCGTCGCGAGCGAAGCTTGCGATCGCTGTATTGCTGCTCGGACAGCGTGCGTGGTCGTGGCGCACCCATGACGTACCTGTCCCATGCGGCTTCCTTCCATTCCAACGAAAGGATCGCACATCAAACCGTGGGATCAAACACCTAGGGCATCTACCCATCCAAGAGCCGCCTGTGCGCTTTCCATTCCATGCAGGCATGAGGACGCCCGCTACCGAACGGAGGCTATCGGGGTTGCGAAGGCCAGGACTAACGACCGATATAAGGCGCTTCGCTAATCGGTAGCTCCTATCCGAGCTAGTCCGGCGACCCGTGGGCACATACCTTTGCCGCACGTCAGCAACGTTCAACTCGTCATCGGGATGAAACAAGTCAGGAACGCATGCTAGCAGTTTAGAATTGGGCGATGACAGACAGTAAACACACCCGAATTGCTATCTACGATCTCGATCGCACGATCACGAGCCTGCCCACTTGGACGCCGTATCTGCTGTTCGCAGGTTGGCGCCTGGGCCCAGCGCGGCTGCTGTTGCTCCCAACGGTTTCGCTGGGCGCTTTGGCGCGGGCGCTGGGCGCAATCGATCGGGATCAGCTGAAGGAATTGATGCATTCGATGTTGCTGGGCCGCGCTGTGCCGGCCAAGCGGCTGGCTGCCGTGTCCGACGCATTTGCTGACTGGATTGTGGGCCATCATCTGCGTGATGGCGCATTGGCTCAGATCGCGGTGGATCGAGCAGAGGGGCGGCGGATCGTGATCGCCACGGCAGCGCACCGCTTCTATGCCGAGCCGATCGCCCGGCGACTGGGAGTGGCTGACCTGCTTGCCACGCTGGCGCAGCGTGGGCCCGACGGGCAAATTCTTTCGCGGCTGGATGGACTGAATTGTTACGGCGTCGCCAAGCATGCGATGATCTCCAGATGGTTCTCGCAAACCGGGTTGGACCGGCAGACCACGCACATCAGGTTCTATTCGGACCATGCCAGCGACCAACCGACTTTCGAGTGGGTGGACGAACCTGTCGCGGTAAATCCCCATGCACCGCTCCGCCGGCTGGCGACCGAACGGGGGTGGCAGATCGTGGATTGGCGACGCTAGGCCTTGGCAAACCGCCGCATGATCGAAGTGGCGGCGCGGCGCGAGGCGGGTTGATCGGTGACCGAGAAGGTCGCGGCAAAGGCGGCTTCCTGTACGCCGCGATAGCGAGCGGGGGTCGCGACGGCGCGATCCAGCGCTGCCGGTAGATCGGCGAGATCGGCGACCACATCGCCCAGGCTCCAATGCGCAAAGGCGAGATCATTATCCCACACGAAGCGGCCGGCGTTTAGGTGGATCACCGGGCGCGGTCGATGTATCCATTCATAGACTTGGCTGCTGGCGTCCCCGAGATAGATGTCAGCGGCACGCGTATAGGTCATATCTACTGAAGCCTCACTGCCCATGTCGATATGGATATGTGGCAAACCGGCATATCGCCCTGCGAAGTCGCGGCGCCAGCGGACGACGCGATGCTCCACGGATGCGTGAATGCGGCGCTTGGCGAGCATCACGTGCGGTGCGACGATCAGATTAAAACGTGACTGGGCGGCGAACAAGGCAAGCACTCCCTCACCCATCGTGTACCAAGAGGAGAGCTTCGGGTCGAAGTGCGGGTTGTAAAGAACTGTTGGTCGGTCGTCCTGGAATAGTCGCGCGGGCAGGCTGGGAGCGATTGTATCGAATTTCGGATAGCCGACGATTGCGTGGTTTTCAGCGGTTATCAGACCGGCGGCAAGCATTCGTTCCTGTACCTTGAGGCCGGATAGGAGAACGAGATCAAAGCCGCGCACCACGGGCCGGAAGCCGACCGAACGATCGCCGGCGCCGTGCGGAATCCAAACGAATTTCGGGCCGACCAACCCGAAACGATCACGCAGCAGGAGTGAGGTGGTCTCGGGCACTACAAGCACGTCCAGTGCGGCGAAGATCGGGAGGTTCTCGCGCAGGGTTGCGAGCCGACGGAAGGGTGCGACAAATTTCAACGCGCGATCAAGCGCTGCGGCTAGCGGGCCGACCCGCAGCGATAGGAAGCTGACGTTGGCGACTACTGAACCCAGCAGGGCACGGACCCGCTGCTCCTGTGCAGATGAGGACGTGAGCACGACAGCTTCAACACCGGGGAAGCGTGCAATCTCCGCAACCACCGGGGCAGTATGGCGAATCTGGTGGAGCGCATCGTGGTTGAAAAGGAAGCCGACCTTCATGCCGCGGACCGGGACCGGAGGAAGGACATCACAGCGTCTGCGGCTCGGGCTGCAGCGCCGGGGCTGGTATCACCCAGGCTCGCCTGCGCCATTGCCTGTTGCCGATCGCGATAGAGCGTGTGGCGGGCGGAGGCAGCGCGGATCGCGGCCATGAATTCCGCCGGGTCATCGACGACATCGCCCAGGTGCCAGTGCGCGAAACTCGGGTCATCCTGCCAATCGATCCGGTGTGCGTTGAGGAACACGCAGGGGCGCGGAGTCGCCAAAAATTCATACACCTGGCTGCTGACATCGCCGACATAGATGTCTGCAGCGGCCGCGTAACTCATGTCGACCGAGCGGTCAGACCCGGGATCGACCAGAACGTTGTCGGTGCTCCGGTCGCGCCACTGGTCGCGCAGACCTTCATCCCGGCGACGGAACATCTTGATGTGCGGGGCGACAATGAGGTTCATCGATCGGTCGGCGGCGAAGCCAGCGAGCATCGGCTCGATGAAGCGCTGCCACGAGGTCAGCTTTGGTTCTTTGTGGGCATTGTAGAGGACGGTTCGTCGCGGGGCATTAAATGGGAGCGTAGAGGTGCGATCGATGCGATCGGCCGTCTCCAGCTTCACCGAGCCGGTGAGCGCATAACCGCCCTCGCGGACCAGACCTGCTTCGAGCATACGGGCAGCCGTCTTGGGCCCGGCGAGAAGCACGAGATCAAACGCGGCGATGCGCGGGACGAAACCGCGCGCGCGATCACCGAAACCGTGCGGACTGTAGATCAGGCGCGGGTGCGTGACACCCAGCCGGCGGAGTGAGGCGACGGTGTTCTCCACCGCAAATATCGCGTCGTAGCCGTTAAGCTCAGCGGCGTTGTCGCGCATTACCATGTCCTTGAACATGCCGAGCCGCTGCATCCGCTGCAGCGCGCGCGTCAGCGGCGATTTGCGCAACGCGCGGGTTTCGATGGCTGGCCCGCCCCAAGCCGCGGTGATCCGCGACAGGTGATGAGGGGTTGCTGGATCGTTATAGTAGTTGACGACGGTCACCCCAGAGTGGCGTGCCAGCTCCATTGCGATCGCCGCACCGTGGTAGCACTGATAAGCTTCTGCGATATAGAGGAAGGCAATCCGCATCTGTCGGCCCATAGCGCGGCCGTGCCTGGAACACAGCCATTGACGCTCCCCATCGACGCAATCACCCCCTTTCGCCGCGCGTTGCGTAATGTCGGCTGGCTGCTGACGGGAAAGGGCGTCGCAGCGGTGCTGAGCATCGTCTACCTGGCGCTCGCCACCCGCTCTCTCGGGGTGGTCAAATTCGGGCTGTTCACGCTCATTCTGAGTACGGCTCAGGCGGTGGCCGCGTTTGTCGGCTTCCAAACGTGGCAGATCGTGGTCCGTTTCGGCATGGCGCATCGCTTGGCCGGGCAGCAAAATGCATTGGCGCGGCTGATCCGCTTCTGCCTGGCGCTCGACATTGCAGGCGCGATTGTCGGTGTGGCGATCGTGGGCGCAGTACTGCCGCTGATGAGAGCGAGTTTTGGCTGGTCGGAGGAACTGACGCGTCAGGCGTTTGCCTTTTCGGCAGTGTTGCTCCTGTCAGTACGGTCGACCGCGGTCGGCATTCTTCGCTTGCATGATCGCTTTGCGGTGGGCGCTGCGGCCGATTCGGTAACCTCGATCGTGCGCTTCATCGGTGCGGTGATTGCGGTGTTGCACGAAGCGACGATCACCGGCTTTCTGATCGCGTGGGCGGTGGCCGAGCTGCTGACGGCCGCGGTTTACTGGATCGCCGCCCTGCGGGTGGCGCCCGGGACATTGCGACACTGGCGCGGCACGCGGGCGGCCGCAACGGAGACGCCCGGGCTGTGGCAATTTGCGTTTGCCACTAACATGAATGCAACGCTGAATGCCGCCAGCCGGCAGTTTGTGGTGGTGCTGGTCGGCCTACTTACCGGCGCGGCGGCGGCGGGCAATTACCGGCTCGCCTATCAGCTAAGCCAGTCATTGGTGCGCCTCGCGGACTTGTTCGCGCGCGGGGTCTTCCCCGAAATGACCCGCGTTCACGCCAGCCCGCGCGCCAAAGAGCTGAGGACCTTGATCCGGCAATCCTCAAGATTAGCGGTGGGCGTGGGACTTGCGACATGCGTGCTGGTGCCGCTGCTCGGCCAGCCAGCCCTGCGCCTGATCGCGGGTGAGGCGTATCTGGACGCCTATTGGGTGCTGGTGCTGCTCGGGCTTGCGGCGGGGTTGGACATCATGGCGGTGGGGTTTGAGCCGGTACTCCTAGGTACCGGACACGCAGCACGAGCTCTTCGCATACGAATCGCGGCAACATTGATCCTGTTCGCGGCGGTAGGCCTCCTCATGCCGTCGCTTGGCATTCTGGGCGCTGGCGCGGCGTCGCTGATTGCCTCGGGTGTGGCGCTGCTGGCGTTTGTTCTCAGCGCGCGGGCGGTGGCGCGGGGGCAGGGGCGCCGTCAGGCCGAGGCTACTGGGTTCAGCTAGGCGATTGCCATTCAAGCGAGGGTTTATCGGTTAAGACATAGCGTTCTCGCAATCGTAGGGATCGCTACAATCATGCCATCTTTTGGCTCTATGGAGGTGTTCGTCGGTCGTATCAACCGGTTGTTACACTTCGATTTTTAGGCGTTTAGCTTTCGATGAAAATGTTCTCTCCCCCGGGTATTTCGCTAGATCGCAGGGCCAATGCGCGCGCAGAGGTGATGGGTTGGTCGTCTGCCACGGGGCTTGCCGCACTGCCAGATGCGTCGTTCTCCTTCGCAAGCAGTGGAGTGCGGGTGGGGATCATCTCCAATCCTCGCAGCCGGCGCAACTGGAAGGTGAACCTGAAACAGAAGATCGGCCCGGGCGTGCTCGCAGCCGCACCAACGACCAACGAGGGACTGACCCAGGCTCTGCGGTCATTTGCGACGCATAATCTTGATCTGCTGATCATCGATGGCGGCGACGGGACGGTGCGCGACGTGATCAGCGCTGCCGCCCCGATCTTCGGCGAGAGCCTCCCTCTGCTGGCGCTGCTGCCATCCGGAAAGACCAATGCGCTGGCGCTGGACCTCGGCGTGCCGCTCGGCTGGAGCGTGGAGAGTGCGATCGCCGCCTATACCATCGGCCAGGTGCAGATGCGGCGCCCCATCGAGGTTTCTCGCGATGGCGAGGCGCCCCTGCGCGGCTTTATCTTCGGAGCGGGCGGCTTCGTGATGGCGACTGAATTTGCGCAACGCACGCACCGCTTCGGGGCCATTGACGGACTTGCCGTTGGCTTATCGCTGATCGGAGCGGTGGCTCAGACGTGTCTTGGCGGTTCCCATAACCGCTGGCGGTTGGGTGACAGGGTTGAGATCTTCAACCACGCCACAGGCGAGACGAGCGTTCGCGACTTCTATCTGCTGCTTGGTTCAACACTTAGCCGCTTGCCTTTGGGCATCAAGCCGTTGGGTAAGGCACGAGCAGGGTTTGACGTGCTCGCCGTTGACGCGCCGCCGCGCTTGCTACCGTTTTCGGCCTGTGCCGTGGTGATGGGGCATGAAGGCGGCTGGCTCGAGCGGCTGGGTTATCACCATGGCCATAACATACCCCCAGTTAGACTGACGCTGCAGCAGGGCTATATTCTCGACGGCGAGCAATTTCCGGGCGGGACGATCGAGTTGCGCACAGGAACACCGATCCGGTTTGTGACGCCATGAACGCGCTTCGTAGCTTCATATCTGCCGAGATGGACCATGAAGTACCACCGGAGGTGGTCCGTGCCGGAGGTATGATCGCTTGCCGGCTGGGCGGCGTGGCAGCGCTGTTCTACGGATCGGTGCTCCGAACGGGCGACCTTGATGGATTGCTCGATTTCTACGTACTTCGCGACCCTAATACGCACAGCGGGGTCATGGGCCGACTGTTGTGGCCAGACGTCAGCTATCACGAGATCAACATCGGCGGGAAGCTGATCCGCGCCAAGGTGGCGTCAATGCCGATCGACGCCTTCGAGAACGCGGCGAGCGGGCGGACAATCGACACCACAATATGGGCGCGCTTCGTCCAGCCCGCGGCTCTCGTGTGGGTCAAGGACTTCGGTTCCAGACAAAAGGTCATTGACGCTGTTGCGAGCGCGACGTCGACTGCTGCTGGCTTTGCGGCGCTTCATGGACCGGAGAAGGGCGGGCCGTCATCGTACTGGCGTGCCCTGTTCCGCGCTACCTACGCCGCCGAATTGCGCGTGGAAGCGCCGGGGCGTGAGGATCAGATTATCGGCCACGATCGTGCGCGCTACGATGAGCTTTTGCCGCTGGCGTGGCGGCGCGGCGGCATACAATTCACTACAGGGATGGGCGAACTCGCCCCAAGGATGAGCGGAGACCAGATCAATGCACTTGCTGCTGCCTGGCTGCAGTCGCAAGCTGCGGGCAAGTGGCTTAACGTCGCGCGCTTGCTGAAGGCAGCCTTCACCTTCGACGGCGCAACCCGATACGCGGTCTGGAAGATCGAACGACACACTGGGCTCCACGTGCCGTTAACGCCGTTTCGGGAGCGCCATCCAATAATGGCCGCCCCCGGCGTCCTGTGGCAATTGTGGCGGCATTCGGTGGCACGATGATTCCGTCAAGCCTCGTGCTAGCGGGGTCCCGCGACGGCACCGATCCCGTGGCGGTCCACGCCGGCGTTTCCGACAAGGCATTGATCGCGTTTGGCGAGGAAACGATGCTGGAGCGTGTCATCATGGCGCTTCGCGCGGCTGGCGTCGGGCATGTGTCAGTGGCCGCGAATAGTCCGGCGGTACTGGCGGAGGCAGAGCGGCATGGAGCAATGCCCTTTCCGGCGGCCGCTGGACCGAGCGCCAGCACTGCGAACGCATTGGAAGAACTTGGCGTCCCCCTGATTGTCACCACGGGCGACCATGCGCTTCTCAATTCTGAATGGATACGGGACTTCGTGGCCCGGGTGCCTGATGGGGCGGACGTTGCGGTCCTGCTCGCCCGACGTGAAGCGATCGAAGTGGCAGCGCCAGGATCGCGGCGTACCTATCTGCGTTTCGCCGATGGTGATTGGTCCGGTTGCAACCTCTTCCTGCTGGCGACGCCACGCGCAATCACTGCAGTTCGGCTTTGGCAGGCGGTGGAGCGTGACCGCAAGCAGCCGTGGCGGATCGTCAGGCGCCTCGGGGTCCGCTTGCTGCTACGTTATCTCACAAGGCGGCTGACGCTGGTGGAGGCGATCACGGCGCTGGGGCAGCGCGCGGGTGTCTCGGCAACGGTGGTCGAATGCGCGGATGGGCTCGCCGCGGTGGATGTAGACAAGCCCTCAGACCTGAATTTTGTCCGGGCTTTTCTCGGGCGGGCTGATGATGGCACTGCCCGGTTGAACAACGTGAACGCCTGACGCAACAAAGTTGCAGCGTGTCGGTGAGCAACCGTCAGGCATGCTTCCGATCAGAGCCGAGTTCGGCGACCTGCTCGACCGAAAGCTGCGCGGCTCCGATCCGAAGGTCCGCCGCGAATACGTCCACTTGCTCGTCGACCAAGTCGAGGTCGGTGCCCGAGAGGTCCGCATCACCGGCAGCAACGCCATGCTCGAACGCGCCGTGGTCGCGTGCCCAAAGCTGAACGGAAATGGCGCACCCACGATGATGAAGATGAGAACTGGACGCTCCTCATGTAGCGAGTCAGGAGGGCGACGACGACAGCTATGCGCCCCATAGCCGCCATCCAAGGCGCTCGCCGGATGCGTGATAAGGACCGGTGATGGACATGCCTATGTGAACTCCGCGCGAAACCTGCTTGGGTTTGGTGTTGGCATCCCGCCCCGCATGATGTCGATCGCTAGATGCCGGTTCTGTCCTTCTCGACGATCAGGCCGGTGTCATATCCATGACCCTCCGCCGCTATGCCGCAGTGAATCACGCCTTCATCGCCCTCGCAAGCAGCCGTTTTTCAACAGTCTCGTCCGGTTCTGACACCAGACCCATACCCGGACGCTGAGCACCGCTCTCGAGCCTCCAAACTTTAGACGTTCATTCATGCTCAGGTTCAGGCTGCTCGAGGTATTACGGAGATCCTGGCCATGGGACCGGTAAGGCCGCACCAGTTGCAGAGCCCCGCGCCCGAAATTGTCCTCAAACGCCCTCATCGAAGCACTGTCAGTCAAATCACGCTTCGCAATGCAACCGGTTGCGGATCCGTCCAGCGCTGTCTTCGTCATCGAGCGCCTCGTAGATGCTCAGCGCGGTTTCAAATAACTGCGCCTCTTCGATACGGGACCCGTGCGCCTCGTCATTAAACTTCGCCCGCATCGACCGTATCGCCTCTGCCAAGTTCTCAAGCGCACCAGCGTGCTGTTCGCCGGGCGTGTTCATCCCGGTCCACTGGACCACCTCACGGAAGAGTGTTTGAGCCTCTCTCAATCGGCTCGCGGCCTGAACACCTTCCCCCTCATACTCAGCCAAGGCGATAAGTGCGCCAGCGAGGCCCTCCTTACATTCCTTGGCCTTGTTTGCGTCCTTGGATGAAAGACCGGGAAGCGCAGCGGCGTAGAACTGCCGCGCCTCCTCCAAGCGCGCCTTCCGCTTTTTCTTCGTCTCACCGACAGCATCGTCGTCGCCTCGGCGCTCCTGCTCAGCCTGAGATTGAACGGCTTCAGCGAGATAGAAGGTCATCTGCGACCATTCGCGCTGCTGAGCATGGGCGGCCAACCCATCCCTCACCCGGGTCGCTAGGCCTTCAATCAACGAGAACACCTCGGCAAGTTCGGTCGCGTCTTCGCCGAGTGCATCGGACTGCTCCCGCAGCGCCTCGATGTACGTGATGACGTCAGCGGTTCGCTCGACCCCGGTTCGCTCGACTAGGACACGTAGTTCGTTAATCGCCGTCGCCAACGCCTCGTGATCAGAGCGTTTGCGCTTGTAATGATTGAAGAGACTGTCAGCGTGTATCGCGAGAAGATCGTCGTCCGCCAAGAAATCGTCGTGGGCCTCGATGGCCTCTGCTGCCTTTCGAAACTGCAACGCGGATCGAAATTCCGTCGCGTCGTCCGTTGAGGTTCTATCGAGTCTACCGTTTTGCACAGCATGCGCGACCCGCGCCTTGTAGGCCTCCTGCAGCCTTCTCACGTCCGGACCCGCACTCGCATCGATGCTGATGTCCGCCTGACGCTCCAGAACCCCAAGGGGATCGCTGAGCCAATCCGGTGCACCGATACCGGCTTCGCCCACCACCTGGTTGAAGAAGTCGTCCGCCTTCTGGCCAAGGATAAAAAACTTGTTCTCGCCGGTGGTGAGCAGCGCCTTGGCCCGCTCGGACAGCAGATCGAGGTCGTCCTCATAGGCGATCCAGTAGACGACCATGCGGGGCAACGCTTTTGCGGCATACTGCAGTAGGGTCATGACGCCCTCCTCCCCGCCGGCGTAGCCCACGATCACGAGGACGCTGGCCTCTTTCAGCAGGCTCATCATCATGACCTGCAGACCCCGGTCGTCCTCTGTCTCCCGAAGAGCCGCGTAGCTGTTCCTCAATTCGTAGGTGTGCATCGATCCGTGCAGATGCACGACCTGCGGCCGCGACGGCGTGGGCGAGATGCGGTTTAGCGATTCCAAGCCGTCCGCGACCACCGGCACAATGCCGGTGCGTATTACGCCCTGCAGGGCAAGCTGATCGAAGTTGGTGGTTAGGATCGTATGGACAAAGCGTTTCTCCACTAGGGCACCGAGGCAGGCGTGCGCCCAGTTGAGCGTGTATTCCTTGTCCTCGACGAGCCGGCTGATGAGTTCGCGCTGCTCGTTCGGGTGCTTCATGTGTTCGGTGAAGATGTAGCTGTAGAGCCTACCCCACGGCACCACGCCATCAACAGGTCCGTATCGCTCGGGCACCCGATTGGCGGCTATCAGCGCGACAAGTGCTTCATGGCCCCCACGTCCGTCGCGTTCAATGCCGTAGTCGTCGGCGATGCGAACGATTGCCTGCTCCGCCACGCCAGCCGCCAGCGGAATGCCGGCGCTGGCCGAGCAACCGGCACCGATCAGAAAGACGGCGCGCCCCCTGTGTCGTTCGACATCACCGCCGCTTCCACCATCGTCGGCTCTTCGAGGGTGTCCACGGGCCCTTTGAAGATCCTGGACGAGTTCGCTGATCTCCCGTGGTCTGGGTCCGGTCTGCGGTCGGGTCGGCAAGGCTTTCTCCACTCTGTCAGCCGATGGAGGCTAACGTGGGGATATGCGCGGGTCTACAACGTGATACAGATCAGAAGATGTCAGGATTACTCCAGATATCCGGACGAGCCATCGGGTATTCGATCTGCCCAGCACCTATGGCACGCTCTGAATACCTTGCATTATCATACGATAAAGTGTCATTCGCCATGAATAGTCCCTACCATGGGAGATCGGGAACTGCGCTATGTCACAATATCCTTTTTAATCCTATTTGAAATTAGGTGCAACTTACGGTGCTCAGCTAACCTCTCTGGGCGGCAAAGTAATAAATCATCTAGATGCGGGCTTGGGTTTGAAGCGACGAACGGCTATGGTAGAAGCTCCAACAAGGGAGATTCTCATGGACGATGCCGCTTGGACGATCGCCGACCGTACCACCTACCCATCTGACGACGCACTCGAGGTCGAGTTCACGAGCCCGGCGATCGCGCGGCTGATCGAAGAAGTCCGGGTCGAAGAGTCGGGCGTTCCCCGCAGCTACAACCGCACATTCAACCGCCACAACCGGTAACCGGTACGTCCAGGCCGGTGCACATCGATACGGTCCTCATCAAGGTCGCGAGCCGCTGCAACCTGGATTGCGGCTACTGCTACGTCTATCACATGGGCGACGACGGGTGGCGGTATCAGCCGAAGCGGCTAAGTCCTGAGGTCCAGGCCCGGGTATGCGCCGACCTCGGGAATCTTCTGCGTTCGCAGGGCCGTCCGTTCTCGGTCGTCCTGCATGGCGGCGAGCCGCTGCTCATGGGGACTGACAGGCTCACGGCGCTGTTCGCGGAACTGCGGGCGGAACTGGGCGACGCCTGCGGCATCAGCGTGCAGACCAACGGCGTACTGCTCGATGCCGATATGCTCGATGCCTGCGCGGATCATGGCGTGACGATCTCCGTGAGCATCGATGGTCCGGCGGACGTCCACGACCGCTTCCGGGTCGATCTTACCGGCAAGCCGACCCATGCCAAGGTGCTTGCCGGCATAGAACGGCTCAAAGCGCATCGCTGGGGCAACCACCTGTTCTCGGGCGTCCTGGCGGTCGTGGATCCCGCATCCGATCCTTCGGTTGTCTACGACTGGTTTCGTGATCTCGGAACGCCCAGCGTCGACTTCCTGTACCGTGACGGCAACCACGACGATCTGCCCTACGGCAAGGCGACCTATGGGTCGGTCGAATATGGACACTGGATATGCGGGATACTTGACCGATACGTCTCGGATCCAAACCCGTTCCGCATCCGCATGCTCGACGACATGATGAAGCTCCTGCTCGGAGGCAGTGGAGTGAAGGAGGGGGTCGGCCTCACCGACTACGGCATTCTTGTGATCGACACTGACGGGTCGATAAAGAAGAACGACACCCTCAAGAGCAGTTCGCCGCGCGATGGCTTCTCTTCTGTCCTGTTCGCGGGCGAAGGCGCGATCGCAAGGTTCGCCGCGAGCGACGAGTTCTTCGACTACCATCGCGCCCAGAGGCCGACCTCGGTCATCTGCAAAGCGTGCCCGATCCTGAAAGTATGCGGAGGAGGGATGCTGACCCACCGCTTCAGTGCGAGCCGGGGCTACGACAATCCGACCGTGTTCTGTGAGGATCAGAGGCTGCTCGTGGCGCGCATGCGCGCCCACCTGTCCGGTCATGTCAACCGAGCGGCCGCGTGACCGCGACCTTCGTCTGCAACGCGCGGCAGGAACCGTTTCCGCACGCCACCGCGACGTCGCCGCTTCCATCGGGACTGTGCGGAGCACTGCTGGACTGGTTCGAGGCCGATGCTCCCTGGAAGCTGAGGATCGCCAGCTTCTACGAACAGTGGGAGATGCACCTAGATGCCGCAGCCCTGCCGTTGCATGTGCGATCCATCGTCTCCCATGAAGTCGTGGCGGACCTTAGCACGGGCCTCCTCCTGCCCATCGGCGCGCAAAGTCCGATGCTGACGGAGGTGACGGCCCATAAGTTGATCCCAGGTCAGACCATCCGCATTCACAACGACCACCTCCAAGATGGGGAGAGTCACAGGATCTTGGTGCAGCTCAATCGCGGATGGTCGGACGCGCAGGGTGGTCTGCTTATGTTGTTCGGCAGCGCGACGGCCAGCGACGTGCGACGCATCGTGCGGCCATTGCATAATTCATCCTTTGCCTTCGAGATCAGTCCGCGGTCGTTCCACGCCGTCTCCACGATCGCGTCGGGCGAACGCTACACGCTGGTGTATTCCTTTCGGGACGCCCAACGGACGTGACGGACCCGGCAGCGGTGCCGTGGCACCTGCCAGGCAGGAGCCTCCACGATCAATCGCCTGCGTCATCGACATGGCTGGGGGACAGGATCGTCGATGCAGCGCTGGACGTAGCATCCCACGTCGCGCGTCAGAAGCTCACGACCCTTGCTGCCACCGCGATCGACGCGGACATGTGCCTGCGCTCCCAAGAACTAATCGAACGGTGCGGTGACCTCGGCGATCTCGTTCGAAGCGTTACGGATGAAATCCATCTGCTCGAAGCGTCGCCGGGCTACGACGTGAGCCACAGCGAACCATGCTGGCCCCACCGCATCCTCGTCTCCGTGCCTGACCGCCACGACGAAATCGGAGCGCTCCGCTTCGCCGAGGGCGTGATCCATGAGGCCATGCACTTGGCGCTCACCTTTCTCGAGAACGACCGGCCGCTGGTTCTGAGCGAAGCCGACGAGATGGCCTCTCCGTGGCGCGAAGAACCACGCCCCATCGGTGGCGTCCTGCACGGGCTGTTCGTCTTCTCCTGTCTCTACGCCGCATTCCGCATGATGGCTGGCAGGATCGACGCCGCGGCAGCCGATCATGTCAGCGGTCGCCTCCGCGACATCTCCGAGGAGGTCGGTTCGATTGATTTGTCGGTTTTGATGTCAGGTCTGACACCCCTCGGATGCACATTGGCGCGACGATGGTCTGAAGCGTGCCGATGAGCGGGTTGCAGCATCTGCCCCGATCAACATTCGAAACCGGGCATAAGATGGCGGAGATCATCCGAAGCCCCCAAAATCAACAAGCTTGATCTGGCCATGCCTATTCTGGTCCATAGCATCATCTAGGCCGAGGCACATGAACGAACGGCAGCTGACCGCTGGCTTCTTCTCGAAAGCAGCTAGGCCGCTCTCCGCCCGAAAGTCGAATGGCCTGCCGGTGTCAAAACCGAGCGGTCGTGACACCGACATTGGCACAATATCAGCCGCATTTTGGCAGGAGCAGGTGCGCCTGAACCTGCCCCGATAGAACTGGATCCAGCTTGTCGGCTTCCTGGTTGGCCCACTGACGCCACTCTACGAGCTGCTCTGCGGAGAGATCCAATCGTCCGTCCATGACGGCTTCGCCTACGCGGGCTACCAGGCTCCGCAGGTTCTCGGCTTCCGCCAGCAGACGACCGCTTTCGACCAGCGCGAGGACCCGATCGGCATTGGCCTTCCGCAGGCGTTCCTGGCGACGCCGCTCCGCTCCGATCCGCTCGCGCTCCGCTTGCTCCTCAAGCTCACGCAAGTGCGTCCGATAGGATCGTTCACCCTCGACGATCAGGCCGGCCACGATGTCGGCGATCTGTCCTTCCAGCTTCCCCGAGGCGGCCGTCTACGTGAATATAGGGCTTCTCTCCCGGTCTCCGGGCCGGTGTCGCGGGTGGTTCGGAGACGGGCCGCCCCGCGTGCACCCGGTTCCAATGCCCCTGCGGCGGCCCCGACACGCCATGAGCCCGCAACAGCTTCTTCAGACCCACGTCAGACATCTGCATGCGCGTCGCAAGGTCGCGCATCGGCGCCGACCAGGCGAATGCGATCAGGTCGGCAAGCGCGACGCGGCGATGACCCCAACCGTACATGGGCGATACGTGCCAGAGCAGTTCGATGCGGGGAAGCGGCTAGCTGTCATGCTGCCGGTGCGGCCTGCGAATTACCGCAGGTCACATTTCCATACCGTAGTCCCGATCACGGCTGCCGCTATTCATGCCGGGGCCATCGAGCCGTAGCTGGCGTTCGGGGATGCGGGCGTCGAGCGCCTTCTCCAGCGCGGGCTGCCGCGCCATACGGTCCTCGAGCCGCTCCAGGCGTCGCTCGGCCCGGTCTTCGATCCCCGGCGTTTCGCCCGCACCCCGGTCACCCGACGCCGACCGCCAGTCGGCCACGAACCGGTCGGCATAGGCGCGAGGATCGGCGCGCGCCTGCCCCTCCTCCGCCCAGACCTGCCGCAACTCTCCCGGAGCAGATTGCTCCAGACCCCGTACCGGGTCGGCGCTACGGTCCAGCACGATCCGCAGGTCCTCGGCGGCATAGGGCCGGATTTGGTCGAGCGCGGCCGAGGCTACGTTCAGCTCGCGCACCTTGGACGGCGACAACTCCCGCCCGTCCTCGCGCATCCGCTCGGCCGCCAGGAACAACTGGGCGTAACGCTCCAGCACCCGGTCGAGCGGGGAGCCCGCATCCGGCAGCCGGATCGCGTCGGTTGCCTGGCCACGCTCGACCACATCAAGCGCCGAGGTCTTGTCGCCGGTGTTGCGGGTAACGTGCCGTTCGACCTTCTGCTCGTCGTCGACCACCAGCGCCACCTTGTCCGCCACGCGGGTCAGCGCGACCAGGAACGAGCGCTCGGTCAGCAGCTTGCGCTCCGACGAGCGCATCGCCACGATCCCGTGGTCGGTAGTGACCCCCTGCGCGACATGGACGTTGATCGCATAAGCGAGGTCCAGTCGCTCGGCCATGCGATCGCCCGACCCGATCTCGTGCACGGTGCCGTCGATGCGCGAGGACACCACCAGCCTGCCTGGGCTCACCTCCTCGACCCGCGCCATCGCACCGTTATCGAGCCCGCGGGTTCGATCATTGTCGCTCCAGCGGATGCGGTCGCCCACGTGCAGCTCGACCTGCTTCAATGCGAAGATCGACACGGCATCGCGGTCGAGATTTTTGGCCAACCGACCGGGGCGGAACAGCTTCTCGGTCCCGTCCGCCATGCCGAGCCGCACCCGGTCGCCGTCGACGCCGGTCACGACACCACGGTCACCGCGCATCAGTCCCTGGCTCGGCAGGTTGGTGCGGACCTCGACCACATGGCCGGGCCGATAGGCGCGCATCAGCCGCGCCCCCTCTCTGGTAGCATTGACCCGGTCGAGCACGGTGAACGAGGTGCCTGTGGCGGCGATCTCGCCACTCGCCTTCAGCTCGACCTGCACCGCCTGATTGACCTCGCTGCGCATGGCGCGGCCAGCGGTCAGCAGGAGGGTAGCGTTGCGCTGGTCTTGCGGCAGTGTTGCCCAGTGCGCCGCGGCCGTCGTCGCCACCGCGTTCCCGGGCACCTCGGTCGTAGCGGTCCTGAGTATCTCGAACGTGCCCGACACGTCGCCGCGGTCGAGCGCGGCGGTGACCGCCTTCATCTGATCGGACCGGGAACGCAGGTTCTCCGTGATATGGGCCGTGGCGACGCCGGCGCGCTGGCTCGCCTCAAACGGCTTGCCCGCCGCGATTGCGGTCAGCTGACGGGTGTCGCCGGTCTGCACGACGCGCGCTACGCCCGTCATGTTGGCAAGCCGCACGATCCGCTCCATGTCGCGCGTACCGAGCTGTCCGGCTTCCTCGACCATGACGATCGCACCGGCCAGCTCCGCCTTCACGCGCGCGACCTGTTCGGGTCGGGCTGTGCCGTCGATCACGCGGGCGTGACGCGCCAGGAAGCGGGCGACCGTGCTCACGTCCGCGCCGGTGTCGCGCCCGAACTCGCTCGCCTTTACGCTGGCGATGGCGAGCCCGATCACCGCCCGGCCCTCCGCCTTCGCTACTGCCGTCACCGGCGCCATCGCGGTCGACTTGCCGCGTCCCGACCCGCCCTGCACATTGACCACCCGGTCGGACGAGGACAGCATCAGCACGGCGGCCGCCTCCTGACCCGGATTGAGGCGATGCAGCCCCAGCTCGCGTGCTGCCTCCTGCGCCCGAATTGCGGCGTCAACCGGCAGAACGATCGGGGCGGACTGCCCCTTCCCCGCCTCGACCGTGGCAAGGTACGCCTGCTCCAGCCGTACCGCACCTTGCGTCGTCACCATCCGATCGCCGTCGCCGAGCAACAGGCCTTTCGCCTGCAGCAGCTCCAGTCGGGCCTCGACATCGGCGACCGTCACCGGCCCGCCGCGCGACAAACTCTCGCGGATGAGCTCGAACCGGTCGAACGCCGCCTCCCGCTCACCAAGATCCCTCACCGCTGACGCGACCGCCTGCGCCGCAGCATAGGCGCGCGGCTCCAGTCGTCCCAGTCGCTCAGGGACCAGCGGATCGCCGTCGCGCGGGGTCAGCCCCATGCGGCCGGCGATAGCAAGACCGCGCTCGCCTATCCCGCGCACACCCCTGACTGTGCGCGTCCACACATCATGCCCCCGCCCCGCCTCCGCCAGCGCACCTTTCACCAACGCTGCCGGATCCAGCCCCTTCTCCGCGGCCAGCCGCCGCCACCCTTCCGCGCGCTGCTCCGGCACGAGATCAGTTGATATGGGGTCGCGGGTCGCCAGCGCCGCATATTCCCGCGTCTGCGGGGTGTTCTCCAATCCGCGCGCCTTGATGTACGCATCGATCTCGGCCGAGCGGCCGGAGAATGCTTCCACCACCGCACGCGACACGCCGGCGATCTCGAAAGCGCCGTTGCGGCCGTCGTGCCGGGGGATGGTGGCGAAGCCGAGCGTCTCGACCCGGCTGCGCAGCGCGGACAGGAACACCGCGTCCATGACGTGCTGGCGCTCGTACAGCTGGTCCGCGTGCAGCGCCCGCCATTTGCCGTCGGCGGTGCGGGTTGCATTGGCGATGACGTTGTGGACGTGCAGTTGCGGCTCGCCACTGCGGTTTACATCGTGAAGGAAGGTCGCGGCGACGAACCGGCCGGTCGTCTCGGGCGTCTGTCCCCTACCGTGCCAGACCCGCCCTTCCGCGATGTTGCGTTCCGTCCAGGCGAGGGTCGCCGCGGCCGCCTCCCGCACCGCCGTCACCAGCCGCGCATCACCGCCCACCAGCGCCACGATCGACACCGACTTGGGCACGGACATGGTGACGTCCCAGCCCGCCCGGTGCTCACCCCGTTTGGCGTCGAGCACAACGCCGTTGGGCAATTCGCCGGCGAGCACCTGTTCGAACCGCTCGGTGTCTACCGGGCCGGACAGGCCCAGCTCGGCCGCCCCCTCGCCTGCCCAGGCACTGGCACCTTCGGCCTGATCGGCGGTGTAATAATTGTCCCGGGCGTAATAAGCGGCTGCGTCGGAGGCCGAACCGACCGCAGCGACCGAGATCATCGTTGGACCTGCGGCGTGCCGGGCCTCGCCCGTACCACAACCTTGCCAGGCCGACCGGCGAACTGCGTCCGGCAACTGTCGGTCGCCAGTCGGTAATTCACCAGCGCACAGACTGCCTGATCCCCGCCGCCCAGCAGATAGTTGGCCGAGCGGATGGCGAACCACGATGACGGCAGCATCATCGCCGCAAGGAAGTAGCTGCCCACGCAGAGCAACCAGACGACCGACAGCGCCGCACCGACCTTGCGACCCGACCAGTCCCTGTCCCAGACTGTGTAGCTGACTTTTGTCCGGGGCTGCTGTTCAAGGCTCCTGATGGCGGCGGTGTTCTCCCGCAACGCCTCGGTATGGTCGCGCTGCCGCTCGTCGATGGCATCCAGACGGGGCTGCTTGTCGATCCGCTCGGCAAGCAGCCGCATCTCCGCCCTGATCGGATTGAAGCTGGCGGTAATGCGCTCCGGCAGTCCCTTGATGAACTCGGTCCGGGCTCGCGTCAGCGCCAGTTGGTCCTCACGCTCCAGCCTGTGCATGTCGCTCTCATGCGCCGCCCAGCTTTGGGCGATGCGGTCGATCTCCATGACCGCCTTGTCCAGCCTGGCGCCGAAGGCGACGACGTCACCGGGCCCCAGTTGCTCGGGCCGGTCGAATACGGCCCGCCCCTCCCGCCACGCATCGAGACATTCCCGAACGAACGATTTGGCCAGGGTCGCGCGCTCGACGCCGCGCTCGGCCGCGCAACGGGTAAGGTCCGCATCGTCGTCGTCGCCGAGCCGCACATTGACCTGACCGCTCATGAATTCGCTACCCCTGTCCGGCGAAATGCTGGTCGCCGGCACCGCTCCCGTGCCATGATAGCATAGTGGCATTATTGCGCCATAATGAGCAGGATAATGCAATAGGTCATGGCAACGTGAGTGGCGCATCCACCATCGGCGAGCGGATCAAGGCGGTACGGGTCAGGACCGCTCTGGGACAGGAAGCGTTCGCGAAGACGCTGGGCTATTCCAAGCGCGCGCTGGTCAGCTGGGAACTGGGTCAGGCCGAGCCGCCAGTCAGCCTGATGGCGAAGCTCCGGCGCGATTATGACGTCGATCCCGAATGGGTGATCCTGGGCGAGGACACCGTGCCACGAAGCTATTTCGGCCCGGTCGACTGGGACCGGCTCGACCGCCTGCGCGAAGACGTAAACGCCGTCTGCAGGGACGTTGGGCTGGAGTTGCCCGACGAGCGCAGTCAGGCGCTTGCGCGCGTGCTATACGACGGAGGAGCGGACGCGGGCGCCGCCAACCGCAAGCAGGTGCGCGGCACACTGCTCGCCCTGTCTGTGGGGAAGTGAGGATGCGCGGACCATCGAAGGACCAACTGGCGGCGTGGACGGCCGAAACCAAACGTGTCGGGTTCCGGCAGCGCAACTGGTCGGTCGTTCGCCGGCTAGCGACGCTGGCCGTCGCACTGCTGCTGGCAGGTCTGGTCGCCAGCCTGCTGGATTATCCCCCTACCCTCGCGGCCGCTTGCTGGGTTGCCGCGGCCATTGCCGGCACAGCGATGCTCGTCTGGTTCTTCGATCGTCGTCGGTTCAAGCCGCGGCCACCCGGCACGTCCTGACCGCGCGGTAGCAAGCACGCAGCCGGGTTCGAGATCGGCCGGTGCTCGTGCCCGGTCTTGTCCATGACGCCTGTCGGAAGATGGGTCGTGCCCCTGCAGGGTCGGTGCACGGATCGCTTGCTTGCGATCCTCATGTCGCTGCGCAGCCCAATAAATCACGGCGTCCGTAGCGCCGTAGCACCCTTGTAGCACGTCACGAAGCAGCTTTCACGAAAGCCGCAGCACAGCCGATATCCTGCTACAGCAATGATAAATCACGGCTTTATGCTCTGAACACGGCCGCTATCCATAGCGTGGTGTGTGCTCCTTCCCTGCACGATCCAGACGCTGCGGTATTGATGCCGTGGTGCTCCGGTATTGATTCCGGCGTCCGGCGGGGCACCCGGGCCGGCGTGTCTGTCGGCCAGCAAGCGAACTGTCATTCTACCCGGACCGCCTTCTCGGCGGTGCGGCTGCGGGTTCAGCGCGAGCGGCAGGACATATTGCCTGTCACTGGCGCTGCCGCCGTCAGTATCGTCTCGGCGGCACGACGCTCGCGTGCCCAGGCGCGTTGCTCTTCGGCGATCCGAGGATCGCTGGCTTCCGCCTCCAAACCAGAGGCAGGATCCGGTTCCTCCATCACCCGGATCCCCTTGGCACGTTGGGCCACGTCCTTGCGCCTGGCACGCTCCTGCTGGACCGCGCTGGTCATGTCGGATCTCAAAAGGACGTAATCGGGTTCGTATCGATGCTGGCGCCTCAACTCGGCGAGCGCATGAACGGCGAGGTCGTCACCGACCGCGCCATGAACCGCGCGCAGCCAGCGCGGCGAGGCGTAACGATGGTGCAGCGTCCAGAGCCCTCGCGCCATCTCGGTTACGAACAGGGCTACCCAGATGACGACCATACCCCGTCCGGCGACGACCGGTCTGGCGCCGATCGCCTTGGCGATACCGATCGTCACGATCAGCATCGGCAGGAAGGCCATGACGCTGATCGCATAAGGGACGACGTTTAGCTGGCTCACTTCCCACCGTGCGATCAAGCGGTCACCCACCGGGACGCGTTCAGTCACGCCAAGGATCATGGCTGCTCGCCCACAAGCTTTCGTGATGCTGAAAATGGTCATGAGCACCGCTGTCCCAGCGATCGTGGCGCTGCCAGTCGGACTCGTAATCGTGCGAACGGGTAGAACCGTAGGGATTGCCGGCGACGTCGGGGCTCCCCGCTCCCGCGATGGTCGACAATCCGGTCGCCGGATTGATGCCCGTGCCGTCGTTGCCGATCCCCAGGCGGTCCGGGAACGTCCAGTCTTCGAACCAGGTGGTGATGCGCTCGAACAGTCTCATGTCAGCACTCCCGATCGGACGCCTAGACCATATACGTTTTCCGTATATTGCTCAAGCCGGTCTAGATGCTCCGGGGTGCCCGCCTCTCCTGTCCCATCAGACCTGCATGCTCGCATCGTCGCTGCACTGACCGTGGCACGGCGGGACGCCAGGCTTCGTCAGGTCGACCTCGCGAAGCGGCTCGGATGGCAGCAGGCCTATGTATCGCGCTACGAAACCGGCGAGCGTCAGTTGAGCGTGGATGAATATGTCGCGGTCGCCTTGGCGATCGGGGTCGATCCGGTGGCTTTGCTCGGTGAGCTTCTCTCTCAAAACTGCTCGTAATCACAGGTCAGGACCGCCCATCGAGGCATGCCGAGGCGCATCTGCCGACGATAACTCCCACCCGATTAAGAGGGCATAGCGTGGATGGTACGCTAAACAACGCTAAGGGCGAACAATCAGCGAACGCTTAGGCGGCGCGGCTATCC
>NZ_JBIQDE010000011.1:0-24576 GCF_045371305.1 Sphingomonas sp. 179-A 2A2 NHS | reverse complement strand
GGGCGCGATGTCCGCTCCCCACCCCTTCTTGCCGTTTCGCTTAGGGTGTCATTTCGCCCTCAGCCGGAACCGACCCCCGATCGTCAGCAGGTGCGCCGCGCCGTCATAGCGGAGCAGCTTGCCCGACTCCTTGGCGCGGCCGATCAGGAGATCCCCGTTCGCCTCCAGCTTGCACGTCGGCGCGGTCGCCGAAGCGGGCCGAGCCCAGCAGGTCGTTCCGGCGCTTGCCGGCGCAGCTGTTGATCCACCAGGTCGCGCCGATCAGGCCGACCAGGACGAGGAACGATACGGTGCCCGAAATCTGCCCGACGCCGAAGATGCCTTCCAGCCATCGCGCGGTCGCATAGGCCGTGACGAACGCAACGACGATCGCGAGCCGCCAGCCGATCGGCCGACGCCCGCCGATGAGCGGTCCCGGCATCAGCAGGCCTGTTCCAGGGGCGTGATCGCCAGCGCCGGATCGGCGTCGGGATGGCCCAGCAGCCTGAGCAGGATTTGCGTGGCCAGGGGAGGGGGCACCGCCTCGTCGCGCAGCATGTCGAACAGCGCCTCGTCATCCGCGCTCAGCGCCATGTCCTCGATGGCGAGGTTGGCGCGGGATTCGGCATCGGCTTCGCGCCATTCCGCCACATCAGCGGGTGTGCCGCGCTCGAACTCCAGCGTGCGAATTTCCGAGCGGATCGCCTCAATATCCAGGGCCGCCATCGCCTTTCTCCATCGCTTCGCTTTCCGCGTCGAACGCACGTTTACCGCGCCGCCACCAGAGCGCGAGCGTGTCGCCGGCATCGTCCCCGCGAGCGCGGCCGACCAGCTCCAGCAGCGCGCCGTAGATCGTCGCGCGATCGTCGTCGGCGAGTTCGACCAGGCCGGCTTTCTGGACGAGGCCGCCCAGCTCGATCAGGTGGCGGGTGCGTTCGCGGCGTTGCACGACCCAGCCCCGCGTATCGCTACGACGGCGCGCCGCTTCCAGACGCTGGATCAGCGCCCGGTTGCGCATTCCCGCCGTCGCTGTTGCAGCCAGCAGTCCGGCTACCTTTGCGCCCGCGCCGCTGAAAGAAGGCGGCGCCCTTCGCGCGCCACGCCTCCTTCGCTTCCGCATCCTTCGACGCAACGGCATCGAGCAGCACGCCGGCGAGCGTTTCCATGTCGAGCTCGTCGGCGCCGGTGGTGGTGACGAGCTGGCCGAGCTGTTCGATGCGACGCGCCTTGATCACCTTGGCGCGGCTCTCCAGCGCCTTCAGCTCCGCGTCATAGTCACGCACCTTACGCATGGTGCTCTCTCCTTCCGCGTCAGGTTCACCGCAGCCTAGCAAACAGTAGCGAGCAGGCAACCCATAACGGAAACGCACGGCAGTCAATCAGCAGGAGCGGAGCAGATGATGAGTGCGCGCTTATACGTCGTTGCCGACGTGCGCTAAGAAGTGCATTATGCCGGTCGTGATGGCGATCTATCATTTCAGCGCCAAGGTCATCAGCCGCGCGAGGGGCTCCAGCGCCGTCGCGTCCGCTGCCTATCGCTCGGCATCGCGACTGTTCGACGAGAAGCTGAACCGCCACCACGATTTCTCGAACAAGGCCGGCGTGATCCACTCCGAGGTGCTGTTGCCGCAGGGCGCGCCAGAGCGTTTAAACGACCGCACCATGCTCTGGAACGAGGTGGAGGAAGGCGAGAAACGCAAGGACGCGCAGCTTGCCCGTGAGGTGGAGTTCTCGATCCCGCGCGAGATGGATCAGCAGCAGGGCGTGAGCCTCGCCCGCGATTTCGTGCAGAAGCAGTTTGTGGATCGCGGAATGGTCGCGGACCTCAACGTGCATTGGGACAAGGCGGACGACGGCACCCCGAAGCCGCACGCGCATGTCATGATGACGATGAGGGAGGTGGGGCCGGAGGGGTTCGGCAAGAAGGTCCGGGGCTGGAACGGCACCGAGCTGTTGCAGGAGTGGCGCGAGGCGTGGGCGGCCCATGTCAACGAGCGCATGGCCGAGCTGGGACTGGAGGGCCGGATCGACCATCGCTCCTATGCCGATCAGGGCATCGCGCTGGAGCCGCAGCACAAGATCGGGCCGATGGGAACGCGGCGTCTGGAGGAGGACGAGCCGCACCGGCGCGCCGACGATCATCTCCGGATCGCGCGCGAGAACGGCGAGAAGATCGTCGCGGACCCGAATGTCGCGCTCGACGCGATCACGCGGCAGCAGGCCACCTTCACCACCCGCGATCTCGCGGTGTTCGCGTTCCGCCATTCGGACGGCAAGGAGCAGTTCGACCGGGTGATGGCGGCGGTGCGCGCCAGTCCCGAGCTGGTGGCGCTGGGCAAGGACGGACGCGATCAGGAGCGCTTCACCTCCCGCGACATGATCGCGACTGAGGCGCGGCTTGAGCGGGCGGGAGACGAGCTGGCAATGCTCCGGGGTCATGGTGTCCCGGCAGTAATGCGTAAGCGAGGGAGTCCTGCCGGGACAGAGGGTTTAACGCTCAGCGGCGAACAAAGTGCCGCGCTGGCGCATATCACCAGGCCGGAGGATCTGTCGGTGGTGATCGGCTATGCCGGCACGGGTAAATCGACGATGCTGGGTGTTGCGCGCGAGGTGTGGGAGCAGGCAGGCTACCAGGTGCGCGGCGCGGCCCTGTCGGGCATCGCGGCCGAAAATCTGGAAGGGGGATCGGGTATCCAGTCCCGTACCATCGCCAGTCTTGAACATGCATGGGCGCAGGGGCGTGACCAGCTGTCCCGCAATGACGTGCTGGTGGTGGACGAGGCGGGCATGATCGGCACCCGCCAGATGGAGCGGGTGCTGTCGCATGCGCGTGATGCCGGCGCCAAGGTGGTGCTGGTAGGCGATCCCGAGCAGTTGCAGGCGATCGAAGCAGGTGCTGCGTTCCGGTCGATTGCCGAGCGCCATGGCGCAGCCGAGATCACCGAGGTTCGCCGGCAGCGTGATGACTGGCAGAAGGACGCGACCAGGGCACTGGCTACCGGCCGCACGGCCGAGGCGCTGCACGCCTATGAGAGCCGGGGCATGGTCCAGGCGGCCGACACACGCGAGGGCGCGCGCGCCGCGCTGGTCGATGGCTGGGATCGCCAGCGCCAGGCGGAGCCGGGCCAGAGCCGCATCATTCTCACCCATACCAATGCCGAGGTGCGGGAGCTGAACCAGGAAGCGCGCGAGCGGGTGCGCGCATCGGGCGGGCTGGGCGAGGATGTGGGCGTCACGGTCGATCGTGGGCGGCGCGAGTTCGCATCCGGCGACCGGATCATGTTCCTGCGCAACGAGCGTTCGCTTGGCGTGAAGAACGGCACGCTGGGCACGCTGGAGCAGGTCAGCGAGGGCCGCATGGCGGTGCGGCTCGATGGCGGCAGCCGGGTCGCGTTCGGCCTCAAGGACTATGCCCATGTCGATCATGGCTATGCCGCGACCATCCACAAATCGCAGGGCGTGACCGTCGATCGTGCGCATGTGCTGGCGACGCCGGGCATGGACCGGCACGGCGCGTATGTCGCCTTGTCGCGGCACCGCGACGGCGTGCAGCTCCATTACGGCCGCGACGACTTCACCGATCAGCGCCAGCTCGCCCGCGTCCTGTCGCGCGACCGCGCCAAGGACATGGCCGGCGACTATGCCGTGCCGTCCGACAATGACCGGGCGCGCGTGTTCGCCGAGCGGCGCGAGATCCGGTTTCAGGAACTCGCGCGGGAGATCGCCACCAAGGTGCGCGATAAGGCCAAGGGCATGTTCGACGGCTTCCGGCCCAAGCCGACGCCGGAGAAGGCGTCCGCGTTCGAACGGGAGCCCGTAACCGGCGGGAAGCCTGGCCAGGACAAGGCGATCGAACGCTATGCGCGCGCCGCGGCCGATATAAGCCGGATGCGCGCCAAGGGCCTGCCGGTGCTGCCTCATCAGGAGAGCGCGTTGCGCAAGGCTGGCGATGCGCTGGACGCGAGCCGTCCCCATGCCGCGCGCGACCTCGCTTCCGCGCTCCGGCGCGGTCCGAAGCTGATCGAACAAGCCGCCGGCGGCAACACCGGCGGAGCGGCGCGCGCGATGGCCGAGGAGCAGCGCGTGCGGCTCGACCCGGAGGCACGCGCGGGCCGCTTTGTGGAAGCCTGGAAGGCGATGCAGCGCGACCGGGCCGCCCTGGAGCGGGCGGGCGACCGTGCCGGCGCGGAGCGGTTGCGCGGCAACATGGCGAAGGTCGCCGGCGCGATCGGGCGCGATCCGCAGCTGGAATCCGCGCTGCGCCGCCGCGCGCCCGAGCTGGCGCTGAAACTGGAGAAGGACCGCGCGGTCGGTGACGCGCTGGCGAAGTCGCTGGGACCGGATCGCGAGCGTGACCGGGGAATGAGCCGATAGAAGGTGTGCTTTCGGGGGTGAGAGGGAGGCAGAATGAGCGACGACGAGCATGAACCCGAGACAGCCCAAGAAGCCTTTGCGCGAGTGGAGAGCGAGCTGGCGCTGCTGCGCCGCGCCGTTGAGCGCATGGCAGTCGAGCGCGCCGAACTCCCCGAGCAGCCCGACTATAGCGAGACGCTGGCGGACATGGTGCAGAAGATCGACGTCACCTTGGAGCGCGTCGACGCGCTGGTGGCGGCGGTCAGGGACGGAGCGAGCCCGCGCTATGTCGTTGACCGGATCGTTACAGGGGAGGGCGGCGCCCGCGCCGAGGACCGGCGAATGATCGCAACCGCAGCCGCAGACCTGAAGGACGCGACCCGCGTGCTTCAGCGTGCCGTCGCATCGGCGCGTCGCGGCGATGAGCAGAACCGCTGCCTGATGTGCACGACGATCGGCGGAGCGGTGCTCGGCATGGTGCTTTGGGCGGCTTTCGCTGGCGTTGTCGCGCGCGCCGTGCCGGCGAGCTGGCAATGGCCCGAGAAGATGGCGGCGCACGCGCTCGACATGCCGATGTGGGAAGGCGGGCAGCGCATGATGCAGGCCGCTTCACCCAGCGCGTTCGCGGCCCTCGCGGCAGGCGATCGGATCGTTGCTGCCAACCGTGAGGCACTGGAGGCGTGCCGGAAGCGGGCGGGTCGGGCGCGGGAGACCGTTCGATGCACCGTGAACGTGGAAGCAGGCCAGAGCCGTAGCGCCGGCAGTTGATAGGCTAAAAGCGCGGAGGTTTGATCGTCATGGTTGAAGCGTTCGGTTGGTCGACACCGCTTTGGCAGATAGTCCTTCGCGCAACCGTCGTTTATGTTGCGCTCGTGCTCCTCCTGCGCATCGTGGCGAAGCGGAATGTAGGGAACATATCTCCCAACGATATTCTGACGCTGGTCATCGTTGGCGGCATGGGTACCGATGCCATTATGGGCAGGTCTACCTCGGTCGGCGATATCCTGCTGTTCATCGCCGTTGTCGTCTTCTGGGCTTATGTGCTGGACAGCCTCGAATACCATGTTCCTGCTGTCCGATGCCTGCTTCGCGACAGGAACACGATTCTGGTTGAAAATGGCCGCATGATCCGCAGGAACATGCGGCAGGAGCTGGTTACGGAGGAAGAACTCATGGCAGAGCTGCGGAAGGAGGGGTCGAGGATTTGGCGATGGTGAAGTTGGCCGTGATGGAAGCGGACGGTGAGATCAGCATTGTTGAAAGACATTAGGTGATCGGATGGCCGTCAGCGACATCGGTCCCGACGCTCAGCTGGCCCGGACAGCGGCGATGCCCATCCGTGGAGCGAGGCCATGAGGGCGGCCAAGTCGCTGGCGAGCCGCAGAGAGCTGGGCGGCTGCCTCGGTTTGGGGAGTGCGCCACGGGTAAACGTCGCAGGAATGGTGCGCTTCGTCAGGGACGCCGGGACCCATATTGATCCAAGTTTATTCTCTGGGAGCTCGTGTCAGCTTCGGGAGAATGCATGCCGGTCGTACAATGGTGTTTGGGACTGCCTCATCAGGGAACCGCAGCGGCTATCCAAGGTGGGAGTTGGCAGTTGGATGTACGGCATAGAGGCTCTTCGCGCTGGACGTGGAGGGTGTCCCACTCGGACCATCAGGCATCAAGGTCGGGTTCGGCCTCTTCGGCAGGCATGGCGATAAAATGCGCTGAAGGTGTTCTGGAGGACTTGGAGAGGCGGCTGATCGATGGCGCGTGGAGTGCACAGTACTGAGAGGTATTCTGTCGCTGCTTCTGGCGCTTGCGATCACGATCGGAACGGCCTGGATCAATCCGGCCACGGACGAGCGAACGATGTACGGCCATGAAGGTCCGGCGGAGCAAAACTGGCTGCCGCGCGAAGTGGCAGGCTGGCCTGCCCCCTATCTGGCTGACAATCCGAACACCTCGGTTTTCATAACGTCGGAGTAGAGGACAATTTTCGCCCGGGACCATTCATCGCCACGCTGAGTTTCTGGTTCATCATTGTCTCGGCATTGAGACGGTTCGGACGTTGGATCAGACGCAAGATGCAGCGTTAAGGTTTAGAGGAGGATAGCAATGAGCTATTTCGGCAAGTACGACACACCGGCTGATCTTCTCGTTGACGAGAATCTGAGCGCAGGGGAGAAGATCGAACTGCTTGAATCGTGGCGAGACGACAAGGAAGCCTACATGCGAGCCGCTGGGGAAGGCATGCAGGGTCCCAGTTGATCAGACGCACTGCGTCTCATCGAAAACGCGCTCATTTCCCTACGCAGCGAATAACCTAGGCAGAGCGTCTGAGCCCTTGTGACAGGCGTCTTGGTAAGCTCTAGCCGAGGCTATTGCGATCACTCTGGCGGCTGATCCACCACGGCATGGCGCCGACGAGCATACCGGGGTGCTCCGCTAACTCGTACAATGCCACCTCAAGGTGCGCAATCACCTGGCTCAGTAGCATAGCGGCTTCCGTACCTTCCATCTCGGCGCAAGCCTTGGACAGGTTCGCAATCTCGGCAGCGAGTGCTTCTAGGTCGTTGAGCATGACATGTCCGAAAACCGGCAGTTAAAAAGGGCGTCTACTCGTTCCCGTCTTCCAACGGGAGAGTAGGTTCGCTGGCTTTGGTCTCTATGGTTTCGGACGGCGGCAGGAACGCGCTGCCCTTCTGCGCACGACCGCGTGCCACCTCGACTATGCGATCGACAATGCGGTCTGCATCGCGCCACTTCATCACCAGCTTGCCTGGGTCCATACCGTAGTCCGCCACCACATCGCGCAACTGCTCGATATCCAATTTCGCTAGCGCCTCGCGCAGTTCGGACTCGCCGTTTCGGGCGAGTTGCACTGGATCGAGCATGGCAGGGGTCCGCCGGTTGCTCGGACGCTTGTGTTCGGCCGGCTTGGTCTGCCGCTTCCGCTCGACGGGAGCTTTAACCGGCTTCTCGTCAGCGGCGAGAGCCTTTGCGAGACGTTCCTGAAAGGCAGGGTTGGCTTCCGCTTCGGAGATCGCCATCCATAATCCGCGGCACAGTTGGCGACGATCAGCCATCCACGTCGACACCGAGTGACGTGCTCCCCAAAGCTCTACCAGTCATAACTGGAGTCCGGGGTTGCCATGACGGTCCCCCGGTTTCTCATCCGGGCGTGATGCGAGCTTCCGGCTTGCATCCGCCGGGGTTAACCCCGGCGGATGCAGCATATTCAGCTGGCGTCAGCCAGCCAAGAGCCGTGTGAGGACGGCTCTCGTTATAGTCCCGCCGCCAAGCCTCGATCTTGATCCGGGCATCGGCCAGCGACAGGAACCAGTGGCTGTTCAGGCACTCGTCGCGCAGGCGACCATTGAAGCTTTCGACGAAGGCGTTGTCGGTAGGCTTGCCCGGCCGCGAAAAGTCGAGCGTGACGCCGTTCTCATACGCCCAACGGTCGAGCGCCTTCGAGATGAACTCCGGCCCATTGTCCACCCTGATGGTCTTCGGCGCACCACGCACCGAAGCGATCCGCGCCATCGCGGTCACCACCTGCTCGCCCTTGATGCCCTGGTCGACGTCGATCGCCAGAGCCTCGCGCGTGAAGGCGTCGATCACCGTTAGCGCTCGCAGCCGGCGACCGTCGAACAGCGCGTCCGAGACGAAGTCCATCGACCACATCTCGTTCGGCGCCGAGGCCGCCGGCTGGCGCTCGCGGTTCGCGGCGCTGACCTTGCGGCGGGGCCGCCTGAGCCGAAGGCTCAATCCATCCTCCCGATACAGCCGGTACACACGCTTGTGGTTCACGAGCCAGCCTTCCCGCCGTAGTAGAATATAGATCCGGAAATAGCCGTAGCGCACCCGTGCCGCCGCCAGATCGCGGATGCGCAGCCGCAGAGGAGCCTGGTCTGGCTCGTGCGACACGTAGCGCACCGACGAGCGGTCGACGCCGAGCGCGAGGCAACTGCGCCGCTCGCTGATGCCATGGGACGCCTGGACGTGCGCGACAATCTCGCGCCGCCGCCCAGGCGTCAGAGCTTTTTTGCGAGCACGTCCTGCAGGATGTGCTTGTCGAGGCTCAGGTCCGCGACGAGCTGCTTCAACTTGCGGTTCTCGTCCTCGAGCTGCTTCACCCGCCGCAACTCGCCCACGCCCAGCCCGCCATACACCTTCTTCCAGCGGTAGAACGTCTGCTCGGATACCCCCATCCGCCGGATCACCTCCGCCACCGGCGTGCCGGTCTCCGCTTGCTTCAGCGCGAATGCGATCTGCTCTTCCGTGTACCTCGACTTCTTCATGTCCCAGCTCCTTGCACACAGGCTTTAAAGGGCCGGAAACTTTCATTCAGCATGGATGAAAAACAGGGAGAACGTCAGATTCTGCCCGAATATGAGTAGTGGGCCGACGCTCGGCTCACGATCGAAGGCGCTGCAGCTCAGCCCTGATCTGCTCGGCGGACACCTGGTGGCCGTCAGCACTGCTGAAAGCTCGATCGAGGTAATGTCCAGCAAGGGTGTAATGCGCACGTAGTGCAGCAGGGTCTTGTGCTGCTCGCGCCATTTTCAACTCAGCTTCAGCACGGGAGCGAAAATAGTCTGTGTCGGCTACGGACATGGCAACCTCCTGATACTCTCATACCATCTAAAGCCGAGTCGCGCCCAAGGTAAAATCCAGGAATTCGTCGCGGCTAGCGTCTTAGCGATGGTGGATGTGCCCATTTTTATGCGGCTCCTAGGCACGATCAGCATGTAATAAGCTTCCTGCCAGCTCCTCCTGGAGTTCGGCACAGGCTGAACACGCATAAGTGACGTCCGCTTCGGCATCAGGCCGGCTGGCTAGGTTAACGGAGGTTCCCTCCGTAGCCTCGCGGCTCCCCCTCGACAACTTCCCGTGTAAAGACCCGGCTGAGGAGAAATCCGAGCGAAACGAACTCAACTGACGCTTGCGGATTTGTCTCTGGAGTTGGCCACGTTGGCACCGGTTTTTCGAGTCATGCCTGTGTTGCCGCCCAAACCTATCTTCTTTGCCATGGTCCGGCGCGCTTCCGAGTAGGTCGTCGCCACCATCGGGTAATCTGCTTTCAATCCGTAACGCTCTCGGTACTCGGATGGGGTTAGGCCGTGGATCGCAAGATGGCGTCGGAGCGTTCTATAGGGCTTGCCGTTGATCAATGAAATAATGTGATCCTTAGACGCAAGAGACTTGCGAACCGACACAGCGGGAACATGTTCAAGCGCTGTTTTTGCTGGCTCTTGGTGCGCCCTGGTGTCCAAAAGCTTCTCAACCGCGCTGTGCATTTCCCGCAAAAAATCCAATACCTGCGTCTCCGAGGCTCGCGTATTTTGGTTGGAAAGCCACGCGGTTGTAAGCTGCACCGCTAGGTCAAGGGTATCGATTGTCAAATCAGGTTCGGGATTCTCGGACATCATCAACATACTTTCTTGGTAAAGTAGCCTCGCTGCCAGCAAAGCTTGGAACGTTCAAGTTCGCTTGATGGTTAACATATCATAGGTCGGAAGTACCATCCTGCAAGAAGGCCATGAACCAAGACTATTTCAACTCACGCCTTTATAGAAAAGGGCGCCAGTTATTCAGGGTGGGTACAAACACTTTGTCTGGCTGCGAAGCGCAACGCGAACGGTATGCCCCTTTACGACATGCCCTTTCGGCAGTTCGCGACAGAGAATGATAGGCGGAGCCGCTACTATCGCATGAGCGATTTCAACATTTCACTTCTCGGATGAGATTTGTTTGCGCCTTGTGAGCGGGACTGGCATGCCGGGTTCTGCACACGATCCGGAAGATTTCGCGCACAAGCTGAGCTGCCCCCTTCTGAGTGGTCCATCGACTATTACAGTCTGGACCAAGGAAGGGACGACGAATGCCTGCGAAGAAGCACAAGCCCGAGGAGATTATCGGGAAGCTACGTGAGGTTGAGATCATGCTGGGCCAGGGCGGGACGACGGCTGAGGCGTGCCGGCGGATCGCGGTCAGCGAGCAGACCTATTACCGCTGGCGCAAGGAATATGGTGGCCTGAAGACGGATCAGGCTCGGCGGATGAAGGATCTGGAGAAGGAGAACGCCCGGCTTCGGCGTGCGATTTCGGATCTGACGCTCGACAAGCTGATCTTGCAGGAGGCGGCAAAGGGAAACTTCTGAGCCCCGCACGGCGCCGGCGCTGCATCGATCATGTCCGGGACGTGCTGGATGTATCCGAGCGGCGGGTGTGCCGCGTGCTCGGCCAGCACCGGTCGACGCAGCGCAAGGTGCCGTTCGGGGCAGATGACGAGCTGGCGCTCACCGAGGATATCATCGCCCTTGCCAGGCAGTACGGGCGCTACGGCTATCGCCGGGTGACGGCGCTGCTGCATGCGGCGGGTTGGTCGGTGAACCATAAACGGGTGGAACGGATCTGGCGACGCGAGGGGCTGAAGGTGCCGCAGCGCCAGCCGAAACGCGGCCGGTTATGGCTGAACGATGGCTCGTGCATCCGGTTGCGGCCGGAGTATCCGGGGCATGTCTGGGCTTACGACTTCGTCGAGGAACGCACCCATGACGGACGCAAGTTCCGCATCCTTACCATTATCGACGAGGCGAGCAGGGAGTGCCTGGCACTCGTCGTCGCGCGCCAGCTCAAACACGAAGACGTACTGGCAGCGCTGGCCGAGTTGTTCATCGAGCGTGGTCCGCCCGCGCATATCAGGTCGGACAATGGCAGCGAGTTCATCGCCGCCGCCGTCCAGACCTGGCTCAGGCAGATCGGCGTGAAGACGCTCTACATCGCCCCGGGCTCGCCATGGGAGAACGGCTACAACGAGAGCTTCAACGGCTCGCTGCGGGATGAGCTGCTGAACGGCGAGATCTTCTACACCCTCGCTGAAGCCAAGGTCCTGATCGAGGCGTGGCGGCGTCACTACAACACTGTCCGACCGCACAGCAGCCTCGGCTATCGACCACCCGCCCCGGAAGCGGCGACACCGCCATTGCCGGCCTCCGGTTCCGCTTCGCTCCACCTCCGACCGGCAATGGCGGCGGAGACGACAATGCACTAACTATCAACCCGGACCACCCGGTGGGGGCTGCTCATGATTGGGCGCACCCCCGCCGGCGCGCGCAGTATCCCGGCGAGCGCGGCATTGGCGGTGGCAAGATCGGAAATCGCCTGTGCATAGTCGCGCGCCGCGTCGTCGCGCGCGACCTCCGCCTGCAAGCGTTGCGCGCGACTGATGAAGCGTGCCTGTTCGAGCTTCACCGCGTCGGCAACGTGCCGCTCGAGGCCATCGAGCACATCGCGGCGGATGCCAAGCGCTCGTTCGGCAAGCTGTTGCCCGTAATAGGCCTGGACAAGCTGGACGAGCGCATCGTCGATCGCAATGTCCCGATCCGCCTTTGCCTGCGCGACCTGGGCGCGTGCGCCGGCCTGCGTGCCACTGATCTGCCCGCCGGCGTAGATTGGCAAGGTGGCCGTGACGATCGGCCGTGTACTGGTGCGTTCCTGCCTGAACTTCAGCGGATCGGGGATGCCGAAGGCTTCCGCCACAGGTGCCAGCGAGCCGAGAGGCAGATAGAGCGTCTTTTGATATTCCAGCAGTTGCGCCTCGATATCGATATCGGGGCGGCCGAGCGTCCGGGTCGCTCCTTCCTGTGCTTCCTTGCTGCGTATGTTCGCGGCAGAAGCCTCGATCGCGTCGGATCGGTGGAGCAGCCGCTCTTGCGCAGCACCATAATCAAGCGGAAGCGGCAGCACGTCCTGCGTAAACGCCGGTGAGGCGAAAGCCACAATGCAGAGCATCGACCATGGCAAAAAACGCATCGGCAGTATCTCCAGCTACGCCGGCCGGATTGATGCCGGTTTTTATCCGTGTAAAGAGTGATTTCGCATGTGGTACGCTCCGCACGACTGGTAGGAAGCTGAATGATCGGTTCATTCTGATGCGCGCCGAGGGCATTATCCCGGATTCAGTCCGTTCCTTCTCTTTTGAAAAATGGATTGGGGTGAAACTCGACTTGGATGAGAGGCGCATTTCTGAATGAAAATTGAAAGATAGACATCAGCTTCTCACGTTGTTCTGCCGCGTGCTTCTGGACAGCAATTGACCAGATCTTGCTTGTTTCGGGGGATGACATCGGCAAATTATCGATCGTCCGCTCCTGCCGAAAGCCGCCGTTCTTCGTGCGCTTTTGAATGGCGGGTAAGTCCTAAACCACGCCATTTCTTACGGATGTACGAAAAACAGGTGTTTTCCGACGCCCTCAGGCCTTAGCGTATATCTGTGCCCGTTTTATGTGACGCCCCCTATTTACCCGGCTCTGCCACGAGTACACGCAGCCCTATCGTGAGCAGCCCCCACCGGGTGGTCCGGGTTTATAGTTAGTGCATTGTCGTCTCGGCCGCCATTGCTGGGCGTAGGTGGAGCGAAGCGGAACCGGAGGCCGGTAATGGCGGTGTTGCCGCTTCCGGGGCCCGCGGTCGGTAGCTCAGGCTGCTATGCGGCCGGACGGTGTTGTAGTGGCACCGCCACGCCTCGATCAGCACCCTAACCGCGACCGCAGGTCGCCATCATCACTACGCCGGGGCGCGTAGCGCACCGACGTCCTATCCGCGCCAAAGATGGTACATGCCCGACGCTCGCTGATGCCGAACAGCTGCCGAGCATGGCCAACAGCCTTCCGCTGAGCGGCGGGCCTCACCAGTTTTTTGCCGCGACTTCCTTCAGATGTGGATCGGCGTGGAAAAAGGACCCCGTTAGCGGGGTGATCGGCGTCCAAAAGGGACCCCTTATCTCGGTGGTTTAGGCTGCTCGCTTGGCGTTGTGTCGGGCGGCGAGATCGGGATGTTGGTATTGGAGACGGTGTTGAGGATCCGGCGCGAGCATGCGTCGGGCAAAGCCATCAAGGCGATAGCGCGAGACCTTCATCTGTCGCGCAAGGTGGTTCGCAAGGCGATCCGGGCACCGGATGCAGACATGGCATATCGGCGAGAGGTTCAGCCGCTGCCCAAGCTGGGGCCGTTTCAGGGTCAGCTCGACACCTTGCTGGAGGAGGATGAGGCGCGGCCGCGGCGCGAGAAACTGCGCCTTACGCGCATCCATGATCTGCTGGTGCGCGAGGGGTTCGACGGTTCGTACGATGCGGTGCGTCGCTATGCCGCCCGGTGGCGCCGGGCGCGGCGCCGCGACGTGATGGACGCGCCGGCCTTCATCCCGCTGCTGTTTCGTCCTGGCGAGGCCTACCAGTTCGACTGGAGCCACGAGGACGTCGAGATCGCCGGCAAGCCCATGCGCGTGAAAGTGGCGCATGTGCGACTGTGCGCGTCGCGCGCGATGTACGTACGGGCCTACCCACGCGAGACGCAGGAGATGCTCTTCGATGCGCATGCCCGAGCCTTCGCCTTCTTTGGCGGGGTACCGACGCGCGGCATCTACGATAACATGAAGACCGCGGTGACGAGCGTATTCACCGGCAAGGAGCGGGTCTTCAACCGACGCTTCCTGGTCATGGCCAGCCACTACATGGTCGAGCCGACGGCGTGCTCACCGGCGGCCGGTTGGGAAAAGGGCCAGGTCGAAAACCAGATGCAGACGGCTCGTGGGCGGTTCTTTCAGCCACGGCTGCGCTTTGCCAGCATCGAGGAGCTGAATGGCTGGCTGGAGGCTGAGTGTCGCCGCTGGGCGGATGTGCACCGGCATCCCGAGCACAAGGAGCTGAGCGTTGCCCAGGTGTGGGCTGCCGAGCGCACCGTGCTCCAGCCTATCGTTGCTCCTTTCGACGGTTTTCACGAGACCGAGCATGCGGTGAGCGGCACCTGCCTGATCAGCTTCGACCGCAACCGCTATTCCGTCATGGCCAAGGCGGTCCGCCGTACGGTGCAGGTCCGTGCCTATGCCGACCGCATCGTCGTGCGCTGCGACGGTGAGATCGTCGCCGATCATCCCCGCTGCTTTGGGCGCGACCGGACCATCTACGATCCGTGGCACTACCTGCCGGTGCTGGTGACCAAACCCGGCGCGCTACGCAACGGCGCGCCATTTCAGAATTGGCAATTGCCTCCGGCGCTGGGACGATTGCGCCGCAAGCTGGGCACCGGCGATGAAGCTGATCGGCGGTTCGTACGCGTGCTGTCAGCCGTGCTCGATCATGGAGTGGACGCGGTGGAAGCGGCCGTGCGTGAGGCATTGCTGGCAGGCGTCACCAGCGACGACATCATCTTAAACATCCTGTCACGCCATCGTGAGCCACCACGGCCGCTGGCGATTGCCACACCCGAAGACCTGGTGCTGCGCCACCCACCCCGTGCCGATTGCAACCGCTACGACAGCTTGCGAGGCTTCCATGCAGCGGCATGAGATGATGCAGGCTCTGACAGGGCTCGGGCTCAAGGGCATGGCTGGCGCCTTCGATGAGGCGGTGACGACTGGTCTGCAACGCAAGCGCACGACGATGGAGATCCTGACCGACCTGCTGCGTGCCGAAACGACGCACCGTCACGCAGCCTCGGTGCGCTACCGGATGACAGCAGCTCGGCTGCCGGCGGTGAAGGACCTGGATAACTTCGTCTTCGACGGCACACCCATCAACGAAGGGCTGGTGCGCTCGCTGCACAGCGGATCGTTTCTGCCGGGCCAGCGCAATATCGTGCTCGTCGGCGGTACCGGCACCGGCAAGACGCATCTCGCCAGCGCCATCACTGCGAATGTCGTGCGGGACGGCGCCCGCGGGCGCTATTTCAACACGGTCGATCTGGTGAACCGGCTCGAGGAAGAGACGCGCATCGGCAAGGCTGGCACGATCGCTGCGCAGCTCTCCCGGCTCGACCTCGTGGTGCTCGACGAACTCGGCTATCTGCCGTTTGCCCGCTCGGGCGGGCAGTTGCTCTTCCATCTGATCAGCAAGCTCTACGAGCGCACCTCGGTCATCATCACGACGAACCTGGCGTTTGGCGAATGGCCGACCGTCTTTGGCGACCCCAAGATGACCACTGCGCTGCTCGATCGCATCACCCACCATTGCGACATCATCGAGACCGGCAACGACAGCTGGCGCTTCAAACACCGTAGCTGACGCCTCCGACACCTCAACAAGATGCCTTGCGCTGGTCGCGCCTCCGGTCGGGCTACGCCCTCCCTACGCCGCGACCAGCGCGAATGCTGCGTCCGTCATACCTGTCACGCTGCTCCGCAAAGGGGTCCCTTTTGGACGCCGATAGAGGGTCCTTTTTGCGCGCCGATTGACACCTTCAGAACCGCATTGTCGAGCATGGCGTCGGCCAGCAGCCGTTTAAGCCGGCCGTTCTCCTCCTCCAGCACCTTCAGCTTGCGCGCCTGCGACACGTCCATGCCGCCGTACTTGGCCTTCCATGCGTACAGAGTGGCGCTGCTGATCCCGTGTTTGCGGCACACGTCGGCGGTCTTCTTCACGTCCGTCTCCTCACGAAGGCGGACTCTAGCTCAAACTGGCGGAGTTTCAGGGCGCGCTGAACGGCTTTCCCACGAAAACTGCATTTGGCGGGAGGTCTTCGGGACCGGGCTTAGCCGTACCGGAGGCAACGAGTATTTTAATGTCAGGCCAGCGTTCCGCGGCTTCTCTGGCTAGGTCGAAACCGTCTCGTCCGCCCGGCATCTGCACGTCAGTGAAGAGCAGGGTTATGTCGCCGGCGTGCTGTTCCAGTACGCTCATCGACATTCTCTGCTTCGAGAGGACGAAAGCCAGCATCTGAAAGGATGTCGCAGGCATCCATGCGGATGATCCCGTCGAATCGACGATGAGCGCGAAAGGAGCATCGAAGTCATCAGCCATCCGGGAGTAATGACCAGAGGCAGGCTTTGTTCATCACCCCGCCCACGCGACCAGGCGCACGCAATGAGGGCGGTGATTACGGAGTAACAGGACTTTGTTCGATCTGACGCATCACGCGATGAAGATCGAACGGCTTTGGCAAGAACGTCGCCCGCTGGGGCAATGCCTCTTGCGGCACCGGGGCCTGACCGGACACGATGAATAACAGGGTCGGCGGGAAGCGTTCGCGCACGTAGTGGGCGAGCTTCAGCCCATCCATGCGACCGCTGACGGTCGCGTCGATCAGTACCACCCGTATGTCGGTGCGCTGGTCGAGAACCTCCATTGCCTGATCCGCATCCTCCGCCTCGAACACGCGCCAATCGCGCTCCTCGAAAAAAGCGGTCATGTCGAACCGCACCAGCGCTTCGCCTTCAACGACCAGAATGGTGTTGCTGCCGATCGGCTTGCTCTGTCCCACGCCGTCTACTCGTTCACTGTTGCGGCATCTCCAAGCCGCGCTTCCAATTCAAACACCAAACCCTCCGGCCGGTAGTCGGTTGCGGCTTTGCCGCGGAAATAGGAGCGCAGCGACCGCTCGATCAGGGTCGAGCCGAAGCCCTTGCGCGTCGGGGGCGAAACCGGCGGTCCGCCTTGTTCGCGCCAGGCTATCGACAGGATCGCGTCATTGCCTTCCCCCGTGACACTCCATTCGAGCACTACCGTCCCGGCACCGTTCGCTAATGCCCCGTACTTGGCGGCGTTGGTGGCAAGCTCATGCAGCGCCAGCGCAAAGGCGACCGTCACCTCAGGCTTCAGAGTAACAGCGGGGCCGTCGAGCAGAATGCGCTCGCCGATACTGCCATGTGGCGCCAACGCGCGCGTCGCTACCTCATGCAGATCGGCCGAACGCCATGAGCTGCCCGTCAGCACGTCGGTTGCTGCTCCAAGCGCCTCCAGGCGCGCACCGAGATTGTGGCTGGCCGTTTTGGTGTCAGGCGCGGTGCGCAGCGTCTGCGAGGCAACCGACTGGACGACCGCCAGCACGTTCTTGAGGCGGTGCGCCAGCTCGCCGTTCATCAGCCGCATGCCGTCTTCAGCGCGCCGGCGCTCGCGGAAATCGCGGGTGACGGTGCCGTAGCCGATCAGCGCGCCACTGGCGTCGGTGATCGGGAAGACGGAGTAGAGGACAGGGATTAATTCGCCGGTACGAAAGTGCCGGAAGTCCAGCTCGCCCGCCCAATGCCCATCGCGCTCCACCGCGGGCAGAACCTCGCGCGCGACCGTCTCGACCTGCTCGGGCGGGAAGAAGTCAGTGATCGTCAGACGGGTGATGGCGGCATCTTCCAGGCCGACAAGCCGCTTGGCGGCATCGTTCATATAGAACACGCTGCCGTCCGTTCGTGCCATCCCGACGAAATCGGCGCTGTTCTCCGCCAGCCGGACGAAACGCTCGCGCTCCTCCTCGCTGGCGCGCAGCTCGGTAATATCGCGCGAGACAGACAGGATTCGGTCGGGGTGCCCCTCCGGACCCGCGATCGGACTGACCGCGACGTGCCACCATTTGGGCGTGCCCTGATAAGTGTCGGCCTTGCCGATAAAGCTGTGTGCCTCACCTCTACCAGCCGCCTCGACCGCCGCCTTTGCTTCCGCGTTGCCGGCATCCTGCCAGAAGTCAGGCCACGGACAGCCGGCTACGTCGTTGAAGTCGCTGATCTCCATGACGCGCTGGCCGCCCTCGCTCATGAAGGTCAGCTTGCCGTCGAGATCGAGCACCTTGATGCAGTCGGTCGAGCTGCCAAGCACGCCGGACAGGAACGCCTCGCGCTGCGCTGTGACAACCAACGCCTTCTCCCGTTCGTCACGTAGCCTATCGGCATCGAGAAGCGCCGTGCGCAGCGCCTCCACCAGCAGGATCAGCCCAAGCGTGCTCAGCAGAAAAATAACGGAAGCGCCCCAATGGACGGGCGTAAGCAGCAGCGGCAGATCAGGCCGCGCGACCACCAGTCCCGCGCCGATCGCGGACAGGATGGTGGCCAGGACACCGGGACCGCGACCGAGGAACAGCGCGAGCAGCACGACTACCGGTGTGTAGAGGAACCAGGGTGCGGACGATCCGAAGAGGACGACCTGTACGATTGCGACCATTGCGATGACCACAACTGTGAGCCCGTAGCGCAGAGGCTTTGGACGAGGACGTGCGACGGTCAGGTCGCGCAGTCGGTTGAGCAAGGCGGTCGAGATGGACATGGTTCCCCGGCGTGGGGGAGCGCCCCTGCGATCCCGAATATAATGCAGATCGAAAAGAGCGAAAAGCGGCACGCATTGATAAGGGCCGGTGTCACAACCGTCCGGTTTCGACCGGGCTACGCGACCTCGCATTTTCGCGTATTTGGCAGTGTCAAAACCGTATGTAGTAATATGGACGTACGACGGACTGAGGTAAAAAGGTCTACCTTTCGCCTGTCGCCCTCGTGGGAACAACGTCGTCACGTTTGCAATGCCGTCCCGACGAGCTAGGGTCACCGACCATGATTGCTGATGAGCAGTTGGCGCCGGAGCATGCTGCGTCACAGCCGGAGGGTTTGGGCGCTAGGGGCCGAGGAAAGCTTCAAAGCCACAGGGGCCTAGCTGCCCAGTTCTGAGGGAAACCCATTGCGGCTAGATCGCCGGTCGGATGCTGAGCGAGCAACGTCACCAGCTCATCCCGCCAGGCTGATGTCGGAGCGACCTGTCTCAGCAGGTAAACGATGAGGACCAGGGCGTTATAGAGCTGGGCTGGAGCACGGGCTGCGGGCGGCTCAAGTGTGCTGACGAGGGCGGCCGGTTTGAAGGGCACCCGCATGCGCAGCAAAAAGCCGCGGTTCCAAAGCCGGGCATGATGCGCGCAGCTGTTTCGGATCGTGGAGAGATGCTTCAGGAGCGGCACGAGCACCGCTTCAGGGAGCCCGAGGGGTTTGGCTATGGCGTTACGCAACCCCCGATCGTCGAGCAGCGCATACCATCGAGAGAGCTGCCCGAACGACATCATCTCCGCCACCATCCACACCGGCGGCATTGCCGGAGTGCTGTAGGTCCGACGATAATGATCGATGTACGTCTCGGGCGAGCTCGCCACGTCGTTGGTTAGGCGGGTCAGGTTGTCGTGGTACTTACCCGGATGATAGTAGAGCGCTGCATCCAGGTAGCCGTGGGGTCCAAACCGCTGCGCCAGCTCGTACGCCCAGCTACCCCGTACAGCGACTTCGATCCGTTCGATTGCATCGAGCACTAGCAGCCGAAGGCGGCGGTCAAAATCGTACAGGGCGGTGACGGTATCGAAGCTGGTGCCCGGCAAGAAACGGGCGCCAGAAGTGCCCTTAGGATATTCGAAGGGCAGCCAGTAGGCGCTCAGGCGGTAGTAGCTGACATGGCGTAACCAGTGCTCGGCCCGCACCACGTCGGGGATTGCCATGCCTTCGGCCTGGAGGTGTTGGAGCTGCTGCGCGATCGTCGTCGCGGGTTTTGTGAAGGGGCGTGGCACCCATCCCGCTTAGCAGGGCAAAAAAAGACCCGCCAAGTGTGCATACCCTTGCGGGCAGAGGCCTGGCGGGTTCGATTAACCCCGAGATATGAGCGAAAACCCAACAAAGCAATAACGACTAGCCCGTTTTTGGGGCGGCCCCTTGCAGCAGCTACGATCTGGCCGTTCTTCACCGAATCCAAGCATGAATCGATGAGCTACCATCGAGCATGCTGAGCGGGGTGGGCGTGATCCAGTCGGCGCCCAACACGGGATAAGGTCCGTAGAACAAGTCGCCAAGAGCGCGTCGATAGTGCGCATTCATCCAGCGCCGGCGCCGATGCTCCGGGCCATCGTGGATCATGTGACACCGCTGGCACAGTGCCGCCAGCTGGTGGAGCGTGCTGTCGCTAGGATCGTGGTTAAGGTGCGCACAGGCCAGCACCACCGGCGTCCACGCACCGTGCACCAGGATGTCCTCTGTCGGCCGTCGCACGCGTCGACCTTGGCCATCGCGCCAGCAATGCCGCTTCCGGTCCCACCATCGTCCATCCCGCATATGGAATACTTTTTGCCCATGGGGGCGCCCGCAATGCTCGCAGCATCCCCCTGCCCGCACGAAGCGCACATGATGCGAGAGCTGGGGCCAGTCGATCGGATACAGGAACACATGTTCGGGACGGATCGGCATCAGGCCTCCCCCTCCGGCGCGTCGGGCTGCGGGGTGGTCAGCATCACGGGGTCAATGCTGCGGCGGTCAGCGCCCGGTAGAGCGTGGCATGGTGACACTTGAGGAGCTTGGCCGCTTCCCGCACCGACGTGCCCTCGCTCACCAACCATTCGCCAAGGGCAATCTGATCGGGGGTGAGCTTGGGCGGGCGGCCGAACCGGACCCCCCTCGCCTTCGCCGCGACCCGCCCGCTGCTGGTGCGCTGGTGGATCAGCTCGCGCTCGAACTCGGCGATGCCGGCGAACACGGTCAGCACCATGCGACCCGCAGGCGAGGTCGTATCCGCCCAAGGCTCGGCCAGCGAGCGCAGGCCGGCGCCGACCTCCTTCAGCTTCTCGGCAATGTCGAGCAGGTCGCGAGTGGAGCGTGCCAGCCGGTCGAGCCGCGTCACCACCACCGTGTCATCGTCGCGCAGCTGCTCGATCATTTTGGCCAACTCGGGCCGATCACGCTTCGCGCCCGACACCTTCTCCTCGAACGTCCGCTTGCACCCCGCCTCCTTTAACGCGGCGCGTTGCAACCGGAGATCTTGGTCATCAGTGGACACACGGGCGTAGCCGATCAGCATGTCGCAAAACTGTATCAGAAAACAAATATTATGCTATCGACTTTTGCGACGCCAGCGTACGAGAGAATACGAGCGTTGAGGGCGCTGTCGCGAAACTCAGGATATTCGCGACGAACCAGCTGTCCCATTTCTCCGTCGTACCCAGTGAGTTTTGGGAATGAGCAATCGAGAACGGGTTTAGGGAAAGCAGGGGGCGGCAGCGCTCAACGGCTTACCGCTGCCCTGCCCTTCTCGCCTCAGCTTCGTTTGCGGGAAGGCCCGTCCGTTGCGTTGCCGGATCGACAATCTCGCACAGACAGGCATACTGCTCGCATGACCTTTGTTGTTCACATCGCGGCAGCGACCAGCGGACGATTTAATTACCCGGCCTGATACGTCAGGTCGGGTCCGTCCGAGTGAACCAATGCCGACAGGCATTGCCAATTTGAAGCGCAGTCTGCCTGGCCAAAGGAATGGCGACAGGCTCCGCGCTTTTGGAAAAAGGGCGATAGCTGTGACGTTACCTGCAATCATTCAAAGCTATATTGATGCGTACAATCGTAAGGACGCAGCCGCGCTGGTGGCATGTGTCGGCGACGATGTTGTGTTCGAGAACGTATCAAACTCGGGGCAAAGCATGAAGATCGAAGGTCGGGCCGCCTTCGCCGAACTTGCGGAACAAGTGGCCACCATATTCACTACCCGCCATCAGACCATCACCAACGCAGTTGTCGATGGCGATCGCGTCGCAATGGAGGTGGATTGGACCGGCACCCCGGCCGTCGATCTTGGGCCTATGAAGGCCGGTGAGCCGATCGCCATGCGAGGCGCATCATTCATCACGATAAGGGAAGGCTTGCTGACGCGGATCGTGGATTTGAGCTGAATTGTGCGACAGTCGGCGGTGTGGGAGGGGCCTTCGGCCCTTCCCGCTTCACCATCCCCAACGGAACAGCTGTAGGCGAGGCCTGTGGCTGGTCAGTCGTTGGCATAACCCCCTACCCTGCCCTGAGCATCAGGCAGCTGCGTAATAGCAGTTGTGCGATCCTGCCATTCTGCATACCATCAATTCAGCATTATCTAGGGTGTGCACACTTGCATATTATCACGCTTGCAGCGCAAAAAGGGGGCGTTGGTAAAACGACGCTGGCGGTGAATCTGGCGGTTGCCGCCGAAGCGGCCGGGATCAAGACCGCTCTTTTCGACCTTGATCCGCAGGAGAGCGCGACGGCGTGGAGCGAGCGACGAACAGCCGAGTCACCCCACGTTGAGCCGATCAGTGCGCGCCGCCTCGACCAAGCGATCGACGCAGCAGAAGCCAGCGGTTTTGGACTTACGATCATCGACACACCGCCTGCAGCGGGTGCGGAAGCCGCCGCAGCGGCGCAGCGTGCCGATCTGGTCGTCATCCCCTGTCGTCCGTCGTTGATCGACCTTGATGCGATCAAGCGCACGGCGCAGCTTATCACCAGTACCGGGCGAACGGGCGTGGTCGTGCTGAATGCCGCCCCCCCTACCGCAACCACATTGCTGGACGATGCCAGAACGCTTGCCGAGGCGACCGGCTTGCGGGTGGCGCGTGCCGTATTGCGGGAGCGCAGTGCCTACCGAGCGGCATGGCCTTATGGCTTGGGCGTCATCGAGCATGAGCCGAAAGGCAAGGCTGCCCTAGAAATTGCAGCATTGCAGAAGCACATATTTGATGATTTGATGAATTGCACACCTGCAAATGTGAAGGCTTGATTATGGCGAAACGGACTTCCTTGTTGGGGCCAGCAGTAGCGTCCCCCTCCCCTCGCGAACCCGAGCGGGATCATCAGCCGGCACCGTCGACCTCACCGTCGAGTGCAGCACGGTCGAGTGGCAAGCGACCAGGAAAGTATCACCTCGGGGCATATTTCGATCCGGCCGATCCCACGGCGGAGGCATTTCGTGTCTTGGCAGCGCGGACCCGGCGCAGCCACCAAGACCTCCTTGCCGAGGCGATCAGCGAGCTGGTCGCCAAGTATGACGCCGACAAGCAATTCGGCCGTGCGTGATAATGTGCACATCTGCAAATATGCAGAGCGGCAGGATTGAAGCGTCATGACCAAGCGCCAGAATCCCAATCCCGAGTTTGATCTATTCATCCCGTTGATGGGCGACCTCCCGCTGAAGGATCAGCGGGAGACGATGGAGAGGCCGTTTTTCTCACTCCAGAAGCGCAAGCGGGTGAAGCCGATCGAGTATAGTAGCCCGGACGGCGAGACGTGGGTGAAGATCGAGGCGATCCCTGCCTACGGCATGGCGACGATCTGGGACGCCGATATTCTGATATGGGCGGCGTCCACGCTCAATCGGATGCGGGAGCAGGGGGTCAACGACCTTCCCCGGACGCTTAAAACGACGTCCTACGACCTGCTGCGGGCGATCAAGCGCGACACCAGCGGCCGGGCCTATCAGGAGTTACAGGCCGCACTCCAGCGGCTTCAGACGACTTCCATATCGACCTCGATCCGCGCGCCCAAGCGGCGGACCAAGGCCGGTTTCAACTGGCTCGACAAATGGACGCTGGAGGTGGACCCGGACACCGACCAACCGCGCGGGATGACCATCACGCTGTCGGATTGGGTATATGAGGGCATTATGGGGGAGCGGTCACTGCTCACCATGCACCAGGATTATTTCCTGCTGACCGGTGGGCTGGAACGCGCCCTGTATCGTATCGCGCGCAAGCACGCCGGCAACCAGAAGGGCGGATGGACGTGTCGCGTCGAGGTGCTGCGCGACAAGACCGGCAGCGACAGCAAACCCAAAGAGTTCAACCGGATGCTCCGCAAGGTGGTGGAGGCTGACCAGCTCCCTGATTATGCGATGCAGATGACCACGACAGCCGATGGGAGTCCTGCCGTGCTGTTCCGGCTTCGGGGAGAAGCGGAGGCGCTGGCGCTGACAGCCAGGTTGGAGGCCGAGCAGGCGCGGCGAAACCGCTTTGATGCCGATCGCCGCCGCGCTGCCGAGGTGGACAACCTGATGGATAAGCTCGCCGGCGAACGCTGACTATCGTGGTATCACACACCGCAAGGCCCATCCGTATCAGAGGCGGCCGCCGGCAGCAGGCGTTGAGAGTGCGGATCGAGCAATAATCGCTCCGCAAAGAAGCAAGCGATCATCGTGGGATCACACACCCCGGCGTCGTGGGATCACACACCGCACTATCGTGGGATCACACACCGAATCACGTGGGATCACACACCGAACCCCTTATTAAGACATTGAGAGATTGAGGGTTTTTAGCCGATTTTCGACATTTAACCTTCTTAACGATTCCTATTTAACAGAATCACTTAACCCCACAGCACGGATCGACCAGGCTGAAGGGGGGTGCGGAATTGCCCTTTGGGGCAATGCACCTTGGTTACGTGCCGGCTATCGCCGTCACAGAAGCGGCCTGACGGCCGCAGGCTTCCGACAGAAACCAAGCCGATCCGGCAGTGTGTACATGTCAGCGTCACGCTCGTTGAAAGGGCAGGGTAGGGAGAGGCCTCAAACCGATCGTCGGTTTCGCCGGTGTGCGCGATCGCGCCGGATCGTAGAAGCCATCGAACTCGCGTTCGGCATCGTGGCAGATGTTCGCGACGTTAATGAGGGCATCGCGTGGAAGGTACGCCAGACAACGCTAAGCGAGAACATTTCAAGAACCGCATGATGGCCGTTACCGC
>NZ_JBIQDE010000010.1:0-53606 GCF_045371305.1 Sphingomonas sp. 179-A 2A2 NHS | reverse complement strand
GGGGCGAAAAACGCTTGCCCAGCGAGCAAAATCAGGCGATCTTGAAGTCAAGCGGCAGGCCACTTGGGGAATGTCGGAAGACATCGGACAATCAGCGCCAAGGAGGAAACGAGAATGAAAGCGCTCGTCTATCAGGGACCCGGCAAGAAAGACTGGGTCGAAAAGGCAAAACCTGTCATTGAAAAACCCACCGACGTGATCGTGCGGGTGACCAAGACCACGATTTGCGGCACCGATCTTCATATCCTGAAGGGGGATGTGCCCGCGGTGACCGAAGGCCGGACGCTGGGCCATGAAGGCGTCGGCGTGGTGGAGGAAGTCGGCGGAGCCGTGCGCAACCTCAAGAAGGGCGACGCGGTTCTGATTTCGTGCGTCACCTCCTGCGGGACCTGCCCGAATTGCAAGCGCCAGCTTTACGCGCATTGCTCGGACGGGGGCTGGATCCTCGGCCATAAGATCGACGGCACCCAGGCGGAATATGTCCGCATCCCCTATGGCGACAATTCGCTTTATCCGATCCCGGAGGGCGCTGACGAAGAGGCGCTTGTGATGCTTTCGGACATCATGCCGACCGGGCTTGAGATCGGCGTCCAGGCCGGCCGGGTGAAGCCGGGCGACGCCATCGCCATTATCGGCGCCGGCCCGGTGGGCATGTCGGTGCTGCTGACCTCGCAGTTCTACTCGCCCGGCCGCATCATCATGATCGACATGGATCCGGCGCGGCTGGAGTTGGCGAAACAGTTCGGCGCCACTGATCTGGTCCAGGTCGGAACGGAAGACGCTGTTACGCGCGTTTTGGAGATCACCGGCGGAGCAGGCGTTGATGTCGCTATCGAGGCGGTCGGCATTCCGGCGACCTTCGATATCTGCCAGAAGATCGTTTCGGCAGGCGGCAACATCGCCAATGTCGGCGTTCACGGCAAACCCGTCCAGCTTCACATCGAAGAACTGTGGATCAAGAACATCAACATCTCCATGGGGCTGGTTTGCACCAACACCACGCCGATGCTGCTGAAGACCTTGGGATCCGGTAAGGTCAATCCAGGCAAGCTGGTGACCCATCGCTTCCCGCTGGATGAGATCCTGAACGCCTATGACGTCTTTGCGAATGCCGCACGCGAAAAGGCGATGAAGGTAATCCTCCAGGCCTGAGGCGCTATTTTCTTCAAATTTGTGGATGAACACCCCGTCTGGACGATCCGGCGGGGTGTTCTTGCATCAGGGACATTCGGGTTGCGCCGATCGCCTCTCTATTTCCGGGTTGCGATCCCCGCTGCAAAGATGCCGAGCAGGGTGAGCAGGGCAATGCCGAACAACAACGCTGTCCACAACACGGCGGCCGTGCTGGCATCCGAGCAATACCGGCGTGCGATCGGCGACCAGTCCGACCCGTGGCGACGGGAGGCCCGGTTCATCACCGGCTCCCCCGGATCGGGCAAGACGACCCTTGTTCTCGCCAACGGCGTGCCCGACGACACCCGCGTTGTTTACGAGGGCCAGCTACTGGACCCATCGAGCCGCGCCAAGATCGGCAAGGCGCTGGACATGGGCCTAAACCTGCACGTCACCGCCGTCATGCCGCGCATCGAGGAAGCCTTTGACTTCACCCTAAAGCGGTTCGAGCGCGTGGGGCGCGGGGCGTCGATCGGGACCATGGCCCGCATCCATGACGGGACACCGGAGGCATTGGCGGCGATCAATGCTATGTTCGGATCGGCCGTGAACATTGCGATCATCGACGCGCGCGATCGGAGCAATCCGAGGCACTACGATTTGAAAGATGGACTAGAGATTTGGAAGGAGGAACTTAGCCGTGGATCGACCGAACAGAGACTATACGACCGACTTTATTACATCAGGCGCGAAGGACGAGGCTCCGACGACTTCGACCGGCAAGCCCGAGGGCGGCCGATCGAGGCCGGCGACCCGCGATTGGAACGACAGCCTTACAGCGTCGATCAAGCGCCTCGCCGAGAACCCGGACGAGCTGGCGAAGATCGAGGCGCGGGGCTTCTAGGGATGGGCCTCATAGCCACCGGCAACGCCGCGTTTGACGGTGGCGAGCGTGTTGTCGTGATGGACGGAAGCCGGCTGCACGAGAAGCGGTTTGGCGGCCAGTGGATCGCGCAGAAGGTGGACCCGGCCGGGATGCTCCCGAAAGGGATCTACCAGCTCGACAACGCCGCCAAGGCCGACCCACATGCGACCGCCGAGTATCGCGGCGCGATCGTTCATGTGGACGGCGGGCGTGTCTATCAGCAGCACGGCGGCAAGATCGTGGCGCATGACAAGTCGCGCTTCCCCGATCCACCACGGATCGGAGAGCAAGCGCGGATCGACTATCAGGACGGCCAAGCTGTTCTGACAAATCGCGGGCCGACACAGAGCCAGTCCAGCGCCACCCCGGCGAGCGATAGCGGCAGCTATGTGGGGTCGATCGTGGCGATGGACGCCAAGACCGTCACCCAGCTTGTTGACGGCAAGCGCATCACCCACGAGCTGCGCTTTCTCACCGGCAAGACCGGCGAGCTGGCCCAGGGCAAGACGCTGGCGATCGACTATCGTGGCGGGATCGGCAAGGTGACGGACCCCCAGCAGCAGAGCCAAAGCCGGGGGCGAACCCGGTAGCTTCAGCATAGTCGCGGACGACTATGGTGGACGCCGGCCGACATAGTTGCGGCCGACTATGGAGGAATCGAGCGTGCCAGATCACACCGCCCCGGCCGCGCCCGTCAATCAGCGCGATTGCGACGCCTTCGGGCTGGTGGAGCGGGCGCTATGCTTGATCGAGAGCGGCGGCAGCGGATCGACCCGCTATGCGGAGCTGCTACGCGCCGCGATGGATGCAGCGGCCGAGGCAGGCGTGTTCCCCACCCATCGCGGCCAGTAGCGAGGGCAAAGAAAAAGGGGCCGGTTTCCCGGCCCCTTTCGTTTGTCGATCGCCGCAGCGGCGCCGATCACCGCTGCCAAGGCTGGATAATCAGGTCGTAATAGTCATGGTCGAACAGGTTGCGGACCCAGCCGAAGATGTTGAGCCGGTCGTCGGCAGTGCGAAATCCCAGCCGGACGTTTTCGACTGAATAGCCGTCGACGTCGGTGTAACGAGAGCGCGTCGCATTTGACGAGAACTTGCTGCGCGCCGTGCCGTCAAACCCGAAGTAGGCGTTGCCCGCGGTGCTGACCGGCAGCGTGTATTCGAAGGCGTAGCTGGCCGACCATTTCGAGACGCCGGGAAGCCAGCTGCCCGACGCGTCGCAAAAAGGCGGGCTGAACCCGCCCGGCGTGCCCGGCGCGCTCGGCGTGCCGACGATATTGCCGTTCGCATCGACCGGCAGCACGGTGCCGCCCGACAGTTCCGGCGGGCACGGAGCATCTGGAAACCGTATGTAGCGTGCGTCGGTGAACGCGCCGTTGGCGTAGAGCGAGAACCTGTCGCTGGGCCTGAAGCTGAATTCGGCCTCAGCCCCGCGTGTGCGGACCTTGACCGCGTTGGCGAGATAGGCGAGCACGACACCGCCCGACTGGTTGTTCGTCACCGTCGTCTGGTAGTCCTTGATCTCGGTCCAGAACGCCGAAAGGTTGAGCGTCGCGCGACGATCGAAAAATTGCGACTTCAGGCCGATCTCGAAATGATCGATCTTCTCCGGGCGCACGGTGACGGCGTTCAGCACCGGCGCCCCGTTCGACAGGGGAAGGCCGTTCATGTTGATGCCCGCCGATTTGAACCCGTGCGCAAAGGTGGCATAGCTCATAACCTCACGGGCGACGTCGTAAGACACCGTCAGATCATAGGCCAGGTTCCATGAGTCGAACTTCTCGGCGTAGGATTGCGGCGGCAGGGTATTGCGCTGATCGCTGTTGAGCGTGGTGCTGCCGCTGCCCGTCGTCACAGTCGCGGAATAGGCTCCGTCCTTCTTGTCATAATTCAGGCGCACGCCCGGCAGGATGCGCAGCCGGTCGGAGACTTTCCAGGTCAGCTGCCCGAATATCGCCGCGCTGACGCTCTTGTACCGGATGTCGTTTTCCGAACGCAGCCCGTCGAGGATCGCCGGGTTGCAGGCGTTCGCGGCCGGCGGATTGCATCCGCTCGACCCGGCGGGCACGTTGCCGGGATTGAGCAGCCAGCGGCTCGCTGCCGACCCCTGTTCCTGCGCGCCCTCGGTGCGGAAGCGCTGCCAGAAATAAAAGCCGCCAGCGACGAAATCGAAACGCTCGCCATCGTAGGCGTAGCGTACCTCCTGGGTGACCTGGCGGTGACGCGACGGGTTGCCCGAGAAGGTCGTGATCGGCAGCCCGGTGAAGTCGCGGTCGCTGGACGGCAGCCAGTTCCACAGCCGCCAGGCGATGATCGAGGTGAGCGTGCCGGATCCCAGCTTCCAATCGGCGATCAACGATATCCCGGCCGAGTCTTGCCCTGCCTTCAACTCCGCGTCGAGGTCGGTGAGACGGTCGAACGCATTGGTGCTGGGCGGCGCATAGTCGAACGCAGCCGCCAGTGCGGCATACTGCCGGTTAAGCGAGCGCTGCGTCGCGCCGGTTCGCACATAGATCTGTGCGCCCGCTTCGGGCCGCTGTCGGCTGTAATCGCCGACCAGGCGTAGATCGAGATCGTCCGACGCGCGCCACAACAGCTGGCCGCGCAGGCTCAGATTGTCGCGCTCGTTGATCCAGCGCCGCGTCGCGACATTGTAGATGGTCCCGCGGCGCGATGTCGTCGAAAACGCGAAGCGGGCGGCCAGGTTTTCGGTCAACGGCCCGGAAACCGCACCCTTCGCCTGACGAAGTTCGAGATTGCCGAGCGATGCCTCGAGATAGGCTTCGGGCGTGAAGCTGGGCTTGCGAATGCCGACGTTGATCGCGCCGGCGGTCGTGTTCTTGCCGTAGAGCGTACCCTGCGGGCCGCGCAGCACCTCGACGCCCGCCACATCGAACAGGTCGGACACGGCCGTCGCGATTCGGCTGTAATAGACCTGGTCGATATAGATCCCGACGCCCTGTTCGAGGCCGTCGTTGGTCAGCCCGAGCGGCGCGCCCAGTCCGCGAATGTTGATCGCCGCGTTGCGCGAATTGGTGCCGTAATAGGTGAGCGACGGCTGAAGCTGGACGAGCTGCGAGACATTCTGGCTGCCCGATTTCGCGATCACCGAATCGGTCAGGACCGACACCGCGATCGGCACATCCTGCACCGACTCCTCGCGGCGGCGAGCGGTGACGGTAATGTCATTTCCCGTCTGGTCGGCGGGAGTGGGGGCGTCTGCTACCGACGAGGGTGCGGTCTGCGCTGACACGCACACGGGCGATGCGGCTGGATCTGGTTGTTGACCTGCTGGAGCGTCCGCGCCGCGGTCAGGACGGTCTGGCTGTAGTTGCTTGGATCAAACACCGTGATCTGCGCGTGCGCCGAGGTGGCGAAGCCCATCGTCAGCGAGCCCAGGGCGCCGAGGCCCAGCGCCGTCGTGATCAGGTTCTTGCGGGTGAGGATACGCATCACTTCTACTCCTTCGCTTGGGGATCGGGGAATCGGGCGAGCAGCGCCGCGGCCCAGTCGAGCCCGGCCTCCTCGAGGAAGCGCGCAGCGAATCCGGCCGGGCCGTGCTCCGCAAGCAGCGCGTCAATGCGCGTCTGGGTGGCGGGATCGGAGGCGCCGCACAGCGCAAGCGCGACGGGCCCGAGGCCCAGCTCGAAGAGGCGGTTGCCGGCCGCAGACTGGAGGTAATAGTGCCGCTTCGGCGTCGCGCGGCTGACGAGCTCGATCTGCCGGTCGTTGAGCCCGAACCGCTGATAGGCCACACGCCCCTGCGGCTCGATAGCCGCGGCATTGGGAAGCAGGATGCGTTGCGGGCAGCTCTCGATGATGGCGGGCGCGATGCCACTGTCGGCGATGTCGGCCAAGCTCTGGCTCGCGAAGATCACCGCGACATTCTTCTTGCGCAGCGTCTTCAGCCACTCCCTGATGCGCGCGGCGAAGAGCGGGTGGTCGAGGAACTTCCAGGCCTCGTCGAGGATCAGCAATGTCGGACGCCCGTTGAACCGTGCCTCGAGACGGTGGAAGAGATAGGTCAGGACCGGTGCGACCACGCTGCCGGTACCCATCAGCGCCTCGGTCTCGAAGCACTGGACGTCCGCCATGCGCAGATCGTCCTCGGCCGCGTCGAGCAGGCGGCCGAACGGGCCTTCAAGCGTATAGGGCGCGAGCGCCGAGCGGAGCGCCATCGACTGGAGCAGCAGCGACAGGCCGGTGAGCGTCCGCTCCTCACGGGGCGCACTCGCCAGGCTGGTGAGCGCCGACCAGACGGCTTCCTTCACCTCCGGCGTGACCACGGCCTTCTCGTGGGCGAGCAGCGCGGCAATCCATTCGGCCGCCCAGGCACGCTCTCCGGTATTGTCGATCCCGGCGAGCGGCTGGAACGCGATCGTCTCGCCGGCGTCGCCGCCGAGCCCGAGCCCGTGATGCGCTCCGCCCATCGCCAGCGTGGCTGCGCGCGCCGAGCGGCCCATGTCGAAGAGATAGAGCTGGCTGTCCGGATAGCGGCGAAACTGGAGCGCGATCAGCGCGAGCAGGACCGACTTGCCGGCACCGGTGGGGCCTACGATCATCATGTGCCCGACATCGCCGACATGGGTCGAGAGCCGGAACGGAGTCGACCCGCTGGTCTCGGCGTGGAGGAGCGGCGGCCCGTCGAGGTGCGGGTTGCGCGCCGGGCCTGCCCAGACGCTCGACAGCGGCATCAGGTGCGCGAGGTTGAGCGTATGGACCAGCGGCTGGCGGACATTGGCATAGACCTGCCCGGGCAGGCTCGAGAGCCAGGCCTCGACCGCGTTCAGCCCCTCGCGGATGCAGGTGAAGCCGAGCCCGTTGACGATCCGCTCGACCGCGCGGACCTTGTCCTCGACACGAGCGCGATCCGCGTCGGCGACGGTAATCGTCGTGGTGAGATAGCCGAAGGCGACATGGTCGCCGCCCAGCGCCTGGAGTGCCAGATCGGCGTCGGCGGTCTTGTTGTCGGCGTCGCTGTCGAGCAGCTGGACCGGCTGGTTGTAGATCACCTCGCGCAGCATTGCGGTGACCGACTTGCGCTTGTTGAACCATTGGCGGCGCAGCCGCATCAGCGCCCTGGTCGCGTCGGTCTTGTCGAGCGCGATGAACCGCGTGACCCAGCGATAGCCGAAGTCCTGATGGTTGAGCGCGTCGAGGATCCCGGGCCGGCTGAGGCCGGGGAAACCCAGGATGGTCAGCGTGCGCAGGTGCAGTGACCCGAGCATCGGCTCGAGCCCGCCGGTGAGCGGTGTGTCGGCGAGCAGTCCGTCGAGATACATCGGCGTCTCGGGCACGCGCACGCCGTGGCGGCGCGTCGAGATCGTGCCGTGGAGGAAGGAGAGTGTCTCCGCATCGTCGAGCGCGGCGATCTCGGGCATGAAGCCCGCAAACAGGTCGAGCGCGCGATCGGTCTCCGCGACGAACCCGGTGAGCGTCTGGCGCCAGTCGCGGCCCTGCGACGCGTCGGCGCGCTCGACCAGCACGCGGCCGGCGCTGTCGGCCTGATCGGGCGGCGGCAGGAAGGTGAGAGTGAGATGGTAGCGGCTCTCGAAATGGGCGCTGGCCGCCTCGAAAGACGCGCGCCGTTCCTCGTCGACGAGCCAGGATGCGGCGTCCGGGAAGCTGCTCGCCGGATAGCCCGGCGCCTCCCGGCGCTCGGCCTCGATGTGCAGCGCCCAGCCCGAGCCGAAGCGCTTGAGCACATTGTTGGCGCGCGCGCAGGCGGAGACCAGCTCGGCCTCGGTCGCCGATTCGAGGTCGGGGCCGCGGAAGCGCAACGTACGCTGGAAGCTGCCGTCCTTGTTGAGCACCACGCCCGGGGCGACCAAAGCCGCCCAGGGGAGATGGTCGGCCAGCCGGTCGGTGCGGCTGCGATATTCGCGCATGTTCAGCATGCGAGATATCCCCGCTGCCGCAGGTGGCGCGCGAGCACCGCGGCGAAGTCCGGATCGCGCTTCGCCGCGAACACCGCGACGGTGTGCCCGACGGCCCAGACCAGCACGCCGGCGATCCATTGCTGGAGTCCGAGGCCCAGCGCGGCGGCGACGGTGCCGTTGACGATCGCAATGGCACGCGGCGCGCCGCCGAGCAGGATCGGCTCGGCGAGCGACCGGTGGAGCGGCGCCTCGAACCCTTCGAGATGCTGACCGTTGCCGATCATGCCAGCAACGCCCCGCCGCCGAACGAGAAGAAGGACAGGAAGAAGCTCGAGGCCGCAAAAGCGATACTCAGCCCGAAGATGATCTGGATGAGCCGGCGGAAGCCGCCGGCCGTCTCGCCGAACGCCAGCGTCAGGCCGGTCACGATGATGATGATCACCGCGACGATCTTGGCGACCGGGCCCTGAACCGACTCCAGCACCTGCTGGAGCGGCTCCTCCCACGGCATGCCGGTTCCGGAGGCCCAGGCCTGGCCGGCGGCGATGATGGCAAGGGCAGCGCCGGCCAGCAGGCGCGGCTTGGCGAACAAGGCAATGGTCTTCATGGTCAGGCTCCTTGGCTGGTAGGGAGGTGGAAGGGGGCGAGCGCGTAGGCGCCGGTGTCGGGATCGACTCCGACGACGCGCGCGATCGCGTCGACCGAGCGGTGCGCGCCGCGTCCGGCGATGAAGACGACAAGGTCGATCGCCTCGGCGACGAGGCGGCGGGGCACTGTGACGACCGCCTCCTGGACGAGCTGTTCGACGCGGTAGAGCGCGGCCTCGGCCGAGTTGGCATGGACGGTCGCGATCCCGCCGGGGTGCCCGGTGTTCCAGGCCTTGAGCATGTCGAGCGCCTCGGGCCCGCGCACCTCGCCGACGATGATCCGGTCCGGGCGCAGGCGCAGCGTCGAGCGCACCAGGTCGGTCATCGAGACCGTCCCGGGACGGGTGCGCAGCGCCACCGTGTCGGGCGCCGGGCTCTGCAGCTCGCGCGTGTCCTCGATCAGGATGACGCGGGCGTCCACCCAGCGCATCTCGGCGAGCAGGGCGTTGGCGAGAGTCGTCTTGCCCGAGCTTGTCCCGCCAGCGATGAGGATGTTGAAGCGCTGAGTGACCGCCGCGCGCAACATGTCCGCCATGGCCGCGGTCATAATCCCGTCGGCGACATAGTCATCGAGCGTGTAGAGGCGCTGGGCAGGCTTCCGGATCGAGAAGCAGGGCCCCGTCGAAACGGGCGGCAGCACGCCCTCGAAGCGTTCGCCGGCGCGGCCGTCGAGATGTGCCGGCAACTCGGACGAGATGATCGGCTGGCCGGCATGGACCTCGGTGCGGGCATGGCTCGCGACCAGCCGGACGATCCGCTCGACCTGCGCCGCGCCGATGACGACGCCGGTGTCGATCCGGCCTTCGCCGAGCCGGTCGAGGCGTAGCGACCCGTCGGGATTGACCATGACCTCGGTTACGAGCGAATCGGCGAGCGCGGACGCGATGTCGGGCCCCATCGCTGTGCGCAGCATTGCCCGGCGACGGTCCGAGGAGAGGATCTCGCTCATCGCTCCTCCTCCGCGGGAAGAAGCGTGCGCCTGCCGGTCGCGACGGCACGGCCGACCTGGGTGACGAAGGCCTCGAAGCGCTCGCGCGCGAGCGCGCGACCCGCCACGTCGTTTTCTGCGAGCGGCGCCTGGATCGCCAGCTCGAACCGGATGAACAGCGCGAGCGTCTCGAGTATGACATGTCCGTCACGCTCGATGCGGCCAAGGGCGTTGGACATCCGGTCGAGGCGCAGCGCGAAGCGGTCCTCGAGCTCGGAAGTGCCGCGGCGGTTGAGCCAGGCGGTCACCGCATCGGCAAGGATCGCAGATTTGCTTGCGCCAGGTGCTGCGGCGAGCGCCTCGAGACGGTCGCTGGTCGCTCTCGGCAGAAAGAGCTGGTGGCGGACGCGCTCGGCCATCTCAGAAATCCAGCTCGAGATTGTCGGGCCGCCCGTCGGCCATGTCGAGCGCATAGGCACGCCGGGCCGTGCCGGCCGTAGCCTGGTCCATCGCGCGCTTGTCAGCGCCGGCATCGCCCTCGTCCTCGCCCAGCCCTAGCGGGTCGGCAGGAGCCAGGTCGACAGGCGTCGCGGCGACGATCTCCTGGGCGGGGTGGCGCGCCTGCTCGAGGCCGCCGGCCTCCACCTCGTCTTCGCCAGCGGTCTCGGCGAGCCGCGTATCGACGGGGCGGACTCGGTCCTGCCAGTCATGGGCGCGCTCGGGCGGCAGGTCGGCTGCCCCGCCGGATCCGATCGCGGGAGGCGGCAGCACGCGCGCCTTGAATTGTGTGTCCTCGAAATAGCGCAGCTTCCGGGCGCGGACGGGCGGGTAGCCGGCGACCAGCACGACCTCGTCGGTTGGCGGCAGCTGCATGACCTCGCCGGGAGTCAGCAATGCACGCGCGGTCTCCTGCCGGCTGACCATGACGTGCGCGAGCCAGGGCGCGAGCCGATGACCGGCATAGTTGCGCATCGCGCGCTGCTCGGTAGCCGTGCCGAGCGCATCGGATATCCGCTTGGCCGTACGCTCGTCATTGGTCGCGAAGGCGACGCGGACATGGCAGTTGTCGAGGATGGCGTTGTGCTCGCCATACGCCTTCTCGATCTGGTTGAGGCTCTGCGCGATCAGGAAGGCGCGCACGCCATAGCCTGCGAGGAAGGCTAGGCTGGTCTCGAAGAAGTCGAGGCGGCCGAGCGCCGGGAACTCGTCGAGCATCATCAGCAGCTTGTGGCGCCCCGGAGCGCCCGCGGCATGAAGCTGCTCGGTCAGGCGCCGGCCGATCTGGTTCAATACCAGGCGGATCAGCGGCTTGGTGCGGCTGATGTCGGAGGGCGGCACGACCAGGTAGAGCGACACCGGATGCGGTGCGGCGACCAGGTCCTCGACCCGCCAGTCGGAGGCGGCTGTGACCGCGGCAACGGTCGGGTCGCGGTAGAGGCCGAGGAACGACATCGCTGTCGACAGCACGCCCGAGCGCTCGTTGTCGGACTTGTTGAGCACCTCGCGCGCGGCGGACGCGACGACAGGATGCACCAGCGGCGTCTCCTCGGTGCCGAGGTGATTGGTCGTCATCATCGCGCGCAGCGTTGCGACGAACGAGCGCCCGGGATCGGAGAGGAAGGTTGCGACCCGGGCGAGCGTCTTCTCCTCCTCGGCGTAGAGGATGTGGAGGATCGCGCCGACCAGCAGCGAATGGCTGGTCTTCTCCCAATGGCTTCGACGTTCCAGCGCGCCTTCGGGGTCGACCAGGATGTCGGCGATGTTCTGGACGTCGCGCACCTCGTCGGCGCCCCGGCGCACCTCGAGCAGTGGGTTGTAGCGGGCCGAGCGCGCGTCGGTCGGATTGAAAAACAGGCAGTGCGAGGAGCGTGACCGCCAGCCTGCGGTCAGCTGCCAGTTCTCGCCCTTGATGTCGTGGACGACTGCCGAGCCGGTCCAGCCGAGAAGCGTCGGCACGACTAGGCCGACGCCCTTGCCCGAGCGCGTCGGCGCGAACGCCATGACGTGCTCTGGTCCATCGTGGCGAAGATAGCGGGAGGCTGCGCGGCCCAGAAACACGCCCGCATCGGCGGCCAGGCCTGCGGCGCGGATGTCGCGGCAGCTCGCCCAGCGCGCGGATCCATAGGTGGTGACGTTGCGCCGCTGCCGGGCTCGCCAGACCGAGCCGCCGACCGCCGCTGCGCAGCCAAGCAGCCCGCCAGCGGCGGCGATCGCGCCTGCCTCGTCGAAGATGACCGGCGCATAGGCGTCGAAATGGAACCACCAGGGGAAGAGCGACCAGGGTGCGTAGACAGGTGTGTCGCCGAGCCGGAACCAGGGCGCGCCGAGCTCGGGCTGATACGCGAGCGATGCCGCCGCCCACTGCGTCGCGAACCAGATGCCGGCAACGACGATTGCGGCGACAACCAGCATCTGGCCAAGGAGGAGCTTAGTCGGTGTCATGCGGGCCTCCGCCCGCACGACTCAATGGCGCGGGCTTGGCCTCAAGGGTCGCCAGATTACGATCAGAGCGTCAGGCGCTCTCGGGTGACACGAGGTACGTGTTTGAGGACACGCGGCGTGATGGCTGCATTGGGACCGTGTTCCGACAGTCCGCTCTTGGGGAATGAAGCGGCAATAGCTGCCATTGCGGGACCGGCTAGCGCGGATACCATATACGAATTCAATCGGATCATCTGGGAATCCAATCCGCTATGGCCCTGGCTGATGCGTGAGACTGGTGGGTCATTCTCCCTGGGTTTATGATAGCTATCCTTTCTGCGTCTATAACCCCGAAAACCGTTGGAATTTAAACTGGACCTATTATTAGGTTTACTAATCCCCTACATAATGCGCCATGCGCGCAAAAAGAGCATCCCTCTTAAACCGCTTAGTCCATGAGCTCCCTGAGCTTTACGTGGTTGATACCGCTTGGCTAACTTCGATGGGGCTCTCCGCATCCTCCGTGCGCGATTATGTCGAACGCGGCTGGCTGGAGCGGGTGGGCACGCGCCTCTATCGGCGCCCCGCCCAAGACGGCGCGAGCATGATCCGTTGGGAGATCGCCACGCTCTCCTTGCAAGCGCTCCTGCGGGTGCCCGTGCATGTCGGAGGGATGACCGCGCTCGAACTCGCCGGCTATTGGCAATATGCATCGATGGGCCGCAGGCGTGTGTGGCTCTACAGCGACGCGGCCGCTGCTCGCTCTTATCTTCGCCGGCTCGCGCTGGACGCCGATATCGAGCTCAAGTCACGCAAGCTCTTCGACGATGCAGATCCGGATTTGGGTATCGAAACCAGAACGATTGACCTGGTGACCTCCACCTTGGGATCAGCTGTCCCCCAAGGAGAGGTCGGCCTGGTCCGCAAGCAGCAGATCCGCGTCTCCAGCCTCGAGCGCGCCATCCTCGAAGTGCTCGAAGAGGTTCCGCGGACTTTCAGCTTTGAACATGGGGCTGAACTGTTCGAGGGCCTCACCACCCTGCGCCCTCGGCTGATGGCACCGCTCCTGGCCTCCTGTAAAAGCGTGAAGGCAAAGCGGCTCTTTCTGTATTTCGCGAGCCAGCACCGCCATGCTTGGTCACGAAAGCTGCGAGCCGAGGATTTCGACCTTGGCTCGGGCAAGCGCCAGATCGTGCCGGGCGGCGAATACGACCCCGAATTTCAGATCACCGTGCCGAGAACCAAGCGGCCAAAGAGAACAACCAGAGCCAGCTAATGTCGACCGAACTCTATACCCGACAGGCAGCATTGCTCGTCCGGGCCATACCTGAAATCGCACAGGAAGAGTCGTTTGCGCTGAAGGGCGGCACCGCGATCAATCTATTCGTTCGCGATCTGCCTCGGCTCTCCATCGATATCGACCTAGTCTATCTGCCAATCGCGGATCGGAATGAGTCTCTTGCTGCGATCCGCGAAGCCTTTTCGCGCGTCGCCACAAGCCTTCGCAAACGGCTGAGCGCAAAGGTGGCCGAACAAAATTCCGGCGACGGCGCAAAGCTCATCGTGCGGTCCGCCAACACCCAGATCAAGATCGAAATCAGCCCGGTCCTTCGAGGCACGGTCTTCGAGCCGGAGCTGCGCTCCGTAAGCCCCTCAGTCGAAGATCGGTTCGGATATGCCGAAATGCAGGTGGTAGCCCTGCCCGACCTCTATGCGGGGAAGATCGCGGCTGCATTGGACCGCCAGCACCCTCGCGACCTGTTCGACATCCTCCATCTCTATGCGAACGAAGGTATAACCGACGATATCTTCTCGGCTTTCCTGATCTACCTGATCAGCCATAACCGCCCGCCAAATGAACTGCTGGCGCCGCACATGCTCGATCTGGCTCCTCAATATTCCGGCGAGTTCACCGGGATGACCGTTGAACCAGTTCCTCTCGAAGCGCTGCTCGAAGCACGCGACCGGCTCGTGGCTGACATCCAGACGCGTGTCCGGGCACCGGGTCCGTCGGCATTCTTGAGTTCCTTCTTTGCCCTCGAGCCGGACTGGTCCGTCCTGAAACTGCCGAGCGATGTCGCCAGGTTGCCAGCGGGACAATGGAAGCTTCAGAACCTTGAACGGCTTCGAGCCGAACAACCTCAGAAATTCAATGAGCAAGTCGAGAAGCTTGGGGAGGTCCTGAAATGATCGACTTCACCAAGATCATCGCCGGCGAGGCTGGGCAGCGAGAGACGTTCGAGGAGCTGGTCTGCCAGATCGCACGAAGGGATCCCCCCGCCACGGCACTAGAGTTCAGGCGGATCCACGGAGCCGGCGGCGACGGCGGCGTGGAGGCGGTCTGGATACTCGAGGATGGCAGCGAGCATGGCTATCAGGCCAAATTCTACACCGTTTCGCGGAATGTGGATTGGGGCGCGATCGACGACTCCGTCAAGACGGCCCTCACCACGCATCCCAAGCTCACGGCAATGTACGTCGCCATCTCGTGCGCACTGACCGGCCGAACACAGCGGCAAACCACCAAAGGCAGACCGCAGCTCAGCGGATGGGACCAATGGGAAAATCATAAGGCAAAATGGGAGGCGGAGGCCAAGGGCCTCGGCCGAACCATCACCTTTGTTCCATGGACCGCCCCCGACCTCGAGGCGAAGCTGACCGAGCCGAAGATGGTCGGTCTGGTCGACTATTGGTTCGGATCGATCGAGCTCTCGCCGGCCTGGCTGGCGGCGCAATGCCGCCGCACCGTTGATGCGCTGGAAGAGCGCTACCATCCAGAAGATCATGTCGATGTTTCGACACGCGCCGCCTTCGATGGGCTGCTGCGAAACCAAGCCTATTGCGCGATGCTCGTTAAGGCCCGTGCCGAATTGCTGGAGGCATCGAAGCTAGGCGGCCGGCCATTCCGCAATAAGGGTGACAATGCGCGACTGGACCAGCTCGCGGCCAAGATTCAAGCCTTTGCCGAGACCACTAGGGTCCTAAAATCGCTTGGGCAGAATGCACTCGCCTATGCCGCTTGGCACAGCATCTGCGACGATCTGCTCAAACTTAGTTTCGACGCCAGCCAAGCCGCGAGGTCCGAACGAGAGGCCTTGAAGGCTTCGTCGAGCGTGGATGGTGGGCCGGTATCCGCCGAGGCAAGCCCAACGATCGCCGGCTTGGATTATCTGATTGAAGGGCTGCGAAAGCTCCAATCGACCACAAGAAACTTCCTTGGCGAGATTGGCTCCCCTGCTGGCCGGAGCGATCAGAGTCGTTTTCTTCTTTTCAACGGCCGCGCCGGCTCGGGAAAGTCGCACCTGATCGCCTCGGAGGTGGAACGCGCGCTCCAGGCAGGATCGCCCGCCCTGTTCTTGCTCGGCACGGACTTCACTCAGCACGGTACCGCCGAGATGCAGATTCTCAGCCATTTCGAGCTGACCGGCCACGATTTCGAACACCTACTGGGCGCAATGGACGCACGCGCCGAAACCGCAGGCACACGCGGGTTGATCGTCATCGACGCGATCAATGAAGGCGCTGGCGCGCAGCTCTGGCGATCCGCGCTGCAGGCTTTCGCAAAGCGGGTTCTCGCATTCCCTAACCTGACCCTCTGCATAGCCTGCCGAAGCGAATATTACCCGCAGCTGATCACGCCCGCGATCGAGGAGATGGCGACCAAAGTCGAAGTCAGCGGCTTCGACACGCCAGACGAAATCGAACGCGCGGCCCGGGTGTATATGGACCGGCGCGGAATCGTCAGACCTGCAACACCGTGGCTCAATCCGGAATTCTCCAATCCCTTGTTCCTGCGCACAGCCTGCCTTGCTCTCGAACGGGCGGGCCGGAAGACCTTCCCGCGAGGAATGCGCGGTACCAGCGAGGTGCTGGCGTTCCTGCTCGAGTCCACAGGCCGGTACCTTGGTACTGACTATGATGGGTCGGAGACGCTCGTTCAGCCGGTACGCCGCGCCCTCCTGTCGCTGGCAAAGCAAATGGCGACGGCCCGCACCGACTATGTGACACGACCCGACGCCCACCGCCTGGTGGAGGACGCATTTGCCGGGATCGCGCCTCCCCCGGGGAAAACCTGGTTAGAGTTGCTTCGCTTCCGAGGATTGTTGCGCCTAGATCCCAGCCCCGATTTCGATCCCGCCGATCCAATCAGCGCGCCGGAGGACGTGGTACGCTTTTCCTTCCAGCGCTTCCAGGACCATCTGGTCGCACGCGCCCTATTAGAGCCCATCAAGGATCCGACCGGCCTGTTTGCGGAAGGCGGCCCCCTCAATTTCATACTCGGCAAATATGGGATCGAATGGCAGTGGCGCGGCCTGTTCTACGCTCTCGGCCTCTACTGCGCCGATCACTATAAAGCGGAAATCGTCGATCTACTCCCCGGCGGCGAAGCCCGGTGGTGGGAGCATTATGATGTCGAGGATGCGTTCGTGGAAAGCATCCGATGGCGATCCGCGAAAGCCTTTTCCGATCGAACACTCGAACTGCTGAACCGGCTCAGCCGTTCAGAGGAAGACGTGATCTCCTTGTTGATCGAGCTGGCAGTGGTGGCAGATCACCCCTGGAACGCCAAGCTTCTCCACAATAACCTCATCAATCGTCGCCTGCCGAACCGAGATGCGTTTTGGACCTGCGCGATAAACGGGGCGCATGGCGACACCGCACATCCTGCCTGGAGATTGATCGACTGGTGCTTGAATGCCGGCATTCGCTCAGCTGAGGATGATGCTCTTGCGCTCGCTGCGCTAACCCTTGCCTGGTCCCAAAGTTCGACAAGCGCAATTCTGCGCGACAGCGCCACCAAGGCGCTAATCTGCGTGCTGGCGGAGCGCCCCTCTCTTACGCCTCTTCTATTTAAGGCATTCGCCGAATGCGATGATCCCTATGTCGTGGAGCGGCTTTACGCCGCGGTCTATGGGGCAGGCCTGCGGACCCTGGAGCCCACGCATCTCGCGATCTTCGCTGAAGCCGTCTGGACGCATTGCTTCGCCAAGGGCGAGCCGCCGGCACATCTTCTCGCCCGCGACTATGCTCGTGGCGTAATCGAGCTCGCCTCGACGGCAGCCGCCCTCCCGGAGCATATCTATATTGCGCAGTGCCGGCCGCCCTACGGATCAAAGGCGCCGGTCTTCAACGTCACTGAGGCACGCGTCGAAGCCCGAAGTGCGCGTGTTGGCGCGGATGCCATTCTCTACTCGTGCTACAAGGGCCTGGCTGACTTTGGTCGCTACATTCTCGAACACCGGGTTGAGCGTTTCGCCGCAGCACCACTCACAGGGCCGCGCCCGCTCACCTTCGAGGAGACTGGCCAAAGCTTTTTTGACCAGGTTGTCGTGGGCCATCCGGACGTGCTGGAGGCGTTCGAGGAGCTACGCGCGGCCTACGACACCAAGAGCATAATATTCCAACGCGACCCCTTTAGCGTGAGCATTAGCAAGGGTGACGTGCCTAGGATCAAGAGGGCCGAGAAGGCATTTCTGGCGCTTCTTTCTCCAGAGGACGCACAGCGTTTCAAGCTTGAGGCAAAGGAATGGGCAAAGGGCGGCTCGGACCATCGCTGGCTCATCCCCGGCAAGGGAAAGGGCAAAGAGGTCGATGCGCATCGCGCCAAGCTCTGGGTCGCCAATCGTGCGATCTCTCTTGGCTGGACCAAAGAACTATTCGGCAACGACCGCACTCGCGACGCACACCACGAAGACCATGGCCGCGTAGAGCGGATCGGCAAGAAATATCAGCGTATCGCCCTGATGGAATTGATGGCACGCCTTGCCGACAATTTCTGGCTGAAACCCGATTGGGGCCAGCCGGCACGGGTCTATGACGATCCGCTGGATACCGAATTCGTTCGGGACATCGAACCGTCGATCATGCCATCCGACGCCGAAGCACCCTCGCCGCCCGAGTTGCCCAACATTCCGCCTCTCGCTTGTGCGGCCTTGCCAAGGGACGAGCGCAAGGGCTGGGTGTTCGATGCGGACCTGGCGCCCCAACGCCTGTCACTGGCGCTCGGCTCCGATCTGACCGACGACGACTGGGTTGCGCTGTACCGGTACGCTTCCCAGGACATCGACGTCGATGTCGAGCACAAAAAGAGCTTCCTCGGCACGCCGTGGGTGCAGAGTGAATTCTATTTTCTCGCCTTGCTGCTTTTGCCGCGGGAAGATCGAGACAGGTTCGCCGCCGAGACCGAAGCGAATGCTGACGACTTTCACGAATGGCTACCCAGGCAGCGCGTGGATGGTCCCTATATCGGGGAGCTGGGCCGACGGGCGACTTGGGACGCCGATCCCTGGTCCACACTTGAAGTCCGCGGCCCAGAGGAACGCAGCTACCGCGTAATCAAGCCGACCGTCGATTTCAGCTGGGAGAGCCATTTGGATGGCAGTCTGCCCGACGGATTTGGTCGGCACATTCCGATCAGCTGGCTCGTAGCCGAACTAGGTCTGCGTGGTGATCCGGCAAATCTCGGCATCTATCGCGACGCGCATGATGTGCCGGTCATCGTGACGAGCGAGCGCTCCGGGCACAGCGTCGCCGTGATCCGAAGGGAGGCCTTGATGTCGCTGGCCGAGGCGCAGGGTTTGTCGCCGGTCTGGACGGTGATCGGCGAGCGCATGGCGGTAGAAGACGAAACCAAGCGAAGGCCGGATACGCGTGTCCGATATAACGGCCTGCTTTGGCTCGAGGGCATTAAGCCGGAACTGCGTCATTGGTCCCGACCGGATTGAGCAGAAACAGGGCGTGTGGGCACAGCGAAAGGAGTGACCCTGCCGCCCGGGGGGTATTCGCAAGGTCCCCAAAGGCAGCGTTCTCGCTGCCGCTCAGGGCCGAATGAACGAACGGCCGGTTTCGGGCTCGCGCAGGAACAGGCTGAACGGCCGAGATAAAGGCGCAAACCCGACATCGCTTCACGCGATTTCCGGCCCCCTGCGGCTAGGCCCGAACTGCCAGTTGATCCCGTCGGCGCGCATGACCCCCGCGACCGACTTGCCCAGCTGCCGTTCGAGCACGGGTCGCCACGGCACCAGGGTGAAGTCTCGGCTGCGCTCGACCAGCGCGTAGCGCCCACCCACCGCCTCGATCCGCCGCGTCAGCCGCCCCTCGATCCGCGCGCCTCCGCCGGCCTCGACATGGGTCTTGCCGAGTTCGTCCGCCAACCCGCCGGCGATCCGCAGGAGCTCACGGCGCTGCAGCAGGGCCATCGTCCCGCGCTTCAGCTGGACGCCGCTCCCCGCCACGTCCGCCAGGCCCTGCTCGACCAGCCATTGTCGGCGCCCGGCCAGCGCGTCGCGAACCTCCCGGCCGAACCCGGCGTTGCGCGCGACGAGCTTCTCCTCTCCGGCAAGCGTGCGGTCGAGCCAGGTCGGAGAATCCGCGCTCGCCAGGCGCTCGATCGGTGCCGAGGACAGGGTCTCGAGCGCCACCGGTCGATCCCGCAGCTGGCGCGCCTCATAGACAGCCGCGCGTTCGAGATGATCGTCGGCGATCCGCCAGCTGCCATCGCCAAGCCGTTCGACCAGCCCGGCACGCCGCATCGCCTCGAGGCGGCGGACATGGGCCTCGGCAAAGGCCCGACTCGCGTCTGGATCGTGCGCGAGGTGGCGATCAATCGAATAGAGCCCGCCTTGCGCCCGGCCGACCGCGGCGATCGTGCGGTCGACCTCGCGGACCCCGGCGATGCGCGGCGCCACTCGGACGATGGCGCCTTCCGGCAGAGCTTCCGTCGCCGATGCGCGACCGATGTCGAGGTAATGCGCGCGCCCGTCGATACCGTCGATGATCAGATAGTGCCGATCGCGATGCTCGTCCGAGAAACCGCGCTGGACCACCCGGCCGATGATCGGCGCGCGCAAGGCTTCCTCGATGACGCGGTCGGCCGGCGCACGCTCGAGCCCGCGCGCCGTCATCTCGCGCTGCATCAGGCGGATGATGTCGCCACGCTCGCCCATCCGGCGCAGCGTCTCCTCCATCCCCGGTGCGAGCCGCCAGCGTCCGCCACCCAGATCCTCGGCAAGTCCCATCGCACCCAGCTTGCGCAGCCGCCCCGTCGCCACCGCCTGCTGAAACGGATCGTTATGTGCCGGGCTGGTCACCCGTTCCGCATCCATGCGCCTGAGCAGTCGCCGGTCGAGCGCGGTCAGCCGTTCCTGCTCGACATCGTGGCGCAGCCGATCCTGGATCTCGCGGTCGGTGCGGGGTCCCAGGTCGAGGGTCGCGAGCTCGGCAGCGCGCTCGCGAAAACCGTGGGCGATATATTCGCGGGCGATGACGAGATTCTCGCCACGATCGTCCACCCCGCGCAGCATGATGTGGGTGTGCGGCTGGTCGGTGTTGAAATGGTCGACCGCGACCCAGTCCAGCCTTGTGCCGAGGTCGTGCTCGGCCTGGGCCATCAGCCGCCGGACAAAGGGCTTGAGGTCGGCATATTCGGCGCCGTCTTCCGCAGAGACAATGAAGCGGAACTGGTGGCGATCGCCTGCCGAGCGCTCGAGGAACGCCTTGCCGTCGGCAGCATCCATGTCACGGCCGTACAGCTCGCCGGGATTGCCCTCGCGGGTCACGCCGTCGCGCTGGATGTAGCGCAGATGCGCCCGGGCGCCGGCCAGGCCCTTGCCGGCCATGCGCACCAGCCGCGTCTTGACGATCGCACGGCGCGCACGCTGCCCGGCGAAACGGTCGCGGCTGAAGAGAAGGCGACCGATGCTGGCGCCCCTTCCGATGCGGCTTCCGTCGAAACAACGCGAGCGAACCCCGGTCTTGCTCCCGGCGAGGCGCGCCGCGGCAAGCGCGCGGCCGGCATATCTGACGAGGCGCTTGCCGTCCTTACCCTTCGGCTTGCCGACCTTCGGCGTGAAGTCGTCGTCGCTCATCGCCGGCACGTCCGAGTCTCGCGGGATCGCGACGAATTGCGAGGATTTCCGCCATTCCCGCGGCGCCTGTCTCGTGGCGGCCGACGCGTGTCTCGTGGAAAAACGATGTGCAGACAAAGGCTTAAGCAGTGCCGCGAGACACTGCCTTTATCTTGTTTTCCCTTATCCCCCTTCTGCCTTCTGTCCCGGAGCAAAGAGAAAGCCGGGACACGCTGCCGATCCGACAGCGCATCCCGGCTTCGACAGGCGCGACCTTCATGCATCCGCGAACGCCGCGCGCGCCCGTTTCGCAGTCCTGAAGCTGCGCTTGCCGAGCATGCCGTGCGCATTGCCGTCGCCGTCGACGACCATCACCGCGACGAACCAGCGCCCATCGATCCGGCCGAGCACACGCACCCGGTCGAGCTCGAATTCGGCTTCGTCGCCCCCAGGATAGCTGCCGAGCCAGCGCTCCTGGAGCCGCGCATCCCAGTGAAAATCGACTTCCTCGGCTTCCAGAAAGCGTGCCGCCAATGCCGCGCCCGCCTGCCTTCCGAACTCGATCTCGAGCCCCGAGATGAGTGATGCCATCACGCGATTTGCCGCGTCCGAGAGGGTTAGAACCTGTGCTATGACCTGTCTCCGCTTGCGGTCCCCAACATCGAGGACGCCCTCATGGGGACGGTCGGCGAAGCGGCGGTCAGGGCCGCCGGAGCGCACGCGGAGGCGCCGCGGAGCGGACATGGGGGGAGCCGATTTGCGCAGCAAATCGGGGGGTACCCATGGGCCTTGAGGGCCGCTTTGCCGTCCGTCATGCTGGGACTTCACGACGAGCCCTTCCGCCCTCGCCATGTCACGGAACCGCTCGACGGAGCACAAACAGGGCTGTCTCGGTCGCCTGCGGGCGCGCCTCCGGCGCAGCGTCGGGCGTGTCGCGCCGCACGACGAAAAGCGGATCGCGCGGTGCCGTTGGCGTTACCGGCGCGGCGGGCGCCGGCGCGCCGACCGCGCGCAGATAGGCCGCGGTCTCGCCCGGCAAGCGCGTGTCGCCTGCAAGCCAGGCCGCATAGCGGGCAGGTCCCGCATTGTACGCGCCGAACAGCCCGGGATAGCCGAAGCGATCGTACATGCGCCGCAGATAGCAGGCGCCAGCGACGATATTGTCGGCGGGCAGGTCGGGATCGTCGCCGAGCGCGAGGTCGCGGCGCAGCTCGGCCCAGGTCCCCGGCATCAGCTGCATCAGCCCGATCGCCCCCTTGCCGCTGCGGATCGGCCGTCCCCCGAGCAGCGTCCGCCCGCCGCTTTCCGCCCGCATCACGCGCGCGACCCATTCGGGCCGCACGCCACAGCGGGCAGCGGCGGCGTCGATCTCGGCGGACCAGCGCCACACGCCGTCGGTGGCAGGTGCCGTCGCCAGCGCCAGCGCGATCAGGCTCAGCGCCGCCATATCAGCCTCGCTCGTCCGACGAGATCATGGCCCGAGCTGACGCCGAAATAGCGCCCGTCGAACGATGCCGGCGCGTCCATCAGCAGCAGATATTCGCCGGCGCCGAGCCGTTGGCAGCCCTGCCACCATGGCAAGGCGCGCCCGCTCGGATCGCGGGCGAGGCGGCTCGCGACGGCCACTCCGTTCACCGAGACCCGCGCTTCCGCGCCGCAGACCAGATCGCCCGGCACGGCGGCGACGCGCTTCACCAGCGGCACATTGGCGGGGAGATAATGGCGTTCTGCGGCGAGCCTGCGCCAGCGCGGCGGCGCCCAGGCGACGGCCATCTCGCCGCGTCCGGGCGCATCGCCCGGCCATACCCAATAGAGGCCGATCGGCGCGCTGGCGGACGCGTTCCACACCAGCCGGGGCGCGGGTGAATAAATGGGCGGCACCACCAACAGCACCAGTCCGGCGCCGCCCAGGATCGCAAGGCGAAGACGGTGCAGCCGGCGCAGATGGTGCGCGTGGCGCGTCTCGCCCCAGACGAGCAACGGCGTGTCGGCGCGCGGGCGGGGGCGCCTCACGACCGGATCCCGCGCGCGCTCTGCTCGCGGCTCCACGCCGCGAGGTCGTCGACATGATATTGAACGAAGCGGCAATGGCGGCGGAAAACGGGGCCCTGCCCGGCGACGCGCAACCGCTTCAGGGTCCGCGCGGAGAGGCCCAGCCATGCCGCCGCCTGTTCGGTATTGAGGAAGGGCGAGCCGCGCCTGGCGCTGCTTGCCCGGTCGATATCGTCGCTGTCCACGGCCTCGCATCTCCTGCCTCGTGTCGGCACCGGGATGGCCGGCGGGGCACTGGCCGGGGAGTGTCGAAAACCGGGATGGGCGATTTCGACACCCCCCGGGGTGCGCCCCGCGCCGGGGAGGCGCGGGGCGCTTGCCGATCAGCGCGACCAGATCAGATTGTGCGTGCCGCCCTCGCCCTCGACCAAGGTCGCGTAGATCGGCGCGGGAAGCGACGGGTCGTCGAGCTTGACCGAGACATAGGGCCGGTCCTCGCGCGAGGTCTTGGTCCAGCCGGCGCCGAATTCGACGCCAGCCGAGGTGGTGACGCGGTAGTCGGGCGCCTTGTCGTGATCCTTGCTCGAAGGCTTGATGCTCGCCTTGGCGTTCAGCGTCAGAGTCCGGATGGTGCCGGTGAACACGCCGTTGTCGTCGCGGGTGAAGCTGCCGATGGTGGCCATGATGCGTCTCCTTATGTGCTCGAAGCCGCGCCAGTGCGGCCTCGATGGCGTCGATCCGGCACCGCCAGCGGCCGGCATGCACCCGGGCCGCAGGGCCGGGCCGCAGCGTGAGCGGAGGACGGCCAAAGCAGGCTTTCTTGCCTCGCGAGGAAGGCGCGGGGTGCGAAGCTCCCCAAGCCGGGGAAGAAAGCCGGCGACGCCGTTGCTGGCCTCAGGCCGCGCGGTGCCAGACGGCCATCGTGAAAGAGGCCGCTTGCGGCTGCTCGAAGACGAGGAGATGTCGAAACTCGCCCATCGGCACGGCTCACCGCGACATTCTCGGCTCGCCGCACCGGGGCTGCCTCACGCGAACGCGCGCGCTACAAGAGCCGGCTCAGGGGGAATGACATGACCGTATTGGACCAGGTGCGGGCACTGATCGAGCGGCTTTCGCCCGAGCCGGTGTGCGACGATTGCATCACCGAGCGGCTGGGCCTGAGTGTTCGGCAGCACGCTAACATCAAGACCCGCGAGCTCGCCGGCCAAGGCGGGTTCGAGCGCAGGATCAACGCCTGCTCGCTCTGCGGCGCGACCAGGAAGGTGATCCGCCGTGCCGCGCACTGAGTTGCTGGCGCCACTGTTGCTGATCCTCGCCGGCGCCGCGCCGGCGCCCCAGTCAGGCGTGGTTGCGTGGGTCACCGATGGCGACACCTTCCGGCTGAAGAGCGGCGAGCGCATCCGCATCGCCGGGATCGACGCGCCCGAGACGCAACCGGGCAACGCCCGGTGCCGCGCCGAGCTCGCGCGCGGCAAGGCCGCGACGCGGGCGGCGATCGCACTCCTCAAGGGGCGAACGGTGGAAATCGAGCGCGTGGGACGCAGCTACAACCGGACTGTCGCGCGCGTCCGGCTGGACGGGCGCGACGTCGCGACGACGCTGGTCGAGCAGGGCGCCGCGAACTGGTGGCCGCACGGCAAGCCCAAGCCGAATTGGTGCAGAAGATGAGGAAGTCCGGGGCGGCAGCGCCGCCCCGGACGCATGTCAGGCGGCGAGCGCCTGCGATTCGGCCGTGACTTCGGGAGCGGGATTTGCCTCTGGCACAGGCCGCGCCGCCTCGGCCTGCGCATGGGCACGCACGGTGCCGACGCCGCCACGCCCGGTATAGGCGGCGGGCGGGAAGGTCATCCAGCGCGGCACCCAGTTCTCGACTCTGGCCCGGCCACCCGCCCCCGCAAGATGGTCGGTGACGATCTTCTTGAGCGTCGCGCCCTTCTCGCCGGCATTGGCGTTGGCGACCGCATTGCCCGCCACCTCGGCGACGATCAGCTGCAGGACCTCCTTGTCGCGGATCAGGTCGAACAGCGCCTCGTCGGCCTGCCACCAGCGCGCCATGTCGAGCCCCAGCTCCAGCCCGACCGCCTCGACCGCCGGACTTCCGGCGGCGAGCGTCTCGCCCATCACCACCGTGACCACGTCCATGACGGCGCAGTCCGGCAGGCCGAGCAGCCGCAGGAAGATCGCGGTCAGCCGGTCACCATCCACACCCTCGACGTGCCCGCCGCTCACCGTGGGCGTCTCGGGATCGAAGCCGAGGCTGGCCAACACCGCGCGGCGCCTAGTGTCGAACACCGTCTCGCCGCGACAGGTCTCGACTGACTCGGCAATCGCATCGCTGCGCGCAAGTTGCGGCTCAGCCTCGACGCGCCACAGATGCGAGCCGGCGATGGCATGGGCGACCATCAGCCGGAGCGCGACCCTAGGGCGCGACAGCAAGGCGGCGCGCACGGCGGCATGGCGATGCAGGTCGATATAGGTCTGCATCGGCCCCGTGATCTCCGGGCGCACGACCTTGGGCTGGACGCTCTCGACGACCTCGCCGCGCGCGAGCCGCTTCGCTTCCTTGCGGCTGAGATAGCCCTCGTGGAACACGATTTCGCCGCTGACACGCACGTCGATATAGACGCGCCCGCCCTTGCGCTTGGGGGCTCTCTCATATTCCCAATGCTGGAAATGTTCGCTGGCGGGGCTCACCTCGACGCCGGTCCAGCCCGCTTCGAGATAGTCGGCGCGCCGCGCCTCGATCGCCGCATGCTGTGCCGTCCAGAACGCATCGGCATCGGCGACATAGCGTTCCTCGTTGAACAGGTCGGCGACCAGCGCCACGCCGCTCTTGTCCACATCGAACAGCGCATAGCGGGCGCAGATCGCCTGCCCGCCGAGCAGCCAGCCGCGCAATTGCCAGCCCGTCGGGCAATGCGCTTGCGGATCATCCCACAGCGCCAGCCAGTCGCGCTGCCGCGCTTTGCTGGCAAGAGTGAGGTGACGGACGGTCGCCGCGTCGATCTTCTCGTGGCGGTAGAGATCGCGGATGCGCGGCAGCAGATTGCCGAGCGCCAGCGTGCGCCGCACGCCAAGCACCGGCAGCGCGAAGGTGTCGGCGATCTCTTCGGGCGACTGGCCTTCCTTGACCAGCCGCACGAAGGTTTCCCAGCGCGTCACCTCGTCCGGGTCGAGGCGCGCCATATTCTCGATCAGCGAGGCCTCGACGGCGGCGGCATCGTCGCCCGCCTCAAGGATCGCGCAGGGAAACTGGAACGGCTCGGCCTCGCCGTTGCCGACACGCTCCTCCGCGATCAGTTGCCCGGCGCGGAAGCGGCGGGAACCGGCGAGAATGCCGAAGCGGTCCTCTCGCCCGGCCGCACGATCAGGGTCTGGAGGATGCCGCGCTTGCGTACGCTCGGCAGGATGTCGGAGACATCCGGCGGGCGCTTGGCGAAGCGCATGTTCGCGTTGTCGACATAGAGCTTGTCGAGTTCGATGAATTGGAGTTTCATGTGCCTGCTCCTTGTGAGCGCCGGGCCCGTTTCATCTTGAGAAGTGGGGCGGGACCGGCTTTCGGGGATTGCGGCGAAAGGCGCGCCGCGCGCCTTTCCCGCCGTCACCCGGACGGCGGAAACCGGTCGGTCAGGTCGCTGACAGTATCGCTCGCGCGGCGCAACAGCGCCTCGCCCTCCGCAGCATTCCCGCGATGCTGCGCATCGCCGGAGCCTGGAAGCTGCTCCGCCCAGAGGATCGACCCCGCCTTGCGCGCCCATGCCGCCCAGTCCGACAGCGACACATTGGTCGCGAAAAGCAGGTCGCGCTCGATGCGCAACCCGAAGGGCAGGCGCAGCGACTCGATTTCCCGAAGCGAGAAATAACCCAGTTCCGGACAGCCGAAGCCGAGATCGGCGAGCCCGAACAGCGTGTCGCCGTCCTCGGCCAGCTCGCTCGCCAGCCATGTGGCGGCGGAGAGCGGATTGAACAGCTTGACCAGCGGGCGCTTGTCCGTGGCCTCGCTGTCAAACTGCGCACGGAGCCCAGCGCGAAGCTCGGGGGTGAGGAGGATCACGCCGCAACCTCCATCGCCGGCGCCTCGGATTGAAAGGCGAGCAGATAGTCGGCGGCCTTGCTGGCAAGGCTCGCGGCGCGGAAGATCGCGCGATTGTCGGCGCGCAGCACCGCCAGCCAGGAGCCCAGATAGTCGGCATGGCGGACGGTCGGCTGAATCCCGAGCGCCGCGCAGAGGAAGGCCGAGGCGAGTTCGGCAACCAGTTCCTCGCGGGCATAGCCGGCGCTTCCGAACGGGTGGGAGAGGTCGCGGCCCAACCTGCTGGCATGCCCCGTCCAATGCCCAAGCTCGTGGAGCGCGGTGCGGTAATAATCGATCTGGTGCCGGAAAGCGGGCTGCGGCGGCACCTGCACATAGTCGCCGCCCGGCGAATAGAATGCCTCGCCCCCGCCGATCCGGAAGTCGGCGCCACTCGCCGAAATCAGCGCCTCGGCAACGGGCACCAGCTCGCGCGGCGGCAGCGGCGCGGCGCCCGCCACCATCCGCTCGGGCAGGCCGTCGCACTGCGCCACGTTGAAAACGGTGAAGCGCTTGAGGAACGGCACCGCGCGCGCCGCGCCGCCCTCTGCGGCGGCGCGCTCCTTTTCCGCCTCGGGGGTGAACCTGTCGGCATAGACCACGCCGACGCCATGCTCGCCCTTGCGGACGCATCCGCCCGCTTCCAGCGCCTGCCGGAAGGTCAGCCAGCCCTGCGAGGGATAGCCGCGCATGATGACCTCGCCCCAGAGGATCAGCACGTTGATCCCCGAATAGGCACGCCCCGATCCGGCGTTGCGCGGCAGCCCCGGCACGGCAGCAGCAGCGTCCCATGGCTGCACCCAGGGGAAGCGCCCGGCCTCCAGCTCGGCGACGATCCGCCCCGTCACCTCGTCATAAAGCGATGCGCGCGGCTCCCGGCCGCCAGCCTCGCCACGCACCCGACATCCGCCATTCCTGCCCATGACCCGGCCTCCTCGTCCCAAAATCCGCACCCGACCCCGGAAAGCGGGGTGGGCGGCGAGGAAGCCCGGACGGGCCCGCGGCCATAAGGGCGGGGCGCACCGCGAGGCCGGAACGACAGTGGAGGACCCGGGGCGAAGCCACGGGTTGCGCCGCGCCCGAGCGGGCCCAGAAGGGCGCGCCGGCCATCCCGCGCATCCGGGATCGGCCACCAAAAAGAGCCGCTGCGCGACAGCGCAGCGTCCCTAGCAACAGCGCCAGCGATCGTCACCGCCAGGCCGGGACGCAGCGCGGCCCGGCGGCGCGAAGCGCCGTAGAGCGCGGTTGCGGAACAGCGATGCAAAGCAAAGAACGCACTCTTGCCGACACCGCCGGCGCGGCGGCGTGCGCGCGGGCCAAGGGGGCCAGCCGCCGCCGTGCCCCGGGTCCAAGGCAAGTGTGCTGCGCGGGTGAACAAAGACGCGCGAACCCTGTGGCTGCCTGCCAGCCGCAGTGTGCGTACCGCGGCTCCCGCGCTCGACCTGCATCGCCTGCGAGGCGCCCGCCTGCTGCGCCGACGGGCACTCGCCACGGTTCACGCAACCTAAACGGGTGCCCTTTAGCCTGGACAGATGACCATGACCCGGAACGAGGCCGAATGGGCCGCGGTCTTTCTGGCAGCGGGGGAACTGACCCGGCGCGGCTATTCGGTCAGCCTGACCCTCGGGCCCAACGCACCGCTCGCCGATCTCGTCGTGCGGGCTCCGAGCGGCGCGAGCTTCATCGTAGACGTAAAGGGCAAGTGCAAACCCGGCAGCTGGATGGTGAAGCCGAAGCAGCCGACACCCGGCCTATTCTACATGCTGGTGCGGCTCGGCATGAGCCCGACCGGCATCGACCGGACGGCGGACCGTTTCTACATCATGTCACAGACAGAAGCGCTGCGGCTCACCAAAACCAACCTCAAGCACCCCGGACTCAGCGGCTTCACCTCCGCGGCAGCCGCAAAGTCGCTCGACGACTGGTCTTGCCTCCCAGGCTGAGGTGATTGCGCCTTGCTCCGCAAAGAGCCGTGCAGAAGGCTCGCGTTCTCGACATGGTGCGGGTTCCAACTCGGCAGATTCGCACAATTCTGACTGCTCCGAAGGCCGAGAGGCCAATGCGGGCCAGGCGGAGGTAGCGGTCAAAGCCACCTGTGGCTCCCGCGCGGATACTTGCCTCGTAATGCCTCGCCGGACGCAGCTTAGCTGCTGCCGACTTCGACGAGATCGATGCCGGTCATGTGGCGAAGGTGGCGGAAGTGGCGGAAGCCTGCGGCCTTGAATGCGGACACCCCGGAGGAATCAGTCGCGATCCAAATGCGCTTTGCGCCGTGCAACAACTTCTGCGCCACCGCGAGAGGATCGCCGCCATCCGCGTCGACGGGTTTGTCCAACCTCGCCACTGCCTCGGCAAGCGGCAGGTCCCATTGGATCGCGTCTGAGGCTGCTACCACCCGCTTGAGATGGGCTTGCTCGGGAGCGCTGAGCCAGCTTTTCGCAACACTCCTTGTCCGCAACCCGCCGTCTCCATCGCTGGTCGAGCCGGAAACATCGAGCAAGAGCAGCCGAGGGTGCGGTTCTGGTCCGGCGGCTTCACGCACCAACTCCCGGAATGCGTCGCACGCGACGCGATTATACGGCGTCAAATCGCCGATCTCGTGACAACGACTCAGAACGCCGTGATGCGACCATCGTTCATGGTCCGCCACGCCTGCCTCGGGTCCATAATTCACCAGCACCGTCGTCGCGTGCGGGTGAGCCTTGGCATAATCGACCAGCGCAGCGCCAAACGTGGTCAGCGCAGGCGTCTTATAGTGTTTGACCTCGACGATCAGATCGCAGCGATCGGCAGCTTCCGGACCAGACCACAAGCCATAGTCGGGCTGAACGTGGCCGGTGCGGTTCTTGCCGATCGGACCGACACATCGCTCCCGACGCTCTGCCCAAAGCCGCTTCTCGCCATCGGCGCTCTCGATTGTGGCAAGGTGAGTCGCCTGGAATGCGAAGGGAAGCGCACCTTGCGCATCGGTGTGGACTGCCACGCGCTCCGACTCGACCGCGCCAGCGATGCGGGTAGCGATCCAGACCGCGTATAGTTCGAAGCGCTTCTTCCATGCCGGCAGAGACAGCACCTTCTCGAGCGTCGCCAACTCGCCCGTCGTCGACACGGGCAGGCGCGGAATTCGTGCGAACAAAGGACGAATGGCGGCTACCAGGGCGGAACGATCCTGCTCCATCGCCGCCTGGCCGAGGAGGCCGATCAAGGGCCCGACCAGATCATGTTCGGCCATCGCAACGGCAATCGGATCCCGAACTCTGCCTCCACCGAAATCAGGATGCCGGTGCTCCGCCAACAAGGCGGCTCGTTCCTTCCGCGACCAGATCACTGAACGCAATGCATCGAGGGCGGTCGCGGCGATCGAAGCCAGATCAGTCAGGTCTTTGGAGATTCGTTCGGGGTGAAGACTGGGCGGGAGCTCGCGAAACTCGCCTCGATTGAACGCCGCGAGCCAGATTTCGACGTCGTGCGGCAAGGTTCTTCCCTGCACATTCTTCCTCGCGGCATTCGCCAGATCAAACGCGTCTTGGATGGTTGCGTCCCAGATCTCGATTACTCCTGGTGCCTGCCGAAGGGTCTTCGCAAATTCCTCGAGATGCTCCAGCCCGACGATCGAGTTTTCGATCGCGATCTGTATCGAAGCCTTCCCTCGCCGTGCGTCGGCCCTGCGCATGAAGTCGACAATGTCCTGCGACATCGCACTGAACGGCGCCACGACGCCGAACACGGCCCGCACCAGCGTCTCATTGTTCGGACATGTCGAGAGCGCCTCGACTATAGTGGTCGCGTCGGGATCAAGCGCCGTTCGGACCAGATCGACAAAGTCGCTATCGCGTCCTCGTGGCTCCAGCCCCCCGATCCCGACGATTCGTCGCCAGGTTTCGGACGGGTTCCGAGCGGGCTGCGCTGTTGGCGGCGTGCTCGTATTCATTCCTTCCCCCCAAATCCAGAGCCTTGCGTTTATGAGCGGAGACCGAAACTCCTCAAGCCGAGATCAACTCGTGACGGTTCCATAACCTTCATCTTCGGCGTTGGCCCCTGCGACGTAAAGCATGTCCAACCCTGCTTCCGCAGGGCTGAATTCTTTGTGCAGATCCGGGCCAGATGTCGGCGATGCGCTTCCACACGCCCCTTGTGCAGCAATGGTGCCAGTGGCACCTCAAGCGGAGTGTCGGACGATCCCAACATTCTTCGTGCGAGGCGAGCTACCGAACGCATCGACAAACAGGCTACGTTTGTCTCGGCGGAATATGGCACGATTTCTCGTTGGCTTACCGCATCGCTATTCGCGCTCAATGGCGGCGCCGCCGCGGCATTCCTTAACGCGCGGGAAGCAGCAAAAGGACATATCCTGCCGATCATTCTGTTTGGCGCTGGCGTGACTTTCGCGATGTTCGGCGCAATGGTCGTACAGGAGATGTATGGAAGGCTCGCCGAATTGCTGCGCCACCAGGATGCATACTGGAGCCGCGTCGCGATTACAGGTCGGCGCCTGCGTTGGGTTGAGGCGAAATTCAGGGCATCGAGAAGACGCAGGTATCGCTGTGCGTGGCTTGCGCCCATGCTTGGATGGGTCTCCGGTGCGCTGTTCCTGTCCGGCCTTATAGCGAGCGCGCGAGGCTGGTGATACGCGTGGGATGCGGCACCGATCGTCACGGTTTCAGAAGCGCACGCCAGCCACCCGACGCCATCGCCCGAGCCTCGGCCGCCCGTCGGCGCATGCGCGACATGAGGAAGTCGGATCGCCCCTTCCATTCGGCGCGAACCCGCTCCTCGCCGTACAGGGCGACCGCCATTTCACGATAGGATGCGCCGTCGGCAAGCGCATCGCCAACGCGGAGCGTCTCGAGCCGTCGCGGCAGACCCGGCTCGGGCGGGTACAGGGTCCGAGTGAAGCGGCCGCTGCGCCAGAGACCGAGCATGCGCCTGAGGGTCAGGACATGCGCGTCGACCCGCGTCAGCCCCGACAACAGATAGTCCAGCCTTGCAGGCCCTTCCTCAACCAGTGTCCCTTCGAGCACGTCGATCCGGATGCGATGCCAGCCGTCGGAAAGGGCGACATGCTCACGGTCTCCGCCACGCACGATCGTCATCCAGCGCGCCAGGCGAGCAAGGTTGATTGCCTCCGGATCCGACCCTTCCGCCGGGATCGCCCGCACCTGCAGTACGAACGGATCGAGGTCTGCATGCCATAAGAGCCGCGCCGCTGGAGCAGGCCGCGCAGCGTCTTCGGCGAAAGCACAGCCCGAAAGCCCGGGCGCCGGCCTCCATCTGGAGGTGCGCGTCGCCGCTGACGTCTGCGCCGCGCAGCCGGGCGCTCAGCGCCGCATACGCGGGATCACGGCGAAGCCATTCCCAAGCGAGCCCGGCGCGATCGATTCCAATCAGCGCGCGATAGGGCGCGCTGTCCCGCCAGTCGGGACGGCTTTCAGGCGCGCGCCCCATCGCCGCGTCCGGCCAAAGCCGGAGACGATAGCGAGGCCGAACAGCACCTTGGCCTCGAGAGATAACAGACGCATTTGCCCCTTCGCAGCGAACCGGTTACCAGAAAGACCTTATCGATCCGTCCGCTGCGCCGATGGGAAAGCGGCGCGTGCGGGGCCGGCACGGCTGAGGCTCGGGCGCTGCGGCTTGGGGCGCGTCCTGCAACGGTATGGCGCGGCACATGGTCCTCAAGACGGCTCAGGCATTTGCGTTCGCGGTCGAGACCGCGGAGACAATCGACGAACTCGCTACGCTGCTCGAAGCGATCGCGCGCGAGATGGGCTTTCAGCATTATGCGCTGGCCCATCATGTCGATGTTCCGCGAGCGCCGCAGCCCGCGATCCGGGTGCATAATTATCCCGGCGAATGGGAGGCCTGGTTCGACGCCGAGCGGCTCGGGCCGTCGGATCCTGTGCACCGTGCGAGCCATCTGACCAGCGTCGGCTTCCCTTGGTCGAGGCTCCCGCAGCTCATCGTGATGACGAAGCGTGACGAGGATATTCTCGCCCACTCCCGGCGCGTCGGACTTGCGGACGGGTTCACCGTGCCCGCGCACGTACCCGGCGAGTCGGCGGGATCCTGCTCGTTCGCCACAGCGAACGGGCGGACCTTCCGCACCGAATGGATGCCCCTCGCGCAGTTCGTCGGCGCCACCGCATTCGAGGGCGCCCGGCGCCTTTCGGGGGTCAGGCGTACCGACCAGGACCGGCCGCGGCTCAGCGACCGGCAGCGCGACTGCATCTACTGGGCGGCGCGCGGCAAGTCGGACTGGGAGACCTCGCAGATCCTCGGCATCGGGCATGACACGGCGATCCAGCACATGAAGGAGGCCCGCAGCCGCTACGGAGTCACCAACCGGACTCAACTCGCGATCCACGCCCTCTATGACGGGGCACTCACCTTCACCGATGCGCTGAAACGGTAAACTCCCCATTTCTGGGGAGTGGTCACTGCCGGGCGACGCGCCGAGCATCCGGGCTCCACCAGGGGAGTCCAGCCATGTTGTTCACACAGGACGAGCGCAGCACCGCCAGCGACGCGGTGATGCGCGCGATGTTCGAAGCGAGGAAGCGCGTGTTCGTCGACCTGCTCGGCTGGGACGTGCCGGTGCTCGCGGGAAAATATGAGATCGACCAGTTCGACGACACGCACGCTCGCTATCTGATCCTCACCGACAGCGCGCAGAACCATCTCGCCTCGGCACGGCTGCTTCCGACGATCCGGCCGCACATCCTCGACACGCTGTTCGCCGATCTGTGCGAAGAGGCTCAGCCGACGGGCCCCGATATCTACGAGATCACGCGCTTCTGCCTGGATCGCAGACTTCGCGCCGCCGAGCGGCGGCGCTGGCGCGACGCGCTGGTCACCGGCCTTGCGCATTATGCGCTCGAGCACGGCATCACGGTGTATACCGGCGTCGCCGAACAGGGCTGGCTCGACCAAATCCTCGAATTCGGCTGGGACGCAAGGCCGCTCGGCCAACCCAGAACCATCGATGGAATGACGCTCGGCGCGCTCAAAATAAAAATCACCGCGGAGACGCCCGCGCTGCTCGCCGCCAACGGCATCCTGCCGCCGAACCAGATCCTCGAAGCGGAGGCCGCATGATGGCGACGCAACCCGTCCATTCCGCACAGGCAGATGCGGTGAGCACCACCGTCCGGCAGCTCCGCCAGCATGGCTATGCCGTCATCAAGGACGCGCTTCCCCGAAGTACCATCGCCAATCTCGAGGCCGATCTCGCCGACGCATTCGCGCAGACGCCGTTCTGCCAGGGCGGCTTCTATGGCGAGCGGACCAGGCGCTTCGGCCGGCTGCTCGCGCGCAGCCCGCACGCCGCCGCCCTCGTCATGCATGCGGACATCCTCTCCACCGCGAACGAAGTCCTCGGCCCATGGTGCGATTGCCTGCAGCTCAACCTGACGCAAGCGATTGCGCTCCATCCCGGCGCGCTGCCGCAGCTTCCCCATCGTGATCAGGATATGTGGCGGGGCGCGATCGGCGAGACCGAGTATCTGCTCAACGTAATGTGGCCGTTCACGCCCTACCGGGAGCTCAACGGTACCACGCTGATCTGGCCGGACAGCCATGGCCGCAAGGCGCTCGAGCCGGACCCTGACGCGCAGCCGGTGGCGGTCGAACTCGACCCGGGCGACGCGCTGCTCTTCCTCGGCTCGACGCTGCATGGCGCGGGCGGCAACCGCAGCTTCACGACCCGCCGCGGCGCGATTGTCAGCTACTGTCTCGGCTGGCTCAAGCCCTATGAGAACCAGTGGCTCGCCTATCCTCCTGAGGTGGCGCGTCACTTCCCGAAGGAGCTGGCCCAGCTGGTCGGCTATCGCCAGCACCGCCCCAATCTCGGCAATTACGAGGGGCAATGCCCGTCGGTTCTGCTTCAGGACAAAGCGGCCGGCACGATCGGCGCGATCGATGCGCTTCGGCCCGACCAGCAGGCGCTGATCGAGGCGCATGTCGCCGGGCAGCGCGCCGGAGCGTAGGCAATGAGTCCCGGCGCAACCTTCGAACGTGTCTACACGGAGCTCAAGCGCATGCTCGTCGCGGGCGAACTGCCGCCCGGCACCCCGATCGAGCCGGCGCTGATCGGCAGACAGATCGCTTCGAGTATCACCCCCGTGCGTGATGCTCTTCACCGCTTGACCGGCGAGCGACTGGTTGAGGCGCCGAACCATAATGGATTCCGCGTTCCCCTACCGACAGAAGCTGGACTACGTGACCTCTACGATTGGAATGGGCAAATCCTCAAATCTGCGGTGCAGCGGACCAAGCCAGCAGAGGTCGTCCTAGACAACAAACAGCATTCTTCGAAAGCGAGCATGGTGGCTGCGACCGAATGGCTTTTCATGGCTATCGTGCGGAGGTCCGGGAACTTAGAGCAAGCGCGCGCGATCGAGCAGTTGAATGACAGACTTGCGCCCTATCGACGGGCGGAGGTTACCGTCTTCAACGACATCGTTGAAGAATTTGAGGGCATGAGGCTGATGGGTGACAGCCCCCAACTTGCTTCATTCGCAAAGCTCCTCGACAAGTATCATCGCCGTAGGGCTGCCGCCGCTCCGAGCCTGCTTCGACAAATAGTGGAAGGCGTTTAGGTTCGGCATCGGTGGGGGCGGGAGAACGCCTTAGCCTGTTCCGGAGAAATGCCGGCGTAGCCGCCTGCGATCTGGATCAGCTTGACCACAGCGGCCGAAGGCATTCGCGAATAACGGAGGTGGTGGTTGGCTCTACGCTGCCGCTTCTTAGAGGCGGCGAATGGGACGGCAGCGCCGTCCAGGCTGCTCATCGCGTGCTCCTGTTCTGATGGCGGCTCGATTTTAGCGAGGGCACATCAGTTGATTTCGCTGAGCGGCCCGCTTTGAGTCAGGTGTCTGATGTGCCCGGCAGGTGTTCATTGAAAAACTGCCAGCGCTCAGCGAGCGCTTTACGGGACGGGCCTCCCGAGCTGTTCACGAACAGGACCCTGCCTTCAAATTCCGCATAGCCTGCGCTCTGAAGAGCGGGATGAAACGCCACACGAAGGGAAGCCGGGTCAATACCCAGGAGTCCGAGATCGAACAGGGTGTGGAGGTCGCTTCTGAGCAGGACGCCATTTCCGACGCTGTTGTCCTCGCTCGCCGAATAGGCAAGGATATGTGCCGCTTCGACAAGGCCGGGAAACCGGCAGCCGCTGATCTGGCACTGCGCACCGTATCTCCGGATCAGCCTCGCGCGAAAGCGCGCTTGTCCGCGTCGCATGGCAATTTCGCGCATGACGCGACGCCGGGCCTCAATAATCGAAACTCCAGCGCCGGCGGGATCCGTGTCGGCTTCTTCAGGCACCACAAGCCGTTTAGCGAACCGCCGTATCAGCGCGTCGATCGCAGATCCGCTACCGAAGACCGGCTCCAGTTTTGCCAGGTCGATCTCCTTAATCGACATCTGGTCACTTGGACGCAGCACGGCCTCATGCAGATGTCCAACCGAGATCGTGTTTCCTGCCGGGATAAAGGTTGCGCCATAGTGGGCCGCAAAGGTCGTAACCTCGACGGGCTCATTGAGCGGCTCGTCAAAAGCATGGCCAAATTTGCAGCTCCATGCCGGCAGCTTTCTGGCGCGACGTTTGATATTTGTGGCGCGGCACCGGGGGCACCGTAAGCGGTCCTTGTGGCCGACGCCCTTTTCTATGGTCTCAATCTCGGCGACGCCGATCACGTTTGCCTTCGACCGGATAATTACCACATCGCCAGCCTGCATCTGTAGGTGGTTGGCGACGTCACTGTCATAACGATAGACGCTCGACGGGTCGTCATCATAGCCGGTGTTGCCGCCATACTGGCGGGTTCCCTCAACCGTCAGAAGTGACCAGGCGCGCCTGGCGTTCACGGGTGCACTACGTTGATGCTAGCCGGATGCTCCGTCGGGTCTCCTTCGCTTTGTCGTACCCGAAAGGACACGTTTGCGAGGCGGTATTCGAGCGGCTCAAGGTCCTCGTGGAAGCGCGCGGCAGCGCCAACAATATGCGCCCTCAAGGTGCTGAACAGGCCGTTGAGCGTACGAATATTCCCCTGCTTCGTGCCCATATATGCCCCAGCGTTGTACAGCTGCATCCATGAGGCATATGCTGTGTCCTCATCAAGCTGCACCTTGGCGAGCGGATAGGCATGGTGCCGCGCCACGATGATTTTGCGGATGCGCGTAACTTTCCCTGCTGCTGGAAGGCGGAACGCATTCCGCAGCACTTCCGGCCCCGCATTTTCAAGCCATGTGTCGACTGCTGTCAGCCAGCGCATGCTCTCATTGACAAAGCGCGCCATGCGCGAATTTCGCACCTTAAAGTCTGCGCCGTGCGCATCCTGATATTTGATCTGGAACAACAGCAGATCGCCGAAAGCTGGATCAAAGACTGCAAAATCGATATCCGTGAGCTCGCGGCCACGATGTCGCAGACGAATATTCCTTCGGACAATCGCCGAGGCGAAATGCTCCCGAAAAAATTCTTCCATCACCCGCTGCATCGATGCCTCACGGGTCTGCTGATTGAGCGAGAAATCGCGCGCAAAATTCGCTTTGAGCGAATCAAGCATGAACTCCATCTGCCGATGCCGGCCTGCTAAAAATTTCACGATCGAGACAGTGGATGATTGTACAATCACGGGGATCGGGGCGACTGGTTTCTCGATCAGCTTCGCGTTGCGGCGCGTCAGCGTGACCACTTCGAAAATCTGTTCTGCCTCCTCCAGCGACGTCGTGGTGTATGTCACGAACCGCATTCCCGTCTGGTCGAGCGCTTGGCGCAGCGTATCTATGAATTCTGCGCGATCTGCGGAGATCGTGAGGATATCCTCAAGGCGAATCTCGGGGTGCTTTGCGATTAGCGCCTCGCAGAAGGCCTCGTGCTTGAGGCAGAGCGAGACCAGCCAGGCACTGGCAAGCAGGTATTTGAGAAACGGGATCCCGCCAAAGGTCTTGCGCTCATTGAAGGAGTCATATTGCGGCGTCTCGCGAATGGCTGTCCACGCAAGGGCCATGTAATAATCGTCGAGGACCGGGTCGGCGTTATAGCCAATGAAGCTGTCCCTCCAGACATAGACGTTTTCGCGAAGCAGATTCGTGATTTCCCCGCTTAACCAGCGCGCACCTGCGCTTGCCGATAGCGCTTCCTGCGTCAGCCGAAGATGTTCGCGCTTATAGTGTTCGACGACGTCACGCTCATGCGCCTCAGCATCCGAAATCTGGTGCGGCAGCTCGAAGTCAAATATGAGGGGCTCGGGTCGGCTTATCCGGGCTATCCCCGCCCATACCAGTTCGACGGTACGGCGCCCCTGTTCGATAAAGCCGAGCTCAGCTGCCATGTCGAGGAGCTGGCGCACCAGCCTGTCCTGTCGTCGGACGGTGATCGTAGGCACTGTAAAATCGTCGTGCAGGCGAAGCATCAGGCTAATCACTCTTCCGAGCCCCATATCGACGACGTAGGTCTGCAGTTTTACTTCATCGGAAAGGCCTTCCCGGTGCGCGAGACCATATTTGTGCCAGTCAAGCTCGTTGAGCGCGACACGGAGAGCAAGGCCCAGTCGGTCCTGCGTGAGACGCGCGATGATATTCCCCTCTTCAGCGTCGAGCAGTGAGAGAAACTCCCGAATAAGGTTCGCTTCGTCTTGAGTAGGCACGTGGTCTTTCAAATCACAAAACCCCGCATGGTAGGAAGCTACGTTATCTCTGCAAGAATGAGGGCGACAGGCTACGTGCGGGTTGTGACACGTGTCCACCTGCGCCTGAAGGCAGGAGTATCTGGTACACTCCAGTAGCTGAAGTTTTGTGTGGCACCCGGTCTCGTTGCCCGATAGCCTCGATTGTCGGGAGGGGGCACATGCAGGACGATGCGCTGGAAGCGGAATATCGCGAATTTCGGTCCGATCTGCAGACGCGGATGCAGGCCACGGGCGAAACCCTGATCGCGGCATTTTTCGACTGTTATGCCGCCCTGGCCTCAGAGAATGGCGACTGTCCGGACCTCGAGCCCTGTGAAATTGAGCGTGAGGGGCGTGGCGGATACCGCATCGACGGTCACGCTTTCGATCAGGAGCGCGGGATCCTCTATGTCGCGATCTGCGATGTTCGTGAAGATGAGGAGCTCGAAACCCTCAATGCTGCGCGGCTGGAGGTTCTGAATGCCCGGGCACGCCGCTTCGTCGAGCATCTTCTTGGCCCGGGGTTCACCTCGGGGCTAGCGGAAGGTTCGCCTGAGGATGTCGCTTGCGGCCTGGTCGCGACGTCGCCGGCGCTTCTGAAGCGCGTCCAGATCCTCGTTTTCTCCGCAGCGCGGCTGTCGACCCGCAGGCCACCGGAACTTTCAGGCGAGATCGAGGGGCGGCCGGTCGTTTCGAACGTTCTCGATTTCGCCCGTTTCGCTGCTATTGCCCGCTCGCAGGGTTCGATCGAACCGATTGAAGTCGATCTGGCCGCGCTTGCCGGCGCGCCTGTGCCGTGCCTTCCGGCATTTACCGAAGCGGGCGGGTACCAGTCCTATCTGATCGCACTGCCGGGTGATGTCCTGGCAGGGATTTATGGGCTCTATGGGCCGCGCCTCCTCGAACAGAATGTCCGGACATTTCTTCAGGCGCGGACAAAGGTGAACAAGGGCATCATCGCGACATTGCGCGAAACACCTGAAATGTTCTTTGCTTACAATAACGGGCTGACGGCGACGGCCAGCGCGGTCCGTACCGAACCCACTGGCAGCGGCACTCTGGGCATCGCCGCGATCGAGAACCTTCAGATCGTGAACGGCGGGCAGACGACCGCTTCAATTCTTCACGCCCGCGATCAGGGGGCAGACCTCACGAAGGTCTTCGTCCAGATGAAACTGTCGGTCGTCCAGCCACAGCTGATCGAGGCCGTCGTGCCGCGCATTTCGCGCTTCGCGAACACGCAGAACCGGATCAGCGAAGCTGACTTCTTCTCGGGGCATCCGTTCCACGTTACGCTCGAGCAGATCTCGCGCCGGCTGGCGCCTCCGCCGCGCGCAGGCGCGCTGGCAGGTGAGAAGTGGTTCTATGAACGCTCTCGCGGCCAGTATCGCGACGCCCGCGGGCGTGGCACTGCCGCCGAGCGGCGGCGGTTCGAAACCGAGTTTCCGAAAACGCAGCTCATTGAGAAGACAGACCTCGCGAAATACGAGCTGACCTTTGCGGCGCGACCGCACATCGTCTGCCTTGGCGCTCAGAAGTGTTTTCTGGCCTTTGCCGAGCAGGTCGCGAAGGACTGGGAAGCTTCGCCGCTATCGTTCAACGATGGCTGGTTCCGCAGTGCAGTCGCACGCGCGCTGATCTTTCGCTGGACCGACCGGATGATCGCCGGTGCGGACTGGTACCGCAGCGATCGGGGGCACAAGTCGCAGACCGTGGCTTACACGCTGGCCTGGCTGCAGCATCATCTGCGTAAAGCCGGCAAGGCGGGCCTCAATCTCCAGCTTGTCTGGAACCAGCAGGACGTTCCCGATGAGCTGAAGCTGACGCTTTCCGAGCTCGCGCCTCAAGTCGCGCGCACGCTGAGAGAGGCGCCCGAACATGTCCGCAATGTCGGCGAATTCGCCAAGCAGCAGGCCTGCTGGGCGCTGATCGCACGGACGGAATTCACCTTGCCCGAGCTACCCGACGCTATTCTGCTGGACCGGGAGGACCAGCGCGAGGCCGCTCGGGAGGAAGTCTCGGTCCGGCGGATCGACGTCGAGATTGAGATGGATCGGCTCATGGTCGCACTCGCTGGTCGGGTCGACGAAGTGACGCTTTTCGCGCGCCGGAAAGGACTGCTCAGCCCCCGCTCGGACGCCGCGCTCCGCCGGCTCGGCCGCGGACAGTTTGCTCTCGCGCCTTCGGAGCGCAACGCCCTGCGCCACCTGTTCGGGCGGCTGAGCGAAGAAGGTTTCCCGATGCCTGCACCCGAGACGCCCGCGACGGACGCACCGGCGGGCGAGCGTCGCATCCAGCTGAGCGGGACCGCGCGCCGGCAGGTGCGGCTTTGACCCCCGTATTTCGCCGGGTACCGTGGAACCGATGAGCGCAGGACCCAAAGCAGCCCGGTGGCAGATCCGCTCCGGCATTCTTGAACTCGAGGTCGGCGGCGATCCCGTCCGGCCGAATGCCGAGGAGATTTACGGGCTCGTCTTCGACGGCGTATCGATGTTCCGCGGGCAGAGCATAGCACCCGGAGCGCCCCCGCTTCGCTGCTCGCGCTATCCGGCGTTTCTCAGCCTCGTGATCGATCACGACGATGCGGCCGCAGACGGCGGCCTTTTCTGCCATGTCCGGGCAACCGGCCGCGGTGGCGTAAGCGGTCCCTTCGGGACGTGGCAGGATCACCCGGATCATCTGATCATCGGCGAAGTCTGGTATCCGCTGGCCGCCGGCGCGCAGCAGGAAATCGCGGACATCCTTGCAGGCGCGGGAGTCGAGGCGCCCGGCGCGCTGTCGCTGCGACAGTATCTCGCGCTGCGAACCGCCACCGGCGACACCGGGCATCTCGCCGACGAGACTGCCGGGCGCAATATCCAGCCCGGGCTCGCCGTACGCAGGGAAGAGAGCGAACTCATTTCCTTTACCGGGCGGCTCTATCCGTACCAGAAGGATGGCTGGCAGTGGCTGAGCTTCCTCTGGCGCGAAGGTCTCGGCGCAATCCTCGCCGATGAAATGGGCCTCGGCAAAACCATCCAGATCATCGCCTTGCTCGCCTCGCCCGAGCGCAGCGAAGCCGCACCTTCGCTGATCGTCGCGCCGACGACATTGCTCGAGAACTGGCGGCGCGAGATCGCGAAGTTCGCACCCGGGCTGAAGACACATATCCATCAGGGCACCCGGCGCACCGGAGATTACAGAGTGCTGGCGCCGTTCGACGTCATCATCACGTCCTATGAGACGGTCGTACGCGACGGGAGCATGTTCCGGATGATCGACTGGCGCATCGTCGTGCTGGACGAAGCGCAGGCCATCAAGAACCCGGACACGCGCCGCGCACAGGCGGTGCGCCAGCTTCGGCGGCGCTCGGGCATCGCAGTGACCGGGACGCCGGTCGAGAATCGGCTGCGCGACCTCTGGTCGCTGGTCGACTTCGCCGTCCCCGGCCTGCTGGGCGATGTCGGATCGTTCGAGCAGCGTTTCCAGGACGATGTCGACGGAGCGGCGGCGCTCGAGCCGCTTGTCACTCCGATCATGCTGCGCCGGCTGGTCTCCGAGGTCGCACAGGATCTGCCCGAGCGGATCGACATTCCGCAGGTTCTCGCGCTTACCGAGGACGAGGCTGCTGCCTATGAGCAGATCCGGCTGGATACGCTCGCCGAATATGGCGGCGCGGCCACGCTCGTCGCGCTTACCAGGCTGCGCATGTTCTGTGCCCATCCGATGCTGCTCGACGACGTGCCCTGGACGATCGACCGGGCACTCGGATTCAGCAAGCTGGCCCGGTTGTTCGAGATCGTCGACGAGGTGTTTGCGAGCCGGCAGAAGCTGCTCGTATTCACTTCCTACAATCGTCTTGCCGCGATGATCGCCGATATCGTTCGCCAGCGCTATGGCGCGATGGCAGCCACGATAAATGGCGAGACGCCGGTGGAGGACCGACAGCCTGTTGTAGACCGTTTTTCCGCGGAGGCTGGTCCCGCTCTGCTGGCGCTCAACCCGCGCGCCGCGGGCGCGGGCTTGAACATCACCGCTGCCACGCATGTCGTGCATTACAATCTCGAATGGAATCCTGCAATCGAGGATCAGGCGTCAGCGCGCGCGCACCGGCGCGGCCAGACCCGCCCGGTCACCGTCCATCGTCTGTTCTTCGGGGACTCAGTCGAGGAAGTCGTCAACGACCGCCTGAGCCGCAAGCGCGAGCTCTCGGGCGCGGCCGTGATCGGCGTCGAAGGCACGGACGAAGATATCGCCGATGTCGGGCGGGCGCTGCGCGCCTCGCCGCTCACCCGCACGAAGGATCTGGCAGGATGAAACGAATAGCAAAGGTGCTGACCGCGAACGACGCGGGCGAAACCGGTGGTCACCAGGCCGGCATTCTCGTGCCCAAGAACCCAGAAATTCTCGCGTTCTTCCCGCCGCTCTCGCACGAAGTGAAGAACCCGCGTCATCATCTCTTCTTCCGCGACGAAACGGAAGAGCAGTGGGAGTTCGCGTTCATCTATTACAATGGCAAGCTGTTCGGCGGAACGCGTAACGAATACAGACTGACCCGCATGACGCCCTTCATCCGGGCGGCTGGACTCAGGGCGGGAGACGAACTCATTCTCGAACATCGCGAAGGCGAAGGCTATTCGGTGCGCTATACGCGCATGCAGCCGGCGCGAATTCAGAACGGCGTGCTCAAACTCGGCGGGGACTGGAAGGTTGTCCGGGTGAACGCCTGAGGCGAAGAGGGAAGAAGAATGACAGTCGAAAAAGTTCAGGCACCACCCGATCCCGAGCGGACGATCGAGAGTCTCCGCGACACCGGCTATAAGTTCAACACGGCGATCGCGGATATCGTCGACAATTCGATCGCGGCCAGAGCGACGGTGATCGATCTGCAGATCCTGATGGATCTGCGCAGTGCGGTGCGGGTCTCGATTGCGGATAATGGCGAGGGCATGAACCGAAAGGGTCTGCTGAACGCAATGACCTATGGTTCGGCGCGGCGCGCCGATCCCTCGAGCCTCGGTAAGTTCGGCCTTGGCCTCAAGACCGCGTCCACGGCGTTCTGCCGCAGACTTTCGGTCATCACTCGCGACGGACCAGAGATGGAGCCGCTGCAGGCGACATGGGATCTGCGTCACGTCGCAGAGCATGGCTGGGAACTGCTGGTCGATGACGAAGCCGATCCTGAGGCCGTCGATCATCTTCAGACCGTGGCGCACGGGAAATCGGGTACGGTCGTGCTCTGGCAACAGGTCGACCGGCTGATCAAGGAATATGTGACGCCATCAGGAGCGGCCGCGCAGAACGCGCTCGACCGGGCAGTCAAGGGGCTGCGCGATCATCTTGCCATGGTCTTCCAGCGTTTCATCGACCCGAGCGACGATCGGGCGCCGACTGTCGAAATTCGGGTGAATGATGAGAAGCTGCTGCCGTGGGACCCCTTCTGCATAGCCCACTCCGACAAGGTCGCCGATGAAGTCGTGACGATCGATGCGCCCGGCGGAAAGCAGGCGAAGATCGTCTTCCGCGCCTATATCCTGCCGCGGAAAGAGGAGTTCCCCTCCGAGTCGGCTTTCAAGAAGTCGCGGCTCGGCAACGACTCCCAGGGTCTGTACATCTATCGCGAGAACCGCCTGATTCAGGATGCAACCTGGCTGGGCATGTACAGCAAGGAACCGCACGGTACGCTGCTGCGCGCCGAGTTTTCGTTCACCCACGAGCTCGATGAAGTCTTCGACATCGATTTCAAGAAATCGCAGATCAGCCTGAACGAAGATCTCTGGATCGCGATCAAGGACGAACTCCTGACCGCGCCACGCCGCGAAGCGAACAATCGCTATCGTCAGGGCCGCAAGAAGGACGCGCTCAAGAAGGCAGGCGACTCCCATGACTCGTCGAACCGCAACATCGCGTCGAAGGAAGGCTCGATCGACACTGCGGTTGTGGATATCCGTGATCCCAACACCGGCGATGCGCAGGTAACGAACAAGCACGGCTCATTCCGTATCCGACTTAAGATCGGCTCGGCCACGAAGCCGGGCCAGGTTTTCGTTCAGCCCGTCGACTCGCTCGACGACGGTGCATTGTTCGAGCCCACGATTATCGACGGACACAAGGCCGTGCGCATCAACACGTCGCACCCCTACTACCACAAGGTCTACGTGCCCAACCTCCAGAGCGGGGTCACGGTGCAGGGGATGGACTCGCTGCTCTGGGGGCTTTGCATGGCCGAGCTGAGCACGATCAGCGACGAGACGGCGCGCCATTTCGAAGAGGTTCGCTTCGAGGTGTCGCGCATCCTGCGCCGACTGGTCGAAGATCTCCCGGAGCCGGACATGGATGATGTGGCAGCCTGATCTCGAAAGGCTCGCCACTCAGCTGTCGCGTGACTTCGGCCTGAGGATCGTTGCTGCGTCGAAGCAGCCCTCGGGCGGCTGGCCGGCATTCGAACTCAGGCCCGCGGATACCCCGCGGGAGATCTCGTTCGGCGTCGACGTCACACTTGGATGGCGGAGCATAACGTACTCGCTGATGCCAGGAGCATTTGCCGGCCCGCTGGTGACAGCGATGGGCGAAGCAGACGAAGGGGCGAAGCAGACCTTCGCGGCGCTGGCGGAACTCTGCGCCAGGGCGAGAGGCAGCGTTACCCTTGAGGTAGACGGCGCGGGTCTCGACCCGCTCCGGCCGGAGCTCTGGCCCACGGAATGGCATCGCGCCAGCCTCACACTGGTGCGGTCGCCTGCGGCGGTGAACACCGACGACCATGATGAAAACGATCGCGAACTCAACAGCTGGACGCATCGCTATTTCAGCCTTGCCATGGCGCTCATGCCCGTGGAGGAGCTTGAGCCGGACACGGTGCTCAATCCGGAAGGACTGCCCGAGGGCGCAAAGATCCGGGTGGAGACAAACCGCTACGAGCGGAGCCGGATCAACCGCGCCGCCTGCATCGAGCTGCACGGCGACAGCTGCCTCGCCTGCAGGTTCAACTTCGGCGAGACCTATGGCGAAGCCGGTCGCGGCTTCATTCATGTCCATCATGTGACGCCGGTTTCGCGCATTGGACCGAACTATCGGGTCAATCCGGCTACCGACCTCGTACCGCTGTGCCCGAATTGCCATGCGATGGCGCATCGCTTCGATCCGCCGGCATCGGTCGAGGAAATCCGGAACCTTCTGGCGGCCTGACCGGACCCGCCTGCCACTTCGCTCAGCCGCGCCGGCGTACCGGCGCGGCGAGATGGCGAACGTCGGCGATAAAGCTTTCGAGCGACATCAGGTCGCTCCGGATCTCGCTTGGGTAAGTATCATGGAGACGCGCGGGTACGACGAGAGTGACCCCGGCCGCCGCCATCTCGTTGAACTGGGTAAGGCTGACACCGCGCTGTAGCGTCAGCATATGAACCCTGGTTGCTCCGCTTTCCTCGACCGCCGCCTTCCATCGGTCGCGGATAACGGGTTCGACAAGCAGGATCGTCCCCGACTGCACGTCTGCTCCCGCGCCGATCGCCGCGAACACGAAATCGGGATTGCGCGCGGTTCCGGTCGAGGGCCGGAAAGAAAAGGCTGAGCCCTCCGTCAGCCCGTCTTCGGTCAGAAGGTAGCGCAGCTGCAGCGCCAGACCGTCATCACGCGCCTGACGGCCGGCACGAATATGATCGGCCGTCTCGAGCAGCGAGGCGATATCGGGAAATCCGTTGAGCGCGCTCGGCGCATACAGCTCATGTTCCAGTTGGCGGAACAGGTCGAGGAACGCTTCGTGGCGGCGAAGAAGCCGGGTATCGACCGGCTGCCCAGCAAGCGGGTGTGCCAGCGCCGAGCGGCTTACGAGCATTTCGACCGTTGGCGGCTCGTTTCGGCCGTGCGGGGGCACAGGCGCCTCCCCGCTCTTTGCAAGGGGCACGCTCTTTCTGCGGCGCGGTAGAATGAATCGACCAGGGTGAGGCGTGCCTTCGGCGATCCAGGTGACCGAAGTCCCGGGATCCACCTGCCCGACGGTCGCTTCCACCAGATCAGATTCGGTCTCGTCGCGACAGACCCAGGCATGGCAGACCGGCGCGGAAGGGTCGGCGAGATCGAACGCAAGCACTGCGATCGCGCCTGTGCTTTCGGGGTCGAGGAGATCGGAGCGGGCACCGTCAAAGCCGGTGATCCGCGTCTCGTTACGGGTGCCGCCATGAAGGCGGTTATTGTACCAGATCGCCCGTACCCGACGGTAATCGCCCTGGGAGTCGATATAAATGTCGAACTCCACCCGCGGATTCTTCGCGGCCTCATCGCGCAGTGCCGGGTGCACCGCGAACAGAAACGGCTTGGGGAGATAGGGACCAGCCTGATGCGATCCGGTCGCGAGGGTATCGTTTGCCTGCAGGCGCTTGACGAACCAGGCCGACGGAGCGCGCCGGCGTTCGTCTAACCAGCTCGAAAGGTCCGTGAGTGCCAATCCGGGCGATCCTGAAGTTTCACTGTAATGATGACTCAGCGAGGGTCGTCGTCAAGAACTCCTTCGTTCGAGCCGCGGCCGGGCACCGGTGTGAAACGCTCGGAGAGCAGAGATGGATGGCCGGAGCCGACATGCGCACCGGTGTCGCGAAAGAACATTTCACGACAGTCCGGATCCCGCAGAAACCGTGCAACATCCTCCGTAGTCGCCTCCACGCCCGGGCTGGCCCGCCCACGCATGGCGCATTCCCATACGGTCCCGACACGCCATCCTGCCTCGGCAAGCTGGTCGGAATGCCGGCGGTCGCGCAGCTGATTGCGGCCGATCTTGTCCAGCCAGAAATCGCGGCGCGTCTGCGGCAGCACGAACAGGGAGCAGTCGTGCCCGTGCCAGAAGCAGCCGTGAACGAACAGCAACGCCGTCCGCCCGGGCAGGACCAGATCCGGTGAACCCGGCAGGGTCCTGACGTTGAGGCGATAGCGGAAACCCATGCCGTGAAGCGCACGGCGCAGCAGAAGCTCGGGCCGGGTATTGCGCCCGCGCACCGCCGCCATGTTGCGCGAGCGCTGTTCGGGCGTGTGGACGTCGCTCAGCTGCCGGCTTCCTGCTCGCCGGCGATCTCCTTCTCCCTTGCGAGCGCGCGGTCGAGGAAGGGTTTCAGATAGGAAGCGACCGCTGCCACGGCCGGCACAGCGACCGAATTGCCGAACTGCTTATAAGCCTGCATGTCAGATACCTTGATCAGAAAGTCCGACTTACCGGGCGCATCAAAACCCATCAGGCGAGCGCATTCGCGCGGGGTCAGGCGACGGGGGATATCGTCACCCCGGCTGATCAGAATCTCCGAACCATCTTTGTAGTAGCGCGCCGACAGCGTCCTGGCGACGTCGTCGGGGCCGAAGCGCCCGAAGCCGAAGCCGTTGCCCCGCTGACGGTGCTTTTCGGCATAGGCCTGGAGATACTTCCAGAGATGCTCGGTCAGCGTGTATTTCGCGGCGACCATGCCGTCGCCAAGCGTGAACGGCGGCTCGGCTTTCTCGCTGCCGTCTTCGGGGTGGAGGATTGACCCGAGTCTGGGTCCTTCGCGCGGATCCGGCACAACGAAATCGTCAAAGCTGAAACCCACTTCAAGATCGCGGCGAATGCCGACGATGAAAATGCGCTCACGGTGCTGCGGCACCCATGATTTCGCATTCACCACCCGAAAGTCGATGTCGTATTCGAGCTTCTCGGAAAGCACCTGCCGAATGACGGCAAAGGTCCGCCCCTTGTCGTGATTGAGCAGGTTCTTCACGTTCTCGAGCACGAAGGCAGCAGGACGCTTTTCCTCCAGGATCCGTTCGACGTCAAAGAACAACGTTCCCTGGGTATCGCAGGCAAAGCCATGCGGCCGGTTGAGCGCGTTTTTCTTCGAAACGCCGGCGATCGAGAAGGGCTGACAGGGAAACCCAGCCAGCAGAACGTCGTGATCCGGGATCTCCGAAGCCACGACCTGACGAATGTCCGAGGCGATATCATGATCGTCGTCGGGGAAATTGGCGCGATAAGTCGTCTGGCAGTAACGGTCCCATTCGCAGGTGAAGACGCACTTGCCGCCGATCGTCTCGAAGCCTCTGCGGATACCGCCGATGCCGGCGAACAGATCGATGAAGCGGAATGCCGGCTTCTCGTCCTCCCCGTCAGTTCTCGTCGGAATGCGCAGACGCAGGGCGTCGAGAACAACCTGCCGCGGTTCGTTCTCGCCATTTTCCCAGCGATAGACCTGCCGGCTTTCGTAACCGAGCACTTCCGCCACTTCGCCGAGCGTAAGTCCGGCCTGCTGGCGGAGCCTGGAGAATTCCGTCGGCGTCGACGAGCCCTTGGCCATCTGACGCCTCTGCGACGCGCGCGGCATCCTGCTGCGCCTCATCTCCGCTCTTCGCTTCAGTACCGTAGCCATCGCGCGCCTCCCTTGCTGGGTCTTTTTTTGACTCAATGGCGCAATTTGTCCAGAGGGAACTCACAAGGACGGTGTTTTGTTCGCGCTTTGTTCGATTCTGTTGCTTTTGAGCCACAGCGTCTGCGGAGCCAGCTTAAATACAGGAGTCCAGTCCCGGCCGATGCGAAGCGCTACGCATGCGCCGTCCGGAAATTGGTGCGTCAAGCAATAGGAGAGATTGTGAAGGCCGAGATTCAAGCGAACTATGAAGAGCGGCTATCCCGTTATGTCATGCTCATCCAGGGCTCGGAACCCCCGGGTCTCGTGCCTAAGCTGGCCATCTATCGCGAGCTGATCCGGCAGCACCGTATACACGGAGACCGCCTCTGGAAAATCGAACCAATTCTCCATCCGCTGATCTTCTCAGCCGAAACCGACCTGCATCTTGCAGCGGCGCGACTGCTGGAGGAGCCGCGGAGGGCTCAAGGAAGCCTGTTCGCATTCCTCGACTTCTGCCTGAAAAACCGGGCGAATATCACGTGGAAATCGGGACCGCCGCCTGTCGAAGTCCTCGAGAAACAGCTCAATGAACTGGTATCAAGGCGCAGTACGATCGATGCAATAATGGCACGACGCGACAAGTTCTTCGCACATCTCGACAAGCGCTATTTCAAGGATCCGAAACGGATCTACGCCGATTATCCGCTCGAACCAGACGACGTGATCGCACTGGTGAACGCGGTGATCAAAGTGATAGGCGAGCACCAGTGGAAGCTCAAGGAGAGTGCCGCAATCAGTGTCGGGGAGTTCTACGCGGTTGGCGTCGACAATATGGTGCGGAATCTTGAGGCGGGCCGCCGCAACCACTTCCCGGAGCAGCTGGACTGACCGGGCAATTGGCGTTCATCGGGGGCGAGCGGCGGGGCACGATGGAAGTGAACGCCCATTCAGGCTGAGCCGAGTGGCTGAAAGTCAGCCGCTCGGAGATTCGCGGCTTCTGATCGCGTGTCCTGGAAGATGGCAGGTCGCATTTGAAGAACAAGCGGGCGCTGAATCTCGCGGGCGTGCGACCGCGCCACGACGCCGCGCTCGGCCTAGCGCAGCATCCTTGGCAATGGCATGGCTTCGACCCGTTCAGGGTCGGAGATCAGGATTCTAAAGGCGTGACGCTCCTTATTTCCATCGTCAGACCGGAATTTCTGCTCGCCTGCTCAGATCAGCGGATAACGGCCGCCAACTCGAACGGCACCCAAGTTCTTGACGAGCGCTTCAACAAGCACATCGTCTTCGGCAGTGAAGACTATGGAGGCAGCATCTCATATACCGGGCTCGCCCGTTGGCGGCTGGGCGGAAAAATTCATAGGCTATACGACATCATTTCAGAGGCGGTCGCCGCAAGCATCGTCAAGCGACCTACCTTCGGTCAATTATGTCTCGACATTCTGGGTCATCTTATGGCGTCGATACCGACGGCGCAGCAAATCCGCACCGAGCGTCGAGTCGAGTTGCATATTGTCGCCCGGCACAAGGCGATACCGGTGAACATAATGACCGTGCTGTCGAACTTTCGCACGGTCACACCGTGGGGGACCGAAGGAGGAAACCTTTACGACTATGAGCTTGGCCCGTTCCGCGTCTTCCTCAAGACCTTGGTCGACGAGACCGATGTGATTTTCGGTGGCATGGAAAACTTTGTCTCGGCCAAAGAGAAAGCGAAGCTGCGCCACATTGTCGGTGCGGGTGCGAATGCATTTCAGTGCGCACAGCTCGCCGCGAAGATTATGGACACTGTTGCGAGGCGGACCCCGACGGTAGGTTCGCGATGCGCTGCGGTCGTTCATCCATACAACGACTATGTCGACACAAACCTGTGGGGCGTGAAAGCGGGAGGATTCGTCGCGTTTATGCCGCGAATGGTGATGATAAATGGTACGATTTGGGGGCCGTCCCATTTTCCCACGAACCTGCCGCTGGCGCCAGGCAGCCAAATTCCCGAGCAAAGCTTGTTCTACAAAGCGCTGGTCACTGCTCACGTGAAGAGACGGCTTCGACGCCTGATGTTTCGACGACGGAAGGGGCCCCTGATCCCGAGCCTTATGGGCTTTATCGGCCTGATCCTCTTCGGACAGGTCCAGCCGGGATATGACGATTTCGGCTTAGGACGCGAAGATAAGCCTGACACGTAGGCCGCCCATCAGGCACCGGCCCGGCCTAACCGCGAGGCTTAACTCCTCAGCCACCGCGTGGGACTGGCGACAGATCTACGTCGATTCTGTGGTTGGATTGAGATAATGTCGCAGGCGGGGGAGTATTTGGGGGGAATCGCTTGATCACCGAGATCGAGATCGCCGACGTGGCGACCTATCCGGCCGCCGGCGAGCGGCTGACGGATCTGAAGAAGGTCAACTACCTGTTCGGCCACAACGGCTGCGGTAAGACGACGATCTCGCGCGCGATCCACGACGCGTCGGTTTGCGCGGGATATACTGTCAGTTGGCGCGATGGACGCGAGCTTGCGACGCTGGTCTTTAACCGAGATTTCGCCGATGCCAGCTTCGGCGACCAGATGCAGGGCATCTTTACGCTCGGCGAGGATTCGACCCGGGCGGTGGCGGAGATCGAGCGCCTGACGGGCGAGATCGCTGGACTCGATAATGACATGGCCAACCTGCGTCGAAATCTCGTGGGAGAGGACGGAACCGGGGGCCGAGAGGCCGAGCTCGCGGCTGCGCGCGCGGCACTGATCGAGGCGTGCTGGAAGTCGCAGGTCGATCACAAGGACAAATTCATGGACGCCTTCACCGGCTTCCGTGGCAAGAAGGGCGACTTCTGCACCAAGCTGCTGGTCGAGGCAGAGAGCAATACTTCGGAGTTGAAGACGCTGGACGCCCTTACGGCGGAGGCGGCGACCGTTTTCCAGGATGCAGCGACGCCGGAGATCGCAATCGCTCCGATTTTATTCGACCGCTTCGCGGGTCTGGAGGCTTCCCCGATCCTCGCCCGCAGCATTGTGGGCCGCGACGACGCGGTCGTGGCCGCTCTCATCGGCCGCCTTGGCAACAGCGACTGGGTCAAGCAGGGCGTCAGATATCTGACCGAGGCTGATGGTCCATGCCCATTCTGCCAGCAGCCAGCGCCCGCTGGACTGCTTGATGATCTCAACGCGTTCTTCGACGAGCAGTATGAGGCTGATCTCGCCTCGATCGATCTTCTCGCTGCGTCCTATGAGCAGGCCGTCAATGCCGTCGTCGCCGGCATTGACGGCCTCGTTGCGGCGCCACATCGGTTTGTGGACGCAGTTGTCCTCGGCGAACGCTCCGCGGCGCTGAAGACTGCTTTCGAACTGAATATCGAACGCATTGCGGCGAAACGGAAGGAGCCGAGTAGCGTGGTCGAGCTCGAGGCTACGGCCGAGTTGACGGCTGCGATCACCGCCCTGATTGCGGCCGCGAACGAGGCGACCGAGCAGTATAACGCCACCATCCGCAACCTCGCGAGCGCGAAATCGGCACTGACCGCGCAGATATGGAGGTTCGTTGTCGAGGAACGACGCACGGATCTCGACACCTACGAAACCACGGCCGGCAATCTTCGGCGCGCGATCGATGGTATGCGTGGCAGCATCGCTGACAAGACCACGCGGCGAGCGGACCTGAAACGGCAGCTTTCCGCGATCGAGGAGACGATCACCAGCGTCCGCCCGACGGTCGATTCCATCAATCGGATCCTCGGCCAGTATGGCTTCTCCAACTTCCGACTCGAGGTGGCTGGTGACCGCGGTGACATGTATCGCATCGTGCGACTGGATGGGAGCGAGGCGGCACACTCCTTGAGCGAGGGCGAGCGTTCGTTCATCACCTTCCTCTACTTCTATCACCAGCTAGCTGGCAGCATCTCGGCCACCGGCACCGCCGTCGAGAAGATTGTGGTATTCGACGATCCCGTCTCGAGCCTCGACGCCGACGTCCTGTTCGTGGTCAGTGCGCTAATCCGGAAGGTCGTATCAGACGTGCGGGAGAATGTAGGCAATGTCCGCCAAGTGTTCTTGCTCACGCACAACATCTACTTTCACAAGGAGGTCAGTTTCGATCGAGAGCGCCGCGGTCGGGCGCGGTCGTTCGAGACCTTCTGGATCGTTCGGAAGCGCGAGAACGTGTCCTCGCTCACCCACTATGACTACAACCCGGTCAAGACCTCATACGAGCTGCTGTGGGATGAGGTGCGCAATCCGGACCGGCCGAACCTCACGATCCAGAACACGATGCGCCGGATTGTCGAGAACTATCTGTGCGTCCTGGGCGGGCTGAAGCAGGACGAGATCGTCACACTTTTTGAAGGGCGCGACGCCCAGATCTGCGCCTCGCTGTTCTCGTGGATCAACGACGGATCGCACAGCTCGCACGACGATATCTACGTCGCCGTCGATGACAATGCCGTGCAAGGCTACCTCCGCGTGTTCAGAGAGGTATTCGAGCGCACGGGCCACGGCGCGCACTACCGGATGATGATGCGCATCAGCGAGGACGATTCGGAAGATGGTGGAGGGGCTGCGGCACCTGTCGGCGCAGTCGCGGCTCCTCCTGTTGCACCTGCCCCGCCCGCCCAAGCTCCCGAGCAGCCAGCTGCTGGTTAGGCGATGGCCGGCCCGGTCTCGATCGATAGGGCGTGGTGGGAGCATCTCACCCCGACCCCGATGCACAAGCGTAAGCGTGGCCTGAGGGCCGCCTTGCTCGTTTGGCCGTAGCCGGGATGCTTATCGTCTTTGACGAGGGCGCGGGCG